>NZ_JBWKSX010000030.1:0-552 GCF_059420025.1 Azonexus sp. GW821-FHT04F04 | reverse complement strand
CGCTTTCCCGGCAAACCCTTCTAACCCTGCGCTCAACCCGACCGCCCTGACGGGCGTCGGGTTAGCTCCACGTTAGAAGTCAAATGCCCATAGCTGACACTATCCTCCAAGAGAAGCTTCGCTGTTTTACCAAGCGGATAGCGGAGTCGTTGAATTTCAGCGATTGCCTTCGCCTTTTCGAGTCGTCGGATGGAGGCTACTCCGTCGAATACGAGGGCGAAGATACACAAGACAGTTTCCTCACTTACCAGTGGGAAATACTCGATATCGAAGAAATTGAAAAACAGCAATGTGCGCGCTTGGCTACCCATGTCTGCGATAACAGGCACGCGGGCCTCGGGAGTGTTCACACCCCACTTTGCTCAGGTGCTTGGTTGTTTCAAGACGGGCATATTGAGTACTTCCCCCTTGGTAACTTAGCGGCTACGCGAGATGAAATTGCCTTCTAACATTCCGGTCAAGGCCGCTCCCTCCAGTCGCTGGACGCTGCGCGATAAAGCGCCGCGCAGCGCCCCTTACCTACAACGTTAGAAGGCTTCTGCTTTTTATGCT
>NZ_JBWKSX010000029.1:0-821 GCF_059420025.1 Azonexus sp. GW821-FHT04F04 | reverse complement strand
GCGGCTTCGTCAATGATCAGGTCGTTGATCGAGAAGCCCGGACGGTCGTCGTTGGCCGGGCCGCCCGGCAGGCTGCGACCGTCGTCCACAATGGTGCCGGTGGCGCTGCTGGTGCCGAGCACGGCGTTGCCCGGGTTGCTGATCGAGACGGTGAAGTCTTCGGAGATTTCGTATTGCGTGTCGTTGGCGATGGCAATGGTGATGGTTTTTTGGGTTTCACCGGCGGCGAAGTTGAGCGTGCCGCTTTGCCCGGTGTAGTCGGCACCGGCGGTCGCCGTGCCGTTGGCGGTGGCGAAGTCGACGCTGACCGGTTGTTCGGTGGCGCCGACCTTGGTGACCGTGAAGGTGACGGTGCCGGCGGCTTCGTCGATGATGACGTCGCTGCCGATGTTGAGCGTCGGACGGTCGTCGTTGGCCGGGCCGCCCGGCAGGTTGCGGCCGTCGTCCACAATGGTGGCGACCTGGGTGGTGTCACCGAGGGTGGCGTTGTTCGGGGCGCTGAGCTCAACGCTGAAGTCCTGGGCGCCTTCGAAGATGCTGTCGTTGGTGATGGCGACGGTGATGGTCTTGACCGTTTCGCCGGCAGCGAAGTTGAGCGTGCCGTTGGCGGCGGTGTAGTCGGAACCGGCAACCGCCGTGCCGTCTACCGTGCCGAAGTTGACGCTGGCGGCGAGGTCGGTGGCGCCGGTCTTGGTGACCGTGAAGGTGATGGTGCCGGCCGCTTCGTCGACCACGAAGTCGGATCCCATGTCGAAGACCGGACGGTCGTCATTGGCCGGGCCACCCGGCAGGGTGCGACCGTCGTCCACGATGGTGCCGAC
>NZ_JBWKSX010000028.1:0-1274 GCF_059420025.1 Azonexus sp. GW821-FHT04F04 | reverse complement strand
AGAGGTGGCCCCGCGCAGTTGGACAGAAATTCGGTTTTCTTAAGTGAACTCTCTGCGGGTTAAGCCGCTGCGGCGAGCAGCGGCAGGTTGAAGTAAGCCGTATCCGGGGTTTGCCCGTCAAGCGTTGAGTGCGGGCGACGGCGATTGTAGAAATCGAAATAGCGGGCGAGCGCTTGCCGAACCTCGGAAACGGTTTCGTAGCCGTGCAGGTAAATCTCCTCGTACTTAACCGATTTCCAGAGGCGCTCGACGAAGACGTTGTCGCGCCAACACCCCTTGCCATCCATGCTGACCTGAATGCTGTGCTCCTGAAGGAGGCTAATAAAGGCGGAGCTGGTGAACTGGCTACCTTGGTCGGTATTCATGATTTCCGGCTTGCCATATTTCATGATGGCCTCTTCCAGAGCGTCGACGCACGGATCGGCCGTCAAGCTGTTCGAGACGCGCCAGCTCAGCACACGACGGGTCGCCCAGTCGAGCACTGCGCTCAGATAGACGAAGCCGCGACGCATTGGAATGTAGGTCGTATCCATGGCCCAAACCTGATTCGGACGATCGATGGTGAGGTCGCGCAACAGGTAGGGATAGATGCGGTGCGCCTGGTTGCGCCGGCTGGTGTTGGCTTTGCGGTAGATGGCCTGGATGTCGAGCTGTTTCATCAGCGTGCTGACATGCTTGCGGCCGATTTCATGGCCTTCCAGCTTGAGCATGTCGCGCAGCATCCGCGCCCCGGCAAAGGGATGGTCCAGATGCAATTCATCAATCCGTCGCAGCAGCTTCAGATCGCTCTCTGACGTCGGCTGCTCCTGGTAATAAACGGACGAGCGGGAGAGTTCAAGCAACTGGACTTGCCTGACGACCGGCAGGTCGTGGGTCTTGTCGATCATCGTTTTGCGCTCGCATCGCCGATGCGACCGAGCGCGCCGGCCAAAAAATCAATCTCCAGTGCCTGCTGGCCGATCTTTGCGTGCAAGTCCTTCAGGTCCGGTGTCGCCGACTGCTTCTCGGCCGCTGTGGCGAACACACCGGAGGCGTTCTCCAGCAGTTGCGTCTTCCACTGCGTGATTTGATTCGGATGAATATCAAACTTCTCCGCTAACGCGGCAAGCGTCTCTTCACCCTTGAGGGCGGCGATCGCCACTTTGGCCTTGAAGGCGGCTGTGTGGTTACGACGGGGTCTTCTCATTGCTTCTGCTCCTTGGCAGGCGATTCCCATCGCCCATTGAAGCAGAGATTTCACTTAACCG
This sequence comes from Azonexus sp. GW821-FHT04F04, assembly GCF_059420025.1. Lineage (NCBI taxonomy): Bacteria > Pseudomonadati > Pseudomonadota > Betaproteobacteria > Rhodocyclales > Azonexaceae > Azonexus > Azonexus sp. GW821-FHT04F04. The sequence goes on along the minus strand of NZ_JBWKSX010000028.1, from coordinate 27 downwards.
GATGTCCTGATTCGCGGAGCCACCTCT
>NZ_JBWKSX010000027.1:0-1493 GCF_059420025.1 Azonexus sp. GW821-FHT04F04 | reverse complement strand
AGGAGACCCGATGAAAACCATATTCGCTGTAGTTCTGACTGCCATTGCGCTTGGAGCTTCGCCCAATATCCTCGCAGCTGAAAGTTCCGCACACAACCATAGCCATGGGAGTGCAGAACCGACAAAGCTCCACCTTAACGCTGGAAAAAAATGGGCAACTGATGAGCCGCTGCGTCAGGCTATGAACGACATCAATCAAGCGATGGCGAAGGCAATACCGGCGATTCACAAGAATCAATATGGCAACGACGACTATCAAGCATTAGCGACGACAATCAGTGAAAAGGTGGCTTATGCAATACAGAATTGCAAACTCGAAGCCCAGGCTGATGCGATGCTTCACTTGGTTATTGCAGACCTGATGGAAAGCGCCGAGACCATGAGAGGAAAAACTTCAAAGTCGCGACACGATGGCGCGGTGCAAGCACTTGAAGCTCTGAAGGCATATGGAAAATATTTCCAGCATACGGGTTGGAAAGCCGCCAAAGGCTGAAGAATCATGATGCGCCAGGGATGAACTCTGATTAACTAGTCATCTGCAAATGGTTAGCCACCAATACTTGCGGCCAGGAGAGGCGGGCAAAACGGGCGCAGCATCTGATTTCGCTTGAAATAGGGCATTGTCTGCCCGCCTATCTGAGACTCAGCTCAGAGCCTGGCCTTTTTCTTCAAAGGTTTTGCCATCGCGAATGTGGTAAATCCGCTTGAAGGTAGGAATGATTTTCTCATCGTGGGTCACCACGATGATGGCCGTATTGAACTGCTGCGCCATCTGGTTGAGGATGCGCACGACGCTCAAGGCGCGTTCACTGTCCAAAGGTGCGGTCGGCTCATCGGCGAGGATGACGGGCGGCTGATTCGCCAGGGCCCGGGCAATTGCCACGCGTTGTTGCTCCCCGCCCGACAGTTGCGATGGCTGGGCCTTGGCGCGGTGCCCGACATCAAGCGCTTCAAGCAACTCGAGCGCACGCTTTCTCGATTCACCATTCGGTCTGCCTGCCAGCATGGGTAACAGGGCCACATTGTCGATGACATCGAGGAATGGAATCAGATAGGGAGCCTGAAATACGAACCCGATTCGGTCGCGGCGCAAGGCGCGCAGGTCCGGAATCTTCCAGCCATTGTCGTAGATGACCTCATCACCCAGGGTCATCTTGCCGGTTGTCGGCTCAATCACCGCGCCCAGGCATTTGAGCAAGGTGCTTTTTCCGGAACCAGAGGGGCCAATCAGGCCAACCACCTCTCCGGGAGCGACGGTCATATTGACGTCTTTCAAGGCGTCGACTGCGGTATCGCTCTCACCGTAGCGCTTGCTCAAACCTTCGATACGAATGCCGAAACCGTCCATCTCATCCTCCAATGGCGGTGGCCGGGTCTACGCGCAGGGCAGCCCGAATCGCCAGCGTGCTGGCCAGCGCGCAAATAACCATGACCACCACAAAGCCGCGCGCAGCATCGCCGGGCTCCAGCAGAACATACTTGGGAAAGAATGG
>NZ_JBWKSX010000026.1:0-1516 GCF_059420025.1 Azonexus sp. GW821-FHT04F04 | reverse complement strand
CCGTAATGTCGTTGATCGAGAAACTCGGTGTCGGGTCGTTGTCGGTAATCGAGGCCGTACCAGTGGCCGACGCATTGGCCGTATTGCCACTGGTCACCGTGCCGGTCAGCGAGAAGTTCTCGGCCGGTTCGTCCAGCAGGTCATTCGTCGTCTGCAGGCGCAACTGCACGCTGGTGCTGCCGGCCGGGATGCTTACCCCACCGGTGGCCGAGACCCAGGCCGTACCGTTGTAGTACTGCAGCGTACTGGCGGCGCTGGTATCGGTGCCCAGTGTTGCCGTGCCACCCGTCAGGCTCGGCGTGAAGGTCACGGCTGTCGTGCTGGCATTGCTCAAGGTTGCCGTGAAGGTGGCGTAGCCGCCTTCGGTCACCGTCGGGCTGTCGATGCTCAGGGTCGGACGGTCGTCGTCCGAGCCGCCGCCACCGGTGCCATTGTCCATAATGGTGCCAACGCCCAGATTGTCGGCAATCGTCGCGTTGACCGCAGCACTCAGATTGACATTGAAGGTTTCGGAACCTTCATACACACGAGGGCTGTCGTTAAGGATGGCGACAGTGATGGTCTGCGTCGTGACACCCGGAGCAAAGTTCAGGGTGCCGCTGTTGTTCGTGTAGTCCGAACCGGCCAGGGCCGTGCCATTCGACAAGCCCCAATTGACGCTGGTCGCCTGGCCACTGGCGGCCGACAGGCTGACCGTGAAGGTGGCCGTGCCGGCTGCTTCATTGACCGTAATGTCGTTGATCGAGAAACTCGGTGTCGGGTCGTTGTCGGTAATCGAGGCCGTACCAGTGGCCGACGCATTGCTCGTGTTGCCGCTGGTCACCGTGCCGGTCAGCGAGAAGTTCTCGGCTGGTTCGTCCAGCAGGTCATCCGTCGTCTGCAGACGCAGTTGCACGCTGGTGCTACCGGCCGGAATGCTCACCCCGCCGGTGGCCGAGACCCAGGCCGTACCGTTGTAGTACTGCAGTGTGCTGGCGGCGCTGGTATCGGTGCCCAGTGTTGCCGTGCCACCCGTCAGGCTCGGCGTGAAGGTCACGGCCGTCGTGCTGGCATTGCTCAAGGTTGCCGTGAAGGTGGCGTAGCCGCCTTCGGTCACCGTCGGGCTGTCGATGCTCAGGGTCGGACGGTCATCGTTGGCCGGGCCACCCGGCAGGGTGCGACCGTCGTCCACGATGGTGCCGACGCCCTGGCCGTCAACGATGACGGCACCAACCGGGTTGGTCAGGTTGATGTTGAATTGTTCGGCGCCTTCGAAGGTGCCGTCGTTGGTGATGGCGACGGTGATGGTTTGTGTCGCCACACCGGCACCGAAGTTGAGGGTGCCGGCTGCTACGTTGTAGTCGGCCGGGCTGGTCGCCGTATCGGCTTGCCCGGCGTAGTCGACCGCCGCGCTTTGCGTCAGGTCGCCTGTCCGGGTGACGGTGAAGGTGACGGTGCCAGCGGCTTCGTCAATGATCAGGTCGTTGATCGAGAAGCCCGGACGGTCGTCGTTGGCCGGGCCGCCCGGCAGGCTGCG
>NZ_JBWKSX010000025.1:0-1579 GCF_059420025.1 Azonexus sp. GW821-FHT04F04 | reverse complement strand
ACCAGCCCGTAATCCGCCACCTGGAAGATCGGTGCATCGGGATCCTTGTTGATGGCGACGATGACTTTCGACTCCTTCATCCCGGCCAGATGCTGGATGGCACCCGAGATGCCGACGGCAATGTAGAGCTGCGGCGCAACGATCTTGCCGGTCTGGCCAACCTGGTAATCGTTCGGGACGAAGCCGGCATCGACGGCGGCTCTTGAGGCACCGAGCGCCGCACCGAGCTTGTCGGCGAGCGGTTCGAGCAGGGTGTGGTAGTTCTCGCCACTGCCCAGACCGCGACCACCGGAGACGATGATCTTGGCGGCGCCGAGTTCGGGCCGTTCGGATTTGGTCAGTTCGCGGTGGGTCAGGGTGCTTTGGGCGGTGTCATTGGCCGCGGCGATGCTTTCGATTTTTGCGGCATTTTCCCGGTTGACCGTGTCAAAGGCCGTGGTGCGCACGGTGATGACTTTGATCTTGTCGGCGCTCTGCACCGTGGCCAGGGCATTGCCGGCGTAGATCGGGCGGACGAAGGTATCCGGGCTGTCGACGCCAGTGATTTCGGAAACCTGGGCGACGTCGAGGAGCGCGGCGATTCTGGGTGCGAGGTTCTTGCCGAAGGTGGTGGCCGGGGCGAGGATGTGGCTGTAGCCACCTGCGTTGGCAATGACCAGGGCGGTGAGGTTCTCGGCGGTCTGGCTTTGGTAGTGAGCGGCGTCGGCGACTTTGACGAGGCTCACGCCTTGCAGTGTGGCAGCTTCCTGGGCGGCTGCGCTGCAGGCTGATCCGGCGACGAGGACGTGGATGTCGCCACCGATCTTCGCGGCGGCAGCGACGGTGTTGAGGGTGGCGGCTTTGAGACTTTGGTGGTCGTGTTCGGCGATAACGAGAATGGTCATGATCAGATCACCTTGGCTTCGTTCTTGAGTTTGTTGACGAGTTCGGCGACGTCGGCGACGCGGATGCCGGCAGAACGCTTGGCCGGTTCGGCGACCTTGAGGGTGGTCAGGCGCGGCGTGACGTCGACGCCAAGGTCGGCCGGCTTGACGGTGTCGAGCGGCTTTTTCTTGGCTTTCATGATGTTGGGGAGCGTGGCGTAGCGCGGCTCGTTCAAACGCAGGTCGGTACTGACGACAGCTGGCAAGGAAATTTCGAGGGTTTCGAGGCCGCCGTCGATTTCGCGGGTGACTGTCGCTTTGCCGTTGGCGATGACGACCTTGGAGGCGAAGGTGGCTTGCGGCCAGGCTTGCAGGGCGGCGAGCATCTGGCCGGTCTGGTTGGCGTCGTCGTCGATGGCTTGTTTGCCGCAGATGACGAGTTGCGGTTGTTCTTTGTCGCAGAGGGCCTTCAAGAGCTTGGCGACGGCCAGCGGTTGCAGTTCGACGTCCGTTTCGACGAGGATGCCGCGGTCGGCGCCGATGGCCATGGCGGTGCGCAGGGTTTCCTGGCAGGCGGCGACGCCGCAGGAGACGGCGATGACTTCAGTGGCAATGCCGGCTTCCTTGAGGCGGACGGCTTCTTCGATGGCGATTTCGTCGAAGGGGTTCATGCTCATCTTGACGTTGGCCAGATCCACTCCGGAACCATCTGCCTT
>NZ_JBWKSX010000024.1:0-4816 GCF_059420025.1 Azonexus sp. GW821-FHT04F04 | reverse complement strand
ACGGGCCAAAACCGGCACGAAGCCAAGGGCAAGCGACGGGAAGCGAAGAAGCATAAAAAGCAGAAGCCTTCTAACGTAGAGCTAACCGGCGCTGCGCGGCTTTATCGCGCAGCGTCCAGCGACCGAAGGGAGCGAGGTTGAGCGCCGGGTTGGGCGGCGACGGATTGCAAACAGCTTGCAGCTAATGTTTGTGTTCGGCATTTTTTTCACCATGTTCAAGGTGACGTTTTTCAGAGCGGACTGACAACCAGAAAAAGAACGAAATTGGACAAAATAGCGATGGGTAGATGACATAAGGGAATTCTCGCATGTCGCTGACTGTAAAGAAGTAGCTGTGTATGCCCAAAAGAGAAAGTGCGAAAAATAACGACGTGAATACAAAGAAGCCGATTGTGAAACAGCCCCCCGGCTTGCTAGGCATTGGCTCTTCTATGAAACGACGGGGACGCTTCATTGCCACAAGACCCAACACGTAAAAAGTAGAGCCAATGGCCGTCGTGACTATTCCATAGAGATTAGTGGCCATGATTTGACGCCCAACGTTTAAGTTGAGGGGCGCGAAGCCGGCTTGCCGGCGTAGCGTCCCTCTCGAACGAGATGTTAGGCATCGGCAGCACGCCTCTCAATAGCGCTCCAAGCGTGAAGCGAAAAGCGATTTCTCTCTCTTGATTTCAAGAGCCGCTGGGCAAGAGCAATGTCCATTGTGGCAATGTATTCCGCCATGAAGGCAATCGTTCGCTCCGCTCGCCATCCGCGACATTGCTCCGCTGTAGAAACGTAATCCTCGAACGCACGCGCCCGGAGCTCAGCATCTTCGGCAACGGCACCAAGGAGAGAATTGAGGGCGTGGAGCCGACGAAGCCCATGGGACTCCGTTGATGCTCGTGACAGCAGTTCCTCCAATTCAGCGCCTGCTCTACTTCTATCGATCTTCACCAGAATCCGAAGTGGCCAGGCTGCGACACTAACCACTCTATTCGGTTCTTCTTGTTCGCGTGCAGCCGAGAATGATTCGGTAAGTATGGATAGGGCCGTCGATCGGGATTTCGTCGCTTCAGCAACGGATGCTAGCGCTTGGCAGCGATACCATGGATGGTTGATCGCGTGGGCTACGCTGTACGCCTTGTCAGGAGTCTCTGGCAAAAGGCGATCAGTTGCTGCGCGGCCCCCTACGTCTTCCGGTCGAATGTCATCGCTCCACATTTCGATGCCTAACGTTGTAGGTAAGGGGCACGCGGCTTGCCGCGTGTCCCAGCGACCGAAGGGAGCGCCTTGACCGCGATGTTAGGCGTTGATGTCAGCATTGAGGGAGCCTTTCCATGACCTGATACGAATACGGTCGAAATGTGTTTGCCACTGAGGCTGCTCGGGCTGTGTACCGGCCTCTAACTGCGAAGAGCCACGCCACTGTTCACCTTGCCACCACGAAATGACTGCAACCTGCTCGCTGACGACTTGCTTAACAAAATGTAAGGCGGCTTGGGTTCCAAAGTGATTGCCATCACCTACCCATTGATCGAAGTGCGAGTGGTAGCAATCAAACCCTACAGTGATCTCCTGATTCGATGTATCTATAACAAGCCCGTGCTCAACATGTGCTTCAACGGGAGGCTTGATTTCGATAACAAGGAATGAACTCCCATCGTCCGCCGGTTCCTCACGTGCGACCGCTCGCCACTCGGGGAAAGCAGCGAATAATTCGTTGGCAGAGGAAATGGAGAACGGGTCCATGGTGAAACGCCTAACGTTGTAGGTAAGGGGCGCTGCGCGGAGCTTTATCGCGCAGCGTCCAGCGACCGAAGGGAGCGGCCTTGACCGGAATGTTAGGTGCGATGGTAGGAGCCGGTGTCATGAAACTGCTTTTAGATCAGACTCAAGGATGTAGAGACTGTTAGGAACTGGGTTGTGACAATGTAGCTCCTTTTCGGAAACCGACTCGTCAAATAGAACTAGGACGCGGCCATTTTGATTTTTTGCTTCGGCAATATGTCCAGTGCTACCGATAAGTAACCAATAGTTTTCGCCACGCGGACACTCTTTTGGCGAAGCAGCGGTGCCATTGAATGTTGCCAGGATGACTTTTGTATTGAGGGTGAACATGGGTCTCGTAATCGTACCTAATGCTCGATGACTTTACGCGGCTTTGCCAAGTGCGCTTCGCCGGCCTTGGTTGCTTGAAACGTTAGCGATTCCATTGCAATGCAGCCACAGGGAAAGCTTTTGGCGAAATAGCGCTTGTTATTCCTTCGGTGTTGCCACTTCAGTAGCCCGAGCTTTGCAAGTCGATTGGCAACTTGAACGATTTCTGTGTTTCCAAAGGCTCGCTCATACCAGACGCCAAGGGTGGTTTGAGCCAATTTGATCGTTACGGGATCGCCTTCACACATGGCCAACAAACGATCTTCAATGTCGGAGAGTAATGCCACGAAGCACCTAACGTGCTAGCTCAGCCGACGGCAAAAAGCGCAGCTTTTTGACGGTCGGCTGGAGCGGGATGTTAGCGGCGGTGCGGCGACGACGAAAGGTTTGCACTACTTTTCCCTCCGTGATTGCCTGAATGTGCGGAAGCTGGCTGCGATGAACATGAGTGCGAATGGAACTGAGATAGCCGCTAAGAGCACAGAAACCCACTGATAGTTGGAAGGAACGAAACGGCCGCTGAATCCAGCAAAAGCCAAGAGCAACGGCCCTGGAATGAAGAGGCACTTCATTCGTTCCTCGGTTGTGGGTGGTAGTTTCATTCAGGGTTACCAAGAAGACGCTAACGTTGTAGGTAAGGGGCACGCGGCTTGCCGCGTGTCCCAGCGGCCAAAGGCCGCGCCTTGACCGGAATGTTAGAGGTCATTGGCCGCACTCCGGGTTAAACACGACGAAGTGAGGAGAGCCCATGAAGAACCGATCTTTGTCGGAAAGGTGCTCATGCTCCCAAGACGTGCCGCGAGTTTCTATCCCATTTGCACAGTTTTCGAGGAATTTCGCAATGCGCCGTAGTTCTTCTGGTGTGGCGACGAGCGTTATTTCGGCCAACTCAGCAGGCACGATCTCTTCAATTTTTAGACCTTCGTCAGCGTAACCGTGAATTTTCACTGTGACCTCTAACGTGCAAGCTCAGCCGACGGCAAAAAGCGTAGCTTCTTGACGGTCGGCTGGAGCGGAATGTTAGACAGGTTTTTCATTGCTGTTACGCTCCTTGGAAAGTTGCAATAACTCAGAACAACTGAAAACTGCGCCACATTTCCGACATTGAAACTTTGCAAAATAGCGCGTAATGGCTAGCCAAATTGCTGTGGATACTGCCAAGCCTACGATTTCACCAAAAAACCAAAATGTAAGCCCTCCTATTAGGGCACCCAAGGCAACCCAAACAAACTGGTCAGCCAGAACCAAGTAAGCATCAGCGAAATACTCTTTAATACCGGTGCCCGGCCCATATTCAAGAGTGCCATCACATTCTGGGCAATCGAATGTGCTTCGGAAAATCAGATGCCAGAGCTTCATTGCGGTCTAACGTTGTAGGTAAGGGGCGCTGCGCGGCGCTTTATCGCGCAGCGTCCAGCGACCGGAGGGAGCGGCCTTGACCGCATTGTTAGGCAATGCTGGATTACGCATTAGTGCCGCCTTTTTCGCTTGAGTGAGCGGAATACTGCTTGAGCGCGGCTAGAACACCCACACAGCCCAGCACTAGAAAAAGGACAAAGTCTCCTGATGGACCAAATTGATTGAAGAAGATGTTGTGAAGCCATGCCCAGCGACCAGTAGCAGGAGCCGATGAGGGAGAAAAGTATGAAGCGGCAGCGAGGACGAGAAATAGGCCAGAAAGACCCAGCCACAGATTTCCTTTTTCCTTGGGTGACATGAGAGGGGGCTTGAAATCTTCAGTTTGACCGGGCCAGATTTTCATATGTGCCTAACGTTGTAGGTAAGGGGCGCTGCGCGGAGCTTTATCGCGTAGCGTCCAGCGACCGTAGGGAGCGGCCTTGACCGCAGTGTTAGGGGGCATTTTTGAGCACCGTTTGATATTGCCAACCCCTGGCTTTGGTTAGCGTGTTGTCGTAACCGATTTGGCGCTCTATGAGCCCCATGTTTGCGGCGGCGAATGCCATAAGTTCTAAGACCCGCCACGACTCAAACTCGGATTTTTCAAATGCACTTTCAATCATGTCGAGTGCGAGCTCAAATTCATTGTGCTCAATATACTGATTGAATTGATCAATTTCATCTGCGCAGATGGCCTCTGCGGCCTCAGATAGATGTGAGCGCGCCTCAAGCAAGAAGCCCTCAGTGCGCAGCCATGATGCCCGGAGTTCGTCAGATGCCACCCATGACCCCTAACGTTGTAGGTAAGGGGCGCTGCGCGGCGCTTTATCGCGCAGCGTCCAGCGGAGGCCGAAGGCCGGAGCGGCCTTGACCGTAGTGTTAGAAGAGACAGCCGAGAAAGCGCCTGCACCAACGAACTGCCAGCAGCCGAGACCGGCGGCGGCACCCGGAAAATGCCCGACAGTCGAAAGCCGCCCAAACCCCAGGGCTTTTGAATTTCGCTGAAATTTCCGGTTGACCGTAGCAACGCCGAAAACGCTGAGCGGACGCGCCAAAACAAGCACGGAGCCAAGAGCAAGCGACCGGTTTCCGTAAAACCCGGAAGACGCCAGCCGGAAGCACCCCACGCCGAGCCGGGCTGCTAAAACCAGCACGCTGCGAAGAGAAGACGACAGAAGCTTGAGCGCCATAATGGACAGAACCTTCTAACGTGGAGCTAACCCGACGCCCGTCAGGGCGGTCGGGTTGAGCGCAGGGTTAGAAGGGTTTGCCGGGAAAG
>NZ_JBWKSX010000023.1:2500-5331 GCF_059420025.1 Azonexus sp. GW821-FHT04F04 | reverse complement strand
AAAAGCTTGACGGGAGGTGAGAAGTTCTTCATAATCTTGCCTCTCTGCTGCAGACGAAGCGAAAGCGACGGCGCGGTGAAGTTTGAAGCTCTTTAAAAATTTGGACAACCGATAGGTGTGGGTGCCTTGATGCGAAGCGACGCAAGTCGCAAAAAGTATTAAAGGCAATCACACGGATGGAGAGATCCATCGAGGTAGAAGTAAAATTCTACCGTCAGTGAATTGTGAGTTGTTTTTTTGTTGGATTGAACTGAAGAGTTTGATCCTGGCTCAGATTGAACGCTGGCGGCATGCCTTACACATGCAAGTCGAACGGCAGCACGGGAGCAATCCTGGTGGCGAGTGGCGAACGGGTGAGTAACGTATCGGAACGTACCTTTCAGTGGGGGATAACGTAGCGAAAGTTACGCTAATACCGCATATTCTGTGAGCAGGAAAGCAGGGGATCGCAAGACCTTGCGCTGATTGAGCGGCCGATATCAGATTAGCTAGTTGGTGAGGTAAAGGCTCACCAAGGCGACGATCTGTAGCGGGTCTGAGAGGATGATCCGCCACACTGGAACTGAGACACGGTCCAGACTCCTACGGGAGGCAGCAGTGGGGAATTTTGGACAATGGGGGCAACCCTGATCCAGCCATGCCGCGTGAGTGAAGAAGGCCTTCGGGTTGTAAAGCTCTTTCAGCCGGGAAGAAATCACATGGGTTAATACCCTGTGTGGATGACGGTACCGGAATAAGAAGCACCGGCTAACTACGTGCCAGCAGCCGCGGTAATACGTAGGGTGCGAGCGTTAATCGGAATTACTGGGCGTAAAGCGTGCGCAGGCGGTTTGTTAAGATAGGCGTGAAATCCCCGGGCTCAACCTGGGAACTGCGTTTATGACTGGCAGGCTAGAGTATGGCAGAGGGGGGTGGAATTCCACGTGTAGCAGTGAAATGCGTAGAGATGTGGAGGAACACCGATGGCGAAGGCAGCCCCCTGGGCCAATACTGACGCTCATGCACGAAAGCGTGGGTAGCAAACAGGATTAGATACCCTGGTAGTCCACGCCCTAAACGATGTCAACTAGGTGTTGGGTGGGTAAAACCATTTAGTACCGGAGCTAACGCGTGAAGTTGACCGCCTGGGGAGTACGGCCGCAAGGTTAAAACTCAAAGGAATTGACGGGGACCCGCACAAGCGGTGGATGATGTGGATTAATTCGATGCAACGCGAAAAACCTTACCTACCCTTGACATGTCCAGAAGCTCTTAGAGATTTGAGTGTGCCCGAAAGGGAGCTGGAACACAGGTGCTGCATGGCTGTCGTCAGCTCGTGTCGTGAGATGTTGGGTTAAGTCCCGCAACGAGCGCAACCCTTGTCGTTAATTGCCATCATTCAGTTGGGCACTTTAACGAGACTGCCGGTGACAAACCGGAGGAAGGTGGGGATGACGTCAAGTCCTCATGGCCCTTATGGGTAGGGCTTCACACGTCATACAATGGTCGGTACAAAGGGTTGCCAACCCGCGAGGGGGAGCTAATCCCAGAAAGCCGATCGTAGTCCGGATCGTAGGCTGCAACTCGCCTGCGTGAAGTCGGAATCGCTAGTAATCGTGGATCAGCATGTCACGGTGAATACGTTCCCGGGTCTTGTACACACCGCCCGTCACACCATGGGAGCGGGTTCCGCCAGAAGTAGGTAGCCTAACCGCAAGGAGGGCGCTTACCACGGCGGGGTTCGTGACTGGGGTGAAGTCGTAACAAGGTAGCCGTAGGGGAACCTGCGGCTGGATCACCTCCTTTCTAGAGAAGCATCTCTGGCACCCACAACCTATCGGTTGTTCATGAGTAGCAAACAGACGAGGGTCTGTAGCTCAGTCGGTTAGAGCACCGTCTTGATAAGGCGGGGGTCGTTGGTTCGATTCCAACCAGACCCACCAACGTCAAAATCAAGGGGGATTAGCTCAGCTGGGAGAGCACCTGCTTTGCAAGCAGGGGGTCAACGGTTCGATCCCGTTATCCTCCACCAAAACCCAAAGATAAGCAGTGGTGTTTATCTTTGGCTTTTGAGCAATCAATTGCTACGTTCTTTAACAAAATGGAAGAAGGTTGTGTTGCAGCGCTGATGAGGCGTTGGCAACACGTTGTGATTGCATCTGTTCTTGTCCTTTAGCCAGGACGAGACAGCACAAATATGAGTTGCCTGTAGCCACTCTCGAAAGAGAGTACAAGGTTATAGGATCAAGCGAATAAGTGCATGTGGTGGATGCCTTGGCGATCACAGGCGATGAAGGACGTGCAAGCCTGCGAAAAGCGGGGGGGAGCTGGCAATGAAGCTTTGATCCCCCGATATCCGAATGGGGAAACCCACTCAGCAATGAGTATCCCTTACTGAATACATAGGTAAGGGAGGCGAACCCGGTGAACTGAAACATCTAAGTAGCCGGAGGAAAATAAATCAACCGAGATTCCCCAAGTAGTGGCGAGCGAACGGGGAGCAGCCTGCTAGTGATAGCGGAATCGTTAATGGAACGGAATGGAAAGTCCGGCCGTAGTGGGTGATAGCCCCGTACATGAAAACGAATCCGTGGTACTAAGTTAGCGAAAAGTAGGGCGGGGCACGTGAAACCTTGTCTGAACATGGGGGGACCATCCTCCAAGGCTAAATACTCGTGATCGACCGATAGTGAACCAGTACCGTGAGGGAAAGGCGAAAAGAACCCCGGGAGGGGAGTGAAATAGAACCTGAAACCGCATGCATACAAACAGTGGGAGCCGACTTGTTCGGTGACTGCGTACCTTTTGTATAATGGGTCAGCGACTTACGTTTAGTAGCAAGCTTAACCGAA
>NZ_JBWKSX010000022.1:0-10236 GCF_059420025.1 Azonexus sp. GW821-FHT04F04 | reverse complement strand
CTCGCCGCAGCGGCTTAACCCGCAGAGAGTTCACTTAAGAAAACCGAATTTCTGTCCAACTGCGCGGGGCCACCTCTCTCAACCCATTCAAAGGCGTCGATATAAACGCCGAGATACCAGCCATGTACCGCCGCCGGATTGAGCCCGGCGAGCAGCGCAAAGTTGCCGATGACCATCAGGCGCTGAATATGGTGGGCATAGGCATGCTCCAGCGACTGGCCGATGGCGTGCGCCAGGCAGCGCATTTTCGTTTCGCCGGTCCAGAACCATGATGGCAGCGGCTGATGGTGATCGAAGAAGTTCTGCGTCTCATAGCCGGGCATGTTGGCCCAATAGACGCCACGCACATACTCGCGCCAGCCGAGAATCTGCCGGATGAAACCTTCTGCCGCAGCCAGCGGCACGCGGCCGGATTCATGGGCGGCTGCGGCCTTGGCAACGACCTCGTGCGGATTGAGCATCTTGGTATTCAGGGCGAAGGAGAGCAAAGAGTGGAAGAGTCGCCAGGCGCGATGGGACATCGCATCCTCAAAATCGCCGAAATTCGGCAGGGCTTCGGCGATGAAGTCGTCAAGCTGTTGCACGGCTTCGGCCCGATTCAGTGGCCAGCGAAAGCGCTGCGCGTTCGGCTCGCCAAAGCTGGCCACGCCGGCCTGCTGGATACTTTCCCAAAGCGCCGAATGATCGTGCTCGCTGCGCCAGTCAGCCGGCTCGCGCGGCAGGCCGGGCCAGGGCTTGCGGTTGTCGTGATCGAAATTCCACTGGCCGCCGAGTGGCTTGCCGTTGGGGCTCATCAGCACGCCGTGCCGCATCCGCATCTGACGGTAGAAATGCTCCATGAGCCATTGCTTGCGCTCGGCGAAGAACTGCGCGGCTTCGGCGCGCCGGCTGTAAAAATGTTCGCTATCGACCATCCGGCCGGGGATGGCGAGCTGCTTGGCGTAGTCGGCAAGTTGCTGATCGAGCCGCCATTCGTCGGGCGCCTGATACGCGAAGGCGCTGGCCGAATACTCGGCGATCAGCGCATCCAGATTGGCCGGCAACGACTGGCGGTTGGCCGGGTCGTCAATCGCCAGGTAGTGCACGCGATGCCCCTCTAGCTGCAACTGCCTGGCGAAGTCGCGCATGGCGGCGAAGATGGCGATGATTTTCTGGGCATGGTGCAGGACGTAATCGGTCTCCTGCCGGACTTCCATCAGCACATAAACGGCGTTGTCATCGGGCGCCGAGAACCAGCTGTGTTCCGGATTGAGCTGGTCGCCGAGGATAAGGCGAAGCGTGGTCATGATTTTCCCTGGCGATTGCGCCGGCAACGCTCGGAGCAATACTTGACCTCCGCCCAGACCGCCGCCCACTTTTTGCGCCAGGAATACGGTCGACCGCAGCAAAGGCAGATTTTGCTCGGCAGATCGGATTTTTTCACAGCGTGCATTCAGAAAACCGGCCGCGTCAATTCGTATCGGTCCGCTTTTGCTCGACCCAGATCAGCTTGTCGGTGGCAAAACCCAGCGCCCGCGCCTGACTGACCAGTTGCTCGCGGACCTCGGCTGGCAGCGTCTTGTCGCGGGCAAGAATCCACAAATAATCTCGATCCGGACCGGCGACGAGCGACCAGCGATAGTTCTGCTGATCGAGCGCAATCACGTGGTAGCCACCGTAGAACGGGCCAAAGAATGACACCTTCAACGAAGCCGTTCCGGGATCGCCGATGAACAGGGCGCGGCCGATGGCCTCCTTCCACGTCTGCCGCTGCGTGTCGTAACCCCGGTTGATGACCTTGACGCTGCCGTCATCCTGCAACTGGTAGGTGGCATTGACATCACTCATGCCACGCTCGAACGAATGGTCGAGCCGGGCGATTTCGTACCACTGCCCGAGGTAGCGATTGATGTCGAATGAGGTCACCGGGCGAACGCCTTCGGGCGGCGCCGTCGAACAGCCAGCCAGTGTCAGGGCGAAAAACAGGGTGAGGATGGCGGAGCGGATAAACAACATGAGCAGGCTTTCGGAAGGCATTTCGGGAAACCACCAGAACGGGACCAAAGCTATTTTGTCCTAGACAAATGTGGCGCACAGTCGCAATAATAAGCCAATTACTCGCAACACATGTCGGACAATATTTTTCGTTCAGGACGAAACATACTCACCAAGGAACCCACATGAACAAGATCGCACTGATCACTGGCGCCGCCGGCGGCGTCGGGCGCGCCGTGGTGGCCCGCCTTGCCGCTCAGGGTTGGCAGTTGATCGTGAGCAGCCGCCAAGCCGACCACCTGACGGAAGCCTTTGGCGACCAGCACCTGCAAGTGGTGGCCGATTGCTCAACGGTGGCTGGCGCCCGGCAGATTCTGCAGGTGGCCAAGGAGCACGAGATGCTGCCCACTGCGCTGGCCCATTGCGTCGGCAATATTCGCCTCGGTGCCATGCACCGCATGAGCGAGGCGGACTTCAACGATTGCCTGAGCGCCAATCTGATCAGCGCCTTCCACACGCTCTCAGCCTTTATCGGCGGTTTGCGCGAGGGTCGCAGCCCCGGTGCCGCCGTGCTGGTTTCATCCGCCGCAGCGCGCATCGGCACGCCCAACCACGAAGCTGTTGCGGCCGCCAAGGCCGGGCTGGAGGGCTTGGTCCGGGGTGCCGCCGCAACTTATGCCGCCAACGGCATCCGCATCAATGCCGTGGCCCCCGGCATCATGGAAACACCCGCTTCGGCCGGCATCATCGCCAGCCCGGCGGCCCGCGAAGGCGCCGCCCGGCAGTACCCGCTGCCCGGCATCGGCTCGCCGGATGAACTGGCCGAGCTGATGGTCTGGCTGCTTTCCGATTCGGCCGTCCGCGTCACCGGGCAGGTCTGGTCGCTCGACGGCGGGTTTTCCAGCATCCGCCCCTTGGTCAAGTGAGGCCCATCATGGCTGACGAAAATATTGCTGTCCTGCCGCGTAGCGTTGCCTGGCTAGGCTATGGCGGCCTGCTCCCCTTTCTGGCGCTGGCACCGGCCAGCCTGATCGACCAGCATCATGGCGCGCTGTGGAGTGATGCACTCTATGCCTACGGAGCAATCATCCTGAGTTTCATTGGCGCGCTGCATTGGGGGCTGGCCATGAGCCTGCCCGAACTATCCGAACGCCAGCGCTCAGCGTGGTTTACATGGAGCGTCGTGCCGGCCCTGATTGCCTGGCTGGCCGTCCTCTTCTCGCCACCCCTTGCCGCGCCGCTGCTGGTTGGCGGCTTCATTGCCCACTACCTGCAAGACCGGCGGCTGGCCCGTCAGGCGAAGCTGGCGGACTGGTATCTGCCGCTTCGCCTGCGCCTGACGAGTGTCGCCGTCATCAGTCTGGTCGCCGGTGTTTTTGCAAGCTGTGTTTAACTACGGAATAAACCCGGAGATCGGACCATGAACCTGTTCAATCGTTTGCCCGGTTTCCCCTGCACACCAGCCGGCAAGGAACGTGTCGTCCTCCGTCAGCTTCCCAAGGCATTTCTGTTCGGCACGCTGCTGCTCGCCATCCCCTCGCTATTGGCGCGACTGATCGCCAGTCCGGATGATGCGCTGGCGATCACCACCACTGACATTTACGTCATCAGCCTGGTCATCCTGCACTGGACGGTGGTATTCACCGTCGGCATTGCCGCCTTCATCGTCATGATGATGAAAGGTCCGGCTTATGTCGCCGACGCCTATCCGCTGGACGAGGCGGAAGCGCTGGATGAACCGCCAAAATGGAATCCTCACGGGAAACCGCATGGCCGATGAGCCGGTAACGAAGTCCTCGGCCGTTCCCCACGGTCGCTGGTCGCGCCTGGCCCGGCTCGGCTCGCTGGCCGGCGGGGTGGCCGGCAACATGCTGGCCGAGGGCGCACGACAGTTTGCCCAGGGCAAGCGGCCGCAAATGCATCAACTGTTGCTGACGCCGGCCAACGCGCGCCGCGTGGCCGATCAACTGGCGCAACTGCGCGGCGCCGCGATGAAGGTCGGGCAGTTGCTGTCGATGGATGCCGGCGAACTGTTGCCGCCGGAGCTGGCCGAAATCCTCTCCCGACTGCGCGCCGATGCCATCCCGATGCCGATGAGTCAGGTCGTCGCCGCCCTCAACGCCAACTGGGGCGAGGGCTGGGATCGCCATTTCGAGCGCTTCTCCTTCACCCCGATGGCGGCGGCCTCGATTGGCCAGGTGCATTTTGGGCAACGCAAGGATGGACGAAAAATCGCCGTCAAAATCCAGTACCCCGGCATCCGCCGCAGCATCGACAGTGATGTCGACAACGTTGCCACCCTGCTCCGCGTTTCCGGCTTGCTGCCGAAGTCGCTGGACATCAAGCCGCTGCTCGACGAGGCGAAAAAGCAATTGCACGACGAGGCCGACTACCGCCGCGAAGGCGCCTGCATGATGCAGTTTTCCAGCCTGCTCGCTGATGCCGACGAGTTCATGGTGCCGGAAATGCACGAAGACCTGACGACAGAAAACATCCTGGCCATGACGCGCCTCGATGGCGATGCGGTGGAAACCTTGATCCACCTGCCCCAGGCCGAACGCGACCGTATCGTGAGCCAGCTATTCCGCCTGCTGTTTCGCGAAATCTTCGAATTCCGGCTGATCCAGACTGACCCGAACTTTGCCAACTATCGTTACGCCGCAGCATCGCAGCAGCTCATCCTGCTCGACTTCGGCGCTACCCGCGCCTATCCGGCGGCGATGGTCGACAGCTATCGGCAACTGATGGCCTGCGCCCTGCGCAACGACCGCCAGGGCATGAACTCGGCCGCCGTGGCCATCGGTTACTTCCAGCAGGACATCAAGGAAGGCCAGCGTCAGGCCGTCCTCGACATTTTTGCGCTGGCTTGCGAACCACTCGGCCACATCGGCGAATACGATTTCGGCACATCTGATCTCGGCGTGCGCATCCGCGACGCCGGCATGGTGCTCGGCATGGATCGCGATTTCTGGCACACCCCGCCAGCCGACGCGCTCTTTTTACACCGCAAGCTCGGCGGGCTTTATTTGCTGGCGGCTCGATTGAAAGCCCGCGTCAATATGCACGAAGTGGCCGGGGCGAGCGGTTTGAGCCCGGACGCAATCCAGCCTCAATCCAATTTAACAATCAGTCATTTCCCAACGGAGTCCCCATGAAAAACTCGCTAAAAAGCCTCGCCGTGATCGGGCTGCTTTCGCTCGCGGCACCCAATGCATTTGCCCAGGCCTTTGATGCCGTTCGCCTGGCCGGCGGCTCGGCTGACAAGGATCGTGGCTCCGTCGGGCTGGCCGTCATTGCCGGCATGGCCTACCAGGGCGCCGACGAGCGGCGAACGCTGGTTCTGCCGGGCCTCGACTATCAGTGGCGAAACGGCTGGTTTGCCGGCACCCGCAATGGCATCGGCTACAATTTTGGCCAGACTCGGGAATTGCAGTACGGCCTGCGCGTCACCGCTGATTTCGGGCGCGACGAGAGCCGTTCGGATGCGCTGCGCGGCATGGGCGATATCGACCCGAAAGCGGAGTTTGGCGCCTTCCTGAACTATTCGCTGAGCAAGGAAATCACCCTGACCTCGTCGCTGCGTTACGGCTCGGGCAATGACAGCGCGGGGATGCTCATCGATCTCGGTGCCGGCTATTCGACGAAGTTGTCCGCGCTGTGGCGCCTCGGTTTCGGCGCCAGCATGACGCTGGCCAACGAGGACTACATGCAGTCCTATTTTGGCGTTACCGCAGCCCAGTCGGCGTCGAGTGGCTATGCGGCTTACCGCCCGGAATTCGGCCTGCGTGACGTGCGCGCCAACGCATCGCTGAGCTATCAAATTTCACCGAGCGTGGCAATCCTGACCACTCTTTCGGTCAGCAGCCTGCAAGGCGATGCCAAGGATAGTCCGCTGACGCGCCAGGCCACGTCGGCCACCGGCGTCGTTGCCGTGTCGTATGAATTCTAGGCAGTGCGCAAGCAGTCGTTCGCCAAGCGACTTCCACGGTCAACCGGAAAAAATGACCAAAATTGAAATCACGCCACTGACTGGCGTGATTTCAAAACCGCTCAGTTGGTCAGAATCCGTACCTTGACGGTCTTGCCCTTGACCTTGCCGGCCGACAGTTTGCGCACGGTCTCCTTGGCGACAGCACGCGCCACGGCGACGTAGGTGCTCTGATCGGTCACCGTGATCTTGCCGACCTGCTCGCGGGTCAGGCCAGCCTCGCCGGCCAGGGCGCCCATGACGTCGCCGGGGCGGATCTTGTCCTTGCGTCCGCCGAGCATGAGCAGCGTGGACATCGGCGGCACCAGCGGTGAATCGTCGGTGACTTCGAGCGTTTTCAAGTCGAGCACGTCGAGCTTGCACTTCATCATTTCGGCGATGGTCGCCACCCGGCGGCGGTCGCCCGAACTACACAGGCTGAGCGCCCAGCCCTCCTCGTCAC
This sequence comes from Azonexus sp. GW821-FHT04F04, assembly GCF_059420025.1. Classification (NCBI taxonomy): domain Bacteria; kingdom Pseudomonadati; phylum Pseudomonadota; class Betaproteobacteria; order Rhodocyclales; family Azonexaceae; genus Azonexus; species Azonexus sp. GW821-FHT04F04. The sequence continues at coordinate 3,832 of NZ_JBWKSX010000022.1, read as the reverse complement.
CACGGCCGGTGCGGCCGATGCGGTGGATGTGGATTTCCGGATCAGGCGTCACATCGACATTAATGACCGCTTCAAGTTGGTCGATATCGAGACCGCGCGCCGCAACGTCCGTCGCCACCAGCACCGAGCAACTGCGGTTGGCGAACTGGATGAGCACCTGATCACGCTCGCGCTGCTCCAGATCGCCGTTCAGCGTCAGCGCGTGAATGCCGGCGTGGCGCAGGACATTGACCAGATCGCGGCACTGCTGCTTGGTGTTGCAGAACGCCAGCGTGCTGACCGGACGGTAATGCTTGAGCAGACGGACGACAGCGTCGAGACGCTCTTCATGTTTGACCTCGTAGAAGCGCTGGCGAATCTTGGTTTCTTCGTGCTGCTCGAGGAGCTTGATCTCCCGCGGCTGCCGCAAAAACTGCCTGGCCAACAGGGCGATACCGTCCGGATAGGTCGCCGAAAACAGCAGGGTCTGGCGCTGCGCCGGGCAACGTTTGGCGACGTAGGCGATGTCGTCATGGAAGCCCATGTCGAGCATGCGGTCGGCTTCGTCGAGAACCAGCGTATTCAGCTCGTCGAGCTTCAGATAACCGCGCTCCATGTGATCCATGATGCGCCCGGGCGTACCGACGACGATATGCACGCCGTTTTCCAGACTGTTCGCCTGATTGCGCAGCGTCGAGCCGCCGACCAGCGACAGCACCTTGATGTTCTCTTCAAAGCGGGCCAGGCGGCGGATTTCCTGCGTCACCTGATCGGCCAGCTCGCGCGTCGGGCAAAGCACCATGGCCTGCACGGCAAAACGGCTGGTATTCAGACGATTGAGCAGCGCCAGGCCGAAAGCGGCGGTCTTGCCGCTACCGGTCTTGGCCTGGGCAATCAGGTCGTTGCCGGCCAGGGCCAGCGGCAGACTGGCGGCCTGGATCGGCGTCATGCTCAGGTATTCAAGCTGCGCCAGATTGGCCAGCATGGCCGGCGACAAGGGCAGCGTATCGAAAGCGCTGCTGGCAGCAGTAGTCTCGCGCATGCGTCGCTCAATCCCGACGCTTGCGCGCCGGCATCGGCTTGCGCTGGCGCTGGCCCGGCTTGTGCACCTCGGCTTCCGGCTTCGGCTTGGGCACCAGCAGGTTCTTCGCTGTCGTCTTCTCCGCGGCGCGATGGGCCAGAATGGCCTTTGTCACATCGGCAGGATCAACGGTAACGCCGGCGTGCTCGCCCTTGATGTTGTATTCCGAGAGGCGGTCCTTGATGGCGAACAATCGCTCCGGGTTTTCCGCCTTGCGCGGCAGGCCGGTCACGATCTCCTGCGCCACAGCGGTCAGCACGAAACCACCGCCCTCCGCCTTGATCAAACCACTCTTGGCCAGCCGGTCGAAAGCCTCGACCAGCTTTGCCTCGTTGGGAATGTTGTTCTGCAGCAGATCAGCCGCCGAGACGATCTCGACCAGCTCGGCCGGCCGCCGCTTGGAAGAAAGGGCCGTAGCGAGAATGAGAAGGGAGTCAACGTCGTGGACTGGATGCATCGGAGTACCTATGAATATCAGGGGAATGAGAAACGGCGGGGAATCAGCGGGTCAAAGGCCGGAAAAATAGCCAGCCTGAAATCAGTTTCTCGAAAGGAGAACAGTGTACCCGGTTTGCCGGCCCAGGCGGCGCGAAACCTGACATCCAATGCTACGGTCAACCGGAAATTCATGCCAATTTCCACTCGTAAAAAAGGGCCACCCAAGGGCGGCCCTATTTCGTTGCCGATAAATTCGGCAGATTACTTCGCTGACAGCGCCATCATCAGATCGTTGATGCGCTTGACGAAACCGGCTGGGTCGTCCAACTGGCCACCTTCAGCCAGCGTCGCCTGTTCGAAGAGCAGCGCCGCCCAGTCGTCAAAACGGCTTTCCTCATACTTCAAACGCATCACCGCCGGGTGCTGCGGGTTGATTTCGAGGATAGGCTTCGAGTTCGGCATCGGCTGGCCAGCCGCCTTCATCAGACGGGCCAGGTTGCCCGACGGATCATGTTCGTCAGACACCAGGCAGGACGGCGAGTCGGTCAGGCGATAGGTGACGCGAACATCCTTCACCTTGTCGCCGAGCGAGGTTTTCACCTTCTCGAGCAGCTCCTTGTACTCGTCAGCCGCCTTTTCGGCTTCCTGCTTCTCGGCTTCATCTTCCAGCTTGCCGAGATCAAGACCGCCCTTGGCAACGGACTGCAGATGCTTGCCATCAAACTCGGTCAGGTGGCCAACGACCCATTCATCGACGCGGTCGGAGAGCAGCAGTACTTCGATGCCCTTCTTGCGGAAGATTTCCAGGTGCGGGCTGTTCTTGGCAGCGTTGAAGGTATCGGCCGTGACGAAGTAAATCTTCTCCTGACCTTCCTTCATGCGGCCGATGTAGTCGGCCAGCGAAACGTTTTGCTCCGGTGTGTCATTGTGAGTAGACGCGAAGCGGATCAGGCCGGCAATCTTCTCCTTGTTGGCGTGGTCCTCGCCAACACCTTCCTTGAGCACAGCACCGAAAGCTTCCCAGAACTTGCTGTAGCTTTCCTTGTCGTTCTCGGCCATATCCTCCAGCATGCCCAGCACCTTGCGCGTACAACCACTGCGGATGCCGTCGATATCCTTGCTCTGCTGCAGGATCTCGCGCGAAACGTTAAGCGGCAGATCGGCAGAATCGACAATCCCGCGCACGAAGCGCATGTAGAGCGGCATCAGCTGTTCGGCATCATCCATGATGAAAACGCGACGCACATAGAGCTTGATGCCATGGCGGGCATTGCGATCCCACAGATCGAACGGCGCACGCGCGGGGATGTAGAGCAGTTGCGTATATTCCTGCTTGCCTTCAACGCGGGCATGCGTCCACGCCAGAGGATCTTCGAAATCATGGGCGACGTGCTTGTAGAATTCCTTGTATTGCTCGTCGGTAATGTCGGACTTCGAGCGAACCCACAACGCATTGGCCTGATTAACCGTTTCATCTTCATCGGTAGCAACCTGTTCGCCGTCCTTCCAATCTTCTTTCTTCATCACGATAGGCAAAGTAATGTGATCGGAGTACTTGCGAATTATTGACTTCAGCTTCCAGCCACCGAGGAATTCGTCTTCGCCTTCGCGCAAATGCAAGGTGACGTCGGTGCCGCGAGTGGCCTTTTCAACCATCTCGACCGTGTAATCGCCCTCGCCGCCGGATTCCCAGCAAACCGCCTGATTGGCCTCGACACCAGCGCGGCGGGACACTACCGTAACCTTGTCGGCAATGATGAAAGACGAATAGAAACCGACACCAAACTGGCCAATCAGGTGAGCATCCTTGGCCTGATCGCCGGTCAGGGCGGAGAAAAACTCCTTGGTGCCGGACTTGGCAATGGTCCCGAGATGCTCTACAGCCTCGTCACGCGACAAGCCAATGCCATTGTCGGAAATGGTGATCGTGCGAGCCGCCTTGTCGAAGGCAACGCGAATCTTCAATTCAGAATCGTCGCCGTAAAGTGCGCTGTTGTTCAGCGCCTCGAATCGCAGCTTGTCACAAGCATCGGAAGCATTTGAAACCAGTTCCCGCAAGAAAATTTCCTTGTTGCTGTACAAGGAGTGAATCATCAGTTGCAGCAGTTGCTTTACTTCAGCCTGGAAGCCCAGGGTTTCGCGATTTGCGCTCGCGGTTGCAGACTCGGACATGCTTGAAACTCCCAATGAAACATTAAGAACGTGGATTGAGAGTTGGGGGCTGTACAGGCGAATTCAAGAGGCAGAGCGAAGCGAAGACTTAATTTTTCGGTGCTAAATGCAAGAAACCCCGTTAGCTTGAGCTAACGGGGTTTTGCATGGGGAGTCTGGCGT
>NZ_JBWKSX010000021.1:0-29363 GCF_059420025.1 Azonexus sp. GW821-FHT04F04 | reverse complement strand
CAGGACCGTGAAACAGATGAGCGCCAATGATAGTGAGCTTCCGCTCGCGAAAGTAGGTCAACGCCAGACTCCCCATGCAAAACCCCGTTAGCTCAAGCTAACGGGGTTTCTTGCATTTAGCACCGAAAAATTAAGTCGTCGCTTCGAACCGTTGGTCTATCTGAAAGATGTCTTTACCCGCCTGCCGACTCAGCCGGCAAGCCGTGTCGGCGAGCTACTGCCGCATCGCTGGCAGCCTCAAATCCTCGCCTGACCTGACTTTGCCGGGGGCTTACCTTGACTTCGCCTGCAGCGAGAAGGTGCAGCTTGGTCTTCTTATGTGCGGATGATCTGCCTGATTGCTTCCGCTGCTGCCACCATGCCAAAAACAGATGTAACACAGACGGATGAACCGAAGCCGGAACAATTAAGCCCAGTAGCGCCGAGGGTGGTGTTGCATTCTGAGTCGGTCTCAGGGTAGCGTAGTGGCTCGGTCGAAAAGACAGCGGAAACGTTGAACTTCTTCTTTGTGTCGCGAGGAAATCCATATTCACGGCGTAATAGTGCACGAACCTTTGCTAATAACGGATCTTGCACTGTTTTACTTAGATCGATAACGCGCACCTGAGTTGGGTCAATTTGCCCACCTGCCGCCCCGGCAACGACAATGGGTGTCTTCATTTTTCTGCAGAGGGCTATCATGGCTGCTTTGGCGCGTACTTGATCAATCGCATCGATTACCAGAGAATGGCTGTGATCGAGTAGGTTCTCTACGTTATCTGGCGTAACGAAATCCTCGATGCAAGAGACTTCGCAATCGGGATTGATGGCTCGTATCCGTTCGGAAATGGCGTCAACTTTCGCTTTGCCATAGATATTACCTAGAGCGTGGATTTGCCTATTGGTGTTGGATTCGGCCACCATATCAAGGTCGACAACAGTAATTCGCCCGACACCCGTGCGGGCAAGTGCTTCTGCACTCCACGAGCCAACCCCGCCGATTCCAACAACGCATACATTTGCTTGTCGTAAGCGTTCAGCACCATCGGCACCATACAGGCGGGTAACGCCACCGAAACGACGTTCGCGATCAATAGTCGGCATCAGTTTTCAACAGTTTTGCGTATAACCGCATTGAACGGGGAAATCCACTCGGGAGAGAATTGATTGTCGCAGGCATTGATTTCTGCGATAGCGCGCAATACAGAACGATTTTTTCCGCGATGGATGTGCTTGAGCATGACGGCCTCGAACGCGTCGACAATGGCAAGTATCTTTGCTCCTGCGCAGATATCTACATCGAGCAATCCGTTTGGATAGCCGCCACCGTCCGGCATTTCATGATGTTGGGCAACTATCAAAGCAGCCGTCTCCCAGCCGGGTATTCTCTGTAAAAGCCCTGCAGCAAAACCGGGGTGATTTCTAAGTGTCAGTTTGTCTTCGGCTGTCATTTTTCCTGCTTTTAACCACGTGGACTCTGGCAAAAGCATCATGCCAATATCGTGAAAATAGATCGCTGCTTCAAGTTGAACGGGATCAACGGGGGTTTTACCTGCTTTATTAGTCTCCTGCGCAAGCCGAAGTATGCGCATGGTGCGTCCCTTGAACAGGGGGGAGCGACTTTCGAACTGTAGCGCCAGTGAGCGGAAGAATTGGAGATCGGTACTTGCATTCTTCTGACTGGGGCTCGTGGAGGAATATCGGGGCGCACGGCTCGATATATTGGGCATTACTGGCGGAAAGCCGGTGACGGCCTCGATCAGTTTTGCACAGGCGATACCTATCTGTTCCATCGACTCTTGGGCGAGAGCATCAAGACCTTGGACAAGTATGGGGAGTTGGAGATTGTCCAATGGCCTGCAAGCAAGCAGGGCATCCGTTGCCAATTCAAGGCGGTCAACGGCGAGCAGAATCATTTCAGCAAGCAATTCCGAGAGCTGGATTTCGCCTTCTCGAAAACGAGCCAGCATGGTCTCTATGGGATGCGTGACGGCAACGCCAAGCTCGTATTTGCACAGCGAGGCATCGCCCTTGACGTTGTGAACGGCGCGAAAGAGATCGGCAATAATATCCCTGTCCGCAGGGTTTTTTCTCAAGAGCGCAATGTCACGTTCGATTTCCGGCGCACGCTCGGTTAGCGCCTCGGCAAACTCCAGCAATGCTTCACGATCATGGATTACCGGTGCAATGATCGAACGAATATCCATGTAGCCCCCAATAATTCTAATAATTCTAGAAGTTTAACAAACTGGCGTCAGGAGCAGCTGCCATCCTTGATTGCTCGGCCTTGACTGCACCACATTCGCCACCTAAGATTCCGCGCTTCATCAAGGAAATACCTGCCGTGACTCTGGAACAGCTCTACGCCCTGATCGGGCCCGACATGAAGGCCGTTGACGCGGTCATCCGCGACCGCCTGCATTCAGATGTGGTTTTAGTCAGACAGGTTGCCGAATATATTATCGGTAGCGGCGGCAAGCGCCTGCGGCCCGCCTTGGTCCTCCTGGCAGCTGGTGCGCTTGGTTATCATGGAGTTCGCCATCAGGAGATAGCAGCGGTGATTGAGTTTATCCACACGGCTACCTTGTTGCACGATGATGTGGTGGACGAGTCTGCGTTGCGGCGCGGGCACGACACAGCGAATGCCATGTTCGGTAACGCAGCCAGCGTGCTGGTCGGTGATTTCCTGTATTCACGTGCATTCCAGATGATGGTTATGGTCGACAACATGCGCGTGATGCAGGTCCTATCGAACGCGACAAACATCATTGCCGAAGGAGAGGTTCTGCAGTTGATGAATTGCCACGACGCTGACGTGGACGAAGCGCGTTACATGCAAGTAATCCACTACAAGACTGCAAAGCTCTTCGAGGCAGCGGCTCAGCTTGGTGCGATTCTTGGTCAGGCTTCGCCGGAAGTGGAGGCTGCCTTGGCAGCATATGGCATGCATCTCGGGACGGCTTTCCAGTTGATTGACGACGTTCTCGATTACTCCGGCCAAGAGGCCGATACCGGCAAACATATTGGCGACGATCTTGCCGAAGGAAAACCGACGCTGCCTCTGATCTACGTCATGCAACACGGAAGTGTGCAGCAGGCAGCGTGCGTGCGCAAGGCAATTGAGGAGGGTGGGCGCGATGATTTTCCTTCAGTGCTCGATGCTATCAGGAATAGTGGTGCTCTCGATCATGCGCGGGAGCGCGCGGCCCAGGAGGCGAGTCTCGCAAGAGCATCAATTCAGTGCTTGGGGGATTCAAATTATAAAAAAGCTCTGCTACAATTGACGCTCTTTGCAGTTGAGAGAAACCATTAGGCTTCTTTCTGACGTCGGAGTGTAGCTCAGCCTGGTAGAGCACTGCGTTCGGGACGCAGGGGTCGCAAGTTCGAATCCTGTCACTCCGACCAAAACACTGCAAAAAAAAGCACTTAGCCATCCTCCGGGATGGCTTTTTGCTTTGTGGCCTGGTGCTGGATAACAACATCACTCTCCGCTTCGTTTAAGGACGAGTTCATTCTTGCCTTCAGGGTGGTGGCAATGTATTGAAGTGTAGGGGAGAATAAAAGGCCACGGAAAAGCCGTGAGCTTCTTGTTTCTGGGGTAAATGATGAAATACCTGCTTTTGTTTGCGTTTCTCGCCGCCGTTTGGTGGGTCTGGTCGAAGCGCCATTCAGCGGCGGGAACAGAGACCTCCGAAAGGCGAGAGCCTGCCCCGGAAAAAATGGTGACTTGCGTGCATTGTGGAGTCCACCTACCCGAGAGCGAAGGCATCGTGGACGGTGATCGGGTTTACTGCAGCGAGGCGCATCGCCTGGCTGCAAGCAGCTCGGAGCGGTGATGCCGGATTGGCTTTCATCGACCTGGGAGGCTAACTGGCGCTCGTTCCAGTATTTCAACTTGTACCGGCTGGTGTTGGCCGCGTTGTTTTTTCTGGCCATTGTATTCCCCCATGAATGGTCCGCCCGCCTGAATCTCCTGCCATCTCCGCTGATGTTCGGGCTGACCGGTGGATACATGATGGCTACAGTGGCCGGTTTGCTTCTGGCAACGCATTGGCAACGTCGATTCAACCGGCAGCTGTCAGCTCAGATGGTGGTCGACGTGGCAATTGTCAGCTCGCTGATGTATCAGGCCGGGGGGGTCGGCAGCGGCTTGAGCGTGTTGTTGTTGGTTTCGCTGGCGGCGGCCAGTCTGGTCGGGCGCGGGCGGCTGGTATTGTTTTATGCAGCGCTGGCTACGCTGGCGATTTTGCTGAGCCAGATTTACGGGATCGTCGCCAAGGGTTTCGATGAATCGTCAGTCGTTCAGGCTGGTTTCATCTCTGCCGGATTTTTCGCAACCGCGATTCTGGCTCGTTTGCTTGGGCAGCGGGCGATGGTTCATGAGGATCTGGCGCGCCGGCGCGGCGAAGCCCTTGCCAACCAGATATTGATCAGTCAGCGTGTCGTGGAGCGGATGCAGGATGGTGTGCTGATCGTTGCCGAGGGCGGAGTGGTGAGTCACTGCAATCCGGTGGCCAAGGCAATGCTTGGCCTGTCAGGAAATGACGGGCAGGCCGAGTTGGCCACTCAGGCGTCTGGCTTGGCCGTTGCATTGCAGGCATGGGATGAGCAGGGTGGCGAAGATAGTCTGTTGTTTCGGGGTGCCGACGGACGTGAATTGCGGGCACGTTTTGAGCGAACGGCAAGTTCCGATGGCGAAGTTCTGGTTTTTCTCGATGATGTCGGGCGAATCAAGGAGCGTGCGCAACAGTTGAAATTGGCGTCTCTGGGCAGGTTGACCGCAAGCATAGCCCACGAAATCCGCAATCCCTTGTCCGCCATCGGGCATGCCGGAGAGTTGTTACGCGAGGAGCGTCGCGGGGAGATGCAGGAGCGTCTTCTGCGGATTCTCAACGACAATGTGATCCGCCTTGACCGGATCGTCGGCGATATTCTTGAACTTGGTCGCCAGAGCCGCGCGGAGCCAGAGTTGTTGCGAATTGACGAGTTCTGCGCCGGCTTTGTCGAGCATTTCAACGCGACTGAAAGTCTGTCGCCCGACATCGTCGTACTTGAAGGTGAGTCGCCGCTCAATCTTTGTTTCGACCGCTCGCATTTGCATCAGGTGCTGTGGAACCTGGTCAGCAATGCCTTGCGCCATTCGAGCCGTGGTCCCGGGGCCGTCCGTATTCAACTTGGCAGCGGCCATGGCGATGGCCGGGTAGAATTGCACGTGGTCGATGATGGCTCGGGGGTTCCGGAAAACGTGCGCGAGCAGATTTTCGAGCCATTCTTTACGACGCATACGCTGGGAACCGGGCTGGGTTTGTTCATCGCCCGGGAATTGTGTGCGACCAACGGGGCAAGTCTGGCGCTGGCGGAGTCGTCGTCCGGCGCGCATTTCATTGTTGCAGGGAGAAACGACACGTGTCTGTTGCCAGAACCGAACGGCGCCCGCGCGGCGAAATGAGTCGAGTCCTCGTCATCGACGACGAGGCCGATATCCGCGAACTGATCGACCTGACATTGGTCCGCATGGGGTTGGCGACGGAGTGTGTCGGCTCGGTCGCTGAGGCGCGGGCCGCCCTTGACGGTGATGTCTTTCAGCTTTGCCTGACCGACATGCGTCTGCCGGATGGGGATGGTCTGGAGATTGTTCGCTACATTACCGAGCACCATCCGCAAACGCCGATTGCCGTGATTACAGCCTACGGCAGCGCCGAAAATGCCGTGGCTGCCTTGAAGGCCGGCGCCTTCGATTATCTGGCCAAGCCGGTGGGGCTTGAACAGTTGCGCACCCTTGTCAAATCGGCCCTGCGCCTGCCGGGTGGCGGCCAGGATAGCGACAATCCCCTGCAATCGTTGATCGGCGATTCGCCGAGCATGCAGCAGGTGCGGGCAATGATCGAGAAACTTGCCCGTAGTCAGGCTCCGATTTATATCTCGGGTGAGTCGGGTAGCGGCAAGGAGTTGGCGGCGCGCCTGATCCACGGCCGGAGCGCGCGGGCGGCTGCCACCTTCGTCCCGGTTAACTGCGGGGCGATCCCGGAAAACCTCATGGAAAGCGAGTTTTTCGGTTATCGGAAAGGCGCGTTTACCGGCGCCGATAGCGAGCGCGAAGGTTTTTTCCAGGCGGCCCACGGTGGCACCCTGTTCCTTGATGAAGTCGCCGATCTACCGCTGGCCATGCAGGTCAAGCTGTTGCGCGCCATTCAGGAAAAACGCGTGCGCAAGGTGGGGAGTGTGGCCGAGGAACCGGTCGATGTCCGGATCATCTGTGCCACGCACAAAAATCTGCGTGAACTGGTCGACCGGGGGGCTTTCCGGCAGGACTTGTATTACCGCCTGAACGTGATCGAACTGCGCATGCCGCCGCTGCGCGAGCGGATGGAGGATATCGTGCCACTGGTCGAGGCCATCCTGCGTCGGGTCTTTGGTGATTCGCCACCCAAGCTGTCGAGCGGGGCGGTCAAGGCGCTGTCGTTTTACTCCTTCCCGGGCAATGTTCGTGAACTGGAGAACATTCTCGAACGGGCCACGGCGCTTTGCTCCAATGACCTGATCGAGGTCGAGGATCTGCATATCGGACCGGAGGAAATGGCTGGAAACGAGGAGCAGGGGCGCGGCAGCGAGACCCTCGACGAGTACCTCAACCGCCTTGAGCGCCAGGCCATTCTAGAAGCGCTGCAGAAGGCCGAGGGCAACCGCACGGCCGCAGCCCGCTTGCTCGGTGTGACCTTCCGTTCAATGCGCTATCGTCTTGAGCGTCTGGGCATCGAGTGATGTCATGGCAGCCTGACGGTTGGCTTGAGGGCGTACGCTGGCTACCCTCACCGAACTTTGGCGAACGGCCGGCCGGCGAGCCGGTGTCGCTGGTGGTCATCCACAATATCAGCCTGCCGCCCGACGAATTCGGTGGTGACTGGGTCGAGGATTTTTTCCTCAATCGGCTTGATCCCACGGTCAACCGGTATTTTTCGACAATTTTCGAATTGCAGGTTTCGGCCCATTTCTACATTCGACGCGATGGCCGCGTCGTTCAGTTCGTCGGCTGCGACCAGCGGGCTTGGCATGCCGGTCAGTCGTGCTGGTGCAAGCGGGACAACTGCAACGACTACTCGGTCGGCATCGAGCTGGAAGGCTCGGATGTGCGGCCGTTCACGGACGAGCAGTACGCTGCCCTGTGGGGTGTGCTTGATGCCTTGCGCGCGCGCTATCCGATTGCTGCCATCGCCGGTCATTGCCACATCGCGCCGGGGCGCAAGACTGATCCCGGACCGTATTTCGACTGGGCGGCGCTGCAGGCGCGCTATCCGGGCCTGGACTTACCGGCCGAAATATCGGCTTAGGCGTTCCACGGCTTCGGCCAGCCTGACTACGTCTGTCGTGTAGGCAAAGCGGATGTGTTTTTCTGGCTCGTTGTTGCCGAAATCAAGGCCAGGCGTCGCAGCAACCCCCGTTTTCTCAAGCAAGTCCTTGGCCAGCGTGAAACTGTCTTCGGCCAGGGCCGAGCAGTCGCAGTAGAGGTAGAAGGCGCCTTCGGGGCGGGCCGTGACGCGAAAGCCGATTTGCTCCAGCGCCGGGGCGAGGAAATCTCGGCGACGACGAAACTCGGCCCGCCGCGCTTCGAGAACGGCGATGGTTGCCGGTTCAAAGGCTGTCAGCGCACCGTACTGGGCAGGCGTCGAGGGGCACAGCGTCAGGTTCTGCGCCAGCTTTTCGATGTCGCGAACGTAAGCTTCCGGGATGACCATCCATCCGAGCCGCCAGCCAGTCATTTGAAAGTACTTCGAAAAGCTGTTGATGACCCAGATGTCGTCGCCAGCAGCGCAGGCTGTAGGCGCATCGATTTCGTAGGTCAGGCCGTGGTAAATCTCGTCCACCAGAAAATGACCATCGTTGTCGCGACAAACACCGGCCAAGGCGTCGATCTCGGCCAGCGTCAGCAAGGTGCCGGTCGGGTTGGCCGGCGAGGCGACGAGGAGGCCGGCGGTGCTCGGCTTCCAGTGCTGGCGAAGGAGGTCCGGCGTTGGCTGGTAGTTGGTTGCTGGGCCGACTGGGATGTTCTGCGGTCGACCGTCAAAAGTCCGCAGAATGTGACGATTGCACGGATAGCCCGGATCGGTCAGCAGCCACTCGCTGCCGGGATCAGCCAGGCAGGCGAAGGCCAGGTTCAGTGCGCCGGAGGCTCCGTTGGTGATGGCAATTCGGCTGGCCGGTACGTTGGCGCCATAGCGCTGGCGGTAGAAGGCGCTGATCGCTTCGCGCAATTCCGGCAAGCCGAGAGCCTGGGTGTATTTCGTTTTCCCGCTTTTTATCGCGTTGACCGCAGCATTCGCGATGGGCTCCGGCGTCGGGAAGTCGGGCTCGCCGACTTCCATGTGAATGATGTCGCGGCCTTCCGCTTCGAGCTGCCGGGCGCGGGTCAGCAGTTCAACGACGTGAAAGGGTTCGATGTCGGCAAGGCGTTGGGCGGGGCGATACATGCGGTTCTCCAAAACAGAACGGCCACCGGGTTTGGCGAACCCCGGTGGCCGTTCATCAAAGCTCAAGCCTTGATCAGGCAGCGCTCTTGAACAGTGCCATTTCGAACAGTTCGCGCTTCAGCGTGAATTCGCGCGGGAGCTTTTCGCCCATCTTGTCGAACCACTCCTTGTGGCCGGCCAGTTCGGATTTCCAGGCATCGGCGTCAATGTTGGTCAGGCCTTCGAATTCAACCTTGGTGATGTCCAGACCGGTCCAGTCGATATCTTCGAACTTCGGCATCCAGCCCAGCGCGGTTTCCTTGGCGGCAACCTTGCCCTTGCAGCGTTGAACAATCCACTTCAGGACGCGCATGTTGTCGCCGAAGCCCGGCCACATGAATTCGCCCTTTTCGTTCATGCGGAACCAGTTTACGCAGAAGATCTTCGGGGCGGCATCGACGGTCTTGCCCATCTTCAGCCAGTGGTTGAAGTAGTCGCCCATGTGGTAACCGCAGAACGGCAGCATGGCGAACGGGTCGCGACGGACAACGCCCTGCTGGCCGAAGGCGGCAGCGGTGGTTTCGGAACCGAGCGTGGCAGCCATGTAGACGCCGTAGTTCCAGTTGAAGGCTTCATAGACCAGCGGCACGGTGGTAGCCCGACGGCCGCCGAAGATGAAGGCAGAAATTGGTACACCAGCCGGGTCTTCCCAAGCGGCATCAACGGACGGGCACTGGCTGGCCGGCGCCGTGAAGCGCGAGTTGGCGTGGGCGGCCTTCTTGCCGGCCTTGCCGTCTTCCGGCGTCCAGTCGTTGCCCTGCCAGTCGATCAAGTGGGCAGGCGCTTCCTTGGTCAGGCCTTCCCACCACACGTCGCCGTCGTCGGTCAGCGCGACGTTGGTGAAAATGATGTTTTCCTTCAACGTAGCCAGCGCGTTGAAGTTGGTCTTTTCCGAGGTGCCCGGGGCGACGCCGAAGAAGCCGGCTTCCGGGTTGATGGCGTAGAAGCGGGTGGTGCCATCCTTGTCGACGCGCGGCTTGATCCAGGCGATGTCGTCGCCGATGGTGGTGATCTTCCAGCCATCGAGTGTCTTCGGCGGAATCAGCATGGCGAAGTTGGTCTTGCCGCAGGCCGACGGGAAAGCGGCAGCAACGTAAGACTTCTCACCTTCCGGCGATTCAACGCCAAGGATAAGCATGTGTTCGGCCAGCCAGCCCTGATCGCGCGCCATGTTGGAGGCGATGCGCAGGGCGAAACACTTTTTGCCAAGCAGGGCGTTGCCGCCGTAGCCGGAACCGTAGGACCAGATTTCGCGGGTTTCCGGGTAGTGCACGATGTACTTGACGGTCGGGTTGCACGGCCACTTGGCATCTTGCTGGCCCGGCTCGAGCGGGGCGCCGACGGTGTGGATGCAGGGGACGAACTCGCCGTCGCTGCCGAGCACGTCGAAGACGGCCTTACCCATGCGGGTCATCGTGCGCATGTTGGTGACGACGTAGGCAGAGTCGGTGATTTCAAAACCGATATGGGCGATCGGCGAACCGAGCGGGCCCATGCTGAACGGGATCACATACATCGTGCGCCCCTTCATGCAACCCTTGAAGATACCGTTGAGCTTTTCGCGCATGACGGCGGGCTCTTCCCAGTTGTTCGTCGGGCCGGCGTCTTCCTTCTTTTCGGAGCAGATGTAGGTGCGATCTTCGACACGGGCTACGTCGGAGGGGTCCGAGAATGCGAGAAAGGAATTCGGGCGCTTGGCTTCGTTCAGCTTGATGAAGGTGCCGGCCTCTACCATTTCAGCGCACAGGCGGTCATACTCTTCCTGCGACCCGTCAGCCCAGTGGATACGGTCCGGCTGGGTCAGGGCGGCAATTTCGGCGACCCATTTTTTCAGGCCTTCGTGTTTGACGTAATCGGGTGCATTCAGCGGTGCGGTCATGGCGGTGTCTCTCTCCAAGTGACTGATATTAGATAAGTTTCACGCCAGTCGCCGGGAGCTGCTGCCAAGACTTCGAGCGGCGCTGAGGCCGTCGGCTGGGAAGCCCGTAATTATGCATCAAAGTAGGGTAAACATCCACTTGACTTAACTGGGCTACGTGATTTCCACGGGTGAAAGCGCTGGTGTTGCATGGTATTATGTTCCGCGATTTGAAATTGCATTTCACAATACAAAATGGAGACAATCATGGATTCTCGGCAACTACGTGAAGCAGCGCTCTACTATCACCGCGAGCCCAAGCCGGGCAAGATCTCGGTCACCCCGATCAAACAACTCACCAATCAGTACGATCTGTCGATGGCCTACTCGCCCGGCGTGGCCTTCGCTTGCGAGGAAATCGTCGCTGATCCGCGCGAAGCCAGCACGCTGACTTCGCGGGCTAATCTGGTCGGCGTCATCACCAACGGCACGGCCGTTCTCGGCCTCGGCGCCATTGGCCCGCTCGCTGCCAAACCGGTCATGGAAGGCAAGGGTGTCCTGTTCAAGAAGTTTGCCAACATCGACGTCTTCGATATCGAAATCGAAGAGCGCGACCCGGACAAGCTGATCGACACCATTGCCTCGCTCGAGCCGACTTTTGGCGGTATCAATCTGGAGGACATCAAGGCTCCCGAGTGCTTCTATATCGAGAAGAAGCTGCGCGAGCGCATGAAGATTCCCGTTTTTCATGACGACCAGCACGGTACGGCCATTGTCGTCGGTGCCGCCATCCTCAATGGCTTGCACCTGATCGGCAAGGATCTGTCCAAGGTCAAGATCGTCACCTCCGGGGCCGGTGCTGCCGCTCTGGCCTGTCTCGACCTGCTGGTCATGCTCGGCGCACCGCCCAGCAATATCTGGGTGACCGATATCAAGGGTCTGGTCTATGAAGGCCGGATCGAGGAAATGGACGAAATCAAGGCTCGCTACGCCAAGGTGACCGACGCCCGGACGTTGGGTGAAGTGATCGCCGATGCCGATGTCTTCCTCGGCTTGTCGGCCGGCGGCGTCCTGAAACCGGAAATGGTCGCCAAGATGGCAGCCAATCCGTTGATCATGGCGCTGGCCAACCCGACGCCGGAAATTAGCCCGGAACTGGTCAAGAGCGTTCGTAGCGACGCCATTATTTGCACGGGCCGTTCTGACTATCCGAACCAGGTCAACAACGTCCTGTGCTTCCCCTTCATTTTCCGTGGCGCGCTTGATGTCGGGGCGACGACGATTACCGAGGAAATGAAGATGGCGGCCGTCAAGGCCATCGCCGAACTGGCCCGTGCCGAGCAATCGGAGGTGGCAGCCCGCGCCTACGGTGAAAAGGTCGCCAGTTTTGGCCCGGAATACCTGATTCCGAATCCGTTCGATCCGCGCCTGATCGTCAAGATTGCCCCGGCCGTCGCCAAGGCCGGTATGGATTCAGGGGTCGCGACCCGGCCGATCAAGGACTGGGACGCCTACATCCAGGGCTTGAACGAATTTGTTTACCACTCCGGCATGATCATGAAGCCGGTTTTCTCGCAGGCCAAGATGGCGCCGAAACGCATCGTCTTTGCCGAGGGCGAGGATGAGCGCGTGCTGCGTGCGGTGCAGGTGATTCGCGATGAAGGCATCGCCAGCCCCATCCTGATCGGGCGGACCAGCGAAATCAATCGCAGCATCGAGGCGGCGGGTTTGCGCATCCGTGAGGGAGAGGATTTCGAGGTTATCCACGGCGATAACTGCGCCTTCTTCGACGAGCACTTCGAGGAATTCGCGACCACTTATCACCGCCTGATGGAACGCAAGGGCGTCTCGCCCGAGTTTGCTCGCAGGGAAATCCGTCGTCGCGCCACGCTGTACGGTTCGTTGATGGTCCACCTCGGCTACGCCGACGGGCTGATTTGCGGCACCTTCGGCCGCCATGAAACCCACCGTGACTACGTCGAAAGCGTCATCGGCAAGCAGCAAGGGGTGGATCGCTGCTACGCAATGAATCTGCTGATGTTGCCCGGCCGCACGGTGTTCATTGGTGACACCTATGTCAATTACGACCCGACAGCCGAGCAGCTCGCCGACATGACCCTGCTTGCCGCCCAGGAAATCCGCAATTTCGGTATTCAGCCGAAGGTGGCGCTGCTCTCGCACTCGACCTTTGGCACCGAAAATACCCCGACCTCGCTGAAAATGCGCGAAGTGCTGGCCATCCTTAATCGGCGGGCACCGGATCTCGAGGTCGAAGGTGAAATGCACGGCGACGCCGCGCTCGATGAACGCATCCGTCAGAGCGCCTTTCCAAACTCCCGTCTCAAGGGGCAGGCCAACCTGCTGGTCATGCCGACGCTGGACGCTGCCAATATTTCGTTCAATCTGCTGAAAGTGGCGGCCGGTGACAATCTGACCATTGGCCCCATCCTTCTTGGTGCGGCCAAGCCAGTCAATATCCTGACGCCGACGGCGACTGTGCGACGGATTGTCAATATGACGGCGCTGACGGTGGTTGATGCCGTGTAAATACGTTTGTTAAGTTGTTGTTGTATCTATCTATTTTTATTGATATTTCACGGCCTCCTGCTAAACTGGAGTAGAATTTGCGCGATGTTGGCAGGAGGAAGTGAATGAAGCATAGATTGAAGGCGGCCTTGTTGGCCGCAGCCTTGCTGGGGCTTGGAGTCCAAACGTCGCTGTCTGCAGCGCCAGCCAAGAAGGCAGAGCAACAGACGGCCAATAAAGGTCACGTGGCGGCAGCCAAGAAGGCGCCAGCGCTTGCCAAATCGGCTGCGGCAAAGCCCCAGCGGAAAGTCGCCGGCAAGGCCGTTGCGGGCAAGACGACGTCTGCCAGAGCCGCACACAAAAACCGCATTGCCCATGAATCGCCAAGAAAGCACGTGCGCCATGCTGCGCTGGCCGATATGGACACCGGACGTCTGGCGCTCTACTCGGCCTCGGCGCTGGTCATCGACCAAAGCAACGGCCAGGTGATGTTGGAAAAGCAGCCGGACATGGTGGTGCCGATTGCCTCAATTTCCAAACTCATGACGGCGATGGTGGTTCTCGATGCCAAGCTTGATCTGCAGGAAGTCATCGCCATTGGCGACGACGATGTGGATGGCCTCAAGGGCACGCGTTCCCGCTTGCCGGTCGGCACGACGATGACGCGTGAAGCAGCCATGCTGCTGGCGCTGATGTCCTCGGAAAACCGCGCCGCGCATGCGCTGGGCCGGCACTATCCGGGCGGCATGCATGCCTTTGTCCAGGCGATGAACAAGAAGGCACACGCCTTGGGCATGTACAACAGCCGTTTCGAAGAGCCGACGGGGCTTTCCAGCAACAACGTGTCGACGGCGCATGATCTGGCCCGCATGGTCGCTGCGGCGGCGCGCTATCCGGAAATCCGCAATTTTTCGACGACGGCGGAAGCCAAGGTCGAGTTGAACGGGCGCATCCGCGACTTCCACAATACCAACGCGCTGGTGCGCAGTGACAACTGGGAAATCGGGGTTTCGAAGACCGGCTATATTTCCGAGGCGGGCCGTTGTCTGGTTATGCAAGCCAGAGTGGCAGACCGCCCGGTAGTTATTGTCCTGCTCGATTCTCAGGGCAAGATGACGCGAGTCGGCGATGCAAACCGGATCAAGCGCTGGATGGAAAGTGCCAGTCTGGCGGTGGAGCGTCGTCGGGTGTGATTGCCTGACTTCCCTGCCAAAGGCCGCCGCGTGCGGCCTTTATTTTTTCGGGCCGGTGTAGCCGAGGGTTTGCGAGACGGCGTCTGCCGTCTGCTTGACCAGGCGAGCCCAGTCGGGATCGTGGCGGTCGGCCGGCGCGGAAACCGAAAGCGCGGCCACGACATTGCCTTCATCGTCATGGATCGGAGCGGCGACGCATTTGAGGCCAAGTTCGGCTTCTTCGTCGTCGTAGGCGACGCCGTGCCGGCGCACCTTGTCGAGTTCCTTTTCCAGGGCGACAAGGGTGGTCAGCGAATGCGGGGTCTTGCCTGGCAGGCCGGTGCGTTTGGCGTATTCGCGAACTTTCTGGGCGCTCTCGGTGGCCAGGAAGAGCTTGCCGAGCGAGGTCAGGTGCAGCGGTGCGCGGCCACCGACGAGGTAGACCACGCGGACCAGTGCGCGGCCCGACGAAGTACGCTCGAGATAGACGATTTCGTCTTCGTGACGAGCGCCGAGATTGATCGCTTCGCCGATTTTTTCATGCAGTTCCTGCATGAAAGGCAGGGCGACTTCGCGCATGTTGATGCGCGATTTGACGATGCCGCCGAGTTCCAGCAGGCGGATGCCGAGACGATAGGTGCCGGCATCCTGACGTTCGACAAAGCGCGCGGCGGTCATTGCGGCCAGAATTCGGTGCGCTGTCG
Source organism: Azonexus sp. GW821-FHT04F04 (assembly GCF_059420025.1). Taxonomy (NCBI): domain Bacteria; kingdom Pseudomonadati; phylum Pseudomonadota; class Betaproteobacteria; order Rhodocyclales; family Azonexaceae; genus Azonexus; species Azonexus sp. GW821-FHT04F04. The sequence goes on along the minus strand of NZ_JBWKSX010000021.1, from coordinate 14,620 downwards.
ACGGATGAAGTTCGGTGGCCTGGGCCAGTTGTTTCAGGCTCGCCGAGTCCGGGGACGCGGCGAGGGCATCGAGCAGCGACATCATGCGCTCGATGACCTGGATGGTGCCTGGCGTTTTGGCCGGCCCGCTGGCAGCTTCAGACAACTGGATTCCTTTATTGGTGTGCTTTGAGTAGCATTAGCCACTTCGTTTTCTTGTGCGCCGCAATATTAGCATGCGCTTAGCCCTCTACGTTACCTGTCTGGTTGACCTGATGCGCCCCTCGGTCGGCTTTGCTGCGTTGCGTCTGCTCGAAGCAACGGGCGCCGAGGTTTTCGTGCCGGAGGGCCAGACTTGCTGCGGTCAACCGGCCTGGAGTGCAGGAAATCGTCCGCTTGCCGTCGATCTGGCGAAAAAGGTGATTGCCGAGCTGGAGGCTTACGATTACGTGGTCATTCCGTCCGGTTCCTGCGCTGACCAGATCCGCAATGTCTATCCGCAACTCTTTGTCGATGATCCGCAATGGGGCCCAAGGGCACGGGCGCTGGCTGGCCGGGCTTTCGAACTGACGAGCTTTCTGGCCGATGTGATGAAGACCGATTTCGTCGCACCCGACTTCGCCGGCAGTGTCACCTACCACGACTCCTGCAAGGGCCTGCGCGGCCTGGGCATCAAGCGCCAGCCGCGCGAATTGCTGCGCAAGGTGCGCGGCCTGAGCCTCAAGGAAATGACGGACTGCGAAGAATGCTGCGGCTTTGGTGGCGCGTTTTCGGTCAAGTTTGGCGAGGTGTCGACGCAGATTGTCGACCGCAAGTGCGACGCGATAGCGGCGGCAGCGACTGAGGCGGTGGTCGGTGGCGACCTCGGCTGCCTGATCAATATCGAAGGCCGTTTGCGCCGGCGTGGCGACGAAACGACGCGCGTTCTGCACATCGCCGAAGTGCTGGCCGGCGGGGGCGAAGGCTGATGGTCGCCCATCGTTCGCAAGCCATGCATTTCCACGCCCGGGCCGGGGAGAAGGTGCGGAATGCCGTGCTGCAACGCGCTTTGCAGAAGGCCAAGCCCTTGTTTGTCGGCAAGCGGGCCAAGGGCATTGCTTCGCTGGCCGAGGACGGCCTTGATTTCGCGTTGCTACGGTCAACCGGAAAAAACATCCGAAATCGAACACTCGCCGATCTTGATGTCTGGCTTGAGCTTTTCGAGGAACGGGCCACTGCGACCGGTGCCGAAGTGCTGTGGGCGCGCGATGGTGCCGAGGTCAGCCGGCTGGTCGTCGACATCGCCCGCCGCCATGGCGTGAGCAAGGCGGTCAAGTCGAAATCCATGCTCTCCGAGGAGGCACAACTCAACGAAGCACTGGCCGCGGCCGGCATCCGCCCAGTCGAGACCGACCTTGGCGAATACATCGTCCAACTGGCTGGCGAGACGCCATCGCACATCATCGCGCCCGCCGTGCATAAAACCATCGGCGAAGTCGAAGCCTTGTTTGCCAAAGAACATGGACGGCCGCTCGAAACACGCACCTCGGCGGATATACCAGCCATGGCGCAAGAAGCCCGTGCAGTGCTGCGCCAGCATTTCCTGAGCGCCGAGATGGGCATTTCCGGCGCCAATTTCCTGATCGCCGAAACCGGCAGTGCGGCGCTCGTCACCAACGAAGGCAATGGCCGGATGGTGACGACGCTGCCGAAAGTCCATGTCGTGATCACCGGCATCGAAAAAATCGTCCCGACGCTCGAAGATTTTGCGACGCTCATGCGCCTGCTGCCGCGCTCGGCCACCGGCCAGTCGATTTCCAATTACGTTTCACTGCTCACCGGCACGAAGCGCGACGGCGACCACGACGGCCCGGAAAAGACCGTCTTCATCCTCGTCGATAACGGTCGGGCCAATCTGCTCGGCTCCGACTATCAGGACATGCTGCGTTGCATCCGCTGCGGCGCCTGCATGAACCATTGCCCGGTCTATTTCTCGCTCGGCGGCCATGCCTACGGCTGGGTCTATCCCGGCCCCATGGGCTCGGTGCTGACGCCGCTGTTTACGGGCATCGAGAACGCCCTCGACCTGCCGCACGCCTCCACCGGATGTAACCAGTGCGGCGCCGTCTGCCCCGTCGAAATTCCGCTGCCGGCGCTCATGCATCGCCTGTGCGAGGAGCAGAACGAGCGCGGTCTGCGCCCGTGGTCCGAGCGGCTGGCGCTCAAGGTCTGGGCCTGGGTGGCCGGCAAGCCAGTGCTCTATCGCTGGTTGGCTCGGCGTGCCGCCCGCTACCTCAACTGGCTGGCCGACGGCAGCGGCCGCATCCGCATTTTTGGCTTGGTGCCGGAGTGGACCGCAGGACGCGATCTGCCGGTATCCTCCGGCCGGACATTTCACGAACTTTACTCAGCAAGAAAGAAGCCCTGAACATGGAATTTTCAGCCGAAGGCCCGAAAGCCATCCCCCTGTGGATCAACGGTCACGCCTTTTTGACCGTGACCGACGCCTTTTTTGACGTGACCAACCCGGCCACCGGCGAGGCCGTTCGCCGCGTCCCGCTGTGCGGAGCGAGCGAGGCGGCCGAGGCCGTCGGCGCCGCCCAGGTGGCCCAGTCCGCCTGGGCGATGATGGGTATGCCGGCGCGGCGTGTCTGCCTGGCTAGCCTGGGCGATGCGCTCGACAACTACAGCGGGCACTTTGCCAAATTGCTGATGCAGGATTGCGGTTTCGACGAAGCGCGGGCCACCGCCGAAGTCGGCGAAGCGGTCGCCGCCCTGCATGGCGCTTCGGTCGGCGAAACCGGGGTGTTCGGCTTGGTTCTCGATGCCTCGCGGCCCTTGGCCAGCCTGGCCGAAGTCATCGCGCCAGCCCTGATGGCCGGGGCGACCGTCGTCGTCAAGCCAAGTCTGAAAGCGCCGTCGGCCACCTACGCCCTGTGCGAACTCTCGGGACGTGCCGAGTGGCCGGCCGGCGTGCTCAATCTCATGCAGGGCGACACGGCGGCCATCGAAGGCATGTGCGCCGCCGGCATTGATCGGCTCGTTTATGCCGGCCATGCCGCGCTCGGCGTCCAGGTCGGCGCCATTGCCGAAACGGCCGGTATCCCGTTCGAGATGAAAGCTGCCTGATGTTGCGCATCGTCCAGCTCGAAGGCGAATCGCTGATCGCCGAGGTTCGGCGGCCGGCCTTCGCCCACGACTGGGTCGAGCATGCCAAAACGGCACCGGGGCAGGTCATCGAGCGCCTGGCCGGGGCGACGATTGCCATCACCAACAAAGTGGCCATCGATGCCGCCGCCGTCGCCGCGCTGCCCGATCTCAAGATGATCGCCGTCTCGGCGACCGGTACCAACAACGTCGATCTCGACGCCTGCCGGGCGCGCGGCATTGTCGTTTCGAACATTCGCGGCTATGCCGTGCATACCGTGCCCGAGCACGTCATGGCCCTGCTCCTGGCCCTCTCGCGCAACCTTGTGGCCTGGCGCGAAACCCTGCTGGCCGGCGGCTGGCAACGGGCCGAGCAGTTTTGCCTGTTCGATCATCCGATCCGCGACCTGCACGGTGCGACACTCGGCCTGATCGGCAGCGGCACGCTGGGCAAGGGTGTGGCGCGGCTGGCCGAGGCCTTCGGCATGCGCGTGTTGCGCGCCGAGCACAAGGGTGTGGCGATTGTTCGCCCCGGCTACACGGCGTTCGCCGAAGTGCTGGCCGAAGCAGACGCGATCAGCCTGCATTGCCCGCTGACGGCGGAAACACTCAACCTGATCGGCGAGGCCGAACTGCGCGCCATGAAGCCATCGGCCCTGTTGATCAACACGGCACGCGGCGGCATCGTCGATGAACTGGCGCTGATCCGCGCCCTCAAGGAAGGCTGGATTGCCGGCGCCGGATTCGATGCGATAACCGTCGAACCGCCGCCGGCCGATCACCCGATGGTCGATCCGGCTCTGCTCGCCCTGCCCAATTTTCTGCTCACGCCGCACGTTGCCTGGTCCAGCCGGCCGGCCATGCAAACGCTGGCCGATCAGCTCATCGACAACATCGAAGCCTTCGTCGCCGGGGCGCCGAAGAACCGCGTGGCATGAGCGCCCGGGACGACATCCTCGGGCGCGTCCGGCGCGGTGTCGGCAAGGACGATTTTGCCGGGCGCCGGGCGGCGGCCGTCGCGTCGTTGACAACAGTGGAACGCGGGCCGCAGCCGGTCATCAACGCCGATCTGGTCGGCCGCTTTCAGGCCAAGGCCGAATACCTGTCGAGTACGGTTGCCGCTGTTGCCACTCTGGCCGAGGTGCCGTCCGCTGTGGCGGCTTATCTTGCAGCAAACGGGCTGGCCGGCGAGGCGGTGGCAACAGCAGACGTCGGCGGGCTGGACTGGGCGGACAGCGGCCTGTCCGTCGCCGCCCGTCCTGCGGTCGACGCCGATAAAACCGGCATTTCCGGCTGCTTCTGCGCCATTGCCGAAACCGGCACGCTGATGCTGCTCTCCGGCCCGCAAACGCCGGCCACGGTCAGCCTGCTGCCGGAAACACACATCGCGCTGGTCGATGTTTCGCGTATCGTGGCAACCATGGAAGACGCCTTCGTGCTCCTCCGTACCGAACGTGGCAGCCTGCCGCGCGCCGTCAATTTCATATCCGGGCCCTCGCGCACCGGCGACATCGAACAAACCATCGTCCTTGGCGCCCACGGGCCGTGCCGGGTCCATCTGATCCTGATTGGCCGGGTCTAGCTCACCGGGGAAAAAGCCGCGGCGCGGGCCGCGTCGGTTGTCAGGCGGGGCAGTTTTCTTCGATCGATGGGGATTGTTCAGGCGACGACCACAGGTCGATGGTCCCCAGATCATTCATCGGCGGATTGTTGCGGATGAACCTTTCGGCTTGATCGGCCGGTAGCGGTTTGCTGATCAGGTAGCCCTGGATTTTCTCGCAGCCGATGCTGAGCAGGAATTTCAGTTGCGCCTCGGTTTCGACACCCTCGGCGACGACTTCCAGGCCCAGCTTGTGGGCGAGCAGCACGGTGACGTCGCAGATGTCGGCATCGTTGGGGTCGGATTCGATGTCCTTGACGAAGGAGCGGTCGATCTTCAGCGTGTGGATCGGCAGCAGTTTGAGATAGGCCAGCGACGAATAACCCGTGCCGAAATCGTCGATCGACAGCGTCAATCCGCTGCTGCTCAGGGTTTTCATGACGCTGATCGATTCGTCCGGCGAAGCCATCGACATCGATTCGGTCACTTCCAGATCGAGCAGACCGGCACTCAGGCCGTTGCTCGCCAGCAGTTCGTGGATGCGGGCCGGCAGGGTCTTATCGAGAAACTGGCCGGTACTCAGGTTGATCGACATGCGGATATGGGTGATGCCCCTTGTCTGCCACGCCTTGAGCTGGCGGCAGGCTTCCTCGAGCACCCAGTCGCCGATGGCCGAGATCATGCCGCTGTCTTCGGCAATCGGGATGAAGTCGGCCGGCGAGACCAGACCGCGGGTGGGATGCTGCCAGCGGATCAGCGCCTCGACGCCGACGATGGTGCCGCTGCGCAGGTCGAGCTGGGGCTGGTAGTAGAGCAAAAACTCGCCGCGGGCGATGGCCAGACGCAAGTCCGATTCGAGGTTCATGCGCTCGGTCGTTGCGATGTTCATTTCTTCGGTGAAGAACTGGTAATTGCCGCGTCCCTTGGCTTTGGCGTGATACATCGCAACGTCGGCATTTTTCAACAGGTCGCCGATTTCCGTGCCGTCTCCCGGGTACACGCAGATGCCGATGCTCGGCGAGGTGCGCAGCTCCTGACCGTTGATCAGGTAGGGGGCGGAAATCTCTCGGGTGATCTTGTCGGCCAGGTGGGCAGCGTCGGCAGGCGAGCCGATGCCGGGCAAGGCAACAACGAATTCGTCGCCGCCCAGGCGGGCCACGATGTCGCTCTCGCGGACCGCCGCCGAGAGGCGCTGGGCGACCTGGATCAGCAGTTCATCGCCGGCCTGGTGGCCGAGGGTGTCGTTGATCGTCTTGAAGCGATCAAGGTCGATCAGCATCAGGGCCAACTGCATGTGATTGCGTTTGCAGAAAGCGATGGCCTGGCCGAGTTTTTCGTGCAGGCTGAAACGGTTGGCCAGGTTGGTCAGCGTGTCGTGATGGGCGAGATGGCGGATGCGCTCCTGCGTCGCTTTGAGTTCCGAAATGTCGATGAAACTGCCGATGTGATTGCGAATCTGCCCGTCAGCATCGCGGACCAGCGAGATCGACAGCCATTTGGGATAGGCCTCGCCCGATTTTCGGCGGTCCCACAACTCGCCCTGCCAGGAACCATGCCGATCCAGGCTGGCCCACATGTCGGAGAACACCTCGGGCGAGGTAATGCCGGCCGAAAGGATGCGCGGATCCTTGCCCATCACTTCATCCGGCAGGTAGCCGGTGAGCCTCCTGAAGGCCGGGTTGACGGCGATGATCCGATTGCCGGCATCGGTCACCATGATCGCTTCGTTGCTGTTCGAGAAAACCATCGCCATCAGCTGGAGGTGCGCCTCGGTCCGCTTGCGCTCCGAAATATCCTGCACCGTGCCTTCGTAGCAGATGAATTCGCCCTTGGTGCCGAGCACGGCGTGGGCATTTTCGGAAATCCAGATGCGCGATCCATCGCGCCGGTAAACCTCGGACTCGAAGTTCAGGACCTCGCCATCCCTTTCGATCAAGGTCAGAAAGTCCACCCGGCGATCAGGCAGGACATAGAGCAGGCGTTCGATATCGGCCAGATCGGCCATCAGCGTCTGCGGACTGTCGTAGCCATAAAGCCTGGCCAGCGCGGGGTTGGCAGCAAGGTAGCGGCCATCGCGAGTGGACTGGAAGATGCCTTCCGAGGCGTGTTCGAAGATGTTGCGATAGCGCAACTCGGCTGCCTCAAGCGCCTCGAGCGTCATTCTTCGCGCCGTAATGTCCTCGATGAAGCCTTCCAGTACAGCTTCGCCCTGCTCGTCGCGGATCGCCACACCACGCTCGACCACCCACTTGATTTGCCCCGACTTGCTGACGATCCGGTACTGGACGGCAAAGCGCCGGCCGCTGCGCATGGCGTCTTCGATGCAATCGCGGACGCGCCTGCGGTCTTCCGGGTGGGTGATCTCCTCCCAAGAGACCCCGGTCTTGCCGAGAATTTCCGAAGAGGCATAGCCGCATAGCTCATGGCATCCGTCGCTGACGAAAACCATTGTCCAGCCAGCGTCGTGCAGACAGCGGTAGGCCATACCCTCAAGGTTCTTGACCAGCGTATCGAGGACTCTGGAGTGATTCAATCGCGAGGGGGTGACGCCGCTGTGATTTTGGCGTTTGGGACGAAAGTGCACGGCAATGGCTGAAGTCGAGTGAATAGATCCTGGTATCAGCAATTAACATACCCACCCCAAAACGACGTTTTATGACGTCGGGGCGCCTTGTTGGTGCCTTTTATGACGCGGCGCACCGCGATGAGGCGTATCCCTTCCCGGCGGGATGCAAAATGGCGATGGATATACAATGAGCGCCTTCGACAAGCCAAGCCATCCGCTCACTTGTCCCCGTTACCGACAGGAATACCCATGAGCATCACCTTTGCCATTCGCGGCGAATACATCCAGCTCGACCAACTGCTCAAGGCCACCGGCCTGTGCGAATCCGGCGGCGCGGCACATGCCGCCATCGCCGAAGGGCGTGTCAAGGTCGATGCCACGGTCGACACGAGAAAACGGGCAAAAATGAAACCCGGCCAGGTCGTCAGTTTTGCCGGTGAAGAAGTGGTGCTCGTCGCCGAATAGTCGGCAGCTAGTCGAGCCAGCGGATCGGCGCGGCGAGTTCGGGATGTTTGCCGACGCGGCCCTCGTAGTGGGCGGCAATGGCGGCGATGTCGGTGGCGGGGTCGCCGGTCATGGTGAGGTAGGCGAGGATGCCGGCCTGGCGGCGCGAGTAGTCGACGAAGGCGAGGGCGACGGGCACTTTGGCGCCGAGGGCGATGCGGTAGAAGCCGCTTTTCCAGCCCGGGGTCAGGCTGCGCGTGCCTTCCGGGGCGATGACCAGGAGAAATTCGGGTTGCGCGGCGAATTGGGCGACCATGTCGGCGACGAAGCCGTTGCGCACGTTGCGCTTGATCGGGATGCCGCCCAGTCGGCGGAATATCCAGTCCAGCGGCCCGCAAAACAGCGATTCCTTGGCCACCCAGCGGGCGTCAAGGCCGAGGGCGAGTTTGGTGAACAGGGCGATGACGCCGTCCCAGTTGGAGGTGTGCGGGTAGCCGACGAGGACGGCGCGGGCCGGGCGCGCCGGCGGTTCGATGACGGTCCAGCCGAATAGTTTGAGCAGGTTGCGGGAAAGCGTTTTCAGCATGGGCAGTCGAGGTCAGCACATTTTGACGACGATGTCGTGCAGGGTATTGGCGCAGTTGGCCATGCGGTCGGCGGCGTTGGACAGGTGGCGGTAGATTTCGCGGCGTTTGAACATGTGGATGTAGTCGTCGCCGACGAAGAGTTCGGCGATGGCCCGGCGGTAGTTTTTCTCGACGCGGCGTTCGGCCTTGCGCGCGGCGTCGGCATCGGCGGCTGCGGCGGCGGGTTCCTTGGCGAGCCGGGCGTAGCCCTGGGCCAGCGCGTCGGTGCCGAGCTTGATGTGCATGGCCATTTCGAGGCAGTGCTTGTCGGGCGCGAGGCCGAGGACTTCCATTTCGCTGACCGTGGTCTTGCAGTAATTGACGATCTCGTCGAGGTCGATGATGGCGCGGTAGAGGTCTTCGCGGTCGATCGGCGTCGAGAAGGCTTCATTCAGGGTGTGCAGGTTGCGGATCTTGACGCGGTCGGCTTCGTGCTCGTCCTGGCGGATGAGCTGGCCGACGTTCTGGTCACCGGTTTCCATGAATTCGACGAGGCGGCCGGCGGTGACGCCGACGTGCTGGCATTGCTCGGTGAGCAGGGTGAAGAAGTCGGGCATTTTGGGAAAAACGCGGTCGAACAGGCGACGGAAGACCGAGGGGCTGTTTTCTTCGCTCATGGCGTGCCTCCAAGAAATAGATGAACCAGGGCGTAGGCCTGGATGGCGACGATGGCGGCGCCGGGAATGGTGATCAGCCAGGTCATCGCGATGTCCTTGGCCTTGGCCCAGCGCACGGCGCGCGGGCGTTCCGAGGCGCCGATACCCATGATCGAGGTGGCGACGACGTGGGTGGTGGAGACCGGGGCCCCGCCAATGGAGGCGGCCATGATGACGGCGGCCGAGGTGAGTTGCGAGCCGAGGGCGTGGATGGGACGGACGCGGTAGATGGCGAAGCCGAGCGTGCGGACGATGCGCCAGCCGCCGGACATGATGCCGAGCGTAATGGAAGTGGCGCAGGCGAGCATGACCCAGAAGGGGACTTCGAAGCTCGGGATGAAGCCGCCGAGGAGCAGGACGAGGGTCAGGATACCCATGCTTTTCTGCGCGTCGTTGGCGCCGTGCGAGAAAGCCAGGCCGGCGGCGGTAACGTATTGCAGGCCGCGCAGCCGGGCATTGGCGGCCGGGTTGGCGGCGACCAGCAGGCCGGTCAGTAGCCTGTGGACCAGAAAGCCGACCCAGAAGCCGATCAATGGCGAGAGGACGAGCGCGGCGAGGACCTTGACGATGCCGGTCAGGTGGCCGTCGGCCAGTTCGGCAAAGCCCCAGACGACGTGGGCGGGGCCGACGGCGACGACAACGGCGCCGATCAGTCCGCCAACCAGGGCGTGTGATGACGAGGAGGGGATGCCGAAATACCAGGTGCCGAGATTCCAGACAATGGCGCCGATCAGCCCGCAGAGCAGGATGGACAATGAAAGCACCGGCGCCACGCCATCGAGGGCGACGAATTTGCCGATGGTATTGGCGACTGCCGTGCCACCGAGGAGGGGGCCGAGGAACTCGAAGATACCGACGATGAGTACTGCCTGGGCCGGCGTCATGGCGCGCGAGGCGATGACGGTGGCGACGATGTTGGCGGCGTCGTGGAAGCCGTTGGTGTAGTCGAATACCAGAACGATGACGACAGTGACGACGGCGAGCAGGAACAAGGTGTCCATAGGCGCTGGGCCATCGGTCGTGGCCCGGTCTCCGATTCGTTATATGTAGTTTGAGGCGAGTATATCGCCGCCAACGGCCGATGCCACGGTCAACCGGATAAAATGGCCAAAATCAGAATGCCGAGAAATTGACGCCATGAGTCCCCCCGGATTTTTTGTTGTTTCGCCGCCATGCCGCTGAGCAGTGGACTCCCCTGGTTATGGGGCGTTCCTTTGCTGGCCGGCAGTATCGGCGGTCTGAATTATTTTATCCGGCGCGGTTTGGCGGCGCCGCGCGTGGTCGAGGGCGGCTGGCCAGCGGATTTGCCCTGGCATGAGGTGACGGTGCCGACGGTCAATGACAAAAATCTCCATGGCTGGTTTTTGTCCGCCGGCGACGGGCGGCCCGCCCTGGTCGTCATGCACGGCTGGGGTGGCAATGCCGCGATGATGTTGCCGCTGGCCGCGCCATTGCATGCTGGGGGGTATTCTCTGCTGCTGGTCGATGCCCGTTGCCACGGCCGGAGCGATGACGACAGTTTTGCGTCGCTGCCGCGCTTTGCCGAAGATATCGAAGCTGCGTTGTGCTGGTTGGCCGCGCGGCCCGAGGTCGATCCACTGGCCCTCGGGGTGATCGGGCATTCGGTGGGGGCGGGGGCGGCGCTGCTCGCTGCTTCGCGCCAGCCGGCCATCCGCGCCGTGATCAGTCTGGCCGCCTTTGCCCATCCGGCGGCGATGATGCGGCGCTGGCTGGCCGGCATGCACATTCCGCTCTGGCCGCTCGGTGCTTACATTCTGGCTTATGTGCAACGGGTCATCGGCTATCGCTTCGACGACATCGCTCCGTGCAACACCATTGCCAGGCTTCGTTGCCCGACACTGATCGTGCATGGCCTGGAGGACGATACCGTTCCGGTGGCCGAGGCCCGACAGATCTATGCGGCACGAACCAGCGAGGCGGTGGAGCTGCTGCTGGTATCCGGCAGTCACGATGATTACGGCGACCTCAAGCAACAGGTTGGCTTGCTGAGCGAGTTTCTGGATCGGGCTTTCCGGTAATTCATGGACGAAAAAAAGCGGGAGATGCGCTCCCGCTTTGTCCCGATCTGCCTGAAAACTATCTGGGCAGCAGGAAGGCTGCTTTTTCGCGAACCTTGATGTCCGGGTTGTCGAGCGCGACGATCTCGAAGTGAATCGGGTTCGAGCCCGTCTTGCCGGCATCGGGCGGTACGGCGACGATGGTGTTGAACGATTGCAGCGTGGCCGGCGGGACGTCGACTTCGACGTCGCCGGTGATTTCGGCACCTGGCAAACCGTCGACCGTGACCTTGTAACGATGCGGCTGTTCCTCGGTATTCATGATCTGCAGCATGTAAACGTTCTCGATCCGGCCGTCATCGGCTTCGCGGGCGAGCGTCGAGCGGTCGCGAATGATGTCCACCTTGAGCGGGATACGGGTGGTCAGGAACCAGATGGCCAGCCCGGTGATGACGATCAGGATGAAGGTGTAGAGCAGGATGCGCGGGCGGATGATGTGGGCGAGGATTTGTTGCTTGCCCAGATGTTGCGCCATGGCGTTTTCGGTCGAGTAGCGGACCAGTCCGCGCGGCAGGCCGACCTTGTCCATGACCTGGTCGCAGACATCGATACAGGCGGCGCAGCCGATGCACTCGTATTGCAGGCCCTTGCGGATGTCGATGCCGGTCGGGCAGACCTGGACGCACTGGTTGCAGTCGACGCAGTCACCCAGCTTGGGGGCGTCGGGGGGCGCGTTTTTCTTGCGGATGCCGCGCGGCTCGCCACGTTCTTCATCGTAGGTGATGATCATCGTGTCCGGGTCGAACATCACACTCTGGAAGCGGGCATACGGGCACATGTGCTTGCACACCTGCTCGCGCATGAAGCCGGCCATCAGAATCGTGAAGCCGCCGTAGAAGAAGATCCAGAACGTTTCCCAGGGGCCGAGTTGGCCGGTCAGGACGTTGTTGATCAGTTCCTGGACAGGGGTGAAGTAGCCGACCAGCGTAAAGCCGGTCCATAGGCCAACGATGCCCCAGAGCAGGTGTTTGGTCGCCTTGATGCGGAACTTGCGCGCATCCATCGGGGCCTTGTCGAGCTTGATCCGCGCATTGCGGTCACCTTCGACCCAGTTTTCGATCCACATGAAGATCTGCGTGTAGACCGTTTGCGGACAGGCGTAGCCGCAGAACAGTCGCCCGGCGATGGCCGTGACGAGGAATAGCCCGTAAGCCGAAACGATCAGCAAGGCAGTCAGGTAGATGACGTCCTGCGGCCAGAAAACGACCCCGAAAATATAGAACTTGCGTTCGACCAGATGCAGAAGAATCGCTTGCCGGTCGTTCCAGGTCAGCCACAGGCCGCCATAAAAGATCACCTGGGTCAGGATGACCAGCGCAACACGCCAGTTGTCGAAATAGCCACGAACGCGTTTGGCGTAAATGACCTTGTGCTTTTCGTAGAAGGAAACCTTGGCTACTTTAGATTCTTCCGTATTTTCTTGGGGCTGATTCATTGACGTTTTCGTGGAGATGGAAAATAGGGTTGGAAACCGGTGCTACCGACAGCAACAAGCGACTGCGCAAAGCAAGCCTGCGGGGCGAGGGAAAATAGTCGCAGTCAGACCCATTGCTGCCAAGGTTGCCGCCCACCGCAATGTGTCGCAATGGCGCGGAGACCCAAGTATTACCGGTTTCCAAGGATACTTACTATCAAGATGCGTGCCTGCCTGTTTTTGGGGCCAAGTTGCTTAAAAATCATTTGCTTATATATCTCATTAAGGTGTGAGTTGGCAAATTGTGTCAATATTGACAGACGTGACTGACGAAATTGACGGGGGTGACATGGGCGAACATTCTTTGGGCGAGCTGATTTCTTTCCTCGACGGCTTGCCTGAGCCGCGCATCGTGATGAGCGCCGATTACCGGATTATTGCGGCCAACGCGGCCTATGTCCGCGATTTTGGCGGCGGTCGGCTGATCACTGGGCGGACCTGCTACGAGGTTTCACATCATTTCAACGTACCCTGCGATCAGGCTGGCGAGTCATGCCCGCTCCAGCAGAGTCAGAAATCGGGGTCGCCCCAGCGCGTCCTCCACCTGCACCATACGCCACGTGGCGAAGAGCATGTCGCCGTTGAAACCACGCCGATTCGTGATGAAAACGGACAGGTCGTCTATTTCGTCGAGACCATGCGCGTCGTTCGTCAGGCCAGCAGCCGTCCGGCAGCGCAAGGCCTGGTCGGTCGCTCGCCGGCCTTTGTCGGCATGCTGGAAAAGGTGTTGCGCGTCGCCAATTCGAACGCCGCCGTGTTGTTGCTCGGCGAAACCGGCACCGGAAAGGAGCTGGTTGCCCGCGCCATCCACGAAGCCAGCGCCCGGGAGGATGGCCCCTTTGTTGCGGTCGACTGCGCCGGGATGACCGAAACCCTGTTCGAGAGCGAACTCTTCGGTTACGAAAAAGGGGCTTTTACCGGCGCTACGCACCGCAAGCAGGGTCTGGTCGAAGCGGCGTCGGGGGGCACGCTGTTTCTCGATGAAATCGGCGAGTTGCCGCTGGTCCTGCAGGTCAAACTGCTGCGCCTGCTCGAAACCGGGACATATCGGCGGGTTGGCGGGCTGGATTGGCTGCCGGCCGATTTTCGGCTGGTGGCGGCGACGCACCGCGATCTCCGCGCCATGGTCCAGGCCGAAACCTTTCGCCGTGACCTGTATTTCCGCATTAACACCTTCCCGGTGCACACCCCGGCCCTGCACGAACGGCCGGCCGATATTCCCTTGCTGGCGGTTTCCCTGCTCGAACGAGTCGACCGCAAACCGGGCCGAAAATTCACGCCCGCGGCACTGACCTGGCTGAGTGGTCGGCGTTACAGCGGCAATATACGGGAGCTGCGTAACCTGATCGAACGCGCCACCTTGCTGGCTGACGGCGATCTGATCGACCTGCCCCATCTTGAAGAAATGGCAGAGGATTTGCCCTCGGCCTTGCTGGTCAATGACAATGCATTTCATGTCGACCAGATTGTTGAACTGGACACGTTGGAGCGGCGTTACCTGAACTGGGCCAGGGACCGCAATGGGCTCGATACCGTCGAGTTGGCCGCGCGTCTTGGGGTCAGTCAGCGCACCTTGTATCGCAAGCTGCAGGGTTTGAAAGGCAATTGAACCCTGCGCTTTCGCCAGCTGGTCGTGCTCCGGAAATTTCATTTTTTGGCCCAAATTCTGGTTGACCGTGGCAAGTTCCAGAAAAGTGTAAAGCGCCTTCCCGTGGTCGTTCGCGGAGGGAAAGCGCAGATACCGGCGAGGTTTGTAAAGGTCAATTGGGGCTGGTTTACCATTTCTTACAATCAGCCTGATGGCGCTCCCTATAATCGCGAATGGCTATTTCTTTGGTATTTTCCTGGGCGCCGGGGGGTAAGTTTGCACGGGCGTGAGGAATTACCGTTTTCCTGCTCAAATAAAAATACTGCTCATGAAAAAAATAACGCTTATCTCGCTTCTGGTTTCGGCTGTATTCCCTGCCTTCGCACAGGTTTCGCCAGCGCAGACAGCCACCCCTGCCACCCTGAAAGAAGTCGCCCAACGGGCCGTTCTCAACAGCCCGGAAGTCACCGCCAAATGGCACGC
>NZ_JBWKSX010000020.1:0-36937 GCF_059420025.1 Azonexus sp. GW821-FHT04F04 | reverse complement strand
CTGGTCATCGCTTGCCCCTGCGCGCTGGTGCTCGCCACGCCGGTGACGGTCGTCAGCGGACTGGCGGCAGCGGCCCGGCGCGGCATCCTGATCAAGGGCGGCGTCTATCTGGAGGAGGCCCGCAAACTGCGCGTCATTGCCCTCGACAAGACCGGCACCATTACCGAAGGCAAACCCCGTCTGGTCGCCACTGAACTGCTTCCCTCGACGATCCCCGAATCCCAGGTGCTCGCTTGGGCGGCCAGCCTCGCCGGGCACTCGGACCATCCGGTCTCAAAAGCGATTGCGACCGGTCTCAGGCTTCCGGAGAACGGCTTGACCGATTTTCTCGCCCTTGCCGGACGGGGTGTGGAAGCGCGTGCCGACGGCCAACTGCTGATCCTCGGCAATCATCGCCTGATTGAGGAACGCGCTCTGTGCAGTGCAGAAATTGAGGCTCGCCTTCAGGTGCACGAGACGCGAGGCCGGACGGTCACCATGCTGGCGACGGAACAGCAGGTGCTGGCGATTTTTGCGGTGGCCGACACCATCAAGGAAAGCTCACGGGAGGCGGTGGCCGATCTGCACCGGCTCGGTGTCGTCTCGGTCATGCTGACCGGCGACAATGCGGCGACGGCCGCGAGCATCGCCAAGGAAGCCGGCATCGACGACGCCCGGGGAAATCTTCTTCCTGAGGACAAACTGGCGGCCATCGAAGATTTGCAGGCTCGCTATGGCCCGACCGCGATGACCGGCGACGGCATCAACGATGCACCTGCCCTGGCCCGTGCCGACATCGGCGTGGCCATGGGTGCTGCCGGGACCGATACGGCCATGGAAGCAGCCGACGTGGTGATCATGAACGACGACCTGCGGCGCATTCCGGAAACCATACGCTTGTCTCGCCAGACCCACGCCGTACTCTGGCAGAACATTGCCCTGGCTCTTGGGATCAAGGTCGTGTTCCTTGGACTGGCAGTATTCGGAAATGCCACGATGTGGATGGCGGTGTTTGCCGACATGGGCGCCAGCCTGCTGGTCGTCGCCAACGGTCTGCGGATGTTGCGAACCTCTGCACCGCAAACCAAAGACTAAAGACCCGTTGTTGGTCGGCATCGGCAAAAGCAGCGGGGCCGTCAGCAGGCCAGTCGTACGCCTATTTCTGTCTCACCATGGGCGGATTTTGCGAAGGCCTCCCCGTCATGCATCCGGGCAATCGCGCCAACGATGGCGAGACCCAGTCCATGATTCTGATGGCCGTGGCTACGTGAGGCGTCTACGCGGAAAAAGCGGTCGAAGATATGAGGCAGACTCTCAGCAGAAATCGGTTCCCCTCGATTGATCACCGAGAGCTTGATGTGTCCATGAGTTTCCGCGGCGATACGAATCACGATTGAACTTCCGTGATCCGCATACCGAGCCGCATTATTCAGCAGATTGGACAGCACGCGCCGGAGCAGCGCCGCGTCGTACTGGCCTGATGCATCGCCTTCGATAGACCATTGAAGGTCAGATTCGATCAGCACCGCTTCGTAGTAGTCGGCCACTTCGGCGCAGAGCTGGGCAAGGCTTTGAACGGGCATCCGCCGAGCTTTAGCACCCCGGTCGGCTTGCGACAGGAATAGCATGTCATTGACGATGCACGACAGCCTGTGCATTTCTTCGAGATTCGAACCGATGCAATCGCGCAGGTGTTCGTCCTTGTCGTTGCTACGCAAGGCCAACTCGCTGCTGGCGATGATGTTCGCCAATGGGGTTCTCAATTCGTGCGCCACATCGGCATTGAACCCTTCGAGTTGCTGATAGGCTTTTTCCAGTCGATTCAGCAAATCGTTGAACTGATCGACGAGAACTTGCAACTCGGCCGGGATTCGCGCTGTTTCCAAGCGCTTGTCGAGGGAAAGGATTGCGAGACTGCGCGTTTGCTCAGCCAGCTTCCGAATGGGGGCCAGTCCAAAATAAACGATCAGGTAGCCGCCCAGCGTGATTGCCGCACTCCCGATCAACGCAGCCCCCCAGAGGATGGCTGCGAGGCGATCCAGAATCGCTTCATCGGGCGCAGTCTCAAGTGCCAATTCGGCAACGGCAAAATCTGTCCTCTGTGCTTCATCGGGGAGTGCAAACGAATAAAAACGAGCTTTTGATGGCCACGCACTTGGCATCGAGATGAAGCGAGCCTCACCCAGCCTATCGATTAACTTGAGATGCGAGTCCCGATTGATTTTCAGAAGATCGTCAAGGTCGTGTTCAAGCGACCCCGGTTGCAGGTGTCCCGGTGTTTCTTCAAACAGGTGCCGAATTGCCGTGCTGAGCTTTTCAAGACGCAGGTCCTGTTGTGTTTCAAGGTTGGCTTTGACCGAGAAAAAGACTCCGAGGCACAAACACCCCAGAACACCCAAACTCAGCGAAGCGAGCCAGCGTATGAGGCGACTGCTCAGCGTCGGATTGATCATTGTTCTGAGTCTCATTCGCGCAGTTCGAGGACATAGCCCATGCCGCGTACGGTATGCAGCAACTGCGTCTCGAAGGGCGTATCCATTTTGGCGCGAAGTCGCTTGATCGAAACTTCGACGACATTGGTGTTGCTATCGAAGTTCATATCCCAAACCTGCTCGGCAATCTCGGTTCGTGACAGCACCTCGCCTTGTTTCCTGAGAAACAGAGAAAGCAGGAGGAACTCCTTGGCACTCAGATCGACGCGCTGACCGTTCCTGGAGACCTTGCGGCGCACCAGATCCATTTCGAGGTTATGAAGTGTCAGCCTGTTTGATTGCGTCTCCACTTGATGTGGTGCTGATCGCCTAAGCAGACCTTGAATCCGTGCAATCAGCTCAGAAAAGGCGAAGGGTTTGACCAGGTAATCGTCTGCGCCTGTTTGCAATCCGGTGACCCGATCCTCCACCTTGCCCAAGGCTGTAAGCATCAAGACTGGCGTCTGTTTTTTGGTACGCAAAGCGGCAAGCAGGGTAAGTCCGTCCATTCCCGGCAACATGGAGTCAAGGATAATTGCCGAATAATCGAACGCCAGGCTCATATGAAGCCCGGTTACCCCATCATGCGCAATATCAACCACGAAGCCTGCCGTGCCCAAGCCTTTTTGCAAGTACAGCGCAAGCTTTTGTTCATCCTCGACGACCAGTAATTTCATTTCTTCACGAAGCAAAAGATGTCAAATTTGTAAACTTCCTGTTGGCATTCTGTCAGAGCCCATTTCATATAGTTCATCCATGCCAGGCCGTTGTTCGGCATATATCAAAACCGATGAACCGGTATTTAATGAAGGAGTTCCTATCATGAACGTTAAACAAGTCTTTTCTATCCCTGTTCTTTGTGCCGGATTGGTCCTGTCAGGACAGGCCTTGGCGGAGTCGGTCATGCATAGCGGGCCCGACGGAACGGTAAAATACTACCCGTCGCATGATTCCAGCAACAAAACCACTCAGCAAGTCCAAAAGGAGCTTGAGGAGTTTAAACGTAACCCGATTAGCGCCGATGGTCAGTATCGATATGTTGGCGGTGATCAAGGCTGGGTGCTTGTCCCGCACGAATATGTCCTTCGTGATGGTAAATGGCAACATGTGGATAAACTCAACCACAACACGCCGGCCCCCTCTCTGAAGATGACACCGGAAGAAAAAAAGCAGCATGAAGCGCTCTACCAAGGTGGCTAATTAGCCTGCCAGAAAATATGTTGCCTAGAAGAGTGGCAGGTAATCGAGCTATCTGCCACAAATCTTGCAACTTCGGTGCAAAGACATCACTAATATCCCTATTGCTCTCACTCTGCTACTATTATCAACATGCGTCGTTGGCTTGCCGTTTTCCTGTTGATCTTACTGTCACTCCAGATTACCTGGTCGGTGGCGGCGAGCTATTGCCAACATGAAACAGGCGCTACTGCGCATCATTTTGGTCACCACGAGCACAAACATCAGGCTGACGATAGCGCCAAGGCGGCCAAAGGCCAACTCTCTGGCATCGACAGTGATTGTGCCGTCTGCCATGCCAGCTGTATTGCAGTATTAACCAGTGTTACCAATACCCAGCAGGTTGCTGGTGGCGTAGCCGATCACCCGTGGTCTCCCCATTTCTTGACGTCGCCACCTAGCGATCTGCCTGAACGTCCCAACTGGTCGATCTCCGCCTGATCGGCGGGGTTGGGTTACTTTTCCCATATCTGTTTGCCGCAGCTTGAGCTGCGCACGATGCCAAGCCGCTTGCGGTGTGGCGCCCCGCCGATTTCCTGATGTGTCTTTCATCAACGGAGAATCGGATGTACCGCCAACAACCAATTATCGCTTTACTGGTCCGAACCCTTTTCGGATTTACGGTGATTGCCAGCACCAACCTCTGGGCGCAGACGCAAAATGTGCCGTCGCTGATCGAAGCCGTACCTGCGCTTGCCAAGGAACCGACCGGAACCTTAACCCTTTCCGCTGCAATCGATCTCGCGCTAGCGGCCAATCCCGAACTATCTGCCGCAACCAATGAATTGCGAGCAGTCGAGGGAGCGGTGATTCAAGCAGGGATACTGCCGAACCCGGAAGTTTCAACCTTGGTTGAAGATACGCAGAATAAGGCGACCCGAACCACAACCGTTCAGATCAGCCAATTAATCGAGTTGGGGGGCCGGCGTGCTGCACGGATTGTTTCCGCCGAGCGGGGACGGGATGTAGCCGCTGCCGACTTGGTGGCCAAACGTCAGGGTATCCGAGCTAGCGTCGTTGGCGCCTTCTTCGATGTCCTGGTGGCTCAAGAACGGGTACTGCAAACAGAGGATTTGCTCGGCCTCGCCCAACGCGCTACCCAAGCTGCATCGCGCCGGGTTACGGCCGGCAAAATTTCTCCCGTTGAGGAAACCAAGGCCCGCGTTGCTGGGGCGTCTGCACGGGTGGAGTTGAATCAAGCCAAAGGGGATTTGGTCGCAGCACGAAATCGTCTGGCAGCGACCTGGGGAAGTAAGACGCCACGGTTTGAACAGGTCGAAGGGCGTATCGACAATCTGCCAGAAATTCTCTCCGCCGACGAGATCGATCGTCGGTTGAACAACTCCCCGGTTCTTACCCGAGCACGCCACGAGACCGATCGTTTTGCAGCGCTTGCCGATGTCGAGCGGTCTCGGCGGTTTCCAAACGTCACGGTCAGCTTGGGTTCAAAAAAGGTTGAAGAACTTGGGCGCAACCAAACCATCGTGGGCGTCTCGATCCCCTTCCCGATATTCGACCGCAACCAGGGCAATGTACTCGAAGCACTGCGGCGGGCGGATAAGGCTCGCGATGAGTTCAGCGCCACTGAGGTTCGCTTAAGCACGGAAGTCACACAAAACCAGGAACGCTTGAAGTCACTGGTCGTTGAAGCGCAAGCCTTACAAAGCGAAATTCTGCCCGGCGCACGCAGCGCCTATGACGCAGCCAGCAAAGGGTTCGAGCTTGGGAAATTCAGTTTTCTGGAAGTCCTGGATGCTCAACGCACCTTCTTTCAGGCAAGAGCCCAATACCTGAGAAGTTTGTCCGAGGCGCATCGGACTGCTGCCGAACTAGAGCGCGTACTGGGCTCCAGCAATTCAATGTCGTCCCCAATGCCAAGTCGTCCGTAGGAGCAAGCAGTGAAATTCAATATCGACAAGAACGCTTTTAACCTTTCCAAAAAACAAGGTATCGCCATCGCTGTCATTTTGGCGATGGGCATTGCTACCGGCGGCTGGATTCTGGGTTCTTCCTCTTCGGGTCAATCAGCAGAGAAGAGTGAGCATGCCAGCCATGCCGAATCCAAGGGGCATGCTGATGCCGAGCATCATGGCGCTCAGGACGGTGACGGCCATGATCACGCCAAAGGCCACAGCGACGCAGAACATCATGAGGATGGACCGAAGACGGGCTCTCATGGAGGCAAGTTGTTTACCGAAGATGGATTTGGCCTGGAGTTATTGTTGGCTGAAGAAGGTGGTGAGCCTCATTTTCGTGTCTGGCTGTTCCAACAGGACAAGCCCTTGGCCCCTTCAGCAGCTAAGGTTTCTGTGACGTTGACGCGGCCGAACGGAGAAAAGCAGGAAGTGGCCTTCAAGGCGGAACAAGACTTCCTGATCAGTACCAGTCCGATCGCCGAACCCCATGCCTTTGAAGCAGCTATTACCGCTAAGATGGCTAATACACCGTTCCTGTTCATCGATACGAGGGAAGAAGGAAAAATCGAACTGACTGATGAGCAGGTCAAATCGGCCGCCATCAGTATCCAGAAGGCGGCCCCTGCCAAAATCCGAACAGCGGCACAACTGCCGGGTGAGATCCGCTTCAATGAAGATCGGACAGCTCACGTTGTGCCGCGGTTAGCTGGTGTCGTTGAAAGTGTCCCGGCCAACCTTGGGCAATTGGTCAAGCGCGGACAGATACTGGCAGTTATCGCCAGTACCGGACTCTCCGAGCAGCGCAGCGAACTGTTGTCGGCGCAGAAGCGGCTGACGCTTGCCAAATCGACCTACGAGCGGGAAAAAAAGCTCTGGGAAGAAAAAATTTCCGCCGAGCAGGACTACCTCCTGGCACAGCAGGTTTTGCGGGAAGCTGAAATTGCCGTCGCCAACAGCCAGCAAAAACTGATTGCGCTGGGGGCAAGCCCGAGCGTTTCGGGAAGCCTCAACCGCTATGAAATCCGGGCACCTTTCGATGGCATGGTCGTGGAAAAGCACATCGCGCTCGGCGAAGCGGTCAAGGAAGATGCCAGCATATTCACGGTTTCCGACCTGTCCACGGTTTGGGCGGAAATCGTTGTTCCCGCCAAGGATCTGAACATCGTTCGCATCGGCGAAAAGGTCGTCGTCAAGGCGACTGCATTCGAATCGAAGGCGGAAGGCGGCATCTCCTATGTTGGCGCCTTGCTCGGCCAGGAGACCCGTACGGCCAAGGCGCGTGTCATCCTGGACAACCCAAAGATGGCCTGGCGGCCTGGCTTGTTCGTTAATGTCGAAGTGGTCTCCGGTGAGGCCGAAGTCCCGGTAAGCGTTGTGGCCGAAGCAATCCAGACGATCGGGGACAAGAGCGTTATTTTTATCAAGGTGGCTGACGGCTTTGTTGCCCAACCCGTCACCTTGGGGCGTTCTGACGGCAAGCTGATCGAAGTGCTCAGCGGTTTGAAGGCTGGAACGCCATACGCTGCAGCCGGTAGCTTTGTCCTGAAATCGGAACTCGGCAAGGGCAGCGCCGAGCATAGCCACTGAGGCGGGGGAGAACAACATGTTTGAACGCATCATTCGCCTCGCCATCGAGCACCGCTGGCTGGTCATTTTGGCCGTGCTTGGCATGGCCGTACTGGGCATCTACAACTACCAGCGCCTGCCGATCGACGCGGTGCCCGACATCACTAACGTCCAGGTTCAGATTAATACGGCGGCACCTGGTTATTCACCACTGGAGGTTGAGCAACGGGTGACCTATCCGGTCGAGACCGTCATGGCCGGATTGCCCCATCTGGAACAAACCCGCTCCCTGTCGCGTTATGGCCTGTCCCAAGTCACGGTGATTTTCAAGGATGGAACGGACATCTATTTCGCTCGCCAACTGGTCAATCAGCGTATTCAGGAAGCCAAGGAAAAGCTTCCGGCTGGAATTTCGCCGGCCACGGGGCCAATTTCGACAGGTTTGGGGGAAATTTACCTGTGGACCGTAGAAACCGAAGACGGAGCCAGAAAGCCAGACGGTAGCGCCTATACACCGACCGATTTGCGCGAGATACAGGATTGGATCATCAAACCGCAGTTGCGCAATGTGCCGGGAGTTACCGAAATCAACTCGATCGGCGGGTTTGCCAAGGAATACCAGGTTGCGCCCAGCCCTGAAAAACTCGCTTCCTATGGGCTGACGTTGCAAGACGTCGTAACCGCTCTCGACCGCAACAACAGCAACGTCGGGGCAGGCTATATCGAGAAGCGTGGCGAACAGTATCTGATCCGGGCGCCAGGCCAGGTACGGAGCATCGAGGACATCCGCAATGTCATTCTCGGCAATGTGCAAGGGGTGGCGATCCGCGTTCGCGATGTAGCTGAGGTCGGTATCGGCCGCGAACTGCGTACCGGTGCCGCCACCGACGACGGTCGTGAAATCGTCCTCGGTACGGTGTTCATGCTGATTGGCGAGAACAGTCGAACCGTCTCTGCAGCCGTAGACAAGAAAATGGTGGAAATCAACCGCAGCCTGCCCGAAGGAGTTAAGGCGGTCACCGTCTATGACCGGACTGTTCTGGTGGATAAGGCGATCAATACCGTCAAGAAGAATCTCCTTGAGGGCGCTGTTCTGGTCATCGTCATTCTGTTCCTGTTCCTTGGCAACATCCGGGCAGCGGTAATCACAGCTATGGTGATCCCGCTTTCCATGTTGTTTACCTTTTCAGGAATGGTGACTTACCACGTCAGTGCCAACTTGATGAGCCTCGGAGCCCTCGACTTCGGGATCATCATCGACGGTGCGGTCGTGATCGTGGAAAACTGCGTGCGCCGACTGGCCCATGCCCAAGAGCATCACGGACGGCCGCTGACCCGGACCGAGCGCTTCCACGAGGTCTTTGCCGCATCCAGGGAAGCACGCCGACCGCTGCTTTTCGGCCAACTCATCATCATGATTGTCTACCTGCCAATCTTTGCGCTCACCGGCGTCGAAGGGAAAATGTTTCATCCTATGGCCTTCACCGTGGTCACGGCTCTGGTTGGCGCCATGATCCTCTCCGTCACCTTCATCCCGGCGGCAGTAGCGCTGTTTATCGGTGCGAAGGTGGGAGAAAAGGAAAACATCCTGATGCGGACCGCCAAGCGCTGGTATAAGCCAGCGCTGGCCAGTGTCATGACCAATAAGCCTGTGGTCCTGGTCTTTACAGCCGTTATTGTCATTCTCTCCGGCTTGCTCGTCACCCGCATGGGGAGTGAATTCGTTCCCAGTTTGAATGAAGGCGATTTCGCCATTCAGGCACTGCGTATTCCGGGAACCAGCCTGTCCCAGTCCGTTGCCATGCAGCAACAACTGGAAAAGCGGCTTAAAGCGGATTTTCCAGAAATCGAGCGTGTGTTTGCGCGGACAGGAACAGCTGAAATCGCTTCCGATCCCATGCCCCCCAATATCTCGGACGGCTACATCATGCTGAAGCCGGAAACGCAGTGGCCCGAGCCAAAGAAATCCAGGGATCAACTGCTGGCAGCCATACAGGAGACCGCGGGTAAGCTGCCGGGCAATACCTATGAATTCTCTCAGCCAATCCAGTTGCGCTTCAACGAGTTGATCTCCGGGGTCCGCAGCGATGTCGCGATCAAGATATTTGGCGACGACATGGATGTGATGAACGAAACGGCGGGCAAAATTGCCGCCGTTCTGGGAAAGATACCCGGCGCATCCGAAGTCAAGGTGGAGCAGACGACCGGCTTGCCCATGCTGACCGTCAACATCGATCGCGACAAGACCGCTCGCTATGGGCTCAACGTCGGCGATGTTCAGGATGCGATTTCGACGGCCATTGGTGGTCGAGAGGCTGGAACCATGTTCGAAGGCGATCGACGCTTCGATATTGTCGTTCGTCTACCCGATAACCTGCGTTCTGATATCGAATCGATGAAGCGTCTACCGATCGCCTTGCCAAAAAGCACTGCAGTCAGCAACGGCATCGAGGGGCGTACGACCTATATCCCTTTAAGTGAGGTCGCCAGCCTGGAAGTCGCGCCGGGGCCCAATCAAGTCAGCCGGGAGAATGGCAAGCGGCGCGTGGTCGTCAGTGCCAACGTTCGGGGACGGGACATCGGCTCGTTCGTGGGCGAAGCACAGACACGCCTGGCAGAGGTCAAAATTCCGACCGGCTATTGGACATCCTGGGGCGGAACCTTCGAGCAACTGGAATCGGCTTCTCAACGCCTGAAAATCGTCGTGCCTGTTGCCTTGCTGCTGGTGTTCACGCTGCTGTTTGTCATGTTCGGCAATGCAAAAGATGGATTGCTAGTGTTTACCGGCATTCCGTTCGCGTTAACGGGCGGTGTCGTTGCGCTTTGGTTGAGAGACATCCCGCTGTCGATTTCAGCCGGTATCGGTTTCATTGCCTTGTCCGGTGTGGCGGTACTCAACGGGCTGGTGATGATTGCGTTCATCCGTAGCTTACGAGAAGAAGGACGCACTCTGGATGATGCCATTCACGAGGGAGCATTGACCCGCTTGCGTCCCGTGCTGATGACGGCCTTGGTCGCTTCCCTCGGCTTTGTTCCCATGGCAATAGCAACGGGCACCGGTGCCGAAGTTCAGCGTCCGCTCGCCACGGTAGTGATCGGCGGCATCCTGTCATCGACTGCACTGACGCTTCTCGTTCTGCCCCTTCTTTATCGTCTTGTCCATGGCAAAGATGCTGAGGAAGAGGATTTCACCGCCGAGTCGGCCCCCGAGCCGACACAAGCATAAGGTTTGCAGGCGTGGCCGGAGGCTTGGCGCTGAAACAGCGAATCAGGCAACCGGTCACATATCGACCGACTCACATCGCGGATGATGTCATGGGATTTTTTGAGAAGCTCTTGCAGGGGATGGCCGGCGGCCATCAAGGTGGTCATCAAGGAGGTCATCATCGCGGCCAGGGGAATTATCCGGGCGGTGATCATGGCTGGGGACAAAATTACCCGTCGAATACCGGGCAGCCCAGTGGTGGGGTAGCCGCCGGTGGCCCCTCTTGCCCGAAGTGCGGCATCGTGCCCAATCCGGGCGCGCGCTTTTGCGCGCAATGCGGCACAACGCTGCTGCCCGGTGCTTGCGCCGCCTGCAATGCAAGCCTGGCCGCCGGGATGAAGTTTTGCCCGAACTGCGGCAAGGCGCAGCAACCTTGATGGCGGGAGCGTCACCACCCCATGCTCGACCATCTCCTCCACAGTCACCTTGAGTTTCGGCTGATCGTCGTCGGCCTGGGCTTGATGATTACCGTCCTGGCCTTCTATGTTTTTGTCTGCTGGCGCGAGGGAAGGCGCACGTCGAAGCCGAAATTTTCCGCCGAACTCCGGCGTCGGCTGCAGCCAGTGAAGCAGGGATCGAAGAAACGCCCCTCCGGAAAGGAACCGCCACCATGAGTGCAGGCCACACCCACGCGCTGCCGAGCACCGGGAACGAGCGGGCCTTGCGCCTTGTCCTGGTGCTGACTTTCGGCTTTCTGATGGCCGAAGTCGTTGGCGGCGTGCTGACCGGCAGCCTCGCCCTCATCTCGGACGCTGCGCACATGTTTACCGATGCCGCCGCGCTCGCCATCGCCCTGGCTGCCATCCGCATCGCCCGGCGGACCTATGGCTACCACCGGTTCGAAATCCTGGCGGCGGCGTTCAATGCCTTGCTGCTCTTTGCCGTCGCCCTCTACATCCTGGCCGAGTCACATCAGCGTTTCCTGCATCCGCCCGAGGTCCACCCGACGGGAATGCTGGTCATCGCCGGCATCGGCTTGGTCGTCAACCTGGTCAGCCTTCGATTGCTGAGTGGCGGTCAGGCCAGCCTGACCGCCCATGTGGTCCACGACCGCTCTTTCTCGCCGGAGGGCAATTTGATTCCCACCTGGCCCAGCGCTTCAAGGTCGTTCACACGACGCTGCAATGCGAAACCACCCCCTGCAACCGCCAGGCGGGGGGCTGCACCTATGTCGCCGGCACGCCCGGGTACATGGAAGAGCCGCATCGCCATTCATCAAGTTATCAACCCAAAGGGAGCAACCCCATGAAGCTATTGCATGTCATCACCGTTCTCGCTGCGTTTTGCGCCATCCACCAGGCCTCGGCCGCGGACGATCACAAGGGCCACGCCCATGACGAAAAACCGGGGCAGGCACATGCCCACGACGTCAAACCGCAGCATGGCGGCATCGTCTCGGTCGTCAAGGACATCAACTATGAGCTGGTGGCGAAGGCCGATGCCCTCACGCTTTACGTCACCGACCATGATCAGCCGGTAGATACCAAGAACGCGTCAGCGACGATGACGCTGCTGTCCGCATCTGAGAAAACAGAAGCCAAATTGCTGCCGGCCGGGGGCAACAAGTTGCAGGCGCAAGGGGCCTTCAAGATCCAGCCCGGCATGAAGGCGGCGGCTTTGGTGAAACTTGGCGACAAAGCGAGTCAGGTTGTTCGGTTCACCCTAAGGTAGTTGCTTATCTCAAGAGTCCAAGCGGGACCGGTCAGTTATAGCAAACCACTTGCCTGTCCGTCCCCGCCAATTGCCCAGTTGATCGAAGGAGCGCCATGCAGCCGATTAATCGCCCCGATAATGCCTCTTCCGATATTTCTATACGGCATGCTGAAAATCGTCCAGACGTCCAAGGGACTTCGCCGCTTACCGATTCTTTCGCAAACGCTTTAGGGCAAGCGATACAACGCCAAGGAGACGATGCGTCAAAAGGCAACCCTCGTCACTTCCCGGTTTCCGATGCAGGGCCTTCGTCGAAGAATTTCATGGAAATGGCGCTCGGTATTCGGGCTTATCGCCAGCAATTAATCGCTTCAAATATCGCGAACGCTGATACTCCCGGTTACAAGGCTATCGATATCGACCTCAATGAGGCCATGAAGAAAGCCCAATATACAACGGGATCCTTTCCGGGTTTGGCTACAACATCCCCATCGCATATTGCCTCAGATCCAGCGGGGGGATCTTATAAAGGAGTTGCGATCAAATATCAGGAGCCAAACCAGATCAGTGCCGACGGCAACACCGTCGAGATGGATGTGGAGCGATCTAAGTTTTCTGATAACGCAATCATGTACCAATTTACTCTGGATCGCGTGGGCGGAGAATTTAAACATATGCTGGAACTGCTAAGAGATCTCAAATGAGCCGGTTCAATGTCGTTAAGATGGGATCGCTGAGCATCGGTCGATATACGCTGCAGAAAGAGCACTCGCCCAATAGGGGGCATCTCGGAAAATGGAAAATCAAGCACGCTAAGCCGATTGCAGCGGCCGTTACCCAGTTCAAGGTGCCATCCGCGATGGCTTCAAAAATATTATCGCCAGTGACAGGCGCAGTGATGGTCCGCCGATGAAATGCTTTGACCAGTCGGCCCTGCAGCATAACAACGAAAGAGAGTGCCAATGAACGAACCAACGACCCGGCTGCGGCTCGACCTGCCGCTGCTCCTGCCCGACGCCGACGACCGCTGCGTCGGCCGACTGATCGCCGCGCTGTCGGGAAGGCCCGGTATCTCCGAGGCGCATGTCGCGCGCGACGCCGACGCGCCGCAGTTGTGCATCCACTACGACCCGGCACAGATCAACATCGGCCGCGTCCGAGAACTGGTTCATGCCGCGGGCGCGGAGATCAGCGAGCGCTTCGGGCATTTGGTCGTGCGCGCCGACGCAGCGCTTCATGCGCGCGCCGCGCGCAGCGTCGCCGACGGGCTGCGCAGTATACCTGGCGTGCTCGAAGCTGATGTCGCTGCTTCGGGCGCGGTGCGGATCGAATACGACCGCCAGAAGGTGTCGGCGCAGGTCTTGCTGGAACACGCCGCCACGCTGGGCCTCAAGGCGCCCGATGCGGCACCGGCAGACGCGGCGAAAGCGGACGACCACGCCGGTCACGACCACGCCAAGGCAGCCGGTGACCACGCCGGCCACTCGCACGCCGGCGGCCCATTCGGTGAGATGACCGAACTCGTCTTCGCCGGCACTGCCGGCGCGCTGCTGGGTGTTGGCTGGCTGCTCGAACGCGTGGTCGTCAGTCCGGCGTGGCTGCCTACGGCGCTGTACGTCGCGGCCTATTTATTCGGCGGCTACTACACGGTTCGCGAAGCGTTCGACAACCTTCGCGCAAGGCGCTTCGAGATCGACACGCTGATGCTGGTGGCCGCCATCGGCGCTGCAGCGCTTGGCAAGTGGGCCGAAGGCGCCTTGCTGTTGTTCTTGTTCAGTCTGGGACATTCGCTGGAGCACTACGCGATGGGCCGCGCCCGCAAGGCGATCGAAGCCCTGGCCAAGTTGGCACCAGAGACAGCCACCGTGCGCCGCGCCGCCGGAACCGAGGAAGTCGCCGTCGCCGCATTGCAGGTGGCCGACGTCGTGATCGTGCGCCCCAACGAACGACTGCCTGCCGATGGCGTGGTGGTGGTCGGGACGACCAGCGTCAACCAGGCGCCGGTGACGGGCGAGAGCGTTCCGGTCGACAAGCGGCCAGTGGCCGACGCGCCGGCGGCACTGGCCGCGTTCGACCGCGTTAGCGCCGAGCATCGCGTCTTTGCCGGCACGATCAACGGCTCGGGCGCGATCGAGGTGATGGTCGCCCGCCGCGCCGAGCAATCGACGATGGCGCGGGTGGTAAAGATGGTCACCGAGGCCGAGGCGCAGCGCTCGCCAACGCAGCAGTTCACCGAACGCTTCGAGCGCCTTTTTGTGCCGGCAGTGCTGGTGCTCGTAGTGGTGCTGCTGTTCGCCGGAGTGGTGATCGACGAGCCGTTCTCAGCCAGCTTCTACCGTGCGATGGCGGTGCTCGTGGCGGCCAGCCCGTGCGCGCTGGCAATCTCGGTGCCGAGCGCCGTCCTCAGCGGCGTGGCTCGCGCTGGCCGCGGTGGAGTGCTGGTCAAGGGCGGCGGGCCGCTCGAGAACCTGGGCACGCTGACTTCGATCGCCTTCGACAAGACCGGCACATTGACCGAAGGCAAACCGCGGCTGACGGATGTGGTGGCGATGCCCGGGGTTAGCGAAGACGAGTTGCTGGCCCTGGCCCAGGCGGTCGAACAAGGCAGCGACCATCCGCTGGCTTCGGCCGTCGTCACCGGTGCCGCCGAGCGGCTGGGCGGACGGGTCGCACTGCCTGCTGTATCCGACGTCAAAAGCATTACCGGCCGCGGCGTGCAGGCGCAGGTCGCTGGCGAGACGGCGGTGATCGGCAAGCCGGTGCTATTCTCCGAACTGCCCGATTCGACGCTGCCGCCCGAGGTGGCAGCGGCCAATGACAAGCTGGTTGCCGCGGGCCGTACGACGATGGTGGTGCGTCATGGACAGCGGTTCCTGGGCGTCATCGCCGTGATGGATACGCCACGGCCGGAGGCCGCGCGGGTGATGGCCGAACTGCGCGAGCTCGGCATCGAGCGACTGATCATGATTTCTGGCGACAACCAGCAAGTGGCCGAGGCGGTGGCCAAGAGTGTGGGCCTGACCGAGGCGCGCGGCGATCTGATGCCCGAGCACAAAGTCGATGCGATCAAGGCGCTGCGTGACCAGCACGGCAAGGTCGCGATGGTCGGCGACGGCGTCAACGACGCGCCGGCAATGGCCAACTCGACAGTGGGCATCGCGATGGGTGCGGCGGGCTCCGATGTCGCGCTGGAAACCGCCGACGTCGCGCTGATGGCCGACGACCTGGCGCAATTGCCTTTCGCTGTCGGCCTGTCGCGCAGCACCAGCCGCATCATCAAGCAGAACCTCTATGTGAGCCTGGGCGTCGTCGCGGTGCTGATCCCGGCCACGATCTTCGGCCTGAACATCGGCACCGCGGTGCTGTTTCACGAAGGCTCGACGCTGATCGTCGTGGTCAACGCGTTGCGACTGCTGGCCTACAAGACGGCTGAGCGGGCGGCCGCTGGTGCGGTGCCGAGTGCGGCTGCGGCTTGACAGCAGACCGCACACCGAATCCCTGAGTCAACTTGTCCGAGCCGATGCAGACTTTCAAGAAACATAAATTAACGTGTTCATTATCTAGAAAGCCTTGCCGATCAAGGCCTTGCACTGGGCGTGTGACTTGGCGGTGTCAAAGCCGGGTAAAATGCGTGTCGGCATTTATTCATTTCATCAGGCGATTCAGCAATGGAAATTACCGTTTTAGATGCTGTGGAACAGGCCAACCAGATGCAGGCCAGCGAACGCAGTGTGGCGCGCCTGAATATGCTAGTGGCGATCACCGTCGCTTTCCTCGCCACCTTCATGGGGATTTGCAAGGTCAAGGACGATAATATCGTTCAGGGAATGCAGCAGGCGCAGGCCAACAAGCTGGACCGCTGGGCGTTTTATCAGGCACGCAATATTCGCGAAGAAATCGCCCAAGCCGCTGTCGTTCAGCTGAGACTGGCTGCGGCAGGAAAAGCGCCACCGGAACAAGCGGCCTATATCGATGCCATCCAGACATACGAGAAACTGGCGGCAGAGCAAAACAAGAAAAAAGAAGAATTGCGCATCAAGGCCGAACAGGATCAGAAGGATTATGACTCAGGCAATTATCGCGATGATCAATTTGATCTTTCTGATGCCTTGCTGGCAATTGCGATTGCATTACTGGCGGTGACGGCGCTGACCCATCAGCGCTGGCTCTACTTTGTCGCGCTGATCCCGACGGGATTTGGCGCCGTAATGGGGTTGGCAGGTTTACTCGGTTGGGCGATTCACCCCGCAGGCCTGATACGCCTTCTATCTCGATGTTTATCAGTTGGCTGCGAAAAAATATTCGCGGAGGCTCCGAGTCGCTCGTGCATAGTCGTAGATTGGGCAAGGTTCAACTTGAAATGTTGCAAATTCCTCGTATGAGAGCTTGGATATCCAAGCAGCAGATCTTCATTCGAAGCCTGGCGTGGCTCGCGCTGGTGCTCGGGCTGAAGCTCGTCGTTCACTTGCTTGGTTGGGAGATGCTGGTCTTGAGCCCCCTACACGCCACCGCGGTCGCAGGTGGCTTCTTCATCCTCGGGTTCATCCTGTCGGCCACCATCGCAGACTACAAGGAAAGCGAGCGGCTTCCCGCGGAATTCACGGCTATCGTCGAGAATATGTACGAGGACGTGCTCTTGATCAGTCGCCGCTACCCGTTGGACATTGAGGGGTTCCGCGAAGGACTGCTCGCGGCGCTGAACAGCTTGCGCGACGATGTAGTGTCGGGCAACAGGGAGACCCACCATCACGTGTTTGCGCTGGGGGAGTTCTTCGCGCAGATGGAGAAGGCCGAAGTGCCGCCCAACTACATTGTCAAGCTGAAGCAGGAGCAAGCGCAACTGGTTCGGAATCTGTTCCGCGTCAACTACATCCAGTCGATCCGCTTCATCCCGTCGGCGTTCTTTCTGGCGAAGTCAGTGCTGCTCGGCACCATCGGTCTTCTGCTTCTGACGGCCCTTGAGCCATTCTCGACCTCCTTCGTCGCCATAGGACTGATCGCATTTGTCTTCATTTACATCTTGAGGCTTATTGAGGTAATCAGCACGCCTTTCCACCCCAAAGGGAGTACGCAAGACGACATCAGCCTGTTCCAGGTTGAGCGGACTGCCGAGCACCTAAAGCGGCGCACGGGCAATGCAGAAAATGGCCACTAGCTCGTCGCGAATCTCTCCTCGTGCCTTGGAAGTTGGCCAAAGGGACCTGCAGTAAGAATCGCAGTGTAAAAATGTACGTGATTAGCGAGCGATCTCTGCCCGTATGATTCATCAAATCTCAACCCACGCGGAGTTCTGCTGCCGGGGATTTTCACGTCTGATGCTCAAGCGTGACAAGGGTTTCCCGGCGATCTTATTCATTTACGAAGGAATCCTTACGCCTACCCCAGAAGGAAGAACATGATCGATGAGCCTCAAGTAACGACTCCAGCAACTCGTCTGCCTGACAGCAAACCCTCCGGTACGGCAGCGGGGCGCCACCGGCAGAACCTCATCTGGGCGCTGGCACTGACTTCGGCCTTCATGGCCATCGAGGTTGTCGGCGGCCTGTGGACCGGCAGCCTGGCCCTGCTGGCCGACGCCGCACACATGCTGACCGATGCCGGCGGGCTGGCGCTGGCGCTGCTGGCGATCCGCTTCTCGGAGCGCCCACGCACGCCACAGAAGACTTACGGCTATGTGCGGATGGAAGTGCTGTCCGCGCTCACCAATGCCGTCGTGCTGCTGCTGTTGACGGTCTACATCTTCTACGAGGCCTACCAGCGTTACCTCAATCCACCCGAGATTCTGGGTGTGCCGATGCTGGCGGTGGCCGCAGCCGGCTTGGTGGTCAACCTCATCAGCATGAAGCTGCTGGCGGCCGGCTCGAAGGAAAGCCTCAACGTGAAGGGCGCTTACTTCGAGGTGCTGGGCGACATGCTGGGTTCGCTGGGCGTGCTGGTCGCCGCCGGCATCATCATCTTCACCGGCTGGAAGCTTGCCGACCCGCTGATCGGCGCCGGCATCGGGCTGCTCATCCTGCCGCGCACCTGGACCCTGCTCAAGCAGGCGATCCACATCCTGATGGAAGGCACACCGCCCGAAGTCGACGTCGCGCTGCTTGAGCGCACGCTGCTCGCAATCCCCGGAGTGACTGCGGTGCGCGACCTGCATGTGTGGACCATCACTTCCGGCCTGGACTCGATGAGCTGCCACCTTGTCGTCGATGGCGGCGCGGACGCCAAGACCGTGCTCGCCGCGGCGCGCGGGGCCATGGCCACCCGGTTCGCTCTGTCACACACGACGATCGAGATCGAGGATGCCGACAGCGCCGCGGCCGAGGGCGCTCGCGCTGTGTAGTCCGGCGAACATGGCGCAAGCCCCACGCGCAGCCGTCTTGTGCAACGAGATGCCCAGCCTGGAGAGGACCCACGTCTTGCCATCCCCTGCGTCGAGTCGGTCTCCGTCGTCCGGGTGCAGGTGTTGCTCTCGATGCGGAACTCGAAATTCTCCCTCAGCCCCATTCTCAGCAGCGTGGGCAGGAACAGCGTCCGGGACTGCGCGCCATTGCTGCTGCGGTATTCCCGGTGCAGCCCGGTCTCCACCTGAATGCGGCCAGCCCCGACGACGTTGCTGCCGTCGGCGATGCCGGGACGGTCAGGGTTTTGATGTAGTCGTCCAACGGCTGCGCTGCAGCAGCCGCTGCGGCCAGTTGCGGAGTGATGCCCCAGGCCAGCGCCCGCAGGCATCGACGAGGCCGCGTCGGGAAGGGCAAGCTGGGACGAACCCTGCCGGCTACGACTTGAGCCACTCGACGAGTTCGGGACCCAGCAGGGTGGCGTTGAGTTCCTCGTCCGACTGCGCCACGAAGGCTTCGAGATCGCGGATCACCACCACGCCGGTGTTCCTGAACCGGTGTGCGATCTTCTGCACGAATTCGAACGTCACGCCCTTGTCTTCGCAGGCGCCGATGAACAGGAAGTAGACCTGGTCGCCGCGCTTCTGCGATTCCTCGAGGATGCGCATGGTGCGCGCCTCATCGCTCCTGTCGTTTTCGCCGTCGGTGATGAAGAGCACGAGCGAGCGCCTCTTCTCGTGCGTGTGTGGGGTGCCGTGCTCATGCCCGCTCGCCGACCAGCCGAACAGGCGGCTGAGAAAGCCGGCACCCTGGGATGAGCGGTGTGCCTCCTCGCACACCTTCCAGCCGAAGTGCTCGAGCGCGCGCTCGAGCACGAAGCTGTAGGTCGTGCCGCCGTTCCAACCCGGAACCCTGTCGACGATGTTGCGCGTGACGTAGTCGCGCGCATCGTCGGGCGTCACCGCGCCCACGTAGTGGGCGCTGTCTTCGCCAGCGCTGAAGGTGAAGACATCCATCCTGCGGTCCGGGTCGAGCACCATGCAGTAGGGTACGAGCCGCTCGATCAGGATGCTGGTCGTGCCCTCCTCGTGTTCGTGCTCGAACGAGCCGGAGACGTCGATGATCGCGGCGGTTTCCGCCTTCACGTTCGCCACCACGCCGGCCTTGTCGAGCGCCAAGCGCAGCGCGTTGGCCGACTTGTCCAGATTCAGTGTGAGTTTGCTGTTCATGTTTGCTCCTGGTTCAGGGTTTCAATTGACTGATGATGTCCCGCAGCCGATAGGCCAGTTCGCCGGCTTCGGTCGGCGAGATCGTGGTCTTGCTGGCGCTGAGGGTGGCGATGGACGCGATGCTGCCGATGAACGCCGGCATCACGACCAGCGCAACGTTCTGGATGGCGCCGATCAGGCGGATCGGCTGCTCGATCTGTATTTCTCGCGTGGAGCCGGCTTGCCGCATCTGCACCAGGGTCTGCGTCAGACTCATGCTGCGCTCCACGAAGCACTGCGCCAGTGCGGCGTCGCCCTGACGAAGGCGCTCCGACAGGAACAGGGCGCCGATGGCAGAAGCTTCGACCTGTGCCGCGGTCCCCTCCATCGACCCGGACAGGCGCAGCAGCCGGTCCTTCAGATCCAGCAGGGGGTCGAGTGCGCCACCCATGAGTGCCAGCAGCTGCTCCAGCTCGGCCTGGGCCTGGGCAAGTTCGCCCGGCGTGTCGATCCGGCTGTTGATGCCTTGGAACAGCCGGCCCACGAGACTGTCGCCGCCATGTCCGCAGACGGCCATGAGGTCGATCGATCCCAGAATGTCCATCATTCGCGCGAGGTAGCCCTCCACCTGACGCAGCACAGGGCTGCGCGCAAGGGCAAGCATCTCGGTGACGAGGTCGCCGTGCACCTGCTGCAGGTTGTGGCCCCACAGGATCGCCTTGCGCTGCGAAGCCTTGTCGACGACGAATGCGCCGACCAGTGCTCGCGCCTGCTGGTATACCCCGGCAGCTGCGCCTGGCGACAACGCTTGCAAATCCGACACAGCCACTTCGATCCGCTTTCGTTCGGCACCCGGGATGGCCGTCGGCTGCCGCACCACCGGCGTGGCAGCGGGGACACGACGCGTCGGCGACAGGACGTCCTGCGCTTGCGGCGCGGCCCCCGCGGGGGTGCGCAGCGAAGCGCCCGGGGCGCCGATGACCGTCGGGCGCAACTTGTCCTTCGTGGGCGGCACAGCAGGCCTTCAGGAGAAGTGGCCCAGAACGTCGTTGAACGTTCCCGTGAAGCCGCGGCCGACAGGCGCGTACTCCCAGCCGTTGTCGCCGTGCATGATGCTGCCCAGCTGCACCACGTTGAACTCGCCGAATTCCTTGGACAGCTGGTAGGCGCCCAGCTCGCGCCCGCTCTCGTCGGCGATGGTGACGGTGCAGACCTCAATGTCAGCGAAGGCCGCCTCGTCCTCGGCCGCGGAGCCCTCGTCGTGCCCCGCGGTGTGTTCGGCCTTGTGGACGGTGGCGAAGAGGGGGATCTCGTTCACGTCCGCGGGAAGTTTCGAGCCATCGATGACGATGGTTTCGGTGTTGCCCTGGACCCGGACGTCGCCGGAGTGCCGCAGCCCGCCCGTGGGCGTGGCGAAGGAGCCGTCGGCCGCGGTTGGCAGCACGCCGGTCTTCGGGCTCATCTTCGTCGTGTTGTAGGTGGACAGAATCTCTTCGAGCACCGTGACCTTCGCGCCATTGCCGCCGTTGCGTGCCTCGAGCGCATGGATGTCGATGTCGTCCTGATGGCGGGCGTCGCACTGCCATGCGACGGTCACCTTGAACGCAGCGCCCTTGTTGAGCGAGAGTTGCAGCTTGCGGGCCGGCGCGGCACCGGGCTTGTCAAGGGTTAGTGTGAGCATGGTTTTCTCCGGGTTGTTGTCATGCCTTGCGCAGCGCCGCGAGCTCGGCTCGCGACTGCTCGAACATCTGCCGCGCCGCCTCGAACTTCGCTTCGGTTTCCTGCTTTGCGGTTTCGACCAGTTCGTGGATCTCGCGCGTCTGCGTGATGATCGCGGCGATTTGCTGCGCCTGCGCGACACGGTTGTCACCGGGTGCCTTGGCCGCGGCGATTGCCACGTCCTTGGTGGCCTGGCCGCGCAGTTGCGTCAATTGCTGGTCGAGGCGCGCCTGGCGCTCAGCGATCTGCTGCACCGACTTGACCGCGAATGCACCGTGGATAGCCAGCAAGGTCATCTTGATCGACGCGAAGCGCGAGGACACCGTTGTGGCGGTCTCCTGCAGCGTCGCGATTCCGGCGGCCTCGATCTGTTGGATCACCATCTGGTCGGCCGGCAGGCGCGTATAGGTGCCTTCGAGCGCAAGGGCCCGACTTTCCAGCAGGCTGAGCTTGTCCTGCAGCTCACGCAACCGTGCCTGGGCGGACACGTCGGCAGGGTCCGCTGCCGCAGTCTGCTGCGCTACGTACTGCCGGGCCTTTTCGAGAAACGCCCGCGCGACTGCAGCATCGACGGTGAAGCTGGCGAAGTGCGTGCCGTACGATTGCTTGAGGCTCTCCAGCGCCTGCAGTTCGCCGAACAGCGTCTTCATTTCCTTGGACAGTTCGCCCTCCAGGCGGACCATCTCGTCGGCCAGCGTCTGCGTCCGGATCGAGATCAACTCGCCGATCTCCTGCATGAACTCGCGAAAGGCTTCCTCGGGCTTGCGGCCGGTGAGCTTGGCTAACAGACCGGCGAAGAACCCCGGGGCTTCACCCTGTTGGATCTTCTCCAGGATTTCAGGCAGCTTGGCGTCATCGACACCTTTTTCCAGGCGCCCGAAGAGAGCGAACACCTTGGACGCCGTCTTTTTGTCGAGCCGGGCGAGGAAGCCGTCGAGGGTCTTCTGCAGCGCCTGTTCGGCACCGAGGCCGATCTTGATGATGTCGCCGGATGGAACGTCCGCGAAGTCCAGCGCGGCAAGCGCCTGCTCGGCTTGCGGCACCTGCTCCGGCCGGAGCACGATGGCTCCGGTCTCCAAGGAATCTTGCACGAGGGGGCCCTGCCTTGGCGAGGGCGGTGGCACTACGGTAGGGGCGATGTTGCGTTCCACTAATTTCTCCTCTGCCGGTCGGATCGGGAATAACACCGCCCATCCCGCATGGTCAATGTTGGGAGTTTTTGGCTAAAACCCCGGAAAGTCCATCTTGCTCAAAAATTACGCGGTAGCTTACGATCATTACCCACCGGTAAGTTTGGCATACTTGCATCAGCAATGTCCGGTTAGAACGCGAATAAATACATTTGATTGCTGTTATTGCCCTGCTCTGGAATGTAGTCGTTTCCCGCAAAGGCTTGCTGGATGGGCATCTTCGCGGGCAGCGCGATGAAGTCTGGCAGCACAATGTTCGGCTCAAAGCAGAATTGGCAGAACGGGACAAGGAACTGAACCGCCTGCGGGAATTCGCCCGTTATGCAGAGGAGACGCTGGAATCCTTGGCTCGCGAGGATGAGGCACTGTCAGACCCCTAAAGCGATCTCGCTGGGAAATGAGTGTTGTTCATGGGCGGCAGGTCCAGCGTAGTGACCTCTTACCGGGAGGTGGTTGAGCAATCTGGCGGACGTTTCCTGTCTCACGACGGTGGCCTGAAAGAAAGCATGCACCGGATCGATGGCGTGCTGGCCGCTGCCGATATTGCGATCTGTCAGGCCGGCTGCATCAGTCATAACGCCTACTGGCGAGTAAAGGATCTGTGTAAGCGTACTGGCAAGCTCTGCATGTTTATGAAAACGAGCGGGGCATCCAGCTTTGAGCGCATGGTCGGCGAGGTGAGCAAGAAACAATAGCCACGACCGGGTTGGAAATTGAAATGAGATTTATTTTCATTTACAATTCTGGCTATTGCATTACTCCTTTTGCAAGCCAGCCACCCATGGAAAATCCCTAGGCAGCCAGCCAGCACCTCTGAAACTGCCTTTGGAGACACTCCATGAAGTATTGTCCGACCAGAAATTCGTTTTCTGTCTCGCCGCTTGTGCTCGCAATTGCGGCTGCCTATGCTTGCATTCCGGTTGCTCACGCAAAAGAAAATTCGCCTGAAAAAACATTGGCCACCGTTCAGGTGATCGGGGGCGAAGAAAATTTGCCGACCTTGGGTGGTGCAGGCCAGATTCTTGGCAAAAAAGAACTGGAAGACTCCCATGTCTTCACCGTCAACGAGGCTCTGCGCAAGGTTCCGGGTGTTCATGCGCGTGATGAAGAAGGCTTTGGCTTGCGTCCCAATATTGCGATGCGCGGCCTGAATCCGACGCGGTCAACCAAAATCACCCTGCTCGAAGATGGCCTGCCGCTGGCCTATGCCCCCTATGGCGACAACGCCAGCTACTACCACCCGATGGTGGATCGCTACGAACGCATCGAAGTGCTGAAAGGAGCGAGTTCCCTCATGTTCGGGCCGCAGACGGTGGGTGGCGTGATCAACTACATCACCCCCGCACCGCGTCAGAATTTTGGTGGTTATGTCCAAGGGGTTGTCGGCAACCGCGATTACTTCAATGGCAAGGTGAATGTTGGGGGCGGCGGTCTGGTACTCGATTACGGGCACAAGGAAGGGGATGGTGCCCGGGATAATATGAATCACAAGCTAGATGATTTGAATATCAAGTACGGCACCATGCTGGGTGACCGGAATGCGATTACCTTGCGCGCGAACTTCTACAAGGAAGATTCGATGCTGACCTATTCCGGTTTGACGCAAGCTGAATACGACCGCCTGGGTGCTCGTTACAATCCGTTCAAGAATGACCGTTTTGAGGCTGAACGCACCGGGTTGTCCGCGACGCATGATTTCCTGATCAGCGACCAGGCCACGCTCACCACCAGCGTGTATTACTCAAAATTCGATCGTGACTGGTGGCGTCAAGCGAGTAACAGCCAAGATGCGCAATGTGCTGGATTGAACGCCTCACGATTGGCAGGGGTTGCGATTGATCCCGATACCTGTAATTCCATCCAGGGCAGACTGCGTAGCTATGAGACTTGGGGTGTGGAGCCACGCTTGACCGTAGCACACGGCCTGGGTGAACTCCAGGCCGGTGTTCGGGCACACTTTGAGGAACAGGACAGAAAACAGATCAACGGCACCAGTCCGACGGCACGAACCGGCACTCTGGCAGAAAACAATCTTCGTAAAACCAGCGCCTATTCCGGTTTTATTGCCAATCGCTTTGATTTTGGCCAGTTTAGTGTGACGCCCATCGCACGCTACGAGTCAATCAAGGCAGAGCGTACGAATCGCCTGAATGGCCAGAGTACTGAAACCAGCGTGAATGCCTTTACGCCGGGGATTGGCGCAACCTGGAATCCGATGCAGACATTGACCGTGTTTACCAGCCTGCACAAGGGCTTTGCGCCACCGCGCGTCGAAGACCTCATTGGTGGTACCGGCACAGTTACCGATGTCGATTACGAAAAATCACTGAACTTTGAATTTGGTGTTCGGGCACAACCAGCACAAGGGTTATCCGTCCAGGCCGCCTATTTCCGTAACGATTACGACAATCTGATCGCTGTTGGCTCGATTGCCGGTGGTAGCACCCCGCTTTCTCAAGGCAAAGCACTGTTCGAAGGTCTTGAATTGGCCGCCAATGCCGAATTCTCAAATGGTATATTTGGCCGCATGGCTTACACGTGGCTGCCAACCGCTGAACAAACTGAAGCCTTCCGTAGAGTAGACACAGGTGCCATCGTCGGTGTTCAGGGTAATCGTCAAGCCTACGCACCTGAACATACCTTCACCGCTGCTGTCGGTTATGGTGTTGGCCCGTTCAAAGGCGAGATTGAGGCCCAATATGTGGGTAGCCAGTATTCTGATTTTGCGAATACGGTTGCGCCGACAGCAGACGGGCAAAAGGGTGAGATTGCGGCTTACACCGTCTGGAATACGGCACTCAACTATCGCTTCGACAAATCGCTGTCAGCCTTTGTCACGGGCAAAAACCTGCTCGACAAGACCTACATTGTTGATCGTACCCGCGGTATTCAGGTGGGTATGCCCCGCTTGATTCAGGTCGGATTCAAGTACGCGTTCTAATCCTACGACATCCCACATGAAGGGCTGGCCGATGCCAGCCCTTTTTTTGTTCGCTGGAGTGGTGATCGACGAGCCGTTCTCAGCCGCTCGACGAGTTCGGGGCCCAGCAGGGTGGCGTTGAGTTCCTCGTCCGACTGCGCCACGAAGGCTTCGAGATCGCGGATCACCACCACACCGGTGTTCCTGAACCGGTGTGCGATCTTCTGCACGAATTCGAACGTGTTTCCCGTTTTCTGAGACCACCCTCAATAGGGCGATATGCCAGGCATGCCAAGAGAAAATCGGCGACCGATAAGCAGCTCCAGCCAAGAAAACCCGGGCCGGTAGCGAACCCAAGCGCGAGTTTTTCCAATCGATCGGTCGATTATTCGACGCCGCGTAGCGCCGGCCGCTTGCCCGCACGCAGCCTCAACGGCAGCTCGAATCCGTCACGCCTGACCGAGATTCCCAGCGAACTGCCCGGTGCGACTGCTGCGATCCGGTTGATGAGGTCCACCGTGTCGGTGACCGGCCGCTGGTTGATGGAGACGACGACATCACCCGGCCTGATGCCGCCGACATCGGCCGGGCCACCCCGCAGTACGCCGGCGATGACCACCTCCGGGCGCCCGTTCTCGCGGCGGATTTCCCGGGCTTCGATGCCGAGCCAACCGCGTTCGACCCGCCCGGTCTTGAGAATCTGCTCCAGGACCTGCCGGGCGATGCTGACCGGGATGGCGAAGCCGATGCCCTGGGAGCCACCGCTTTGGGAAAAGATCGCCGTATTGATGCCGATGAGGGCACCGGAGGCATCCACCAGCGCCCCGCCGGAATTGCCAGGATTGATGGCCGCGTCGGTCTGAATGAAATTCTCGAAAGCATTGATGCCGAGCCGGTTGCGTCCGGTGGCGCTGACGATGCCCTGGGTGACCGTCTGCCCGACGCCGAAGGGGTTGCCGATGGCCAGCACCGGATCACCGACTTCGACGCTGGCGGGGTCGGCAAAAGTCACGGGAACCAGCCCCTTGGCCTCGATCTTCAGCACGGCCAAGTCGGTTTCCGGGTCGCCCCCGACCATGCGCGCCTCGGCCGCTTCCCCCGTCGGGAAGGCGACTGCAATCTCATCGGCGCCCTCGATCACGTGGTTGTTGGTAAGGATGTAACCGTCGGCGCTGACGACGACCCCCGAACCGAGACTGGTCGCCGGCTGGGGCGCCGGCACGCCGAACAGTTGCCCGAAGGGATGGCCGAAACCCGGACCGCGCCGGGTAACGACTTGTTTCAGGGTGTAGACATTCACGACCGAGGACATGGCTTTGTGTGCCGCCTGGCGGAAGCTATACGGGCCGGTCGTCGCGGGCGGCGGAGCTGTTTCCTTGATCGTGACGACTTCCCGCGTCGCCCATCCCCCGCCTCGCGCCGAGAGGAAGGACCAGACCAGGAAGCCGATGCCGGCCAGGGCGACCAGGAGCAGCCAGAAGCGCCTATTCATCGTTTCGCCAGGAGCGTTGCGGCGGCGGATGGATTGGCTGTCATTTCTTGCTCCTCAAGCTATCTTGATTGCGCGCTCGATGGCTGCGACCAGGATCCATCCCGGTTCGGGCTGGCCGGTGTGCGCCGCCTTGGCGATCACATCCACCAAGGTGTCCACCAGGTCATCGCTACACAGGAGTTCGAGCTTGTACTCGATCACGACGGGTTCGGCGAGATCCATCGCGTAGTGCTGCTGCGCCGTGTCGGTGCCGGCGAACGGATGTTGCACCCGGGAGGCGGTAATGTTGTGGCAAGCGGAGTTTCCGGCGCAATTGCACAGCCCCGAATCCCGCAATGCTTCGAGCACGTCGGCCACACGGTCTTGACGGATGGATGCCTTGATCTCTTTCATGTCGTTCTCCATGCGATGGCCCCGGCGAGCGGAGCCTCCGCGGTCAGGTCAGGTTGAAGGGTTGCTGCGCTCCCGCCGGGACTCCGCCCATTCGTACATGAGCGGCAGCAGGAGCAGCGTCAGCGCTGTCGAAGTAAACAGCCCGCCCACCACCACGGTGGCCAGCGGGCGCTGGGTCTCTGCCCCCACTCCTTGAGAAAGCAGCATGGGAATGAGGCCCAGGATGGCGACCGAAGCGGTCATCAGCACCGGCCGCAGGCGCAGGGCAGCCCCCTGGCGCACCGCCTCGCGAATCGACGCCCCGTGCCGACGCTGGTCGTTGAGGAAGGTCACCAGCACGATGCCGTTCAGCATGGCCACCCCGAACACGGCGATGAAGCCGATGGCCGAGGGTACCGACACGTACTGGCCGGTCAGCGCCAGGCCAAAGACGCCGCCGATGACGGCGAA
The DNA here is from genome assembly GCF_059420025.1 of Azonexus sp. GW821-FHT04F04. Classification (NCBI taxonomy): domain Bacteria; kingdom Pseudomonadati; phylum Pseudomonadota; class Betaproteobacteria; order Rhodocyclales; family Azonexaceae; genus Azonexus; species Azonexus sp. GW821-FHT04F04. The sequence goes on along the minus strand of NZ_JBWKSX010000020.1, from coordinate 9,147 downwards.
GGGCACGTTGGCGATGATCAGGGTGGCATGGGTCAGCGAGTTGAAGGCGGTGTAGAGCAGGATGAAGATGAGCCCGACGGTGAGCGGCACGATCACCGCCAGCCGAGCCATGGCCCGCTGCTGGTTCTCGAAGGCGCCACCCCACTCGGTCCAGTAGCCGGCCGGCAGTTTCACCTGCGCCCGGATGCGGGTTTCAGCCTCCTGGACAAACCCGTTCACGTCGCGGCCCCGCACGTCCAGCTGGATCACCGCATAGCGCTGCAGCTGTTCGCGGCGCACGAAGGAATAACCTTCGTTCATCTCCACCGTCGCCACCCGGGACAGGGGCACCAGCGCCCCGGACTGAGTGCGGATGGGGATGTCGGCAATCGCCTGCGGGCTGTCGCGGAAGGCCGCGTCCAGGCGCACCTGGAGAGCAAAGCGCTTGGTGCCGTCGATTACCGTCGACACGGTCTTGCCGCCGATGCCGGCCTGCACCACTTCGAGGATTTCGTCGGCGTTGATGCCATAGCGGGCCGCTTCGTCGCGGTTGACCTTGATCACCATCTGCGGCTTGCCCTTGTTGGCTTCCAGAGAAAGGTCCGCCGCGCCGGGCACCTTGTCGAGCACGGTTTTCATTTCCCCAACCAGGCGATCCAGGGTGGCGAGATCCTCTCCATAGACCTTGAGGGCCAGGGTGGCGCGTACGCCGGAAATGAGTTCCTCGACCCGCATCTGGATCGGCTGGGTGGCGCCGAACACCACGGTGGGAACGGCCTTTTCCAGGGTTTCCTGCATTTCACGGGCGAGTTCGGGCATGGATAGGCGCTTGGGCCATTCGGCCACCGGTTTCGCGGTGATCAGAATTTCCATGTAATTCACATCCGCCGTTTCGCCCTTCTCGGCGCGGCCGATAGTGGCGAGGGTCGAGGTCACCTGGGGGAAATGCTCCTTGAGCACGGCGTCGATGCGTTTCGAGACGGCGATGCTCTCTTCCAGCGAGGTGGAAGGAATGCCGGTGACGCGAAAAAGGATGGTGCCCTCCTGCAGCGTCGGCATGAATTCCTTGCCGAGGAAGGGAAACAGGGCCAGCGCCGCCGCCAGTAGCACCAGGGCGCCGCCGATCACGGTCTTTTTCCGGTCAAGCGCCCAGTCCAGCAAGGGCAGATAGATACGCTTCGCATGGCGCAGGATGAAAGTATCCTTCTCTTCCTTCGGCTTCAGGATCAGCGCCGCCAGCACCGGAACGAGGGTCAGTGTCAGGATGAGGGATCCCAGCATGGCGAAGGCGATGGTGAGCGCCATGGGCTTGAAGAGCTTGCCCTCCAGACCGGTCAGGGAGAAGAGCGGCAGGAAGACGACGATGATGATCAGGATGGCGAACGCGATCGGGTTGATCACTTCCCGCGCCGCTTCCAGCATCACGTGCGTCTTGTTGACCGGTTTGCCGGCCTGATGGGAGAGGAGCCGGAAGCTGTTCTCCACCATGACCACCGCGCCGTCCACCATCATACCGATGCCAATGGCGAGTCCCGCCAGCGACATCAGGTTGGCGGACATCCCAACATACTGCATCAGGATGAAAGCGATGAGCATGGCGAGCGGCAGGGTCACGACTACGACCACGGCCGAGCGGATTTCCCCGAGGAACAGGAAGAGGATTAGCGCGACCAGGATCGAACCTTCCAGGAGGGCGCTTTCCGCCGTCTTCAGCGCCTTCTCCACCAACTCCGTGCGGTCGTATTCCGGGGTGATGGTGACCCCTTTAGGCAGCGCCTGCTGGGCCACCTTGAGCTTGGCCTTCACCGCATCCACCACGTTCTTGGCATTCTCGTTGATGCGCGCCAGCGCCAGCCCCAATACCACTTCCCGGCCATCTTTGGTGACCGCGCCGAAACGCAGGCTGGGGGCTTCCTTCACTTCTGCCACGTCGCGTACGTAGACCGGGGCCCCTTCGCGCTGGGTAATCACGATGTTGCCGATGTCGTGGCTACCGGCCACCAGTCCCAGTCCGCGTACCAGATACTGCTCCTGGCCGAGGTTCAGGTACTGGCCGCCCACTTGGCGATTGTTGGCGGCCAGGGACTCCATCACCGCCTTGAAGGTCAGGCCGTACTTGATCAGTTTCTGGGGCTGGATGAGCACCTGGAATTGCTTCTCGTCGCCGCCCCAGGAAGTCACGTCATCCACCCCGGGCGCCGTGCGCAGGATGAGCCGGACGGTCCAGTCCTGCAGGGTGCGCAGGTCCATGGTCGAGAGCTTCCGGTCAGCCGACTCGATGGTGTACCAGAACACCTGCCCCAACCCCGAGGTGTTCGGCCCCAGGGTTGGCTCGCCATAGCCTTCGGGAATCCGCTCCTTCGCTTCGAGGAGCTTTTCGCTGACCAGGCGGCGGGCAAAGTAGATGTCCACGTTGTCCTTGAAATAGGCGCTTACATAGGAGAGGCCGAACAAGGACACCGAGCGGATTTCGTCGACGCCGGGCAGCCCGGCCAGGGCGGTTTCCACCGGGAAGGTCAGAAGCTTCTCGACGTCCTCGGCAGCGACCCCTGGAGATTCGGTATAAATATTGACCTGGACCGGTGTCACGTCCGGGAAGGCGTCCACCGGCACCGTGCGGAACGCCTGCACCCCGAAGACCAGGACGAGCAGGAATCCCAGTAGCACCAGCACCTTGTAGCGCAGCGAGAGATCGACAATCGAATTCAGCATGAGGGCGCCTCTTCAGTGTTCGTCGCCGATTTTTGACTTGAGCAGCCGCGCCTTCAGCGCATAAGCACCCGCCACGACCACCGCTTCGCCGGCCTGGATGCCGTTCTTGATGACGACCCGGTCGCCGACCTTGTCGCCCGGCTCGACGGCGCGGGGCTCGAAACCGCCGGCTTCCTGGACGAAGGCCATTGCCTGGCCGTTCACCAGCAGCACCGCCACCTGTGGCAAGGTCATCGCCTGGGTCGCGGTTCCTGTGGCGATAGCGGCGGTTGCGAACATCTCGGGCTTCAGGCGCCGATCCGGGTTGGGCACTTCGACCCGGGCCGGCACCGCCCGGGTTTCCTTGTCCACCGTGCTGCTGATGTAGGTGAGCCGGCCCTGGAAGGCTTCGCCCGGATAGGCGCTCACCGCCACGGTGGCCGGCGCGCCCAGGCGTACCCGGCCGAGGTCCTTCTCGAACAGGTTGGCCTCGATCCACAGGGTCGACAGATCGGCGACGGTGAAGAGGCTCTTGTCCGGTTGCGCCAATTCGCCCAGGACCGCCGCCTTCTCGATGACGGTGCCGGCGAACGGCGCCTTCACCGAGAAGAGCGAAGTTGGTCCCTGTTCCGAATCCCGGTGCTCCGCGTCCAGGAGTTGCAAGCGGTCTTCGGCGGCGCGCTGGCTGGCACGGGCCTTCTCGTACTCGCTGCGGGCACGCAGGTAGTCCTTCTCGGGAATGATCTCGTCGGCTTTGAGCTTCTGCGCCCGCTCGAAATCGGCCTTGGCGAGCGTCAGCTGGCTCTGCGCCTGGCGATAGGCGGAATGGGCCTCGCCGAGCTCGATGCTGTCGAGGCGGGCCAGCGGCTGGCCGGCCTTCACATCGTCGCCCAGGTTGGCGTAGACTTGGTCGATCCTCGCCGGAACGCGGGGCGCGACGTGTGCGATGCGGTCCTGGTTGGCCCGAATGGTGGCGGTGAGCACTAACTGGTCGGTGACGGGCTGCGCCTTCAGCACTTCGATCCGGATGCCGGCAGTCTCGATTTCCTCGGCGGACAGCTTCATTTGCCCGGCTTCGCCGTGTTCATCCGTCGTCTTGTCGGCGCCGGGCTTTTCCTGGGCAGATGTGGCCGGTTTCGCTTCGGCCGGCGGGCTATCCGGTCGATTGCAGGCGCCCAGCAGGAAGGCGCTAGCCAGGAAGGCGAGCCCGGCGGCCCGCGGCAGGGAAAGGATTGGCATGGGATTTACCCCGAAAAAATTCTTATTACGGGCATTCGTCTGCAGCGCCTTCATTGCACCTCTCCCATGGCCGGCCAGCCTGCGGCTGCTTCGAGGGCAACGGTGGCGAGCCGCAGTTCGCGGCGGGCGTCGATCAGGTCGCGGCGCCCGTCAAGTACCTGGCGGTTCACCACGATGAGCTGCAGCAGGCCGATCTCGCCAGCGCGGTAGGATTTGGCTGATAGCTGCTGATTCTGGTCAAGGCTGCCCAGCACGTTGGCTTCCAGGCGTTTCACCCGGGCGCGCAGGCTTTCGAGGTTGAGCCACAGGGCGTGCACCTGGGCGGGAATGTCGCGGCCAGCCACCTGTCGCTCGATCTGCGCCTGGGTCAGCTCGGTCGTTGCCTTGCCAATGCCCGTGGCATTGCGGCGAAAGAGCGGCATTGGTATCGAGAGATTGACGCCGATGAGCCTCTCCCGCGCCTCCGTCGCCCCTTCCCGGCCCACCGTCACCCCGACGGTGATGTCGGGATAGGTCGATGCGCGTTCCAAGCTAAGGTGGCTGGCGGCCGCCGCTTCGCGCCGCTCCAGGGCTAGCAGTTGCGGCCGTCCGCGGGCCGTCGCCAGCAACTGTTCGAGGGTGTAGTTGGGAACGCCGGGCGTCAGTTTACCGGCCACTTCGGGCAAGCTTTCCGGCGCCAGTTGCAGGGCGCTGGCCAACTCGGCCCGGGCCGCGGTGAGTCGCTCGCGCAGGGCGGCGAGCTGGTTGTGGCCGCGCTCCGCTTCGACGAGGGCCAGATTGCCGTCGAGCCGGCTGTCCTCGCCAGCGACCACCCGCTTCCGGACGGCGGCGGCGGCGTCCTCGACCAGCCTCAGCGCTTCCTCTTCGATGGCGATGCGAAGCTGCAGGGCCAGCACCTGGACGAAGCGTTGCTCGATGTCGGTGCGCACCTGACGGCGTAACTCCTGCAGCGCCGCCTGCAGGGCGGCCAGATCCTGGTCGGCCGCGTCGCGCCGGTGGCCTTGCTGCCCGGCGATTTCGAACGTCTGCGAAAGGCCGGCGTTCCACTCGCGCCACCGCTCCGAGGAGAACCCGGGTTGCCGACCCTCTCGACGGAGCGTTTCAGCGGAGAGCAGGGGATTGTTCCAAAGGAGGCCGCGTGTGTCGGCGCGTTGCCCCTCGACCGCCACCTGATTGGCCTGTGCGGTGCGTAGCGTCGGGTTGGCGGCTTCGGCGAGATGCCACGCTTCATCCAGCGTCAAGGCTGGGGCGCAGCTCGCTTCTGGCAAGCCGGCGAGCGCGAGCCAAGCCCCGGCCAAGAGCGCGAAGGCGCGTCTTAAAGGACGTGCCGCAGCAAGGAAACGGCGAGACAGCATGGAATAAACCTTTCAAGTCGGCCGGCGCCAACGGCGCCCACCTAGGTCAAAGGAAAAGACTCAGGGTTGAAAGAAGCTGCGAGGCGGCCGGAAGAGATCCTCGTTCGGGCGGTTCGGGACCAGCCCCTCCCGCAGGGGATCAAAGCGCTCGCCTGCAGGGGGATGGGTGAGAACGATTCGTCGTGGCATTCTGCCCCAGCCAAATGGAAGTGGGCATGGCAGCCGTGGTTGCAGGGCTTGTTAGCGCCATCCTTGCCGATGGACTCATAGTCCGGCTGGGCGTGGTGGCCCGTGGCAGAAAAGTGCGCCATCTCATCCGACAGTAAATCGGCGGTTGCCTCGGTCCCATAACTCCACAACGATGCGCTGACCATACTGAAAGCCAGCAGTATCGCAAGGGCCGAGCGGAAATGCGAGTGGCGGAACATGGAAGGAGATTATTCCCAACGGAATATGGCGTCAATCTAACCGCATGCCCAGCTCGGCACGCATCGCCAGTGCCGATCCGCGCCCAGCATCTTCGGCAAAGTTCTCGGCGGTCATCGGCACAGCAGCCGCAAGCCGTTGAAGACGGGCAGCGCCTGGAATCCGAACGGATGGCGGCAAAAGCCGTTGTCGTCAGCCGCGAGAAAATTTTTGAAAAGCTCACGGCTTTGCAGGTCCCGCTGCCGAAAAGGGTCAACACAAAAAAGAATATGCCTGTGAACTTTTTTCAGTATTTTCTGCCAAACGCTTTGAGATCAATGGGATGCGGAGTTGGGGACATCACAGAAAACGGAATAAATCGTACGCTAAGCTAATGCCATCAAACTTGGTTGCCTTGATTACCTTTCGCCAAGCTGCGGTTTGCGCCATGCCGATGCGTTCCCTGAACATGGGATGCCGTCTTGCCGCCAGGTACAAACGCTTGAGACAAGCCGTCAAGAATGCCACAGTGGGCAGCATCCCGCGCCTCGCCACACCGCTCACGCAGGTCTTTTAGTTGCCTCTCCAGTTCTTGGAGTTCTTGCATCCGTTGGGCGACGTGCCCAATGTGCCGATCAAGCAGGCGATTCACATCCGCGCAGTTCTCCTGGGGTGACTCCTTGAAGTGCAGCAAGACCCGGATCTCATCCAACGTCATGTCCAAACTGCGACAACGCCGAATAAAAGACAGTCGCTGGACATGGGTTTCCCCATAGATGCGGTAGTTGCCTTCGCTGCGGGCCGGTACCGGCAGCAGCCCATCACGCTCGTAATAGCGGATGGTTTCCACATTCGTCCCGGCAAGGCGGGCCAGTTCGCCGATTTTCATCTTCATCTCCTGACGTTCAAACGGACCGAACTGGTTGGAGCATGATGATCGCCATACCGGCCAGCGCGACCGCACTGCCGACAAGATCCCATCGGGTGATCGGAATTCCATCAATCTGCCACAGCCACAACAAGGCAACGGCGACATAAACACCGCCATAGGCGGCGTAGATTCGCCCGGCGGCACCGGGGTGCAGGGTCAGTAGCCAGGCAAACAGCCCCAGGGAAACGGCGGCGGGGATCAACAGCCAAGGTGAACGCTGCTGGGTCAGCACCAGCCACGGCAGGTAGCAGCCGAGAATCTCGGCCAGCGCGGTTATGGCGAACAATCCCAGAACTTTGACGAACTCAAGCATTGCTTTGGCTCCGAATATTTTTCTTTATTGTAATCACTTGACTCTGTAGTTCTACTTTGTCAGATTAGAAAACAGGCTGATGCGGACGCCATCTGATATAATGCAATCCATTGTTTATCAACGAGTTGTCGATTACGATGTCAACTCAAATACCCCAATAGCATTGCCGCGCTGGTTGCTTCCGCAGTCGCGCACTTCGATTCCCACTTCGCGCCGTACCTTGCTTGCTTCCAGAGCCGCACGCGCTCGGTCGAAGACGCGGCACGCCTCTATTTGCATGGCCTCTTCCAGTGCCGCCGACGCAACCTGGAGAAGATGGCCGAGACCGTCTCGGGTAGTCGGTACCAGCGGCTCCACCACATGCTGAGCGAATCGGCCTGGAACCGCAGCGGCGTGCGCCGGCAACTGATTGCCGATGCCAACGTCCATTTCGGCCACGCCAGCGCGTTGGTGATTGATGAGAGTGCCTTCGCCAAGAAGGGCGACATGTCGGCCGGTGTCGCGCGCCAGTGGAACGGGCGCCTGGGCAAGACCGACAACAGCCAAGTCGGCGTCTTCGCCGCCGTGGTGCGGGATCGGGTCGCCGCGCTGGTCGAGGGGGAGTTGTATATTCCCGAGGAATGGTTCGCCGATGCGGCCCGTTGCCAGGAGGCTGGCATTCCCGAGGGAATGGAATTTTGCACCAAGGGCGAGATGGCGCTGCGCATGATCCATCGCCTGCGGCGGGAAGGGTTGCGTTTCGCCCACGTCGTGTTCGATGCCGGCTACGGGCATCTGCCGTGGCTGTTGCGCGCCCTGGCGGGCGAGCGCGAAACCTTCCTGGCGGAGGTTCATTCTGATCAGGCGATCTACCTGTCCGATCCGGCCCCGGCCGTACCGGCGCGTCAAACAACCAAAGGCAAAGCCCCCAGCCGTTTGCAGGCACAGACCCCGCCGCTGACAGCGACGGCCTGGGCCGTTGCCCAGCCGGCGTCGCGCTGGTGTCGGCTGTCGGTGCGCGAGGGAGAAAAGGGTGAAGTCGTCGCCGATTACCTGAAGCAGCGGGTGTGGCTGTGGGATGGTACCGAACAACGGGCACGCTGCTGGCATTTGCTGGTGCGTCGCGAGATCGGTGGCACGAAGCTGAAGTTCTGCCTCTCCAATGCCAAGCCCGAGGCCAGCCTGCGCCGGCTGGCGGACATGCAGGTGGCCCGGCATTTCGTCGAGCGCGCGTTCGAGGACGCCAAGGGCGCCTGCGGTATGGCGGACTACCAGGTCAGGGGCTGGCAGGCATGGCACCATCACATGGCGCTGGTCATGGTCGCGCTGATGTTCCTCGCCAAGGAGCGTCTGGCCCATCGCGAGACGGCCGATCTGCTGTCCTGCAACGATTTGGTCGAGATCATGCGCCACAAGCTGCCGACCAAGATCGAAACCGATGCCGACCTCGCCGCGTCCATCGAGGATCGCCATCGACGACGACAGCTTGCCAAGGATTTTGCCTACAAAAAACAAGCCGCTATCCTCTAAGCATCGGATTGAAATGGAATCTGACAAAGTAGAAGTAGTCACTCAAGGGTTTCTAATGTGGGAAACAAGGAGAACGCCATGAGTCTTGATCCCAACCCCAAGCCCCATCAGGAAACCGCCCATTGCGGATGTGCCGGCGGTTGTTCGGCAGCAGCGCCCGCAGTCGCTGAAAGACCGGCAGCATCCGATATCGCTCAAAGCGATGGCGTGCCCGTTTTCTTGATTCCAAGCATGGACTGCCCGAACGAGGAGAATGACATCCGTCGAGCGGTGGCCGGTATCGAGGGCATCCGCTCCCTGCGTTTTCAACTGTCGGCACGCACCGTTTCGATAGATGCCTCGACGGATGCCCTTAATGCAGCCTTGGCCGCTATCCGCCAGGCGGGGTTCAGCCCCAAGGCGGTGTCGTCAGATCAGGCAGCGAATGAAAACGTCGGCGTCAGTGAGCTATGGCGAAGCATTCTGGCGCTGGGCCTGGCCGTCGGTGCGGAAGCGCTGGATTTCTTCGCGCCCGACACGTTGCCTTTCAAGGGCTTCGGTATGGCATTGGCCATCGCCGCCATCTGGCTGTCCGGCATTTCCACCTATAGCAAAGGCGTGGCGGCATTGCGGCGCGGGCAGTTGAACATGAACGCGCTGATGGGCGTAGCGGTGACCGGTGCCTTCCTCATTGGACAGTGGCCCGAGGCGGCGATGGTCATGGCCTTGTATGCCATTGCCGAACT
>NZ_JBWKSX010000019.1:0-54933 GCF_059420025.1 Azonexus sp. GW821-FHT04F04 | reverse complement strand
GGACTGTCTGAGGGCGAAGCCCGAGTTCCGCAGCCCCCGCCAGCACCGAGTAGCGCAGGGAACCGGCGCAGCCGGCATCGACCCAGGGTCGCCTTCTTCTTTGGCTACTTTCTTCTTGGCGAAGCAAGAAGAAAGTACGCCCGCCAATAAGGCGGAAACCCAAGCCAATTAACCGGACAGCCGCCAGCAAGGCAAAACCAACCCGATCCCACGGTCAACCAGAAATTTTGCCCAATTTCAAAAGATACCTAACGGGTATCAATTAACCAGAAACAAGGTATTGGACGGTATCGGCAACCCACCCCTAGACTGATTTCCATTCGGCCATGCCCGATGACCAAACAATTTTCCTGCTCGCCTTGAAGACGGGCAGCCAAGCAAGGAGATGCCGTGCAGCTGATCAAGAATTTCATCAACGGTGAGTTCGTCGAGGGGACGGAAGGCAAGACCTTCGAGAAGCGTTCGCCGCTCGACAACAAAGTCATTGCGCAGGTTTCCGAAGCCGGCAAGGCCGACGTCGACGCCGCCGTGCGCGCAGCTCACGCCGCCCGTCACGGCGTCTGGGGCGGCCTGACGACCGACCAGCGCGTCGATCTGCTTTACGGCGTGGCCGATGAAATCACCCGCCGTTTCGAAGACTTTGTTGCCGCCGAAATGGCTGATACCGGCCAGCCGAACCATGTCATGCGCCATGTTTTCATCCCGCGTGGCGCAGCCAATTTCAAGGTCTTCGCCGACGTCGTCAAGAACGTCCCGAGCGAGTCATTCCAGATGGCCACGCCGGATGGCGCTGGCGCGTTGAATTACGCCATCCGCGTCCCGAAAGGCGTGGTCGGCGTCATCTCCCCGTGGAATGCGCCTTTCCTTCTCATGACCTGGAAGGTCGGCCCGGCGCTGGCCTGTGGCAACACCGTCGTCGTCAAGCCCTCCGAAGAAACGCCGCTGACCACCACGCTGCTCGGCGAAGTGATGAACACCGTGGGCATTCCGAAGGGCGTTTTCAACGTTATCCAGGGCTTCGGCCCGAACTCGGCTGGCGAATTCCTGACTCAGCATCCGCTCGTCGATGCCATCACCTTTACCGGCGAAACGCGTACCGGCACGGCCATTATGAAGGCCGCCGCTGAAGGGATGCGCGATGTGTCGTTTGAACTGGGCGGCAAGAATGCCGGCATCGTTTTCGCCGATGCCGACTTCGATGCGGCGGTCGACGGCATTTTCCGCTCGGCTTTCCTCAATTCCGGGCAGGTTTGCCTCGGTACCGAGCGCGTCTATGTCGAGCGGCCGATCTTCGACAAGTTCGTTCAGGCGCTCAAAGCCAAGGCCGAAGCCGTCAAGTTCGGCCGTCCGGACGACAAGAATGCCAACTACGGCCCGCTGATCAGCGCCGAGCACAAGCAGAAGGTCATGTCCTATTACGCCAAGGCTGCGGCTGAAGGCGCCACGGTGGTGACCGGTGGCGGCGTTCCCAACATGCCGGCCGATCTGGCCGACGGTCACTGGGTGCAGCCGACCATCTGGACCGGCCTGCCTGAAACGGCATCGGTCGTCCGCGAAGAAGTTTTCGGGCCGTGCTGCCACATCAGCCCCTTCGACAGCGAAGACGAAGTGATCAACAAAGCCAACGACAACGACTACGGTCTGTCGACGACGATCTGGACGACCAACCTGGCCCGTGCCCACCGCGTTGCGGCGCGTATTGAGGTTGGCATCACCTGGATCAATAGCTGGTTCCTGCGCGACCTGCGCACGGCCTTCGGCGGCTCCAAGCAATCCGGCATCGGGCGCGAAGGCGGCGTCCATTCGCTCGAGTTCTATACAGAAACCCGCAACATCTGCGTGAAGCTCTGAGGCCAACCATGGACCAACAAAAAATCACCGCCTACGGCGACGAGCTTTACGAAGCCTGGCTCGCCTGCCGCCCGGTGCGCCCGCTACTCGAACGCGAGCCGGACATCACCATCGAGGACGCCTACCGGATTCAGGAACGCTTCGTCGCTCGCCGCGTGCAGGCTGGCGAAACGATCATCGGCAAGAAGATCGGCGCGACCAGCAAGCCGGTGCAGGATTTCCTCGGCGTCTATCAGCCTGATTTCGGCATGCTGCTGTCCGGCATGGTCTATCAGGAAGGCGACACCATCGACCTCGCCACGCTGATTCAGCCCAAGGCTGAGGCCGAGCTGGCTTTCGTGCTCAAGGAAGACCTGAAAGGCCCGGGCATCACGGCGATGGACGTCATCCGCGCCACCGATTACGTGTTGCCGTGCTTCGAGATCGTCGATTCGCGCATCACCGACTGGAAGATCAAGATTCAGGACACCGTCGCCGACAATGCCTCCTGCGGCGTCTATGTGCTCGGCAAGACCAAGGGCGACCCGCGCAAGCTGGACATCACGCTGGCCGGCATGGTTCTGGAGAAAAACGGCGAACTGTTCTCGACCGGCGTCGGCGCCGCCGTGCAGGGCTCGCCAGCCAATGCCGTGGCCTGGCTGGCCAACACGCTGGGCGAACTGGGCATTCCCTTCAAGGCCGGCGAAGTCATCCTCTCCGGTTCGCAATCGGCCCTCGTGCCGGTGGTCGATGGCGACGAACTGGTGTGCACGGTGGGCGGCCTCGGCTCCTGCTCGGTCAAATTCGCCGGAAGGAGCAAAGCATGAGTATGGACATCACCCTCGGCCGCGACGCCATCGCCCGCCTGTGCGACCGCGTCGAGGCTGCGCAGAAGGGCGCCTACGCCATCCCCAAGCTGACCGACGATTATCCCGGCATGACCATCGGCGACGGTTACGCCGTGCAGCTTGAACTGCGCCGTCGCTTTCTCGCCCAGGGGCACCGGCAGGTCGGCTGGAAAGCCGGCCTGACCTCCAAGGCCAAGATGATCCAGATGGGCGTCAATGTGCCATCCATCGGCTTTTTGACTGACCGCATGGCGCGTCCCGAAAGCTCTGCGATCAAGACCTCCGACATGGTCCATCCGCGCGTCGAGTGCGAGGTGGCCTTCGTCACCAAGAAGACGCTGAAAGGCCCGAACTGCACGCGGCAGGATGTCTTGGATGCGACCGACTACGTGCTGCCGGCCGTCGAGATCATCGACTCGCGTTTCTCCGGTTTCAAGTTCGACCTTCCCAGTGTCGTCGCCGACAACGGTTCATCGGCCCGCTTCGTTGGCGGCGGCCGCGCCCGTTATCCGGCTGATATCGACCTGCGCACGCTCGGCGTCGTCATGGAGAAAAACGGCGAGATCGTCACGCTCGGCGCTTCGGCGGCCGTGCTCGGCCATCCGGCCGAAGCCATCGCCATGCTGGTCAATATCCTCGCCGAATTGGGCGAGGAATTGCCGGCCGGCAGCTTCGTGATGAGCGGCGGCATAACCGAAGCCATTCCGGTAAAGCCGGGCGACAGCATTGTGGCGCGCTTCCAGGAACTGGGCAGCGTATCGATGCGGTTCATTGAATAAATAAAAACAGGAGGAGACACGGATGCCAATCATAGAAATGCATCTCATGCAGGGGCGCACCAATGAGCAAAAACGCGCCGTGGCCGAAGCTGTGGCAGAGGCCGTGACGCGCACGCTGGGGGTGGGGCCGGAGCAGGTTCGCCTGCTCATCACCGAGCACAGCAGCGAGGAATTCTCGGTTGGTGGGGTGACGGCCGGGCGCAAGCAGGAACTGGCTGTAATGCAGGCCGCAATGCCGGCCGCAACATCGGCCAAAAAATCGTAGTTTTTGGAGAGCAACAAGATGAAAAAAATCAGATGCGCCCTGATCGGTTCCGGCAACATTGGCACCGACCTGATCTACAAGATTCAGCGCAGCCCCTTCCTTGAGCCGGTGTGGATGGTCGGTATCGACCCGGAATCGGAAGGCCTGGCCCGCGCCCGCGACATGGGCCTGAAAACCACGGCGGCCGGCGTCGACGGCCTGTTGCCGCACGTGCTGGAAGACAATATCCAGATCGCCTTCGATGCGACCAGCGCCTACGTGCATGCCGAGAACTCGCGCAAGCTCAATGAGCTGGGCGTCATGATGATCGATCTGACGCCGGCCGCCATCGGCCCCCTGTGCGTGCCGCCGGTCAACTTGAAATCGCATGCCGAAAAGGTCGAGATGAATGTGAACATGATTTCGTGCGCCGGGCAGGCGACGATTCCCATCGTCTTCGCCGTGTCGCGCATTCAGGCCGTCGGCTATGGCGAAATCGTCGCCAGCCTCGCCTCGAAGTCGATTGGCCCGGGCACCCGCGCCAATCTCGATGAATTCACCTACACCACCTCGAACGCCATCGAAGTCGTTGGTGGGGCGCGCAAGGGCAAGGCGCTGGCCATCATCAACCCGGCCGAGCCGCCGATGATGATGCGCAACACCATTTCCTGCCTGACCGACGACGAGCCGGATCAGGCAAAGATCACCGAATCCGTGCTCGAAATGATCAAGGAAGTGCAGAAGTACGTGCCGGGTTACCGGTTGGTCAATGGCCCGCTGTTCGATGGCAAGCGTGTCACGGTCTTCATGGAAGTCGCCGGCCTCGGCGATTACCTGCCCAAGTACGCCGGCAATCTCGACATCATGACCGCCGCCGCGACGCGAACGGCCGAAATGTTCGCCCAGGAAATCATCGCTGGCGCGATCCAGCTCAAGTCACCGGAGGTCGCGTAATGAGCGCCGAGCAAAGTCTCAAGGGTCGCAAGATCATCATCCACGACATGTCCCTGCGCGACGGCATGCACGCCAAGCGCGAGCAGATGAGCATCGAGCAGATGGTGACCATCGCCACGGTGCTCGACGAGGCCGGCGTGCCGATGATCCAGGTCACGCACGGCGCCGGCATGGGCGGCAACTCGCTGCAGCACGGCTTTGCGCCGCACAGCAACGAGGAGTACATCACGGCCGTGGCGTCGCGGATGAAGCAGGCCGTGGTGTCGGTCCTCCTCATTCCTGGCCTGGGCACGATGAAGGAACTCAAGTCGGCCTACGACTGTGGCGCGCGCAGCGTGCACGTCGCCACCCACTGCACCGAAGCCGACACTTCTCCGCAGCACATTGCCTTCGCCCGCAAGCTCGGCATGGATACCACCGGTTTCCTCATGATGGCCCACCTCAATACGCCGGAAGGGTTGGCACAGCAGGGCAAGCTCATGGAATCCTACGGCGCGCAGACGGTGTACATCACCGACTCGGCCGGCTACATGCTGCCGGCCGACGTCAAGGCGCGGGTTGCGGCCTTGCGTGCCGTGCTCAAGCCGGAAACGGAAATCGGCTTCCATGGCCATCACAACATGGGCATGGGCATCGCCAATTCCATCGCCGCTATCGAGGAGGGCGCCAGTCGCATCGACGCTTCTGTCGCCGGACTCGGCGCCGGGGCCGGCAATACACCGCTCGAAGTGTTTGCCGCTGTTTGCGAGCGGATGGGCATCGAAACCGGTTGCGACCTGTTCAAGCTCATGGACATGGCCGAAGACATCATCGTGCCGATGATGGATCACATGGTTCGCGTCGATCGTTCGTCGCTGACGCTGGGCTTTGCCGGCGTCTATTCGACTTTCCTGCTCCACGCCAAGCGGGCTGCCGAGCGTTTCGGCGTCCCGTCGCGTGACATTCTGGTCGAGCTGGGGCGCAAGAAAATGATCGGCGGTCAGGAAGACATGATCGTCGATACGGCGATGACCATGGCCAAGGAACGCGGATTGCTCAAGGACGCGGCCGCCTGATTGGCGCCGGTAACAGGAGAAGAAATAATGGCAGAAGTCAGGGAATGGGTCGTCGTCGTTGGTGCCACCGGTGCTTTCGGCTCGGTCATGGTCGAACGCTTTCTTGCCCGCGGGCTGGGCGTGCTCGCCGTGGCGCGCAGTGCGTCGTCGCTGGCCGAACTGGCCGCGAAAAATCCGGGGCTGGTGCCCTGCGCGGCGGATATTTCCGATGACGCCTCCATCGAAATCATCAAGGCAGCGTTGTCCGGCCCGGTACGCATGGTCGTCCATGGCCCCGGCGTGGCGGTGGGCGGTGGCGTACTGACCATCGCCACCCAGGCGATGGTCGATGCGGTCAACATCAAGGTCGGTGGCTTCCTGCGGCTGGTGCGTGCAGTCGACGGGCACCTGTTGCCCAATTCGCGATTGGTCGCCATCGGCGGCCACTACGGTTTTGAGCCGACGGCCTACGCCGCCGCGGCCGGGGTCGGCAATGCCGCACTGGTCAATGTCGTGCGCCAGATGAGCCTGGCCTACGGGGCGCGCGGCATCACGGCGCACCTCGTCGCACCCGGCCCGGCCGATACCGAACGCCTGCGCCGGGTAGCGGCCGATCGCGCCAGGATGCTAGGCACGACGGTTGAAGCGGTCATGGACAGCATGCGGGGAGAGTCGTCGATTGGTGCCTTTACCGAACCGGGCCAGATAGCCTGGGCGCTCGAAATGTTGCTGGCGCCGGAGGCTTCGGCGATGACTGGTTCGTCGTTGATGCTCGATTCAGGCCGTCGCCACGGTCTACCGTAAAAAAGGGCCAAAATCGAAATGCCGATTCTCAACTTCCATCTCGTCCAGGGGCAGCATGCGCCGGCTCAAGTTGAAACCCTGCTGCTCAAAGCCAGCGCCTTGTTTGCCGAAGTGCTGGCTTGCCCGATCGAGCGCATCCGCGTGTTCGCTACAGAACATCCGCCGCAGCACGTCTGCATCGGTGGCCAACTGGTTAACCGGCAGGCGCAGGTCGCGCCGTATTTTTCCTTCATCGTCCTCGAGGGCCGTTCCCAGGCCGATCGCCAGCGCCTGCTCAGCGGTTTCACCGATCTCGTCGTCGACATTCTCGGCGCCCCGCGCGCCAATGTTCGGGGCGGTATCGTTCCGGTGGCGCCGTCTGACTGGAGCATTGGCGGTGTACTGGCCAGCGAGTTGCGGCAGGCCGAAATCGAAGCGCGGCGGCTGGCGGGGACAGCTGCGCCATCCTGACGATCTGCCCCTGTACGCTGGCCAGCCTGCGCTACCAGCGCCTTCCACGGCGACCCCATAGGCGCCCGGGCTTGACCGTTTTGCTGGAAAACCGGATTCCCACGGTCAACCGGAAAAAACGGCTAAAAATGAAATCTGCCGATTGTTCCCACCGGCCTCGTTCCCGTCACTCCCGCGGCCTCGACACGGCCCGGGACTCCGCTTCGCGGCTGGCGAAGCGGGAGTTGAGGGTGCTGGATTCCCGCTTGCGCGGGAATGACGGCGCCCAGATTCAGTCCGGGGTGTTTTATCGGGCCCCTTGAGAGGTGCCGAGCAACGCAGGGAATCGGCTCAGCCGGTATCGACCCAGGGTCGCCGTCTTCTTTGGCTAACTTTCTTCTTGGCGAAGCAAAAGAAAATACGCCCCCCAGCAAGGCGGAACCCGAAGCCCATTAAACCGACAACTGCCTAGCAATCAGCAAGATTGCTGCCGTTACCCTTTTTCCCCCGCCGGATGCGCCA
Organism: Azonexus sp. GW821-FHT04F04; assembly: GCF_059420025.1. NCBI lineage: Bacteria > Pseudomonadati > Pseudomonadota > Betaproteobacteria > Rhodocyclales > Azonexaceae > Azonexus > Azonexus sp. GW821-FHT04F04. The sequence continues at coordinate 47,489 of NZ_JBWKSX010000019.1, read as the reverse complement.
CCTTCTTCCCGGACAGCCGATAAGCCACCCGCGCCCGCGTCGTGCCAAGTATCTTGGCTGCGCCGGAAACATTGCCCTGTGCCAGATGCAGAGCCTGCCCGATGGCATCTTCCTCCAGGCTATCCAGTGAAAGCTTCCCCGAGGCGAGCGCATCCCGGAGCAGAGCAGACAGATTCGGGGCGTCGGCCGGCGGTTCCGGTCGGCTGACAGCAGCTGCCGTCCGGGCCGGATCACGCCGGATATTCTCGCCGCTGGTAAACAGGTGCGAGATGTCGATGCCCCCATCCTCCGGGGCCAGAATAACGCCGCGCTCAATGAGGTTTTCCAGCTCGCGGATATTGCCCGGCCACGAGTAGAACAGCAGCGCTTCGAGCGCCGCCTCGGTGAAGCCCGTTACTTTGCGCTTGTGCAGGGCGCAATAGCGGTTGAGGAAGTGTTCGACGAGCAGCAGGATGTCTTCCTTGCGCTCGCGCAGCGGCGGGATATTGACCGGGAAGACATTGAGCCGATAAAACAGATCGTCGCGGAATTTGTCGGCTTCAACGAGATCACGCAGGTTTTCGTTGGTCGCAGCCACCACGCGGACGTCGACCTTGCGTACCCGCGTGTCACCAATGCGCTCGATTTCGCCTTCCTGCAGCGCCCGTAGCAGCTTGCCCTGGGCAACCAGGCTCAGTGTGCCGATTTCGTCGAGGAAGAGGGTGCCGCCGTCGGCTCGCTCGAAGCGGCCGGGGCGTGACTGGCTGGCGCCGCTGAAGCCGCCTTTTTCAACACCGAAAAGCTCTGATTCGATCAGTTGTTCGGGAATGGCGGCGCAGTTGATGGCGATGAAGGGCTGTTCAGCGCGGTCGCTGATGTTGTGCAGGGTGCGCGCGAACTGTTCCTTGCCGACACCGCTTTCACCGAGAAAGAGCACTGTGGCCCGCGTCGGCGCGACACGCTGGATCATGTGGCAGACGGTATTGAAGCCAGAGGAGACGCCGACCAGATCGATCTTGTCGCTGACCTCGCCGGCGCTGGCATCGCTGCGCGGGAAGGCGAATTTCTTGTTACTCGGACTCTGCACGAAATCCTGCGCCTGCAGATAGCGAAAATCGGCATCCGGGTCGTCCCATTGGTCGAGCGCTTTGCCGACGATCTTGCAGGCCGGGGCCCCCATGGCCTTGCATTCGACTTCACGGACCAGCATCTGGCGGCCGAGGAAACTGCTCAGGTAGCCGTTGGCGTAGCCTTGTTGCAGCCAGCAGACTGGCGTGTTGCTGTCGCCAAAGGTGGCCAGGTGCTGTTCGGCTTCGGCCGAATTGCGCCAGATGAATTCGCCATAGAAATGCCCGGTTTCGACGTCAACGTCGAGGGCAAGGGTTTCCACCGAGACAAAGCCCTCCAGCGCGTGCATTTGCGGGCCCACGGCAAAGGAATCGAAGTCGTTGCTGTCCGGGCGAATGCGGCGGACCATTTCGGCATCGCGCGCGCCCGACTGGTAGCCCATGCGGGTAATCAGTCCCCGTGCTTTCTCGATGCCGACAGTTTCGATCAGCTCGCGCCGGATGGCGCCCAGCGATGAGTTGTGGAGCAGCACCATGCGCCGGTCGTCGAACCAGACTTCGCCCTTGCCCGGGACGAAACGCAGGCGTGCGGCGAGGTCGTCGATGTCGGGCAGGCGATGCTGGTCGTGGGCGCTCGGGCGCTGCAGGCGAATGCCCTTGTGCTGCACTGATTCCTGCATCGATTTATGGCCGTTGTCCATGCGGGTTCCTTCGCTGCGCTCGTCGTCTGCCAACGCTAAGTGACAGGATTCAAAACGCCGATTATCGCGCGTGGATCAATAATTAGCGGCACATTTAGCGCCAGGTTCTGGTCGGTATTCCTGGCGGAGATTGGAGGTGGCAGCGGCCAGCAGCAGGGCGTCGACGCCGACGGCAATGAAACGGGCGCCAGCCTCGAAGTAGCGTTGAACGATCGCCTTGTCGCCACACAGGACGCCGCCGCTTTTGCCGGCAGCGCAGGCTTTTTGCAGGCCGGTTTCAATGGCCTGGACGATGCTCGGATGGTTGGATTGGCCGAGCAGGCCATACGACGCAGCGAGGTCGGCGGCGCCGAAAAAGATGCCGTCGACGCCGTCGACCGCAAGAATCTCGTCAAGGTTGTCGTAACCCAGCTTGGTCTCGACCTGCAGCAACAGACACATCTGATCGTTGGCCTGGGCGCTGTAATCCTGAATTCGACCCCAACGCGAGGCGCGGGCCAGCGCCGCGCCTACTCCGCGGATGCCTTCCGGCGGGTAGCGCATGGCGCGGACCAGACCGGCCGCTTGCTCGGCTGTTTCAACCATCGGAATGAGCAGGGTCTGGACGCCCGTTTCGAGCAATTGCTTGATCAGCACATGGTCGCCCTGCGGCGGGCGAACGATGGCGTGCGAAGGGTAGGGCTCGACGGCCTGGAGTTGGGCCAAAATGCTGCGCAGATCGTTGGGGCCGTGCTCGCCGTCGATGAGCAGCCAGTCGAACCCGGCACCGGCACAGATTTCCGCGCTGAAGGTTTCGCTCAGGCCGAGCCACAGGCCAAGCAAGGTTTCACCCTTGCGCAGATCGGTTTTGAAGCTGTTGCGAGGTATGTCCATGACAGGATAGCGTTCCGGTGTTGATTGACGTCCGGTCGCCAATCTGCCCCTCGTCTTTCAGTTAGTGGCTTGGCCTTGCCGAACGGCAGTCAGTCAAAATCGAACACTATGTAGGCAGTGGCGCATGCTGTCCAATACGGATGCACGAGTGGGTCAATACCTGTTCGGTATGTCTGCGAGGAAGGCCGCAAATGCCTTTGTGCCTCATCCTGTGTGATGGCGGGGCGGGATCTGTTGACCGTTCGGGACTGGGAAGTCCCTTTCATTCTAGTGTGGCAACTCGCTGCTCGAAGCCAAAAGGATCAGATGGATCAAATGGATGGCTTCGAGTAAGTTGGCAAGCTCAGCCGCGGATGGAGTCCGGCAGTTTGTCCTCGATCAGCTTCAACAAGGGGGCGAACACCTTGGGGGTGCCGGCTACCAGATTGCCACTTTCCAGATAGGTTGCATCGCCGCGCAAGTCGCTGACGAGGCCGCCTGCCTCCGAAATCAGCAGCGCACCTGCTGCCATATCCCACGGCGAAAGACCGAATTCCCAGAAACCGTCGTACCGGCCGCAGGCTACATAGGCGAGATCAAGCGAGGCAGCGCCGGGGCGGCGCTGACCGGCCGTTTTCTGGGCCAGTTCCTTGAAAATCGCGATGTAGGTGTCAATATGATCAAACATCCGGTAAGGGAAACCCGTGCCAATCAGTGAGTCCTGCAGCTTGTTACGCTTCGAGACACGGATGCGTCGTTCGTTGAGGAAGGCCCCGGCGCCTTTGCTGGCGGTAAACAGTTCGTTGCGATTGGGGTCAAAAACGACAGCTTGCTCAATCAGGCCACCTTTTGCCAAGGCGATCGACACTGCATATTGCGGCATGCCATGGATGAAGTTGGTGGTGCCATCAAGCGGGTCAATGATCCACTGGTACTCTGCCTCGTTGCTCCCCTTGCCGGCGGTCTCGCCGGACTCCTCTGCTAGAATGCCGTAGCTCGGATAGGCTTCCATCAGGACTTCGATGATTGCGGCTTCGGCGGCCTTGTCGACTTCGGTGACAAAGTCGTTGGGCTGCTTGGTAGTGACTTTGAGCAGGTCCAGGTCGTTGGAGGCGCGATTGATGATCTGGCCAGCACGGCGCGCTGCCTTGATGGCGATATTCAGAGTTGGATGCATGAGCTTAAAGAGCTGACGGGTGGCCGAGGCCGCCCGATTTATATTGGAAAGATCGAATTTTACACCATGAACCCTGAAGTCCTGCTTTCACGTATCAGAGTGGTGCTGTGCCGAACAAGTCATCCTGGCAATATTGGCGCGGCGGCACGCGCGATGAAAACGATGGGCTTGTCGAATCTCTATCTGGTTGAGCCGAAACAGTTTCCGGATCCGGAAGCCGACGCGCGGGCGACTTCTGCGGTCGACGTGCTGCAAAAGGCAAAAGTTACATCGTCGCTCAAAGAGGCGCTGGTCGGGGCATCGTTTGTCGTGGCGCTGTCGGCGCGTCAGCGCGACATCGGGCCGGTGATCGGGGCGCCGCGTGAAACGGTGGCGCGTCTGATTGCCGAAGCCGGGCAGGGCGAAGTGGCACTGGTCTTCGGCAATGAAACGGTTGGCCTGAGCAACGAGGAAATCCTGCATTGCCATGCCGCGGTGACGATACCAACCAACCCTGAGTTCAGTTCGCTCAACCTGGGGTCAGCCGTTCAGGTTCTTAGCTATGAATGTCGGATGGCAGCCTATGCCGAGCAGCCGCCAGTGCTGGAACAGGGCGTCACTCCTTTTACGTCTCCAGTGGCAACCCATGATGAGGTCGAGGGCTTGTATTCGCATTTGGAAACGGTGATGACAGAGACGGGCTTTTTCAATCCGGAGCAGCCAGGGCGTTTGTTGCCAAAGTTGCGCCGCTTGTTCGGACGGGTTCGCCTGGAAAAGGACGAGATCAATATACTCCGCGGTGTTCTGGCTTCCACCCAGGTTAAAACCGGGCACGGCCGCAAGAGCTAGACGGACTCAGGCAAAAGAACTGCGCATCTCCGTAGCCAGCGCATCGATTTCAGGGCGCAGGTGGCCGTATTTTTCTTCCAGCAGTGACATTTCTGAAGGCATCTCCGGCTGGTCCTGCATCAACCATTCGAAGTGTCCGCCACTGAGCATATTGGCGACGTAAATGATGTCCGACAGATTGCGAATGGTTGTCGGCGTTGGTCGCATGTGATCATGGTCGATCGTTGCCTCGACAATTTCCTCTGGTAATCCCAAGGCATTGAGCAGCGATACACCAATACTTTCGTGCCACTGGATGATCAAGTACTTGACGCTGTCCGGGCGATGGCGAAGTTCTTCGTACTGGGTTGCACGATAGAGCATGTAGAAAGCGCCTAGATCGTGAATCAGTCCGGCCAGCATCGCTTCGTCAGGATTTTGTCGGGTCATCCGGCGAGCAAGAATATTCGCCGCGGCAGCGCTATTGATCGAATGCTCCCACAGAGAATGCGTAATCTCGGAAAATTCGGCCATTCCCTTGGCGCGCATTAGCTGGGTCATGACAATCGACATTGATGCAGTTCGCACCGCATTGAGCCCAAGTCGGGCGATGGCAGATTTCAGATCTACAAGTATGCGCCCATCCGGGTTGAAGGCAACGGAGTTCGCCAGATGGAGGAGTTTCGCAGAAATCAGTGGCTCCACTGCTACGGCGCGGGCAATATTGGCAATGCTTTGCTCTGGATCGTGCAGTACTTTGCGCAGACGGAGGACAGCGTCGAAATAGGTGGGGAAAACAACTTCGCCGGAAAGCTCCTGGGCTATGTCGGCGAGCATCTGGAAGCGTTGCGACTTGAGCGCATCGCCTTTTTTGTCCTGATCGTTTTCTGAACCTGCAATCATCATGGCCCTATTATTCAACAAAAACCCCACCTTGTGGGCGGGGTTCTGGTTTCGTTTTCTGGCTTCTGGTGGGTGCTGAGGGGCTCGACCCCATGACATTCGCCCTGTAAGGGCTGCGCTCTACCAACTGAGCCAAGCCCCCTATCTATCAGCGCGAAAATTTACCGACTTCACTTGGCTGTGCATCAGCACTGCCTGCAGCTTGTCTTCGGGGTTTCGCGCCGATAAAGCAAATTAGTTGCAGGCGTCTTTCAGACCCTTGCCAGCGCGGAATTTCGGCGACTTGGCAGCCTTGATTTCCAGTGTCTTGCCGGTGCGCGGGTTGCGGCCGGTACGGGCGGCGCGCTCGCCGACGTAGAAAGTGCCGAAACCGATCAGGTTAACGGTATCGCCGGCCTTGAGGGCTCCCTTGATGGTTTCAACGGCGGCATCCAGTGCACGGCCGGCGGCAGCCTTGGAAATATCGGCTTGGGTAGCGATGGCGTCGATCAGTTCAGTCTTGTTCATTTACGTCCCCTAATGGATGGATTTGGAGTGGTGAAAACTTTGTGAGGACGGATTTATATATCTGGCGAAATCCTTGTGTCAAGCGGATTTTCGGGGGCTTTCCCGATGGCTTGGCAAAGGAAAGGAGGCTAGCAATAAGACGCTGGCATCCTTTCCTTGCAAATCAATGAGTAAGGACTGTTGCCGCGGCTGCTGCCTCGGCCGATGCCTGAACCGCAGAATCTGCCACCGCAGGTTCGGGAAGGGCTTCCGGCATACGCTCAAGAGCTCGTTCAAGGACCTGATCAATCCACTTGACCGGGACAATTTCGATCTTGTTCTTGATGTTGTCAGGGATCTCGGTGAGGTCCTTGACGTTTTCTTCCGGGATCAGGGCCGTCTTCAAACCGCCACGCACAGCGGCCAAAAGTTTTTCCTTGAGACCGCCGATGGCCAGTACTTCACCACGCAAAGTGATTTCGCCGGTCATGCAAACGTCGCAACGAACCGGAATGCCGGTGTAGGACGAGACCAGCGCTGTTGTCATTGCACTGCCCGCTGACGGACCATCCTTGGGGGTGGCTCCTTCCGGAACGTGGATGTGGATGTCGGTCTTCTCGAAGGCCTCGTCCTTGATTCCCAGGCGACGAGCCCGGGCGCGCACCACCGAGCGGGCAGCTTCGACAGATTCCTTCATGACGTCGCCCAGCGAGCCTGTGCGCAGGATGTTGCCCTTGCCCGGCATGTTGGCGCATTCGATGGTCAGCAACTCGCCACCGACTTCCGTCCAGGCCAGACCTGTTACCTGACCAACCTGATTTTCCTTTTCGGCCATACCAAAACTGTAGCGACGGACGCCCAGGAATTTATCGAGGTTTCTGGCGTTGACCGCAATCTTTGTATCGCGTTTCTTAAGAACAAGTGTCTTGACAACCTTGCGGCAGATCTTCGAGATTTCACGTTCGAGGGCACGGACGCCGGCTTCGCGGGTGTAATAGCGGACGATGTCGCGTATGGCGCTGTCGGCGACGGCGATTTCTGTCTTCTTCAGGCCATTGTTCTTGATCTGTTTGGGCAGCAGATAGCGCATGGCAATGTTGACCTTTTCATCCTCGGTGTAACCGGCGAGGCGAATGACTTCCATCCGGTCGAGTAGCGCAGCCGGGATGTTCAGCGTGTTGGCCGTCGCCACGAACATGACGTCGGAAAGGTCAAAGTCAACTTCGACGTAGTGATCCTGGAAAGTGTAATTCTGTTCCGGGTCGAGCACTTCGAGCAGGGCTGACGAAGGATCGCCACGGAAATCCTGGCCAAGCTTGTCCACTTCGTCGAGCAGGAACAGCGGATTGCGCACGCCGACCTTGGTCAGGCTGCTCAGGATCTTGCCCGGCATCGAACCGATGTAGGTGCGGCGATGGCCACGAATTTCGGCCTCATCACGGACGCCACCCAGCGCCATCCGCACGAACTTGCGGTTCGTCGCCTTGGCAATCGACTGGCCCAGTGAAGTCTTGCCGACACCGGGAGGGCCAACCAGACAAAGAATCGGCGCCTTGACCTTGTCTACGCGTTGTTGCACGGCGAGATACTCGACGATACGTTCCTTGACCTTCTCCAGTCCGTAATGATCGCCATCGAGAATTTTCTCGGCTTCGCGCAGATCCTTGCTGATCCGCGTTTTCTTGCGCCAAGGCAGGCCGATCAGCGTTTCGATGAAATTGCGGACAACGGTAGCTTCTGCTGACATGGGCGACATCAGGCGCAGCTTTTTGAGCTCGCCCTCGGCCTTGGCCAGTCCTTCCTTGCTCATGCCGGCTGCCTTGATTTTCTTGTCAAGTTCCTCGAGGTCGGCACCTTCTTCGCCTTCGCCGAGTTCCTTCTGAATGGCTTTGACCTGTTCGTTCAGGTAGTACTCGCGCTGACTCTTTTCCATCTGGCGTTTGACACGGCCACGGATGCGCTTTTCGACCTGGAGGATGTCGATTTCGGCTTCGAGTTGGGAAAGCAGGCGGTCGATACGGTCGCGGATGCTTTCCATTTCCAGTACCTCCTGCTTTTGCTCAAGCTTGAGCGGCAGGTGGGCAGCAATGGTGTCGGCCAGACGACCGGCATCCTCTATGCCGGCGATGGAAGAAAGCACCTCTGGCGGGATCTTTTTGTTCAGTTTGACGAACTGGTCGAACTGGGCAACCACGGCGCGGCGCATGGCCTCGATTTCGTGGTCTTCAACGCCCGGTTGCGCCAGCGGCACAGCGGTGGCCATGAAGACCGAGGACTGCACCTCGATGGCTTCGACGCGGGCGCGCTGAGTGCCTTCGACCAACACCTTGACGGTGCCGTCGGGCAGCTTGAGCATCTGCAGGATGTTGGCCATGCAGCCAATGCGATAGAGATCTTCCGGTTCAGGTTCGTCCTTGGCTGCCGACTTCTGGGCGACCAGCAGGATGTTCTTGCCGGCTTCCATGGCCATTTCGAGCGCCTTGATGGATTTCGGGCGGCCAACGAAGAGCGGGATGACCATGTGCGGGAAGACGACGACGTCGCGCAGCGGCAGCAGCGGCAGTTCGACGGTTTCCGGGAGCGTGTTGGGGTTCGACATTACGATGCCTTTGAAATAGGTATGTGCCCCCTACGTGGGGGCGGGGAACCGCAATTCAAGTCCCGGCTCAGTTGGAGCCGGAAACCTTTGGCTGATCGGCGTAAATGAGCAGTGGCGGGGTGTCGCCAGTGATCATGTTTTCATCGATCACCACCTTTTCGACATTTTCCATGCCCGGGAGTTCGTACATTGTATCGAGGAGCGCATGCTCCATGATCGAACGAAGGCCACGTGCTCCTGTTTTACGTTCCAGTGCCTTTTTGGCGATGGCGGAAAGGGCGCCCGGACGAATTTCCAGTTCGACGTCTTCCATGTTGAACAGCTTCTGATACTGCTTGACCAGTGCGTTCTTCGGTTCGGTCAGAATCTGGACCAGGGCGTCTTCTTCCAGTTCCTGCAGCGTGGCGACCACCGGCAGGCGACCGATCAGTTCGGGGATGAGGCCGAACTTGATGAGATCTTCGGGTTCAGTTTCGAGAAGGATTTTGCCGACAGCCTTGCCGTCATCCTTGCTCTTGACCTCGGCGCCAAAGCCGATGCCGCCTTTTTCCGAGCGTTTCTGGATGACTTTTTCCAGGCCGGCAAAGGCGCCGCCACAGATAAAGAGAATGTTGGTGGTATCAACCTGGACGAAGTCCTGATTTGGATGTTTGCGGCCACCTTGCGGCGGGATCGAAGCTGTCGTGCCTTCGATGAGCTTGAGCAGCGCCTGCTGAACGCCTTCACCGGAAACGTCGCGGGTAATAGAAGGATTGTCCGACTTGCGGGAAATCTTGTCGATTTCGTCGATGTAGACAATACCCTGCTGCGCCTTCTCGACGTCGTAGTCACACTTTTGCAGCAATTTCTGGATGATGTTTTCGACGTCCTCGCCAACATAGCCGGCTTCGGTAAGTGTCGTCGCATCGGCCATGACGAAGGGAACATTGAGCAGGCGGGCCAGCGTCTGGGCGAGCAAGGTCTTGCCCGAGCCGGTCGGGCCGATGAGCAGGATGTTGCTCTTCGACAGTTCAACCTCACCGGCGTTCTTGGCGCTATGGCGCAAACGCTTGTAATGGTTGTAGACCGCCACGGCAAGAATGCGCTTGGCGACTTCCTGGCCGATCACATACTGGTCGAGGATGGAGCTGATCTCGCGCGGTGTCGGCAGGTCTGAGCGACCGGCCTTGGCTGCTTCTTCGGGCAACTCGTCGCGGATGATGTCGTTGCAGAGTGCGATGCACTCGTCACAGATGAACACCGACGGGCCGGCGATAAGTTTTTTGACTTCATGCTGGCTCTTGCCGCAGAAGGAGCAGTAGAGCAGTTTTTCCGGGGTCCCTTTGGTCATCTGTAGCGCTCCGTTCAAGCCGCGTCGCGGCGGGTCAATACCTTGTCGATCAAACCGTATTCAGCTGCTTCAGCGGCCGAAAGGAAATTATCGCGGTCAGTGTCTTTTTCGATACGCTCCAGCGGCTGGCCGCTGTGTTCGGCCATGATCCGGTTGAGGCGGTCACGAATGGACAGGATTTCCTTGGCGTGGATGGCGATATCCGAGGCCTGGCCCTGGAAGCCGCCCAGCGGCTGGTGAATCATGACGCGGGAATTGGGCAGGGCAAAGCGCTTGCCCTTGGCGCCGGCGTTGAGCAGGAAGGCACCCATCGAGGCGGCCTGGCCGATGCACAGCGTCGACACGTCCGGCTTGATGAACTGCATGGTGTCGTAGATCGACATGCCAGCCGTCACCGAGCCGCCTGGAGAGTTGATGTAGAAGTAGATGTCCTTGTCCGGGTTTTCGGCTTCAAGGAACAGCAACTGCGCCACGACCAAGTTGGCCGTGACGTCGTTGACCGGGCCGACAAGAAAAATCACGCGCTCTTTGAGGAGGCGCGAATAGATGTCGTACGCGCGTTCGCCGCGGCCGCTCTGCTCTACCACCATGGGGACCATGCCGAGTGCCTGTGGATCCCAGTTGCTTGCGTTGTCGATATTCATGTCAGCCCTTGTCTGTTGCCGTTTCGTTACATTCAAGACTATTGTCGTTTTCGCGACAAGGTCCGGATTACTGATTCTGACCCATTAGTTCATCAAAAACCGCAGCCTTGTCGGTGACCTTGGCTTTGCCCAGGACCCACGCAACCACGTTGTTCTCGATGGCGACGCCTTCAACTTCCTGCAGACGCTGCGGTTGAGCGTAATACCAGCGGATCACTTCTTCCGGGTGCTCGTAGCTTTGGGCGTTTTCTTCGACCATCGCACGAACTTGTTCCGGGGTTGCTTGAAGCTTCTCCGTTTTTACAACCTCAGCAAGGATCAGGCCAAGTGTGACGCGGCGTTTTGCCTGGTCGGCAAACCACTCGGGCTGGATCGGCATGTCCTTGACCTTCATGCCACGCTGTTCCATGTCCTGGCGGGCTGCCTGCATCAGGCGCTGGATTTCCATGTCAACCAGCGAGGTCGGCACTGAGATCGGGTTGGCCTTGATCAGGGCTTCCATGACCTGGTCTTTGAGCTTGCCTTCGATGCGACGCTTCACTTCACGTTTGAGGTTGGTTTCGATCTCGGCGCGCATCTTGGCCACGTCGCCGTCAGCGATGCCCATGCTGGTGGCGAATTCGGCGTTGAGTTCGGGCAGGACCGGAGCCTGCACTTGCTTGACGGTGACATCGAACTGGACTGTCTGGCCAGCCAGATCCTTGGCGTGGTAGTCGGCCGGGAAGGTCAGGTCGAAAGTCTTGGTTTCGCCAGCCTTGGCGCCTTCAACGGCTTTTTCGAAATCGGGCAGCATCATGCCCTGGCCGAGGACGAAGGGATAATCGCTGGCCTGGCCACCCTGGAACGGGACGCCATCCTTCTTGCCGAGGAAGTCGATGACGACGCGGTCTTCCTTGGCGGCGGCACGGTCGGTATCTTCATAGGAGACGCGTTGCTTGCGCAGGATGTCGAGGGTCTTGTCGACTTCAGCGGCGCTGACTTCGAGGATCGGACGTTCGACTTCTGCGGTCGACAGGTCGCCAGGGGTAAATTCCGGATAGACCTCGAAAATGGCCGAGAACTCGATGTGCGTGGTGCTTTCGGTGGTCTTCGGCTCAATGCGCGGATAACCGGCGACGCGCATCTTCTTTTCGGTGACGGTTTCGCCGAAAACGCGGTCGAGTTCCTCGGACAGCACTTCGTGGCGAGCCTGGTCGCCATGCTGCTGCTTGACGATGCTGAACGGAACCTTGCCCGGACGGAAGCCAGGTACCTTCATATTCTTGCCCATGCGCTTCAGGCGCTGTTCCATGACCTTTTCGACATCGGCAATGGCGATGGAGAGGTCGATGCGGCGTTCAAGTTCGTTAGCTTGTGCAGTAGTTGCTTCCATGAGAGTTCCTTGTGACTTCGGAGCCGAAAAATAAAGCGGACAATAATATCACGGCAGGCTCACTGCCGGATGCTTCTACCCGGTGGCGGCCGTCTTCGCAGAATAGACGTCGTTCCCTGTAGACAGACAGTTTGGTACTTCGTATAATGCGCGCCTTCTTCAGCGGCGGCTGTAGCTCAGTTGGTAGAGTCCCGGATTGTGATTCCGGTTGTCGTGGGTTCGAGCCCCATCAGTCGCCCCAAAATATCTTTTCACCAAGTATCAAGAAGCACCATAAACCCCAACAGCTATAGGCTCTTGGGGTTTTTTGTTGTCTCAATGCGTCCCAAGGATTACCATTAGATACCAATAGATTGTTGGTATTTATGTTGGTAGTTGATGTGCCAACATAGCCGTGTACCAACAAAGGAGCGCGGATATGACCACAGGTACGTTATCGGCGGTTGCAGTCAAGAATGCCAAGGCCAAAGAGCAGCCCTACAAGCTCTCAGATGGGGGCGGCATGTTCCTGCTTGTTGATGCCAAGGGCGGCAAATATTGGCGCTTAGCTTATCGGTTTTTAGGTAAGCAGAAGACGTTGGCGCTTGGCGTTTATCCGGAGGTGTCGCTAGAGCTAGCCCGAAGAGCTAGGGACCAAGCCAGGGAGCAGTTGCGCGAAGGTGCCGACCCCGGAATGGTTCGCAAGGTGGGCAAGTTGCTAGCGCACCAGGCCGCCCTAAACAGCTTTGAAGCTGTTGCCAGAGAGTGGCATAAGAGGTTCTCCACTGGCTGGACTGCCCATACGATTAACAAGAATATCCGAATACTCGAACTGAATGCGTTTCCCTGGCTTGGCGAGCGCCCAATTGATGAAATCAAGGCCCCCGAGTTGCTGGCTGTATTGCGACGGGTCGAAGAGCGTGGCTTGATGGACACGGCGCACCGCCTGAGACACACATGCGGTCAGATTTTCCGGTATGGAATTGCTACTGGTAGGTGTGAACGAGACATTTCAGTTGATCTTCGGGGGGCTATTGCGCCACGTCGGCCGCAGAATATGGCGGCCATCGTTGATCCGAAGGTGTTTGGCGAATTGTTGCGCGACATCTGGGAATACCAGGGAACACTGACCACGTGCTGCGCCTTTCGGTTATCTGCACTTTTCGGTCTTCGCCCAGGTGAGGTTAGGAATCTTGAATGGTCAGAGGTAGATAAGAATGAACGCCTGATCCGCATTCCGCTTGGAAAGATGAAGGCGCGTCGGCTTCACGTAGTGCCGCTTTCAAAGCAGGCCTTGGAGATCATTGAAGATATTCGGCCGCTGACGGGAACTGGTCACTACTGTTTTCCCGGATTGCATAGCCGGGAGCGGCCGATGAGTGAGAACACCATCAACGCAGCGCTGCGTAGGATGGGGTACGACACCAAAACCGAACATACCGCGCACGGATTTCGCAGCTCATTTAGCACCATGGCACACGGCTCTGGTTTGTTCCGTCCGGAGGTTGTTGAGGTGCAACTGGCCCATAAGCATGGGGACGCGGTGCGGCTTGCCTATGATCGGGGCGACTTCCTCGAAGAGCGGCGCAAATTAATGGACTGGTGGGCCGACCAATGCGATCAGATGCGCCAAGGGGCAAAGGTGATCAAATTGAAGGTTGAGGCGGAGCATAAATGATAGCGGCCTTGCGTGAGCAATCTTCCTGTTGTGGCTGATGATCAGGTTTATTGAGTCAAATATATTTTTACTTATCAAGAAAAAAGTCGCATATGGCGAGGATGGTATTCCACAGCTCCGTTATGAGTTCCTCGCGTACAGCCTTTGGATGTCCGAAATATATCTGAGTCGCTACCTTGGGGTTGGGTCTGGAGGCTTGATTGTCGGTCGCTGTTCTCCGACCAACCGTGAAGTCACAATCATTGATGTCCTGGATGCTCCACTGGATAGCAGGAGAGAGGCGAATGTATTTGTCTTTGGTGTAGAGGGATTGGCCGACACGGTGATTGCTTACAGCAATAGTGGTAAGGATGTCTTGTGGTGCCTTGGAACATGGCATAGCCACTTAGTACCTAGCGGCCCATCTACTCGAGACAAAGTCACCTCACATGAGATTCAAGGGTTAATGAGAGGGGCTACCGTTATGTTGATCAGGCATCCAATGGGGTATGAGGCAATTGTTGCTCAAGGAAGCACGTGATTCTTTGATGAATCGCCTCGAATGGACGATTAACGGAATGTGCTGAAATAGGTCAGCAAATGACACTGAGAATGCATTCACCGAATGGGGATGGCGCCGAATAGCAGCTATCCTGCCCGTTACTGACCGAAACGAATGGAGGGCTGGGCGGCGGCAATGGCCGATTATGTAGATGCCTCGATTATGTTGAGCATCCAGCGACGCGGTTCAGAGAAGCTCTGATCATGGGCCTTGCCGGCGGCTGATGGAATTTTGAGCTCGACATAATTTCAGCGTTCTCCTGAAGTGGAGTTTCCACTCCAGGAGACGCTCATGAACCAAACCTCACCGCCCCGGAGCGCGCAGCGTGTGCGCTCTTCTGCAGAAACCCCCGACCCCATCGCCGACGAACTGCGCCGGTACGACGACCACCTGCGTGATGTCCGCGGCCTTGCGGCAGGCACGCGTCGCAACCATTGCCGCATCGTCGCGCAGTTGTTGCGAAAGAAGTTCGCCGGTGGCGTCGTCAACATGGCCACGCTACGTGCAGTCGATGTTCGCCGCTTCATCGCTCGGCAACTGGGGGGCCACCCCTCGCATTCTGCCGCCGCCCAAGTGGCAACGGCCTTGCGAAGTTACCTTCGCTACCGGAGCGTCTGCGGCGACTCGGTTGCCGGGTTGAGTGCGGTTATTTCCTCGCCGGTACAGTGGAAACTTGCTTCCCTGCCGCGCGCTCTCAAACCGGACGAAGTTCAGCGACTGCTGGGCGCATTCCCCAGCGGACGCTGGCCCCGACGAGGCTATGCCATCGTCCGCTGCGCACTGGACATGGGACTGCGCGCTGGCGAGATCGCGAATCTGTTGATAGATGACATCGACTGGCGCGAAGGCACGGTCACGCTGAAAGGCACGAAGTCGCGACGGCAAGATATCCTGCCGCTGCCGATGGTCACCGGACAAGCCTTGGCGGACTACCTGCAGCATGAGCGGCCAGCAACCCAGAGCCGGGCGATCTTCGTTCGCCAACGCGATTCGCGTGACATCCAGATCACGACGGCTGCGGTCCAGAAGGTAATCCATCATGCCTGCCAACGAGCAGGTCTGCCCGATTCCGGGGCGCACGTGCTGCGTCACACGCTGGCCTGTCGCCTGGTCGAGCAAGGTGGCTCGCTCAAGGAGGTTGCCGATGTCCTGCGTCACCGTTCTCTGGAAACCTCCCGAATCTATGCAAAGCTCGACACACCAAACCTCGCCGGGGTCGCGTTGCCTTGGCCGGGGAGCGAATCATGAGCCGGCGCCCAAGCCTGCAGGCCAGAATCGACGACTATCTGGCTGAGCGCCGCCGCCAGGGTTTCCACCTGCGCTCCCGTGACGCCTTCCTCTCTGGCTTTGCACGCTTCGTCGAGGCAAAGGGCCATCGCAGTCCGCTGACGGCGGAACTCATGGTCGAATGGGTGCGTGCCGGCAAGAACGGCAATGGCGACGCGGGCACCTGGGCGCGCAGTTGGGGACGGCTGCGGCACTTCATTTGCTACCTGCAGCAGTTCGAGCCGGACACCGAGATTCCCGAGGCGTCGCTCTTTGGTCCGGAACCCGGCCGCGTTGCACCGCACATCTATCGTGACGACGAGATCGACGATTTGCTCGCTGCGGCAGGCAGACTCGGCCCCGCCGGCAGTATTCGGCCGTTTACTTACGAAACCCTGTTCGGCCTGATGGCCTCGACCGGGTTGCGCGTCTCCGAAGCCATTCACCTGCGCGATGCGGATGTCGATCTCAAGCGCGGGATGCTGACGATACGGCAGACCAAGTTCGCCAAGTCCCGGCAACTGCCGATTCATCCCAGCACGGTCAAGGCGCTGGTGCGCTACCGGAAACAACGGGAGCGGCATCTTCCAACGACAGACGGTATGCCATTCCTGATCGGCAGCCGTGGCCGCCGACTTGGTCTGCCGCTTAGCGAGCGGCAGGCACACCGCGTCTTTACCGGCGTGCGTGACAGTCTCGGCTGGGTCAATCGCGGCGGACACGAGGCCCCCCGTTTGCATGACCTGCGCCACACCTTTGCCGTCCGGCGGCTGGTGCGCTGGTACGCCGACGGTGCCGAGGTCGACCAGAAGATGCTGGCGCTGTCGACCTACATGGGTCATGCCGAGATCTTCTACACGTACTGGTACCTCACTGCCGTTCCCGAGTTGATGGCGATCACTGCCGGTCGGTTCGAGCAATTCGCCGATCTTGCGGGAGATGATGATGCGTAGGCAACCCAAACCACCGCCATCGTTTCCCGGGCTCGTACAAGCCTTCTTCGTCGAGCACCTGACGCAACAACGGGCACTCAGCCCGCAGACGGTTGCCGCTTACCGGGATGCCTTCATGCTCTTCCTGGGCTTTGCCGAGGCACGCCTTGGCCGATCGCCGGCACTGCTCACGCTGGCCGACATCACGCCGGACCTGATCACGGCCTTCCTCGATCATTTGGAACGGGAGCGGCACAACAGTGTGCGCAGCCGCAATGCCCGCCTCGCGGCGCTGCGTTCGTTCCTGAAGTTCGCCGCGCACCGCGACGTGTCATCGCTGCAGGTGATTGAGCACGCGCTCGGCGTTCCGGCAAAGCGCTTCGAGCGCCCGATGCTTGGCTATCTGTCCCGGGAGGAAATGCTGGCGGTGATCGGCACGCCGGATGGAACATGGTTCAGCCAACGGGATCATGTGTTGCTGCTATTGCTCTACAACACCGGCGCGAGGGTTTCCGAGATTACCGGCGTGAAGGTCGGCGGGGTGGTGCTCGAAGAAGGCGCCGCCTGTGTTCATCTGCATGGCAAGGGACGCAAGCAGCGCAGCGTGCCGCTGTGGCGCTCGACCGTCAGGGCGATTCGGGCCTGGCTCCGACGAAATCCGCAGTTCGATTCGGACTCGCCGTTGCTGCCCAATCGCGATGGTCAAGCGATGTCACGATGGAATGTGATACAGCGACTGGATCACGCCGTACAGCTTGCCGCGGAATCTTGCCCCGATTTGGCAACACATCACATCTCGCCGCATGTGATTCGCCACACGACAGCCATGCACCTGCTGCAGGCCGGCGTCGATATCAGCGTCATTGCGCTTTGGCTCGGCCACGAGAGTCCGGCAACGACACACCTGTACGTTGAGGCCGATCTGGCCATGAAGGAACGGGCGCTGGCCCGGCTTCAAGAGCCAGAGACCAAACTTCGCCGCTATCGGGCGCCTGACTCGCTGATCGACTTCCTGCGGACGCTCTGATTATGTGGAGCTCAAAATCGGCGCCTGCCGCTCAAGATGAGTGGTTGGCGCACGACAACGGTCCTGGCTCTACATAATCGAGGCATCTACATAATCGGCCTAAGCCGCCGTTGGCCTCCCCAAGAAAAATGGCCGGTTCTGATTTCAGACCGGCCATTGGAAATTTCTGGGACTTTGCGATACCCCATGGCAATTGCTAAAGCGGCTGCTACTGTTTGAAGTGACTGGCACCGTAGCGGAGCGGAGGGAAACTCAAAGGGTGTCTCACTCCAGCCAGAAATCCCTAAGCAATAATTGAAAGGGGCAGCAGTTCATTCTGCAAATATTTCCGCATTGACACCAATTCCGCGGAACTTTCATATGCAAATCGGTTGCATATAAAAAGATCTACTGAATCGTCCCGGCTTCCCTAGACACTCGGTAGCCTGCTGAAATACCGGTTTTCGAACTCTACTGAGAAATACCGGATGTATTCCTGTGGACAAAACACAGCAAAAAGTTATACTGATGACATACTAGGTTTTTATGACATCAACCTGCCACGCCCATGGTGGGAGCTTGTTCATAAACTTCCCGCATGGGTCATGGCCGCTCTCCATAACACGCT
The DNA here is from genome assembly GCF_059420025.1 of Azonexus sp. GW821-FHT04F04. Taxonomy (NCBI): domain Bacteria; kingdom Pseudomonadati; phylum Pseudomonadota; class Betaproteobacteria; order Rhodocyclales; family Azonexaceae; genus Azonexus; species Azonexus sp. GW821-FHT04F04. The sequence continues at coordinate 29,542 of NZ_JBWKSX010000019.1, read as the reverse complement.
ATTTGCATATTTTCTGAGTTTGTGGTGTTCCATTTGATCTTGAGACTATGCGGCTAAAATCGATTGCACCAAATAATTTTTTCCGTCACCTCCCCGTAGTCGTCGCTATCGGATCGGTTGTTACACTCTCGCGCGGTATCGATGTTCTCGGTTGGCTTGATAGTCTCATGCTTCGGGCGGTGGGAAGGGTAAGGCCACTTATGTTAGCAATTACCGCGCTTATCCTTTCTGGTTGTGGCGGGATGGCACAGACCAGCAATGCGCCAATAGCGACAACCGAGGCGACAACTGACGGTACTATTGTCGGCGCCAATCCGAGTCTCGAGCACTGCACGGTGCCGTTAGGGACCTTGGCCTTGGATGACGGCCGCAACAAGGACTGGTACGGCGCCTTCGGCCGGGCTACCAACGTGACGACCATCGAGCCGCTGATCCGCCTGGCCGTGCAGCAGTCCAACTGCTTCATCATTCCCTCGATCGGCAACGAACGCTTGGACAATATGATGTCGGCGATTACCGATAAACAGCGCAATTCCGGCGAGTATCGGGCGGGGTCGAAGCAGCAGAAAGGCCAGCGTGTCGCGGCCGATTACTTCATGGAGCCGACGATAGTCGTCGATCAGTCGCCGACCGGCCGTCTGGCAGGCGCTGTCGGCGGTGCGCTGCTTGGTGGACGGGGCAGTCAGTTGGTCGGTGCCGGCATGGAAAGCAGGGGTTCGGTCGTCACCCTGTCGCTATTCGACATTCGCTCTTCGGCGCAGATTGCCATTTCCGAAGGCAATTCGACAGCGACCAACTTCGGTGCCGTGCTCGGCGCCTTCGGTGGCGGAGCAGCCGGCGGCCTGGGCGGTTTCTCGCAGACGCCGGAGGGTAAGGCGACCGTTGCGGCATTTGTCGATGCCTACAACAGCATGGTCATCTCGCTGCGCAACTACAAGGCGCAGGACGTCAAGGGCGGCCTGGGTCGGGGCGGCACAATTAAACTTGGTGAGCCTGGAACTAAGACCGAAGAGAAAAATCAAGGGCGCACAAAAGCCAAACAGCTAAGCAGTAAGGCCCCAGGGGGATTGTCACTTGTCTGCCGGACGTCAAAAGGCATCTGTTTTGCTCCGGCGCCCGAAAAACCGACGACAGTTTGCTCATGCGCTAGCAAAGCCGGAATCATAAAGGGAGCGATTGCGGACACCCTACCTCCCGAGACTGAGGTCTCCCTGTCGACAGTGGTTCGGGTTTTCTATGCCACAGATCGAGCAAATGAGGGTACGGTGGCAGCCCCCATATTTGGATTCAAGCAGGGAACGGTCAGTTTCGGTACGGCAGATGTAAGCATTCCGGTTACACACCAGACGGGACATCTGGAAGCCCCTTCACAGTTAGTGAGGATAAAATTCCTCGAAAATTCCAAAAAACATGTCATTGTGTTGGATGTGATCCCGACAGATAAGGATCTGTTTATTCAACAACTGGAGGCCAGAGTAAGTAAGGGAAACCGTTCCGAGGCATTTGTTTTTGTCCATGGATTCAACGTGACGTTCGAGGATGCCCTTCGGCGTACGGCGCAAATGGCGTTTGACCTTGGATTTGACGGGGCACCAATCCTATATAGTTGGCCGTCGCGAGGAAGTCCTCTGCCGCTGGGCTATACGGCAGATTCACAAACGGTGGAGTGGAGTAGGCAGATTCTTAGAGAGTTCATCAGCGAACTTCTTGTTAAGAGTTCGGCCCAGAATATCTATCTGATCGCTCATAGCATGGGTAACAGGCCTCTCGTAACGGCATTGCTATCTCTGTTTAACGAGCAGCCTAGTCTGCGCAACCGGATTAAGGAGATAGTCTTGGCAGCCCCTGACATCGATGCGAATATTTTCAAGCGCGACATTGCCCCAGGTTTGGTTAAAGCAGGCAGACCCGTCACGCTCTATGCATCGTCAGTCGATATGGCAATGCGCCTATCTCAAATCGTGAGTGCGGGGCCCAGAGCAGGAGATTCTGGTGACGGACTCGTCGTAATTGATGGAGTCGAGACAATCGACGCTTCAAAAGTGGACGTTGGATTTCTAGGCCATTCGTACTTTGCTGATACGCGTGAGGTAATGACAGACCTCCAAGTAATGTTTGACCAAGGCCTACGTGCTGGACAGCGGGCCGGGCTGCGACAGGTTTTATCAAGCAGACCGTACTGGGAGTTCCGCAAGTAACTAGTGGCTCTACGCCAAAGTCATACAGCTATCCACTTTACAGCCAGTACCCTGCTAAGCATTGTTTGGGCAACTAGCTTACCTTTTTGACTTACAAACGTGACTTAGGCACTGTCCCGAGGCAACGTCTATTTTGGCCGAGGTGCTGTCTGTTGTCGTTGGCATCAGGCCGGATCTCGGCCATAACGGCCGTTGGCCCGAGACGCTCAATCGGGCGGCAATCCGCCGGATTCTGTTGAAAAACCCCTGCTGCCACCGGGTTAGCGGTAAAATATGCATACAGCATTGAATGCCGAGGTGGCAAGATGATGGGGCAGCAGAGAGGTGGGCAGGAGCGATTGTTCTACAGCTTCAACCTTGAGGATCGAATCCCGCCGAACCACCTGCTGCGGGCCATTGATCACCATTTGGACCTAAGCGGCCTGCGCGCCCACCTGGAAGACGCCTACAGTGCTACAGGCCGTCCTTCAGTCGATCCCGAACTGATGCTCCGGATGCTGGTCGTCGGCTACTGCTACGGAATCAGATCTGAGCGGCGGCTGTGCGAGGAGGTCCACCTTAATCTTGCCTATCGCTGGTTTTGCCGACTCGGCTTGGAAGATGCCGTTCCGGATCATTCCACCTTCTCGAAGAACCGCCATGGTCGCTTCCGGGAAAGCGGCACTTTCCGCTGGCTCTTCGAGCGCGTCGTGCACCAATGCATGACCACTGGCCTGATAAAGGGAGAAGGATTTGCTGTGGATGCGAGTATCGTGGCGGCCGACGCCAGCCGTCATCCGGCTGTGAGACCGGACCAGGCAATCGACTGGCCGGACAAGTCCGAGGCTAGTCGGGCGGTGAAGGAGTATCTGGCAGAGCTCGATGATGAAGTGGCCAAGCAGCCGGCTGCCCGCACCCTTTCCCTGACTGATCCACAATCCCGACTAACCGGGGCCACAGGGGAGCCGTCCTTCTTTGCCTATTCGACCAACTACCTCATTGATACAGCCCATGGCGTGATTGTCGATGTTGAGGCAACGCCCGCCCACCGGACGATGGAAGTCGAATCGACGAAGATCATGGTGGACCGTGTCGAAGAACGATTTCACCTCAAACCCGATCGACTCATCGGCGATACAGCCTATGGCACGGCGTCAATGTTGGGCTGGATGGTCGGTGAGAACGGGATCGAACCGCACGTGCGGGTTTGGGACAGGACCGGGCGCCAAGACGGCACCCTCTCCAGTCAGGACTTTGAGTGGAACGAAGCAGCCAACGAATATCGCTGCCCGGCAGGGAAGCCATTGCGTGGCGATTGGCGAAAGCTAGACCGCACGCATATCACTAAGGCCGAGACCATTATCTACCGCAGCCGTGCGGCGGACTGCGCCGACTGCCCACTGAAGGCCCGCTGCTGTCCGAACAGCACGTCCCGCAAGATTCACCGTAGCATCCATGAGAAGGCACGGGACATGGCCCGCCGTGTCGCCGGAACGGCGGCGTACCGGCAATCCTGCTTCGAGCGCAAGAAGGTCGAAATGCTCTTTGCCCATCTCAAGCGCATCCTGGGGCTGGACCGCTTGCGGTTGCGCGGGCTGAGCGGCGCAACCGATGAATTTACTTTGGCGGCCGTAGCGCAGAATCTCCGGCGTTTGGCCAAGCTGGCCACGCCAACCTCACCTGAATACAGGAGAGGTGCGCCTGGAGTAGCAAAAATGGCCTGAGTCGGGGGCAAAAACCCGCTCATCGAGGCAATTTAGGGCCATTAAATCCACAAAAACAGCTTGTGATGATCGGGCTGCCAGCTTTCCAGCGAGTTTTTCAACAGAATCCGCCGCTTACCTGCCGTTCATCAGTGAGAGGTAACAACGAATGGCAGCTTTCCGTTTTGGCGAACGCGTACCCAAGTTCGAATTCGATTAACGAATCGAGCGCTAGCAAGTATTTTCAAGTCAAAGTTGCACGGCGTGACCGCTCTTGACGGAGGCCAACGTGACGCCCGGCAATCTGCGTTTATTGCGCCTGCGACATGAAATATCGACAGGTGTTGCGGTGTGTCAGACGGGGATAGGGCAAAATCATACGGGGTACTCTGGCGTCCCCGCTTTAAACCGATTTGGATATTGCGGACGACTAATTCGCACCCTATCATGCAGTTGTTCATTGAAGCCGAGAAGACCCTAACATGAGCGAGGTGGATCGCCGCACCAAAGTCTTCATTTCATACTCGCGCAAGGATTCTCTTTTTGCGGAGCGGTTACGCGACGCACTGCTGGAGCGCGGGCTCGACGCTTTCCTCGACAAGAACGACATCGCCCCAGGCGAGCCGTGGCGCGAGCGCCTAAATGCACTGATCGTGGCTGCGGATGTCGTCATTTTCGGGGTGAGCCCACACTCGATTGAATCTAGCATCTGCGACTGGGAGGTCAACGAGGCCGAGCGCCTTGGCAAACGTGTCCTCCCCGTCGTGGCGAGGCAGACCGATCCAGAAACCGTCCCGGGCCGCCTAAACCGCCTCAACTTTCTTTTCCTGATCGAGGAATCGCAATGGAGGAGCGAGTTACCCAAGTTGCAGGCGGCCATCGAGATAGACATTGACTGGCTCCGCGAGAGTACGCGTCTCGTAGATCTAGCGGAGCGGTGGGCCAACGCCAACCATGCCGACAGGCGATTGCTTCGCGGCAGCGACATCGACAGCGCGGAACAGTGGCTGCTGAACCACCCGCCGTCGGCCCCGGAAATAGGCGCGACGGTTGCAGAGTTCGTAGCGGTGAGCCGGCACACTGCGCGTAAGCGCCAGCGCTTCGTCGTGCTGGGCTCAGTGGGGGTTGCAGCAATAGCGTTTGTGCTCGCTGTAGCAGCATTGTGGCAACGTCATGTAGCCGAGCAGGAACGCGACCAGGCATTGATAGCGCAATCGCGATACCTGTCAGACCAGGCGCAGGTACTTACCCAATCAGGCGACGCCGGAACTGCAGCACTGCTGGCGCTCGCGGCCCTGCCAAATGGTGATGCAGAATGTCCAATGCAGCGCCCGTTGGTGCCGGAAGCCTCGCTGGCACTTTACTCCGCCATCCACTCCTCACGTGAGATTGCCACTTTGGTGCACGACTCAGTTGCTCCTGGGCCGGCCATGGGCACACCCTCGGTGACAGGCATGGTGCGTCAGGGGCGGCCAGTCTATCATGGCCAGTTCTCACCGGACGGCAAACACCTGTTGACCATCTCCGCCGACGGCACGGCGCGTCTCCATAGCGCTCGCGGCGATCGGGAGCGTACGCTGCTTTCCGCTGAGCGTAGTTCATTCCCTTTCCATGGCGACTTCAGTCCCAACGGCAAACAGATTGTCATTGGTGACGTGGCTGGTGGCCTCTTCGTTTTCGATGCGGCGACGGGCGCAAAAATGCTTGATCGAAAGGCACATGAATCAACCGTACAGCGCGTGCGCTTTAGTTCAGATGGGAAGTTGATCGTGTCCTCCTCGTCGGACCATAAAGTCAAAGTCTGGCGGCTCACCGGCAACAGGCTGGAATTAGTGCGTACGGTTGATCGCCACTCTGACCCAGTTTACGAGGTCGCATTCTCCCACGATGGACGTCGCGCGATCTCCGCCTCGCGCGATTCGAGAGCATTCATCACGATCATCGCTACTGGGCGGGTAATTGAACTCAAGGGCCATGGCCCAGGAGCCGTTTTTCACGCAGAGTTCAGCCCAGATGGCATCCTGGCCGCCACGGCCTCGGAGGATGGAAAAGTCCGTCTGTGGAACTCAGCGAGCGGAAAACTGCTTGCTAAGTTGGAAGGTCATCGCGCCGGCGTGTCGCATGTGGAGTTTAGTCCCAATGGCCATTTGCTCGTGACGGCGGCACGCGATGGCGATGCACGGCTGTGGCGCATCGACAATCAGACGTCGACGCGGCTAATTGGCATCCTTCGTGGACATAATGATCGCGTCTATCACGCAGCTTTCTCTCCCGACGGCACGCGCGTCGTGACGGTGTCTGGTGACCACTCAGCCAGAATTTGGCGCGTGCCAGACGGATGGGTTGGCGAAGACCGACTGATCCAGTCTGCGGAAGTGGTATTGCGTGGCCATCGCAATTGGGTCTACCACGCCCAGTTCGATTCGACCGGCGAGCTGGTCGTAACGACATCTGAAGATGGCACAGCACGAGTCTGGTCCGTTTCCGGAGGCAAAACGGTTCGTCAACACGCACGACATCAAGCGCACGTGATCGGGCTAACCCTCGATCGCGATGGCCGACAACTCGTCTCGGTGGGAAGCGACGGACGGCCGTACATCACGGACCTAAAGACCGCTGCTGGCACATGGCTAGATGCAGCGTCAGGAAATTCAGGAGCAACTGCCCTCGATGTCAGCGACAACGCCGGCCTTGTTGCACTGGCAACCGATGATGGGAAGATCGCAATCTGGGACGGCTACCAGAAGAAACTATTGTGGCGTGCTGCGGTGCATGACGATCTAGTCACCAGCGTTCGGTTTGTCGACAGTGGCCGGCGCCTGCTGTCGACCTCGATCGACGGAACTACGCACCTTCTCGAGTCAGCCTCTGGCCGGGCAACAAGGACGTTCGCTGACCACGCCGGATGGGTGATGGGTTCGACGATTGAGCCGTCCGCCAATCGCATTGCCACTTGGTCTCTGGACGGTACTGTCAGGATGGCACGTCTTGATGATGCGTCCTCTGCGCTGACGGTCGTAGATGCGTGCGCAGGTGCCGTGACGGCCGCCAGCTTTAATCATCGTGGTGACGTCCTGATCACCGCCTGTATTGATGGAGAGGTTGGAGTATGGAATGTTGCGTCCGGTAAGGAGATCACCCGCCGGAAAGTGGACTTGCCGCGTGCAGCCAGGTCGCTCGCAATCAGCCCCGACGACAGACTGGTCGCGGTGGGGTCCGATGATGGCCGTGTGCGGCTTTTCGAGGTGCCAGCATATAAGGAGGTCGGCACCCTAATCGGCAGCCATTCCGAGCTAACTGATGTCCGCTTTAGTGGCGACGGTAGCTATCTCGCTGTCGCATCGCAGGACGGTACCGTCCGCATCTGGCGACGATCGGACCGTAGCCTGCACGCCTTAATCTCTGACTATACCTCTGGCGTAGACAGCGTGCGCTTTACCAGTGGTAGCCGTGAGTTGCTCGCGTCATCGAACAAATTGGTGACCGGCCACGTTTTTTTTGACCGCGTAGATGAACTGGTGGCTTATGCTCAGCGCGTCGTGGTCACACGCAAGCTTGAGAGTACGGATCGCAAAAAGTACGGGTTGGCGGCAGCAGGGCAATGTCGATGATCTGTCGCATTCTCACAGCAGCGCTACTTGCCTCACTCGGAGCAATGCCTTGGACCGGCGACATTGCCTATGCCAGCTCCTCTGGTAGCTCCAACGTAATGTTGGTCCAGCGTTTTCTGGGGGATGAGGATAGGGGCCAATGTGGTTACGAAAAGGGCGACATCCGCGCATCATTCGGAAAGTGGAGCAGGCCGATATACGTCAACACGGACAACCGTCGCGGCGGCTGTGAGTATTCGCTTGCACTGCTTGATCCATCAGGTTCTTTGGCTGGTCTAAGGCTGACATTCACTTTCTCCAAGGTTGGCCCCCAACCGCAGTGCGACCAAACCGGCGAGCACGTTGTACCAATCTCAAAGGATGCTGCTGCGCTCGTGTGGTCTCAAAAGATTCGGATCGACTCGGATGACCGAGAAGGTGGCTGCCAGCTAGCATTTGCGGTATCGGGGCGCCACGACATCGTCCTCGACGTTGAGTTCATTTCCGACGGCGACCCCAGTCAATGTCGCGGCGCAGGACGGCACACAGTTGCGACTGGCAAACCGTCCGCCATTGAGATTGATACCGATTCGCGACCCGGCGGCTGCTTCCTCCGACTTCGCCTGCGCAACGGTCCATAACTCCTGCATCACCGCGCAACCAGCGGCGAGCGTTATCGTCACGCACGTACGCCAAGAGTTTACATACTTGACCGGGCAATGGAGGCTTTTTTCAGATTCGGATCGGTCAGAGGAAATGTTGGACCAGGGCTGAATCGAGACGCCGAACTTTTGCGCGATCTTCGCAATCTCGCCGCGTCAAGCATCAAGTCATTGTTGCAAATGAGACATTGCTGATGTGCACAGACAGCAAGTACTTGGGCATGAGTATAAATAGATAACTTTCAACTCGTTCTTCTACCAAGTGGCGGGCACCGGAAGCGTTGCCGGCCCACAGCACCTGCTGGCTCAAGGCTGGCATGGTTAAGGGTTGTCGACGATGTTTCGCGCTGAGCGACTAGAACCCATCACTTACCTGCAGTTGCGCGCCGCAAATTCTTCGACCTGCACGCCAACAACCAGAGCCAGATTGCCCAACAGGCGCTGATTGCTGCCCCATCACTGCAGCCTGAAATCTCAGCCTAAACTAGAAATCAAGCTGGGTTCGCCGGGCGCTTACGAGTCTCGTGAAAGCGGCGTGCCAATTATCATCGTGAGCGAAGAGCATTGGGCTACGCTGTTGCGGTAATGCGAAGTGCAACCGCCGTTTTTACATCTAGTCATCAACGACCGTTTAGGCCGAGGGGCGGAATTAACGGGCGCTCCCCTACCTCTCATCGATTGACATTATCCCCAGTGAGACAAATATTTAGCTCGTCGCCATGCTTCCTGCATGCTTGAGTAGTCTTACATACCCCTCAACGAATTCCAGATGTTCTTTCCCGCGCTCGGTTATCAGTGCTCGGGTAATGCGTGACTCGGCATCAGCTATAGTACGAGCAATTCTTTGAAGTCTGCAAATGGACCGAGACAGTTCTCGAACACTAGTTCTTCCATGCTCCGAAAGAATGAACACCGCCATGTTGGCTAATTCCTCAAAACAAATTTCACCGAGTTGACGTTTGCTGTCATCGCTATCGTCAGCGACTCTAAACTCTTGCCATTGCTCAGGCTGTGAAAACTCGGGCCAATAGAAGGTTGTTTCACCTTCTATTGTGCTAAGAGGCTGTCCACGATCTTTTGAAAACCGAGAAGCCATTTCAATTGAAAAGACCGAAACCCCTCCTGGCCTCCCCTTGTCAGGGGAGGAGTACCCCTCATCGCGCGAGATCGGGCTCCCTCCCCTGACAAGGGGAGGGCTGGGGAGGGGTTTGCATGACAAGCAATAGATCGCGAACAGCTTCTAACTACCTTGGCCGCAAAAGAGACCGCAGTAGCTCTTCAATGCGTCTTCCGGTTCGAGCTAGGCCCCAGGCGAGTCACCTTCCGAAACAACGCTGAGTCAGCAATAGGCCCCTCGGCATTGATAACCTGCGAAAGCTGCCCTGCAAGAATCTTCCGAGATTCTGGATCATAGAAGTGATCCGAGTTTCCCTAAGGCATTTGGCGCAGATCACATCTTGCCCAGCTTCGCCTGCACCGCTTGGCGCAGCCGCTCACGCAGCCGTTCGCCCCAAGGAGGCACGCCGATCGAGGTTGTGCGGCTATTTTCTTGAAAATGTAATGTACGGCCATCACGCGCGAAGGCGATTAATAGGTCATTCGGCTCCTCCTCCGGTGTCAGGTTGTCCTCTACTAAAACCCGTGCGTCCGAAATGGGCCTTGACCTCACCACTTCGGTGGCCGCCCCATCTCGCGCCTCGTTTCCCTTGTTGCGGTCTGCTAACATGAAAATGGGTCCAGGTTGCGTCGAGTCGAGTCCCTGCAGTTGGTAGGCCAACGTTGCGCCATACCAGTCAGTTGAATGCACAGCCAGCAGGTCGGGCGTGAGGCGTTCAATCCTAACGTCGTTGCCGAAAGCTGGCACCACGGCCCCGCGCACTTTGCCACTCTCCGGCTCAAGCAAGTCGTAGCGGCAAGTGTCCGCTGGCACGGCCGCGAGTAGCGGCGTGCCGGCTTGGGTGTCGGCCGCAAAAAACCACACCGCTGGTATGTTGTCAGCCCCGGGCAATTCGCCCCTCGTGCAACCGGACATCACCACCGCCGGATCCTGACCTCGATGCAGCCGCCACCGGGCCCAGCCCTTGCAGACATTGTCGTCGTCGCTCACAGCCGCTACCACAGCGCTCCAACGCCCATCGGCCGATGTCGTCAACATCGCGCCCAGATCCTTGCCGGAACGCAGGTCGGCGGTTAGCAGCGGAAACTGACGCTGTAATTGCAGGCGACCCAGTAAAATGCCTTTGTTATTTTCATCAACTTGCAGGCGCCAACGTTCGTCGTCGGCTGTCAAGCTCACCCTGTGAATCATTGTTGACGTAGCCATTGATACAAGCGAAGTCGGTGCCGCCGATGCCACCTCAGCCTTTTGACTTGGCAGCGCAACACGGTGCCAATCGTCGCTATTCCACAGTCTATCGGGCCGTTCCGCCAGCGTCAGGAAGCGCAGTTGCGCCGGCGGCACGCATGCGCTGCGCTCGCTGGCGGGACCCTGCGCATCACGCCCGAACTGGTGCACCGGCAAGGCTTCCAACAGGCGTACGCGCGGCCATGGCGAGTCCTGAACACCGTCCTCACTCGTATCCCACATCAACAGCATGCGGCCCGTGGGGTCGAAACCCAACGGCTGTCCCGGTGCCATAAACCAAGTGGCGCCCGTATCGGCCGACAGCAGCTGGGTCTCGGCCCCATACTCCTGAAGCGCGATGAGAGGCTCACTCCAAGCCACCGTGCCCTCGCCACGCGCCCACAGCTCGCGGCCGCTGGCCACATCCATCACGACGGTACGCCCGAGTCCCACACCGGTGCCAGTGCCATAACGCAAGTTCTGGTAGCGCAGCTTCGTGCCTTGAGCGTCTAGTTGAACGCCCTGTGTCGCCTCGGCCAGGCGAGCCTTCAGCGTGCGTGGCTCCACGAGGCGCGGCCCAGCAGGGCCGGCCTCGATGCGGTAAACGACCATAGTCGGGTCCATGAATCTGCTGGCTACCAGCACCGGTGCGTCGTTAGCCAAGCTAAAGGTGTCGGCTTCGTCCTTCATTTCGGCATCAGTCGGGTGCAGTCGCAGTTTGAGCTGCAGTTTGCGGCCTGAATGCCTGTCTAACAACCACCAGGTAGGGGGTGAATTGGCAGACTCGCTGCTTAGCAGCACGAGTTGCTTGCCCGACATGCCCTTTACCCGCATCGCACCTTCGGAGGCGGCCACATAGCCTGTGTTGGCCGGCAGACCACCCACCGGCAGTTCAACGAGCGGCAGTAGTTGCGTAGTAGGCCCCTCGCTGGCGATGCAAGGTATCCACTGTTCACATAACGCCAGCGACAATGCCGTCACGCGGCCGCTCAGCACGTCCACGGACACCGCGCGTGACGTGGCACGCCCTTCGTTGCCTTCCGGTGCTGGTTCGGCCCCCTCGGCCACCACTAATGAACCGCCGCCCGCAAACGTGAGCCGCTCTGCCACGAAGGGCAGTGTTACCTGCGTTAGGCGTTGTCCGTCTACCGTGGACCACACGGCCAACTGCGCCCCCGCCGCCACGGCCACCCGGACGCCGCGCGCATCGAATGCGGTCGGCGGCGGCGTGAGGTCACCATCTTCGAGCCGAGGTGGAGCCGGGGCGCGCGTGTCGAATACGAGATCGGGCCCGCGCCGGTTCTCCACCAGGGTCGTCAGCGCTGCCTCAAGGAAACCCTCGGGTAGCTGCCCGTCTACCTGCGGCTGTGCCTGCACGAGTGCCTCCACCAGCCCATTCCAGCCCTCGTGCGCTCGGCCATCGCGTGACAGCAGCAGGGCCTGCCGCGCCGATGACGCCAGCAGCCCCTGCCGCGCACGATCCCGCTCCTGCGTCGCAAGGTAGCTCTGCAGCGTCGCGAACAAGGCCAGCAGTGCAAAGATGATCAACGCTGTACCCACTGCGATGCGTAGCCGCGCCAGCGAGCGCACCGCATGCGGTGCCGTCGCGAGGCGCTGCACCGCCTCGTCGCTAACACGGCCCGAGTCACAGGCCTCGGCCGTCTCGTCCACCCAGATGCGGTCCGCAAACGGCAGCCAGTCCTGGGTGCTCTCGGTCAGGGCTGGGTCCTGCAGCGCGCCGTCCACGCTGATCGGCACTAGAGTGCCACCGGGGCGCATGCGGCGGTACTCCTCCACCTCGGTGCGCACCCAGCGCGGCTCAGCCAGCGTACCGCGGTTGGCCACCACAACTAGGATACGGCTGCTACGCAGCGCTCGGCGGAGTGTGCTGTCCAGCGCTGCACCAACGGGCGCCTCGTCCTCGCTGAAGAACACCGTGAATCCTCGCTCACGCAACCGGCGCGCCAAGTCCGACGCGTAGGCCCGGCAACCCCGCGGCGCCGGGCCCAACGCAAAGGAGATGAAAATATCGTAGCCGAACAGGCGCGCCCACCCACTTTGCGCAGCATGCGGGGGCGGGGAAGGAGTGGCGTTTGCGAGAGAGTTCATGGCGTTCTCCAAGCCCATGTTTCGGGCGATAGGCTCAACACAAGTTCAACTTCACGCCGTTGTCGAATACCGACGGCAGATGCTCGGGTTGCACCTGCCTCGCCACGGCCTGGCCCAGGTCGCGCAGCGCATCCAGGTTCTCGGGCCGGTCCATCTCCTGCATGTTCTCGAGGTAGGCCGCGTCCACATCTTTGCCCAGTACATCCTTGAACCATTTCTTCGTAAACAATGCGTTGTAGCGCTGATAGGTTAGTAGGGCGTTGCCGCCCAGCGCCGGGCCGGCGTGGCCTATCTCGCGGTCGATCTCGCGGGATGTAGGCGTGGGCGCGGAGAACCATTGCAGCATCGTCTCCACGAGGTCGCCGCAGTCCTCCATCAGGTTCTTTAGCGCCAGCACGCCCTGCACCGCAGCCAGGCCGGCGAACTTGCTGCTGGTATCCACGGCAGGGTCGGCCTTGCCTGTGCCCACCGATACAAGCAGCAGTTTGTCGGCACCGGCCGACCATTGGAGCCGGTAGCCATCCATCGTCGCCGTCATTAGCGCCTGCAACGAGGGGTTGTTGTGTGGGCTGCAGCCGCCATCGACAAAGAAGCCATCGACATCCTCACGCCCGGGCGTGGCGCTGGAATGGATGCTGATCTTCTCCGGTGCGAAGAAGGTGGGTGCAGCCGTGCTGGCTCGCACCACCTGCCAAAGCGGGTACTCGCCGTTGGGGATGGTGCTCGGGCGAGCCGGGTTGGGTGGGAAATACTTGGCGTCGGGGTTGTTGGTCAGTACCCAAGTGCTGCCCGTATCTAGCCGCTTGGCTACGACCAGCAACCCGGTCCTAAAGTCCTCGCGCTTTAACGGACCGGGGCCGTAGACTCCGCGCAGGGCCTCGGCCACGGCCGAGGCATCGTAGGAGTCCTGCAGCAGGCCGCGACGCCAGAAGCTGCGCATGAACACCTTGTTACCCAGCCGCAGGTAATGTCCCTCGATCTCTTCTACGCTCATGCCAAGCGACAGGCCGGCGGCGATAATGGCACCGGTAGACGTGCCGGCGATCAAGTCAAAGTAGTCGGCTAGGCGCAGTTCCCCATCACTGAAGCGCTCCTTGAGCAGGCTCTCCAGCCGGTAGAGCACCTGCAACGACACCATGCCGCGCAGTCCGCCGCCGTCCAACGAAAGGATACGCTTGGGGCCGATATCTTTGTCTAGGTGCTGTTTGAAGGTGCGGTAGCGGGCCATAGGGTATCTCCTGTTAGTCGTGAAGATGCGAGGCGTTAGCCGGCTGCTAGCTGCCGGCAGTCAATGAGCTCGATGTAGATTCCGTCTGTCGCTTGAGCTAGCTTCAGCATTCCGGCGGTGCCGTTCGGGGATTTGTCGTCCTTGTTGTGGTCCCATAGAGCCAGCAACGTGACGCGGTCGGCGCCCCAGGCCTGGGCCTGGCGCAGCATCCAGCGGTTGCCGCGTGACCAGGGAGTCACGGTCTCGGACGCTTCTAGCCAAGCGGGCAGTCCCCCGTTGTCGCTGAGCACGAAGGTGCGGCCTTGCGGCTGAGCGTCGGCCAACGCGAAGAAGCGGTTGCGCCACTCAATGTCGTAGTGGCTAAACACGTCGCGAGCAACGACCTCGCGCTGCACTGGTAAGCACAGCCAAGTGGTTAGTTTGAGCTCCCTGCAGGCCTCCAACGCCAGGATATCGGCACCCGGCGCCGCGGAGACCAGGACATCGACCTCTTCGTCATCTCTCCTGAGACTCGCCAGCGCAGACTTGATCAGTTCGCGTGCCTTGCCCTGCGCTCCGCTTGGGAAGCGCGGTTCGGCCGGTTGGTCAGCGCCCGTCATGTCAACGTTATGGCCACTGAAGACAATGACATGTCGCTTTCCAGGCGTGGATTTCGCAAGCACATCCAGCACGGCCCGTGTCGCCTGGCCGCCGACCCCCAGCAGTTCAAACAACTCGAGTTGGCCGCACGCAGCATCGGCATAGAAACCCCCCTTAGGGACGACGGCATCCCGGTAGGCTTGCACGACACCAGCAATGCTTGCCTGCGATGGCGCATCTCCGATAGAGAGAAAGCGCAGGTCTGCGGCGCTAATGTTGGCCCAGATAAGGGAGTCGCCCTTTTCCATGGCAATCGCCCGTTTGATCGACGCACGTACCACATGCTCCAACGGCGTCAACTCGGCAGCGCGATCCTGGACGTAACGATCCCTTTCTTGCTCATCATCGAAAAGGTTCTGGAAGTTCGGGCTCTGAGCCAACGACTGCAGGATGCGCCCCATCTGTAAGGCCGCCAGGCCGGGGAAGAAATTATTGAGGTCGGCCTTGTAGGCGTCGCGATACGCCGCATAGGAGTCCATTGCCCGTTTGTCGATGGCCTGCTCGCGGCGCGCCTCTAGCGAGCCCAACCCGGCGAATCCTAGGCGCCACAATGTCTTCAAGTTGCGGCCTTCAAGGGCTCTGGCTTCTGAGCGCTGGCTTGGGGATAAATTCTGGCGCGCAAGCAAGCGTCGGACTGCCTGATTGGAGCGCTCGATATCTACCGGATCACCATCCTGCCTGTACAGACGCTCGTAGAGGTTGGCAAGGGCGAAGTCAGCTTCGGCGTCCGCCTGAGCGCCACGAAGCGCAGTTTCCCAAGTTCTCGTGGCCGCCTTGAAATCCTTCAGTTTCCACTGGGCGCGACCAATTAGTTTGTACCCCTCCCGCGCGAAGCGCTTTGTGCTCACGTCTTCAGCCAGCAGCCGCAACCAGCCTCTGTCCTTGCGGGCCTCGGCCAACTGCACCTCTTCGACGAAATCCAACGGTACCGTGGTCACGCTTTGGACGTCAGCCTCTGGCAGCGTGGGCATCATCAGAAATACGGGGCTATCGGTCACCTTGTCATCGGCCAGCGTCGCATTAATCACGTTCACCAATTCCGCCAGGGCTGCCCCGGGATCGCCCACGGGATAGGTCATGTAGCGTATGCCAGCGATGTCGAACGGCATTGAGTCAGCCGACGGCGTGCCCTTGATCAGCACCGTGCGCCGCTTGCGCAGCGCGTGGCGTACACCCAGTTCGTAGAAAACGTTGGGGTTGTGAACCGTGATGTCGCACAGAACGAGTTCCTCCTGCAGTATGAGCTGGAACATGTCCTGGTGAATGCTGCCAGCGCCAACCACCTCGGCCGTAGTGTTGCCGTCCAGCTTGCATGCCAGCAGCGCAGGGGCGATCAGCGCCTGATCGACCTTGTCGAAGTCGATCTCATTACCCTTGGCATCTGTCTTCTTCCCGAAACCTCGAATCACGAAGCAGCGCATTGCGCCTCCCTTCCCAAGCGGGACTTCAGTAGATCACTCGTCTAGTTCGTAGGACTGCTCGAATTTCTTCGCACTCATTGCGTACGCATCCGACCCGTCCTCTTCGTTTGACACTAGCCAGTCGCCCGCTTCGTACCTCGTGCTGCCTTCCTTCGTGACCACTCGGCCTGCCGAGCTGGCCTGTTCGGCCCACACCTTGCCCGTCTTCACAAAGGTGCCTGGCCCTTCGGCGGTGTAGGTGCGCTCAAAAGACTTGGCATCCACTGTGTAGACGTCGCCCGCATTGTCCACCACCCAGTCGTTAGCCTTGCAGTGCTGTTCGTCGCCCCACTTGCGGTAATTGAAGCCTTCCGTCTCTAACTTTCGTTGCACTGCAACAACCGGCTGGCCCGGTCGGCGGCGGTAGCGTTTTCGTTCACCCATTGCATATCCTCAGGTGTTGATAACTGGATATCCGAAGATAGGCTTGTAGACGAACATGACCCTGTCCTTAATATAACAACCAAATGGAGTATGGAAATTGCATTTTGTTCCCTGGCTATGCTAAAAATCTTGCCTCGTTCCTCTTCGCGAATCGCCCTAACTTATTATCATGTAGGCGCCTTGAGGGAGCGTTTATCCGCCAAGCGGTCTGTTGATCGAGCAGAGCCGAACGTCAGCAACTGCTGAGTAGTACGCAGTCAGCCTTCGGGCAGTACGACTGCTCCGCTCAGCAACCAGCCACTAAACTGCGGAGATAGTGAATGTCTCTTGTGGGCACTGAGTACGCGTTCGCTGAATGGGAAAGCTGCCATTCGTGGCCTCTCAATGTGGAACGGCAAGTAAGCGACAGGTTGCTGCCCGATTCAGCGCATTCGGCCAACGGCCTGATCGGCCGACTTCTGGTCCTCAGCCAAAGCATTCACTGATGCAAATGACAACGACTGCTTTGCACAAAAATCCGGACACCCTCAATCATGAGCGTTACTTCCAATCGCCATGCGTACTCTCCGGCACGACTTGCGCCAACCCTTCTGCCAAGAAGTCGAAAACCACACGAATTTTTCGGGAAGTATGCAATTCAGTGTGCGTGACCAGCCAAATGGGAAATTGCACCGGCGGAATATCGTCCAGAACGCGAACGACACTCGGGGTTTCTCGGGCAATTTCATCCATCATGGCGCCAATACCTAGCCCTTGACGAACCAGACCCCAATGAGCAACAGAGTGGTCAGCATAGCTGCTGAAGTTGGCCTCGCTCAGCGCCAGGCCGTGCTGGTGCAAATACGCCAAGTAGCGGCCTGCGCGGTCAGAGCCGACGAACGGCACGCTGGCAGCGTCTTGCGCATTGCGCGGGTGGCCATGCGTTTCCACCCAGTCTTTCGAGGCGTAGAAGCAGGCGGTAGCTTGGCGTATCAGGCGGGCAATCAGCTCAGGCCGGTCTGGATTGACGTGACGAATCGCGATGTCCGCTTCGCGTCGCTGCAAGTCGCTGATCGCATTGGTAGCAATCACTTCAATCGCAATGCCGGGCACCTCCTGCCGAAGCCGCCGTACCAAGCTGGGTAACAGGTAGGCTGCGACCATATCGCTGGCCGAGACCGAAACGACACCTTCTACCGCCTGCGACCGGCCTGTGGCCGCCATCCCCAGAGCGTCGGCAGCTGAGCCCATAGTGCGGACGTGCTCAAGCAGATCCAGCCCGGTAGCGGTGAGCACCATGCTCTTTCCCGCCCGCTCAAACAAGGTCACACCCAAACACTTTTCGATTGCAGCCACTTGGCGGCTCAGTGTTGGCTGCGTCAAGCCCAGCTTGCGTGCCGCCGCCGACAGTGAGCCGGTTTCCGCTGTTTCCAAAAACGCCCTGAGTTGGTTCCAGTCAACTTTATCCATGCATAAATGTATAGGTTAATTGCAAATTTTGGGGATTTTAATGCGAATTTATACAGGTAACATCCAAACCTCGCCACATGAGTGCTTCAAGCCTGCCCAATCCATGTCATTTCCAAGCAACAAACATCTAACCGACGATATGCATTCGACTTGTGCAGACGCTGCCACGATGCGCAAAGCACGTTTCTGGAACCGTATTGCCCGCAAATATGCGGCTGACCCGATTCCTGACATGGCGGGCTACGAGACCTCGTTGCAGCGCACGCGCGGCCTGCTGTCCACCGAGCACAATGTACTGGAGATTGGTTGCGGTACGGGGACCACGGCATTGCACTTGGCTGCCAGTACCGGATGTTTTCTGGCAACCGATATCTCGGCAGAGATGATTGCCATTGCAAAAGAAAAGCTGGCCTCACAACCCACCCCGCAACTGTCGTTTGCATTGGCCGACGCCGATTTGCCGATGTCCGGATCGGCGACCTACGACAGGGTATTGGCATTCAATATCTTACATTTGGTGAGCGACCTCGACCAAACGCTGGCCAAGGCTGCGCAGGCCTTGCGGCCTGGCGGATTGTTCATATCCAAGACGGCCTGCATTGCCGAGATGAACCCGCTAATTCAACACTTGGCCCTGCCTCTGATGCGTGTCATCGGCAAGGCCCCCCTGATTGTGCAGTGCCTCAACGAAACCCAATTGCGGGCGGCGCTGACCCGGCAGGGTTTACAGATCGTGTCCGTCGAACGACACGGAACCAAGAAAAAAGATTTCCGGGTTTTTATTATCGCGAGCAAACCGCTCGCCACTGACCCTAGTTAGGCATCAACATGCTGAACACAATACGCCCCGCCCATAGGCGACAGACGGCAGCTTTCTGTTTGTTTTTGGCTCTGAGTGGCTGCGCTTCGATCAGCGGCGTCACCACGTCACCTCTGGATGGCAGGAACGTTGAGCATGTCGTGACAGGACATGGCACGCCGGCTGTCGTGTTTGAGAACGGACTGGGCGGCCGACTCCAATGGTGGGCGGAAGTCCTTCCCACAATCGCCCGGGAAACGACGGTATTTGCCTATAACCGCGCAGGTACCGGCACCAGTACTGAAACGTCGACGCCGCGAGACGGCGAAACCATCATCGACGAATTGCGGCGCAATCTGCGTGACAAAGGCATAGCCCCGCCCTATGTCCTGGTGGGTCACTCCCTCGGCGGACTCTACATGCAGCTTTACGCGCGGCGTTACCCGCAAGAGGTCGCGGGTCTGGTGCTGGTGGACTCGACCCACCCTGAGCAATTGAAAGGCGCTGGCGCGAAGGATAACTGGCCGACCTGGATAAAACTGATGTTCAATGTCTTGCTGTCCGGTGCCGCCAGTAACGAGTTGGAAGCGCTTCCCGCGACAGGTGCCGCCATGCTTGCCCTGCCTCCACTTACGGGCAAACCGGTGATCGTTCTCAGCGCGCAAAAACCAATGAGCGAAACATCGGAGCTCGCCCGTGATGCCAATGCCAAACGCAGCGACATTGCGCGCCTGCATCCTGGGGCCAAACAAGTGTGGGTTGACAGCGGCCACGTCATTCCCCTTGAGAGGCCGGACGCGGTTATTGCGGCGATCCACGAGGTCTTGCTCAGTGTTCAGGCAGCGCAATCGCACTCTCCATCGACGGGCGGCAATGAGACCGGGGAAATTCAAAAATGATGAGCGGTGGCATTTTCTTGGCAAACCCCAACGAGGTTCCAGATGATTTCGAAAAAAAAAGCAAATAACTTTTCCATGCTGGCACTGGCGGTGATGCTTTCTGGCTGTGCACTTGACCCCGGCGCACGCAATGGTGGCTTGTTCAGCAACGCCGCCAAGGCCTATATCTATACGCCGGAAGAACAAGCAAACATGACTGCCGAGGGCACCATCCCAACGATGGTCGCGCCGTCCGAAATACGGGCGTACTTTGAAAACGCAAAAAAGGTGACCAAACCAACGGGTGAGGTTAACTACTGTGACGCGGGTTTGTCTTCGCTTGTCCAGTCAAGAAGGAATGAAGCCCTTGCCGCAATAGATGACGCTTGTGGCGGCAAAGATCAATACTCGATTCGACATGAAGGCCCCGGTCACATCAAAGCACACTACGCGGGCAACATCCAGCTGACGCCTGGTTGCAACCGGAGCAAGGTGATTATCTTCAGGTGTTCAGGTGCGCAACCCAAGCCGGACATGCGCAAATGAACAGTGGAATCAGGCTGAAAATCGTCACTCCCTTGCTGCTGAGCCTGCTGCTGGCGGCCTGTGTGAGTACAAACGATTTACAACTCAGCAATGGCAAAGGTAAAAGTTTTATCGTCAGCGGCCGGAGCTACGAGCAGATTTGGCATGCGGCAACGGTGGCCATGAGCACCGACATGAAGATCGTTGATAGCCACAAACCCTCCGGTGTCATTAAGTCCCGCGTCGTCAATGGCACGCAGGGAAAAGTGGTTGGCTTCTTCATTCAGCCCACGGATGAACAGGCGCCAAACTACACCATCACCATCGTGAGCAAGAAACCGCTTCAAACCGAGTTCGTGGACCGCGACTGGGAGCCCTCTGTTTGGGAAGACTTCAAAGCTGCGATCAACCCGAAATAGACAGGCAGCAAGGATTTTTAAATAGTATTTGAGGAAGATTTGACCATGAAGCTAAAGAAGCTGATTGCATTGCTACTGCTTTTGCCGCTAGCCGGCGCTTTTTCTGGCTGTGCGACAAACGAGAGGAAGTCGTCCGAGCCAAGTGAGGGCAGCAGCGCCAACAGCAACGTCAGCAGCAATTCCGAAAAAAAGGCCGCTAACGAGGACAAGGGTAAAGCCATGCAAAAAATATCCATGGCGATCGGCGTGGAAACAAGAGGATTTACCATCACCAGCCAACAGCCAGTCGACGCGCCCGGCGGCTACAACGGCACCCAATACACGGTTAAAACCAGCGCCGGGAAGACATACAAGTGCGAGATCCTTGAGCCATCAGGCTTTGGAAAAGTGATGACTTGGGGAATGGCCAGTGGCGCCAGTGCCATGTGCACGGACTTCACCCCGGGCTCGAAAGACAGGGGAAAAACGAATAAAGCTAGCTGCAACGACCTGCTCAAGGCCGCCGGTAAGTGTTGATGAAAAGCGAAGATCCCTTCCCGGTGGAGATCATGCCCGGCTGAACAAAACCTGATGAGCGCGCGCTCGATGGGCATCAGCCTGACGTATGCCATTGAGGGCGATCAACTGATCCGGCGAATAGGGTTTCCGGTGGTCTCGGGGGGCGGTACGGCCCAAATAAGCATTTCCATCAAGCGGATCAGCCGCATCGGTTATCGTGAGTTCGCTTAGCGCATATTCTGTTGAAAAACTAAAAACCGAGTTTTTCCAGGGTATGTCGAAACCATCCGGGAGACGAGATCGTCGAAGACGGAGCGATTGTGAACGTCGAGCTTTTCAGTCCAACCTCACTTTTCGGCAATAAGTGAGTTTTTCAACAGGATACGCACGATGCTGACGTAGCTAGGATGTGAAAGCCACCACATTCACTCCCAGAAATTTCAAATGGCCGGTCTGGAATTAGAACCGGCCATTGCCATTTTTAGACGGTGAGAGCCTATTGATCCTACGTTCGACCTCAACAAAAGGCAGCTTCCGAAAAATTGCATGGAGCATTCAGTGCCATGTCGGTTTCCCCAGAAGCAGCGGCCATAGATCTACGACTTCAACGGCAAGTAAATATCAGTCTCCAAATCATGCTCTGGTGTTTCCGGCATCAAGTTGAGGTAATGGAAATAGAGCGGAAAATCGCGTAACTCCTCACCACTGTCCGGTAGCCAGTTGCGCTAGAGGGGGTAAATGCTTTCGCCGATTCTGACATGGGAGCCGTAATGCCGCACCCGCGCGCAACGGCCGCCGGGAATACTTTTCGTGACCACGCCCTGTCGGTTGAGAGGCACTTCGTCGGTTACTTCTCCGCAGATGTCAAAGCGGAATTCTGCCGGCTCGGTTGTGTCCGGATTGTCATAAGCAATACCAAAGCATCGGCTACTTTCTTTAGGCGAAAGGCCGCTTTCCTTACGCCAAGCGATAAATTGTCCGACGGAGTCATTGACTCTTTCGGTTGGGCCGCGATGCTCCATGACGGCGACACGGATAGATTTGAAATCGACGATCTCGACTTGCACGGTTTGTTTCCTTTCCGGGATACGGAAGCGATAGCGCTCATGCCAGGATTCCCAGTCCGGTTGCTGCCTGAATTCTGATGGCGACTGGCCGAAAGTGTTCCTGAAGGCGCGCGTAAACGATTCCGGGTTTTCGAAGCCAGCGTCTAGGGCGATATCGATAACCTTGTTCAGGGGGCTGAAGGCGAGCTGATAGCTGGCTTGCCGCAAACGCAACAACTGGATATATCGTCCAACACTGGTACCGACGTATTCGGCGAATTGCCGATGAAAGTGAAATTTGGAGAAGTTCGCGATCCGGCTAAGGTATTCAGTGCTTAGCGATTCGTCTAGATTGGACTCGATGTAGTCGAGCACCTTCTCGAAACGCTTCGCGTGGTTTTTTGCCTGTGTATCGCTCATCATTCATCCTTCGTTCACAGCGCACACTATGCGCGGAACGCGATGGCAAATCCCGACCGCGATTGCTCAATATGCCGGCAAAGAAATCAATTGGAAGGGAACAATTGCTGAAACTTGCTAAGGATATTCGCTTTCCAATTGCTTGACGATTGCGTTTGGCTCGGACTATACGTGATAGCAGTCGCTTGTAGCTATGGCCGCTCTCGGGAAAAGCAGATGGCCGGACCGTGCCCATTCCGGCCATCCAGGTTTCTCCATAGCTGCCATTCGGCCAAACCCGTGTTTTACAAGATGGAGCTCTACTAAGCGGTCGTTGGCGAGCTGACACAATCGGCCAGGAGCAGCCACTCAAGAAACTGCTCCAAAGCGGACATCGGCTCTGTCCGTTTGATTGCTGATTGATAAGGAGACCTGCATGGGATAATCTCTATGTCATTCAAAACCTTACAGGCGATTCAATCGTGTCCGTATTATTAGCAATAACCCGGACGTTTCTGCTCGTGAATGACTGTTCGGCGTCATGAATACAACCGCCGCTCCCCGCCTTGAATCCGCAATTCGTTCAACCTTAATGCCACTCTTACGGGAAGATGGCTTCGCCGGCTCAGGCAGAACGTTCCGTCGAAGTAGAGATGGTTGGGTGCAAGTCGTCAATATCCAAGGCTCACGGTATGGCGGCAGGTTCGCAATCAACCTTGCCATCCATCCAATGGCAATACCTGACCTACGAGGCAATTCGCCAGATCCGAAGAAGATCACAGCGGAACTCTGTGAATTTCGATGCCGCCTTTCCGAAACAATGAGCGATCAATGGTGGACGCACGAGGCCACTAGCGAAAGTATGGTTTCCGCTATGGAGGCGGCTGCAAAAGTTTATCTGAATGTGGGCCGTCTAATTCTCGAACGTATCTCAGGGCCGGCTGCCCCTCTGATGACTGTTACACCCACCGAGTTTCGCTCTGGGGCCTATGACTTCGCGGGATTCGGCACGACCAAGGTTCGGATGGCACTTGCTCTATCGCTTATGCGGAAGGCCGAGGGACGTTTTGAAGAATCGAAGGCATTCGCTGCCTACGGTATTGAGAACATAGGAAGCGCCTCGTTTCTTCGCCACGAACTCCAAGCTCTTGCGGGTGACCAATGACGCCGAACAATCCAATCCACCGGACCGCCGGCAAGCTGCGCTTGCCTGCGTCCGGTGATTTTCAACGTTCGGCGTCAATATCATGAGCGACCATTGGGAGCAGTTTCCCTGCACGATTGGTGACCATTCGGCCTTCATCGCCTATGACCACGGCGTGAGGGCCGATCTCGAATCGTTACCATTCGAATTCTTTGCTCGCTTCAATGTGGCCTTGCTCGACCCCGATGATCGCGGCCTGCCGCACGGAAACGAGTTTTCATATTTGAACGAAGTGGAAGACTTTCTTTCCGCTCAACTCCAACCAAGCGATGGACTTCAAGTTGGCCGCGTCACAACTAATGGTCATAGATATTTTTGTTTCTACACATCGTTAAGCTCCTCCGCATGCGCGGCTCTTACAAAGAGCGCAGGTTCTCTTCATGGTCATCGAATTGAGCTATTTCACGAGCCAGACCCACAGAGGTCGCATTACTGGAACGACCTTTTCCCGACAGATGACGACTGGCAAGTCATTCTGGACTTGCGCGTTCAGAACGCACTTGTGAAGGAAGGGGATTCTCTTCAAACACCACGTCCGATTGAACACTGGGCTTACTTCAAAACAGAACCTCAACGCGCCGCATTCATCGCCAGCGTCAAAGATGTATTCGAGGGCATCGATCTCTATCTAACGCCCGAAGCGAAGGGTGGCCAATTCACCGCCAAACTGAATCATGTTGGCCTGCCAGATTACCGCTCAATGAATAGAACTACGCTTCAGCTTAGTCGTGCCGCTCGTGAGAATGGCGGTGAGTACGACGGCTGGGAAACTCAAGTATGCAAGCAGTGACGCCGAACATTCCAATTCACCGGACCTCCGGCAAGCTACGCTTGCCTCCGTCCGGTGATTTTCAACGTTCGGCGTCATGACTGTGCGGCTCGTGAGAACGTACGAGGAAATCCGAGGGTACAAACCCGACTTCGTGGTGAGCTATCGCCTCTACTCACCCTCCGAGGGTGGGCGAAAGGCAACATACCAGCATCTTCGATGTGATTTCATGTACGAGGGTGATGATCCGGTGAAAGATGGCATATTCATGATCCACCCAGAGTTCATCGAACGGGATGGCCGTCCCCTTGATGAAGGACTTCCCGTCCCCTTGGAAGGAAAAGCAACTATGTGGGTGCTCGTTCCCGCAATGCGTGCGTCCATCCATTGCTCACGAATCGCGGTTGGAACGCGAGGACACTTCATGGAAGGGCCGCGAAAGATCGGCGACGTCACGGTTGAACAGATTGTCGCTCTACGTGAGAATCCTCAAACCTCATGACCTCTGACGATCTCTTGAACTCATGGAAGCGAACAGAAGGGTTTCTGCTTGATGCCAGGGCTCACCTGTCTGAAGCAGCAGAGGGCATCTGCGCAGACGAAAGTCAGGAGTTTCTCGGGTATCTCGAACACAATGAGTTGGAGCTAGCGTTGGACGCGCTTGAAGATGCATTCAACAAATCAGAATTCGAGTCTTGGCGAGTCCTTGAGTTGTTGGCCTTGGCGGCCGCCAGCATGGGCCTGACGGACCGACAAGAGAACTACGACAGAACGCTTACCAAAGCTCGTGGTTGGAACTACAAGACGGTGTTGCCCTCATGACGCCGAACCCTTCAGTCAACCGGACCTGCCGCATAAAGCCGCGGCAGGCCTGTTACTTCCGACGTTCTGAGTGACCGCTTTCCAATAGTGGCTACGGCCTATAATGGGCACGAAGGGAACCGTCCTCCCTTCAGATTCATCGGCGGAAAGCAGTCACTGAGGTTCAGCTTCCCGAAAGCAGCCAGTCGTCACTGAGTGCTGCGTGCCCATTGCTGCCTAATGACTTATGAATAGGCCATGTCGGCTTACCGCTTACAAAGCTGCCTCTCTGGGCATTAATTTTTCGAGATACCTCAAAGGTTCGCGCTCTTTTGTTCTCGAATAGGAACTTCCTGGTCCAAACGAGCGCTCAAAAGACGCTTTTGTAAGTTTGCATCTAACAAAGCATGGGAAGATAGATGCATAAAATTAGCATTGGCATAAAGAATCGGTCCCATGAACTTCTCAATTGCAGACCTTGGCCTAGCCTACCGCAAAGCGAAGGTAGATTTGTACTACTCTTCCCACTCGTCCCTATTGGCAATCGCTGACTACGAAAGTCAGATTCTGGATAGGCTTCAGTCGCTTTTGACACAACTCAACGGCGCTGACGAAGAGTGGGTCAAGACTGATATCTTTCTCGGTAACTGGTTCTTGACCCCGAAGAGCATTGAGCCACCCACAATCGACAAACATGCCAATGGACTCGTCTTTGCTTCACCGATCGCAAAGTGGCAGCATATTTGCGATCATGCTGCGTTAATAGATTTAACGAACAAGCCTAAGGCTGAATTTCGCCTGATGGCTCAGTGCAGCTTGGACTTTCATGTTCTATCTACACTGTGGATGATCAAAGTCGGCCAGCAATACGACAAACTGCTGAGTGGCTGCGCTTATGGTAATCGCCTGCGCAGAGGGCAGGATGGCAATGTCAATCCATTGTCATTTGGATCGTTCAAGCCTTACTTGAAGCCATTCCGAAATTGGCGTGATGGTGGCATCGAGGCTATGCGCAGTTCTCTAGAGCAAGGCAAGAGCGTTATCGCACTCACAGCGGATGTCACCAGCTTCTATCACGAGCTGAACCCCGACTTCATGTTAGACGATGCGTTCAACCAACTTTTCGATATCAAGTTGTCGGACGACGAGCAAAAGCTGCATCGACTGTTTATTACCGCACTGCAAACCTGGGCCAAAAAAACTCCGCTGGGTAAAGGTTTACCGGTAGGACTTCCAGCATCAGCCGTCGTTGCCAACATGGCGCTGATTGAGTTGGATCGCTTGATCGAGCAGCAAGTAGTACCACTGTATTACGGCCGTTATGTTGACGACATTCTATTGGTGATGGAGAACGGCGCAAACTTTCACTCTACCGACGAGCTTTGGACATGGTTGTTTGAACGTTCTAACGGCAAACTCGGTTGGATTGAAGACAATGGGCAAAAGAAAATCCGCTACCGGCCAGATTATCTGGACGATAGCCAGATCTGCTTTGCAAATGACAAGAACAAGGCGTTCTTGCTGGAAGGAGAAACAGGTCAGACGCTGGTTGACTCCATTTCTCACCAGATTCACCTGCGCGCCAGCGAATGGCGTGCCATGCCGAATTTACCTACTTCGGCCCGTTATGTTGGTACCGACCTAATTGCTGCGACGCAAAGTGATGGTGAAATCGCTGACAACCTGCGAAAAACAGATGCTCTAACCATGCGTCGTGCAGGCTTCGCGATCAAGTTGCGCGACTTTGAGGCCTATGAACGTGACCTGCCTCCAGATAGCTGGAAGGATCATCGTCATGCCTTTTTCTCGGCTTTTATTCAGCATGTTCTGGTGCTGCCCCACTTCTTCGAATTGGCGGTATACCTGCCTCGCGTGGTACGACTGGCGACTGCCTGTGAGGACTTTTGGCATCTACGTAAGATCATAGAAGCATTGAAGAATGTCTATGCGACGGTAGAGGAGCGGTGCATCGTCGACATCAAATCGTGCCCGAAAGCACAACTCCCTGATAAAGCCAATGTGCTATTACGCTGGCACTGGCAGCTATTCTTTTCTGTTTACGAAAGTGTTCTCGCTGCGTTCCCGCCTCGCTTGTCCAAGAAAGGCAAAGTTGCGTGGCAAAAAGAATTTGAGTGTAGTTGGTACGCTCCCTTGCCTAGCCTCGTTTTTCATCCCCATTGGGCCGCAGACATAAAGAACATTCAAGCGGCGCACGCATGGTTATTCTCGTATGACTTAGCACACATGCCGTTCCGTTTTGTCGGCCTACCAAAGGAGATGGTTTCGCAGCGAGGGATTCCGCCAAAAAAAAATGTTCGTATATTCGAGGAGGCAGAACATCTATTGCCTGGCAAGATTACTCAAGGTATTTCCACTTTGGCGGGCTGGGTAAAGTTCAACAATGGTTTGCCTTATGGGCTGGTTTTTTCCACCCGACCGTTCAACCTCGCCGAGTTGTTCGTACTGGCCAAAGACCCATTCGCCGCGATCAATCTGCCGAAGATGCAATCGGTGGTGATGGCGTTACGCGGTTTCAACCTAAATGAAAAAATGCCACGATGGGATAAGCAAAATGTGCTGCAAATCCCGGATGGAGGAGCTCGGGATCGGCAAATCATCGCAGTGTCGAGTTGGAAAACTGAATACAACAGTTGGGTGGCTTCCGTTACTCGAATGCCCGACCCGGATCTAGGTCGTTATGCCCGCCTAAATCGGCTAGTTAACAGCGTTATTTCGCAACCGAAAGGTGCACATTACTTTGTCCTGCCAGAATTAGCCTTGCCGGCGCACTGGTTTTTACGGATGGCCCTCAAGTTGCAAGGGCGCGGCATTTCGCTCATTGCTGGTATCGAGTACCTGCACACAAGCAAGGGACGGGTACGTAATCAGCTCTGGGCAGCACTGTCGCATGATGGACTGGGGTTTCGCTCAACGATGATCTATCGCCAAGATAAGCAGCGACCGGCCTTGCATGAGGAACAAGAGTTGCAGTGCCTAAGTGGTCTGGAGATGAAGCCGGAGACAATCTGGAAAACGCCACCTATTGTGCAACACGGAGATTTCCGCTTTGGGTTGTTGGTTTGCAGCGAGCTAACCAACATCAGCTATCGTGCAAATTTACGCGGCCAAGTAGACGCGCTTTTCGTACCCGAATGGAACCAGGATACTGAAACCTTCAACTCTCTGGTTGAATCCGCTGCGCTAGACATTCATGCCTATATCGTCCAGTGCAATGATCGCCAATTTGGTGATAGTCGGATCAGAGCACCCAATAAAGACATCTGGCGTCGGGACGTACTGCGGGTCAAAGGTGGCATCGACGACTACTGCGTCACTGGTGAAATTGATGTTCAGGCATTACGCCAGTTCCAGTCCAGCTATCGTTCTCCCCCTGGGCCGTTTAAACCGGTTCCAGACGGATTCGAGATGGCGCATGACAGAAAAACATTACCGGGTGCATAAACACTACGAATGTAAGCAGGGGCAACGCCGAACGGCAGGTAGCTGAATAGCAACCTGCCGTTCGTATAGCTTTATATTTCGTGCCGGCTACGTCGGCTCCTGGCCGAGTTGCGGCAGTGCCACAATCAATTTGATCGCCAAATAGCGGACACTCATCTCGATCACAGGGCCGCTACATGTAGAAATTGGAACGTAACCATGGCCGGCGGCTCATGGCCGGTAGTACGCGTCGCTGAGGAACAGCCGTAAGCAGCCATTGAGATTCCTGCTTGCAACTCCGATGACTGCAATGCGGCTTTGGGGCTCTCAGGCGCCTCCCGGTCAAGAGCGGTCGTTTGATAAGTGGCCATTCGTAGGTGGCGACTCAATGTGCCGCCCGACGCTGTATTTGATTTTCAGTTCGTGCGTCACTAGGCCGTCAAAACAGTGATGGGTATAGGGGTGATCGTTGATCGATAACATCACCTTCTGACCGTCGGCGCTGTGGTGCCGTGGTCGCCGTTCCGACGGGACACTTGATTTTGAGTTGCCTATAGTCAGCGTCCCCAGCTTTTCATGGCAATTACGGCAGCAAATCTCTTTCATGTTTAATGCCATGCGTGTAGGCTTTATCCCGCCGCGACCGCTAAAGATTGATTATTTAGTCAGAAAATCAGAAAGGTTTTTGCTTGTGCGCTGTGAGCTTCGTTAGGACAAATTGGGGTCGTTTCATAGGCGAAGCCGCGCAAATTTATTCTGGAGGGTGTTAAACGCCGCTTAGTGCCCAAATCGATAGGAATGAAAATGGCCGATGACACGTTTGATGTTCTTGCGGGGGATTTTTTGACGGGAACAGTGAGCTTTACTGAGTGGGAACTCCACATCAGCACAGGCTCGGGGTTCGGCGAAATGCTTTACGCCAAGGAGGTTGCTTGTCTAGAAGAGGTGGCCCCGCGCAGTTGGACAGAAATTCGGTTTTCTTAAGTGAACTCTCTGCGGGTTAAGCCGCTGCGGCGAG
>NZ_JBWKSX010000018.1:0-61799 GCF_059420025.1 Azonexus sp. GW821-FHT04F04 | reverse complement strand
CTGGTCATCGCTTGCCCCTGCGCGCTGGTGCTCGCCACGCCGGTGACGGTCGTCAGCGGACTGGCGGCAGCGGCCCGACGCGGCATCCTGATCAAGGGCGGTGTCTATCTTGAGGAGGCCCGCAAACTGCGGGTAATTGCCCTCGACAAGACCGGCACCATTACCGAAGGCAAGCCCCGTCTGGTCGCCACAGAACTACTTCCCTCGACGGTCCCTGAATCACAAGTGCTTGCCTGGGCCGCCAGCCTGGCCGGGCACTCGGACCATCCTGTCTCAAAAGCGATTGCAACCGGTCTCAAGCTTCCGGAAAATGGCTTGACCGATTTCGTCGCCCTTGCCGGACGGGGCGTGGAAGCACGGGCTGACGGCCAACTGCTGATCCTCGGCAACCATCGTCTGATTGAGGAACGCGCTCTGTGTAGCGCCGAGATCGAGGTTCGCCTTCAGGTGCACGAGACGCAAGGCCGGACGGTGACTATGCTGGCGTCGGAACAGCAGGTGCTGGCGATTTTTGCGGTGGCCGACACCATCAAGGAAAGCTCACGGAAGGCGGTGGCCGATCTGCACCGGCTCGGTGTCGTCTCGGTCATGCTGACCGGCGACAATGTGGCGACGGCCGCGAGCATCGCCAAGGAAGCCGGCATCGACGACGCCCGGGGAAATCTTCTTCCTGAGGACAAACTGGCGGCCATCGAAGATTTGCAACGTCGCTATGGCCCGACCGCGATGACCGGCGACGGCATTAACGACGCACCGGCGCTGGCTCGCGCCGACATCGGCGTGGCCATGGGCGCGGCCGGTACGGATACGGCGATGGAAGCGGCCGACGTGGTGATCATGAACGATGATCTGCGGCGCATTCCCGAGATCATCCGTTTATCTCGCGGCACCTATGCAGTGCTCTGGCAGAATATCGGGTTGGCCCTAGGAATCAAGATAATCTTTCTGGTTCTCGCCATTTTCGGCAGTGCGACCATGTGGATGGCGGTTTTTGCGGATATGGGTGCCAGTCTGATTGTCGTATTCAATGGACTGCGCCTGCTGCGCAAATAGTTGAGTTGGTTGTTCTGCTTCACCACCCTTTAGGTACGAGAGTGCCAAGTATTCTCAGTCTTTTGGAGCATCCGCCTTACCAGATTCATTTTGAGTTTTATTATCGTGTCTGGGGTCGTGCACAGTGGGTTTTGACCCATAAAAACTCCCCAGCCACCCTAGCATCTGAGAAATGGCATCCTCATGGGTCGTGGCTTGAATGTGCTCATGACCGTCAGCATCGGTGTGATATACGGTTTTCCAGGTAGCCCAAAGCGTGATGCCGACAATCAGCACTACCAGCATCGCCACAATCATCTTCGACTTGTTCATCCGACAATCCCCCTATCAATCTTTCAACCTTGGCGAAAGCTACCGATGCTTGCTGCGACGGGAGGTAGCCAATGGAAAGGAGAATATTAGCTCGTTGATTCGAACAGCTTAGCTCCGTTCGCCCTGCCAACGAATCCCCGGAGAAGTTTGGGGTTTCTTTTTTTACTTTCGTATTGACTGATAGAATTCGCCCCATGCGCCGCTGGCTTGCCATCCTCTTGCTCGTTTTCTTGCCCTTCCAGTTCTCCTGGGCGGCAGTAGCTAGCTATTGCCAGCACGAAACAGACGCAAGCTCGCAGCACTTCGGCCATCACGAACACAAGCATCAGGCCGATGCTGATCGCGATGGTGTTCCGGACAGCAAACTGACTGGCGGTATCGACAACGACTGTGGAACCTGTCATGCCGGCTGTGTCGTCGCAATTTTTGCTGCTGGTGGCTTGCCATTGGCTACTAGCATTTCGTTAGCTATTCCTTGGCCACCCGGAACCACGTCCTCAGCGCCACTCGCTGAACCCGAACGCCCCAACTGGTCCGTCCTCGCCTGATCGGCGGGGTGGATAGCACTTTTCTGCGCTTCTCCCTTGCGGTTGCGGTGGACTGATCCGCCCTGACGCATTGCGACGCTTCCTGGTCGCACCCCGCCGATTCCCCGTGTGTCTTTTCATCACTGGAGAATCGGATGTCTCGAAGCAAATCTATTTCACGAACTACCTTTTTACCGGCCCGCCTAGTCGTTGCCGGGCTGTGCTCACTCGCTGCGCTCTCGACCGGCAACCTATGGGCGCAATCGATGCCAGCCCTCGCCGGCCCCGCGATTACCTTGCCGCAAGCCTTTGCTGCCGCGTGGGCACGACAACCCGAGGCGCAATCCCTCGATCTGCGGCGCGATGCTGCCGAAGCGCGTCGGCAAGTGGCCGGCAGTTGGACGGCCCAACCGCCTTCGCTGGATTTGTCCGGCAAGACCGACCAACTGAGCAAGAATCAAGGCAGCCGCGAATACGCGGCCGGCGTCGCCTTACCCCTGTGGCTGCCCGGCGAACGCTCCCGTCAGGGCGCCTTGGCCGATGCTGAATCCAAAGCCCTGGATAGCCGGGTGACGGCCGCGCAACTGCGCACTGCCGCCGCCGTGCGTGATGCCTGGTGGAACTGGCAGCGGGCACGTGGCGAACAGTCGCTGGCCCGCGAGCGCTTGGCCAGTGCGCAAAAACTGGCAGAAGATGTCCGCCGCCGAACCAAGGCCGGCGACCTGGCACGCTCGGACCAGCATCAGGCCGATGGTGCGGCGGCAAGCGCCGAGGTGACGCTGGCGGAAAGCGCAAGCCTGCTGGCCGCAGCCACCCAGCAACTGCGCGCCCTGATCGGCAGGCTGCCGGATGAGAAAGCAGCCGACGGACCGGAAACCCCGCCGGCGGTGCCAGCTGACTTCGCCGCTCTGGATGCGACCCACCCAGCGGTCGTCGAACTGTTCGACCGGGCCGAAGTCGCTCGCCGCGCTGCCGATCTGGCCAGCGTGCAGACGAGGAACCAACCCGAACTGTTGCTGGCGACCACCCGCGAGCGGAGTGCTTTCGGCGACGACTATCAGCAGACTGTCACACTCGGCGTGCGTATCCCGTTTGGTTCGGAGAGCCGCAATCGGGCCAAGCTCGGCCTGGCCCGCGCCGAAGCCCTCGAAACCGAGGGACACCTTCGTCTCGAACGCGAACGCCTGGCGGCTGATCTGGAAGCGGCGCGGGTGCGCGTCGAATCGGGTCGCACGCAACTGGCGGCCGCCGAGAAACGCGCCCAACTGGCACGTGAGTCGCGGGGTTTTTTTGATAAGTCCTTCCGCCTGGGCGAAAGCGACCTGCCGACCCGCCTGCGCATAGAACTCGAAGCCGTCGAAGCCGAACGGCAAAGCACTCGCACCCGGATTGATCTGGCCGCCGCGATCTCCGCCCTGCGCCAGGCCATGGGCCTGCTCCCCGAACAAAAATGAGGAACCCGAACATGAGAACAACAAACACACTGGCCACTTTGGGATGGGCCGCCTGGATCGCCCTGGCCGCGCCACTGGCCTGGGCCGGTGACGGGCACGACCATGGCGAGGCGCCAGCTTCATCCGCCGGTCCAGCCGCGCCGCGTTTTGCGGCAACGTCCGAAACCTTTGAACTGGTCGGCGTCGTCAATGGCAAGCAACTGACGCTCTATCTCGACCGCTATGCCGACGGCAGTCCGGTCAAGGATGCCAAGCTCGAACTGGAACTCGGCGGCGTCAAAGTACCCGTCGAACCGCATGCCGAGGGGGAGTTCGAGGCGACGCTGGCGCAGGAACTCAAGCCGGGGGTCGTGTCGGTCGCGGCGACCGTCATCGCCGGCGAGGAAACCGACTTGCTGGCTGGCGAACTCGACATCCATGAAGAGGTACATGCCGAAACTACTGCCCACACCCACGGCTGGAAGGAATACGCCCTGTGGGCTGGAGCCGCCGGTGGGGCGCTGCTGCTCCTTGCCGCTCTATTGCGCCGCATGCGCGCTTCCCGCAACCCGCGTTTCGGAGGTGCCGCATGAAGCCCCGTCTGTTATTAAGTGCCCTTTGTCTTTCCTTCTTGTTTTCCTCAACGTTGGTGCTGGCCGGCGACGGCCATGACCACGGCGACGCCCCGCCCGTTGCCAGCGGCAACGGCCCGAAACGCCAGCCGGACGGCAGCGTCTTCCTGCCCAAACCGGCGCAACGCCAGATCGGTGTTCGTACCCTGCTGGTTGAACCCGGCGAACTGCCCCGTACCCATGAACTGGCCGGCAAGGTGGTCATGGACCCGAATGCCGGCGGCAAAGTGCAGGCCATCGTCGCCGGTCGTGTCACGCCGGGACCACGCGGTCTGCCGCTGCCCGGCCAGCAGGTCAAGAAGGGCGAGGTGCTCGCTTACGTGACGCCGGAAGTCGGTGGCAACAGCCGCTCCCTGGCCGAAAGTCGCCTGCGCCGCCTGCGCGAACTATCCGACACCGTGCCGCGCAAGGTCATCGAGGAAGCTGAAGCCGCCGTGGCCAACGAACAACTGGTGGCGCCGGTCAGCGGGGTTATCGCCTCGGCCAACGTCGTTTCCGGTCAGGTGCTCGAAGCCCGCGAAACCCTATTCGAGATCGTCAATCCGGAACGCCTGCTGATCGAGGCGCTGGCTTTCGATATGGCCATCGCCAGCGATGTCGCCGGGGCCTTTGTTGCCATCGGCGAGCAGAAGCGGCCGCTGCGCCTGGTCGGCGTTGCCCGCAGCCTGCGTGAGCAGGCCCTGCCACTGACCTTCCGGGGTGAAGGCGGCGCTTTGGCGGCGTTGGCCGTCGGCCAGCCGGTTCGGGTCTTCGTGCAGACGCGCAGCACGGTGCCGGGTATCCGCGTACCGATGGCGGCGCTGATGAAGAACCCGGCCAACCAGTCCATCGTCTGGGTCAAGACCGCGCCGGAACGCTTTGAGCCGCGCACGGTCACCGCCGAGCCGCTGGACGGCACCCACGTGGCGGTGACCAGCGGACTGAAAGCCGGGGATCGGGTTGCCGTCCGCGCTGCGACCCTAATCAACCAGATTCGCTGAGCGGAGCCAATCATGTTCAAGTGGCTTCTCGAGAACAGCCTGGCCAATCGTCTGCTGGTCATCATCGCCAGCCTGGTGCTGATGGCTTATGGGGCATTCACGCTATCGCGCACACCGGTGGATGTGTTTCCTGACCTCAACAAACCGACGGTCACCATCATGACCGAATCCGGCGGCATGGCCGCCGAGGAAGTGGAACAACTGATCACCTTCCCGCTGGAAACGACCATGAACGGTCTACCCGGCGTGGAAAGCGTACGCTCGGTGTCCAGCGCCGGCCTCTCTTTCATTTATGTGACCTTCAACTGGAAAACAGAGATTTTCCGGGCCAGGCAGATGGTGTCTGAACGTCTTTCCTCGATGGAGGAAGGTTTGCCAGCGGGCGTCACGCCGCGCATGGGGCCGATCAGTTCGATCATGGGCGAAATCATGCAGATCGCCATTCCCATCGACACGGCGAAGATTTCGCCGATGCAGGTGCGCGAATACGCCGACTGGGTGCTGCGTCCGCGTCTGATGGCCATCGCCGGCGTCGCGCAGGTCATCCCCATCGGCGGCGAAGTGCGCCAGTTCCAGGTGCAACCGAACACGACCCGCATGGCGGAACTGGGCATTTCGCACGAACAGTTGACCGGGGCGCTCAAGGGCTACTCAGCCAACACCTCCGGCGGCTTCCTCGAACTCAACGGGCGCGAATACCTGATTCGCCATCTCGGACGCACGTCGCGTCTGGATGACCTGACGAATCTCGCCCTGGCCGCACGCCACGGTCAACCCGTTTTATTGCGGCAAATCGCCGACGTGACCTTCGCGCCGGCCATCAAGCGGGGCGATGCCGGTTTTGAGGGCAAACCGGCGGTCATTCTCGGCATCCAGAAGCAGCCGACGGCCGATACCATCCATCTGACCCGGAGCATCGAGGCCGCCGTGGAGGATCTGAAGAAATCGCTGCCAGCCGGCATGGAGGCGCCCAAGGTGACCTTCCGCCAGGCGAGTTTCATCGAGTCGTCGATCAGCACGCTGCAAGGAAAGCTGATCGGGGCATCGATCTTCGTCGCCGTCATCCTGTTCTTCTTCCTGGGCACCTTGCGCCCGACGGTAATCGCGCTGACCGCGATCCCGGTGTCGATTTTCATGACGGCGCTGGTCTTCGACTATTACGGCCTGTCGATCAACACCATGACGCTGGGTGGCCTGGCCATCGCCATCGGTGGCCTGGTCGATGACGCTGTGGTCGGCGTCGAGAACGTGTTGCGGCGCCTGAAGGAAGACCGGGCCAAGCACCACGATCATCGGATGCACCCGATTGAACTGGTAGCCCATGCGACGATGGAAGTGCGTTCGGCCATCCTCTACGCAACGATCATCATCGTGCTGGTCTTCCTGCCGCTCTTCGCGCTGCCCGGTATGGAAGGGCGCTTGTTCGTGCCGCTCGGTATCGCTTTCATCGTTTCGACGCTGGCTTCGCTGGTGGTGTCGGTGACAGTGACGCCGGTGCTTTCCTTCTACCTGCTGCCCCGCATGAAGTCGCTCGATCATGGCGACACGAAACTGCTGGCCTGGCTGAAGGCCAGCTATGGCCGCAGTTTGCAGGCGGTACTCAACCGTCCCAAAGCGGCGTTGGCGGCCGGTGCCGTCGCCATTCTGGTGGCAGCAGTCGCGGTGCCGTTCTTCCCCAAGACCTTCCTGCCGCCCTTCAATGAAGGAACGCTACTGATTGGCATGCGCCTCAACCCCGGCGTCACGCTGGCCGAGTCGTCAGCCCTGGCACAACAGGCCGAGGTGCTGGTCAAAGCGGTGCCGGAAGTGGTGCACGTCGGGCGACGCAGCGGCCGGGCGGAACTGGACGAGCATGCCGAAGGTGTTCACGTCAGCGAACTGGATGTCGGCCTGAAGCCGGCGTCCGAAATGACACGTTCAATGGGCGAAATTTCGGCTGACATTCGCGCCCGCCTGATCAATCTGCCGGCGGCGATTGCCATTGGCCAGCCCATCTCGCACCGCATCGACCACATGCTCTCCGGCGTGCGTTCGCAGATCGCCATCAAGATTTTTGGTGACGACCTGGACACGCTACGCGGTCAGGCCGACGCGCTGCGCGGCAGGCTGGCCGGTATTCCGGGCATTGCCGATCTGGAAATCGAGAAGCAGGTGCTGGCCCCGCAGATCAAGGTCAGCGTCAACTATGCGACGGCGGCGCAATACGGCGTGCCGACGCCGCAGATTCTGGCGACGCTGCAAAGCCTGGTCGAAGGTGAAAAAGTAACGCAGGTGGTCGAGGGCGGCCGGCGCTTTGCCTTGGTCGTGCGCTTGCCCGAAACGTCCCGCTCGCTGGAAGGCCTCGGGCAGATCCTGCTGGAGACGCCCGGCGGCCCGATTCCCTTGTCAAAAATCGCCACCATCGAGGACGGCGACGGGCCGAATCAGGTCAGCCGCGACGACGGCAAGCGGCGCATCGTGATTTCGGCCAACGCGCAAGGACGGGCGTTGTCCGAGATTGTCGAGGACATCCGCAAGGTCGTCGGCGACAGCAAGCTGCCGGAAGGCTACTTCATCACGCTGGGCGGACAATTCCAGGCGCAGGAAGAGGCTTCGCGGCTGGTTGGCCTGCTCTCCATCGTCTCGCTGGTGCTGATGTTTGTGGTGCTCTTTAGTCGCTACCAGTCGGTCGTGCTGTCGGCGCTGATTATGGCCAACATTCCGTTGGCGCTGGTCGGCGCGGTGCTCGGCTTGTGGATTTCCGGGCAGCCGCTGTCGGTCGCCGCGCTGGTCGGCTTCATCACGCTGGCCGGCATCTCGGTGCGCAACGGCATTCTCAAGGTCAGCCATTACATCAATCTGATGCGCATGGAAGGCGAGAACTTTGACCACAAGATGATCCTGCGCGGCTCGCTGGAACGTCTTGCGCCCGTCTTGATGACGGCGCTGGTCACCGCCTTCGCGCTGGCGCCGTTGTTGTTCGAGGCCGAGCGGCCGGGCACGGAAATCCTGCATCCGGTGGCGGTGGTCATTTTCTCGGGCCTGATCAGCTCAACCCTGCTCGATACCTTCCTAACACCCGCCATGTTCTGGCTGTTTGGCCGCAAGGATGTGGAACGTCTGATGGCCGACCGCGATGCCGGTGCACTTTGATGATTATTCAACGAAAGGAAAACTCATGAAACCGATTCATCTTCTCGCCGCTTTTTCCTTCTCCATGTCCGGCCTTGCCTTCGCCGCGGGTAGCCACGAGCACGCCCACAAGCCGCTCCACGGTGGCGTGGTCAGCGAGGTCAGGGATATGGATTACGAACTGGTTGCCAAGCCGGATCTGATCCAGTTGTATTTGCGCGATCATGGCAAGCCGGTGGATGTCTCAAAGACCAACGCCAAACTGACCATTCTCGTCGGCACCGACAAGCAGGAAGTCGAGTTGAAACCGGCTGGTCAGCCACTGGAGGCCGGGGGAAGTTTCAAACTGGCCAACAGCAAGATTGTGGCCTTGGTATCCGTCCCGGGCAAAGCCCAGGCAACGGTTCGCTTCGTGTTGAAGTAGAAGGGAGACCACATGTCCGCGACGAGAAAAATACTCACCACATGTTTTCTGGGCGTGACGCTCTCCGGTTGTGCTGGGCATACTCATCGACTGGTATCGGAGAACAACTCGCTATCCGTCACTGGCTCCTTTAGCCACGAAGGCACACAAGCGCCGGTCATGGTTTTGGAACTCGAAGGAGCGCGATATGAGGGGCGGGGATTTGTGATTCAGCATTCTCAAGACCTCGCAAAATTACGTAAATTGTTTGGCCCAGGCAAACATTACGACCGAATTACCAGCGGCATGGACAGCGATCACATAAAGAATTCGGCTTCGCCGATACTACGTTCCCAAAGTGGGGAAACAATTCTATGCCTGCTGGCTTGGAGTTCAGGCCAAAGTCCAGCCGGGGTTTGCACGAAGCCTGATGGAAAGGAGATTGATGTTCGTTTCGACTGATTCTGGGTAAGCCTGCTTCGGGAAGCATAAAAAGCCAAAAAGGCGACAAGCCCATGGCTTTGCTTGCTTCCCAAATAGCGGATGTTCGTTGTGTGCCGTCTTGGTGTCATTTTGAGCTATACCCCAAACGGATGTCAGGGTAGGCCACTCAAAGAAGTCCAGATAAGTCAAATATTCAATTTATTGGCACCTGCCACGACAGGGCATAGATTTTTAGCTGACCGAATTCGCTCGGGAAAGGAGTTTAACGGGTCAAAGTGTCGGCTATGTCCGGTTCGGGACATTTCGAAGCGAGGATCAAAGGCAAGATCACTGTGCACCGGTAGGGGTCGCAAGATTACACAAATGTAATTTATCGGTCAGCATCCCGTTGGGCAACGCTCCGTACCATCCGTGTTTATTGATCTGAACTCGGTGAACTTGCCCCAATGAATTGCTCTCCG
This sequence comes from Azonexus sp. GW821-FHT04F04, assembly GCF_059420025.1. NCBI lineage: Bacteria > Pseudomonadati > Pseudomonadota > Betaproteobacteria > Rhodocyclales > Azonexaceae > Azonexus > Azonexus sp. GW821-FHT04F04. Next base: position 52,443 of record NZ_JBWKSX010000018.1, on the reverse strand, counting down.
CCAACGCCCAAATTGCGCGCCGGGACCGGCTTCCTGCTGGTGGCCTTGCTGGCCGCCCCAATTGGTTCCGCTCAGGCGGAAACCCTGCGCGATGTGTTTGAAAAAGCGTGGGCCAATTCCCCTCAGGGGAAAACAGTCGTCGCGAAACGCGAGGAGGCGACCGCCAGCCGAACCGTTGCCGAATCCTTGTTTCCTGGTACACCGAAAATCGGCCTGGCGCAGCGCACTGACCGCTGGAACGACAATCTCGGCAAGGAAGAGAGCGAAATCGGAATTTCCGTTCCGCTCTGGCTGCCCGGCCAAAAATCAGCCCGGATAGCCGTTGCCGAGGCCGATGGCGACGAGAGTCAGCGGAGCATTGCCGCCATCCGGCTGGCCGTCGCCGGTGAATTGCGGACGGCCATGTGGACGCTCTATCTGGCGCAAAGCGAAGCGGCGGTTGCCGTTGAACGTCTGGACGCGGCGGCCAAGCTGGAAGCCGATGTGGCCAGGCGGGTCAAGGTCGGCGATATGGCGCGCTCCGATCTACTCCTCGTCAAGCAGGAAACGAGCAGCGCCCGGGCCGCAGCGGCCGAGGCGAAAGCCCTCGTCGTGCGCAGTACGCAACGCTACCGGGTGCTGACCGGCAGCGACCGCTTGCCGGACAATCCGCAAGAGCCGGTCATGGCTGCCGCCACTGACGATATCCATCCCCGTCTGGCGGCCGGACAAGCCATTGCCGAGCGTGCCCGTGCCGGCATGAAATTGGCACGGGAGTCGCGGCGCGATGCGCCCACTATCGGCGTGCAATATCGCCGGGAGCGCGATGCTTCCGGCGCCACCCCACGCGACAGCGTTGGCTTCGCCATCACCATCCCCTTCGCTGGCGAGGTCCGCAACGCCCCCTTGATTGCCAGCGCCAACACGGCACTGATCCAGGCCGATGCCCAGTATCAGCGGCTGCTTGCCGATGTCGAAGCTGAAGTCATGGAGGCCGAGGCGCAACTCGACTCGGCCCGAATCGGCGCCGAACTTACTGTCGATCGCGAGCAAGCCGCGGCCGAGCGCCTGGCCCTGATGCGCCGCGCCTTCGAACTGGGGGAAACCGCGCTCGTCGAATTGCTGCGTGCCCAAACCCAGGCGATCGAGGCCCGCATCGACCTGGGCCGCAGCCGCGCCCGCCTGTCGGCCGCCCAGGCCAATCTGAATCAAGCCCGAGGAATTACACCGTGATCGAGAAGCCTTTCATCCTGAGTTTGGCTGCCCTGAAAGCCATTATTACAACCATCCTGCTTGCGCTGTCCATGCCGCTCCTCGCCCATGAAGGCCATGACCACGGAGCCCCCGCCAAGCCGGCCGATGTCAACTTGGCACCACGTTTCGAACTGCGCAGCGAAGACCTTGAACTCGTCGGCGTACTCGCTGGCCAGGACCTGATCATCTATCTCGACCGCGCCGCCGACAACGCACCCGTTCCCGGAGCGCAAATCGAAATCGAAGGTCAGGGGATCAAAGGGGTAGCCACCGAGATGGCGAATGGGGTCTACCAATTATCCGCTCCCTCCCTGACGCAAGCCGGCAAATACCCGCTGACCATCACCGTCCAGGTGGGCGAAATTGTCGATCTGCTTTCGGCCAGTCTGGAGATTGGCGAAATAGCGCCTGCCATGCCTGACGACGGACACTCCGATCGCAACTGGTGGTTCTACGCCGGCACACCGCTGTTGCTGCTGGCCGGCGGCCTGATCGTGCGCCGCCTGCGTCGCCAACCGCAACATGGGATTCATTCAGCATGACCATTATCAAGAACTTTTCCCGCTACGCCCTGGCTCTGTTTGTGGGCAGCGCCCTGGCTGTCCAGGTCTCCGCCCACGGCGGCGAGGACCATGGCGATGCCCCGAAATCTCCCGCTGCACCGGCTCCGGCCGCCGCAGTCAATGCCCAAGGCCAGGTGACATTCAACGAGCCGGCCATTCGACTGCCGGACGGCAGCATATTTGTCCCGAAATCGGCGCAACGACAACTGAGCCTGCGCACCCGGGCAGCCCTCAAGGGAGAATTCCCGCGCACCCTCGAACTCAATGGCCGCATCATCGCCGACCCCAATGCCGGCGGCCGGGTGCAGACTTTCCAGAGCGGCCGGATCGAGGCCGGCCCGAACGGGCTGGCGGTGCTCGGTCAACGAGTGAAGAAGGGGCAGATATTAGCCTGGCTGCAACCCGCCGCGACCGCCCTCGAACGCGGCACACAGCAGTCGGTACTGGCTGAACTGGCCGCCCAGGAGAGCGTTCTCGAACGCCGCTTGGCGCGTCTCAAACAACTGGAGGGCAGCGTCCCGCAGAAAGACATCGAGCAGGCGGAGATCGAACTCGCCGCGTTCAAGAAACGTAAAAGTGCGGTGGGCGGCAGCCTCGGCCGTGAAGCCTTGGTTGCGCCGGTGACTGGCGTGGTCAGTGCGGCCAATGCCGCAGTCGGTCAGGTGGTCGATGCGCGGGAAGTAGTCTTCGAGGTCATCGATCCGCAGCGGCTGGCGGTCGAGGCATTGGCCTATGATCCGCTGTTGCTCGATGGACTGGGCAAGGCCAGCGCGCCGATTGCCGGTGGCGTGCTCGACCTCGCCTTTGTCGGCCTGGGGCGTACCTTGAAGGACCAGGCCATGCCGGTGCTGTTCCGGGTCGAGCCGCCGAAAAACGGCGCGAAGTTGGGTGAACTCCCCGCCGTAGCGGTCGGCCAGACCCTCAAGGTCCTGGCCCAAACCAGGGCCAGCCAAGCCGGCGTGGCGATTCCCGCCGCCGCAGTGGTACGCAATGCGGCCAATGAATCCGTGGTCTGGGTGCATGAAAGCGCCGAGCGCTTCGTTTCCCGCAAAGTCAAGGCGGCGGCCCTGGACGGTCATTCGGCGGTCGTGACCGACGGCCTGAACGGCGGTGAACGCGTCGTCGTTCAGGGCGCTGCTTCCCTGGCGCAGATTCGCTAAGGGGACGCCGTGTTCGATTTCATCATCAATGCGAGCCTCAAGCAGCGCCTGATCGTGCTCGGCGTTTCGCTGCTGCTGGTCATTTATGGGGCGCTGACCGTGCGCCAGATGCCGGTGGACGTATTCCCCGACCTCAACAAACCCATGGTCACGCTGATGACCGAAGCCGGCGGTATGGCCCCGGAAGAGGTCGAGCAATTGATCACCTTCCCCGTCGAATCGGCGATGAATGGCATGCCGGGCGTGACGCGGGTGCGATCGGTGTCGGGCATCGGCCTGTCGGTGGTCTATGTCGAGTTCGAGTGGGGCAGTGAGATTTATCGCAACCGCCAGCAGATCGCTGAGCGACTCAACCTCGTACGGGAGCAGTTGCCGCAGGGGATCGTGCCGCAGATGGGGCCAATCTCTTCAATCATGGGCGAAATCCTGCTCATCGCTTTGCCGGCCGATCCGGACAAAGCCAGCCCGATGCAGGTGCGCGAATACGCCGACTGGGTTATGCGGCCGCGCCTACTGACCATCCCGGGCGTCGCCCAGGTCATCCCGATCGGCGGCCAGGTCAAGCAGTACCGCGTCGAACCCGACCCGGCTCGCCTGCAGGCAGTCGGTGTCACACTGGCCGAACTGGAAGCGGCGCTGAAGAACTTCGGCGGCAACACGGCCGGCGGCTTCGTCGATGCCGGCGGCCGCGAATACCTGATCCGCAACATCGGCCGGACGACCCGGCTGGTCGATCTGCAGAACCAACCGGTGGCGACGCGCAACGGCCAGCCCATCCTGCTGCGCCAGGTGGCTTCCGTCACCTTTGCCCCCGGGGTCAAACGCGGCGATGCCAGTTTCAAGGGAAAACCTGCGGTCATTCTCTCGGTACAAAAGCAGCCGACGGCAGATTCGGTCGAGTTGACGCGGGCCGTCGAGCAGGCCCTGGCCGAGATGGGCAAGAGCCTGCCGCAAGGTGTCGACACGCCGCAGTTCCTGTTCAAGCAGGCCAGTTTCATCGAAGCCTCGGTCAGCAACGTCGAGGAAGCGTTGCGTGACGGGGCGATCATGGTCGCCGTCATCCTCTTCCTGTTCCTGGCCAATTTCCGCACCACCTTCATTTCGCTGACCGCCATTCCGGTCTCGCTGCTGGTCACAGCGCTGGTCTTCAGCTACTTCGGCCTGTCGATCAACACCATGACGCTGGGCGGCCTGGCCATCGCCATCGGCGAACTGGTCGACGATGCCGTGGTCGATGTCGAAAACGTCCTGCGCCGGCTGCGTGAAAACCGCAGCCTGCCCAACCCCCGGTCAGCGCTGGAAGTGATTGCCGCCGCCTCGAAGGAAGTCCGCTCCGGGGTCGTCTATGCGACCTTGATCGTCGTGCTGGTGTTCATTCCGCTGTTCGCCCTGCCGGGTATCGAGGGCCGGCTGTTCACGCCGCTTGGCGTCGCCTACATCGTCTCCATCCTGGCCAGCATGGCGGTAGCGATGACCATCACGCCGGTGCTCTGCTACTACCTGTTGCCGAAGATGAAGCATATTGATCACGGCGACAGCGCCCTGGTCAGAAAACTCAAAGCCTGGGACGAACGCCTGCTTAACTGGTCGTTCGACCGTGCCCGGGCGCTGCTGATCGGCGCCGTCGCCGTCGTGGTCATCGCGCTGGCCTCCATTCCCTTCTTTGCGAAGTCCTTCCTGCCGCCGTTCAACGAAGGCACGCTGACCGTCAATGTCGTGCTCAACCCCGGGTCATCGCTGGTCGAATCGAACCAGATCGGCACGCAAGCGGAAAACATCCTGCTCGCTGTGCCCGAAGTGACCGAGGTCGGCCGCCGTACCGGTCGCGCCGAGTTGGACGAGCACGCCGAAGGCGTCCATTACTCCGAGATCGAGGTTGATTTGAAGGCTTCCGGGCGGGATCGGGAAGCGATCATTGCCGACATCCGGCAGCGCTTGGCCGTGCTGCCAGCCGTGGTCAATGTCGGGCAGCCGATTTCGCACCGCCTCGACCATTTGCTGTCCGGCGTCCGGGCGCAGATCGCCCTGAAGATTTTCGGCGACGATCTGGACACCCTGCGCGGCCTGGCCGGCGAGCTCAAGGAACGCCTGGCCAAGATTCCGGGCATCACCGACTTGCAGATCGAAAAGCAGGTGCTGATTCCGCAGTACAAGATCCATCTCGATTACGATGCCGCCGCCCGCTACGGCGTGGCTTCCGGCGAGTTGCTGCAACGCCTGGAGCAATTGCTGGCCGGCGAGCGGATCGGCCAGGTCATCGAGGGCAATCGCCGTTTCGACCTGACCCTGCGCCTGCCGGAAGAAGCGCGCGGCGAACGCGGCCTGGCAAACCTGCTGATCGAGACGCCGACCGGCCGCGTGCCGCTGTCGTTACTGGCCCGCATCGAGGATGGCGACGGGCCGAACCAGATCGGCCGCGAGAACACCCGGCGCCGCATCGTCGTCTCGGCCAATACCGACGGTTCCGACATGAGCCGGATCATCGCCGACATCCGTCGCGAAATCGACAAAAAGCCCGTGCCGGAAGGCTACTTCACGCTGCTCGAAGGGCAGTTCCAGGCGCAGGAACAGGCGGCCAAGCTGATCGCGCTGCTCGCCATCGTCTCGCTGACCATGATCTACCTGGTGCTCTACAGCCGCTATCGCTCGGCGGTGCTGACCGCCATCATCATGGGCAACGTGCCGCTGGCCCTGGTCGGCTCGGTCGTCGCCCTGTGGATCTCCGGCCAGCCGCTGTCGGTCGCCGCTCTGGTCGGCTTCATCACGCTGACCGGCATCGCCACCCGCAACGGCATCCTGAAGATCAGCCATTACATCAATCTGTGCGCCTTCGAGGGCGAAATCTTCGGGCGAAAAATGATCGTCCGCGGCTCGCTGGAGCGCCTGACGCCGGTGCTGATGACGGCCCTGGTCGCCGCCTTCGCGCTGACCCCGCTGCTGCTGTCCGCCGACGCGCCGGGCAAGGAAATCCTGCATCCGGTCGCCGTGGTGATTTTCGGCGGCCTGATCAGTTCCACCTTGCTCGATACCCTGCTGACTCCGGTCATGTTCTGGCTGTTCGGCGAAAAACCCCTGCAACGCCTGCTCGCTGAGAAGGCAGAAGAGTCTTTCTAACCCCACCCGATGAGGAAAAATCCGTGAAGCTCCCCCTGATTCCCAACCTGATTTTATCTGCTGCCTTGCTGTTCGCCGGCAACGGCGCTTTCGCCCACGACGATGCCACCCTCGACCAGATGAAGGCCCCCAATGGTGGCCAACTGCGCATGGCCGGGCCATATCACTTCGAACTGCTGGTCGACAAAACCAACAAGGAGGCCAAGGACAGTCCGGTCACGGTCTATCTCACCGACCATGGTGAGAAAAAAATCCCGGCGGCCGGCGTCAGCGGTACGGCAACGATTTTGGCCGGCAAGTCGAAAGTGACGGTGCCGCTGTCCCCGGCTGGCGACAACAAACTGAGCGGGGTCGGCAAGTATGTCTCCGATGGCCATATGAAGGTGGTTGTCTCCATCGTCTTCCCGGATAAAAAGACTGAGCAGGCCCGGTTTTCCCCGCTGGCAGCGGAGCATGCTGAAGAGCATAAGCATTGACCGGCAAAAGCCACGGTAAGTACCGTCCGTGAAAATTACAAAAATGTAATCAAGGAGTCAGTATTTTGTTGGTATTGCTTGGCCATACTGCCCTCAGTCAATTGAACGAGGAGTGATTTCCATGGCAAAGCCGATAACTGTTCTGCTGACGCTGTTTGCCCTTGGCGCAGCGGTAAACCTGCCGGCCAGTGCGGCAGATGCGGTCGACGTCTATAAAAGTCCCTATTGTGGATGCTGCGAAAAATGGGTCGAGCATCTGCAGCAGGCGGGATTCGCTGTGCGAACCCACGACGTCAATGACGTGCCGGCTGCTCGCCAGCGGCTGGGCATGCCCGAGCGCCTCGGTTCATGTCACACAGCCAAGGTCGCCGGCTATGTTGTCGAAGGACACGTCCCCGCCGCCGACATCCAGCGCCTGCTCAAGGAAAAACCGAAGGCCATCGGCTTGGCCGTGCCTTCGATGCCGCCCGGATCTCCCGGCATGGAGAGCCCCAAGCCGGTTCCCTACAACACGCTGCTGGTCCAGGCCGGTGGTGCAACCACCGTATTTGCCAAACACTGACCCCTATTCCTCAACAGGAGAAAACCATGAAAGCACTCTTCACCTCAACCCTGATCGCCCTCGTCACCTTGGGTGCTGCGCCGGTTCAAGCGGCTGGCGATCATGCCGGCCACGGCATGGCGATGCAGGCAACTGCTTCCACAGAAATGCAGATGGTTGATGGCGTAGTCAAGAAAGTCGACAAATCGGCCGGCAAGGTGACGCTCTCCCATGGGCCGTTGACCAATCTGAGCATGCCGGCGATGACCATGGTTTTCCGGGTCAAGGATGCGAACTGGCTTGATCAGATGAAGGCGGGCGACAAGATTCGCTTCATGGCTGACAATGTCAATGGCGCGGTAACCATTGTGCATTTCGAACCGGCCAAATAACAACGAGGGCGATGGCATACCGGGGTAAGCCACCCGGAGTGCCCATCGCTTTGTGAAGTCGCGTTTTACAGGGAGGTCGTATGCGACGATTCAGGCTTGCCCCCATTTTCGCCTTGCTAATGGCCATCGGCTTGGGCATGCCCGCACTGGCTCAGGAACCGGCTATCGGCGCTTCGGTCGACAGCCTGCTCGATTTCGCCAAGACGCGGAACCCCGAGTACGCGGCAATGCAGGCGGAAGCGGAGGCCTCCGGCCAACGCATTACATCGGCCGGGGCGCTGCCCGACCCCAAGTTCCGGGCCGAGTTGCGGGACATTACCCGCATGGGCGAGCAGAACGCCACGCTTTCCCCAAGTCGCGTCGGCAGTACCAAATATCTGTTGATGCAGGATATTCCGTGGTTCGGCAAGCGCGACCTGAAGCGGGAAATTGCCGAGTTCGAGGCCGAAGGTGCCAAGGGGCGAGTTATGGGAACCTGGGCCGACATCGCCGGCCGGATCAAGGTCAACCATGCCCAGTTGTACTACCTCCACGGCAGTGAACGACTGACCCGCGAAATCCTTGACCTGATGATCCGTCTGGAAAAAATCGCCCAGGTCCGCTACGCCGGCGGGTTGGCGGCCCAGCAGGATGTCATTCGTGCCCAGGTTGAACAGACCACGATGCGCAATGAATTGATCGCCCTGGAAACCGAGCGTCATCACCTGCATGCCCGCCTGAACGCCTTGCTGGCCCGGCCGACTCGGGCGCCCCTGGCCGAGCCAAGCCAACTGCGGACACTGCCGCCACCGGCCAGACTCGACTATGTCGCCCTCGAAGAGCGCGTCCGCGCCAGGAATCCCCTGCTGTTCGCCGACGAGTCGCGGATCAGGGCCGCCGAAAAAACCCGCGATCTGACCTACAAGAATCGCTATCCCGATGTAACGCTCGGCGTCTCGCCCATCCAGTACCAGAACGAGGTCAAGGAGTGGGAGTTGATGCTCGAAATGAATATCCCGCTGCAGCAGTCCTCGCGCCGCGCTCAGGAACGAGAATCCGAATCCATGCTGAATGCGGCCAGAGCGCGCAAGGAAGCGACCGCGAACCAGGTGGTCAGTGACCTCGCGGAAGGTCTGGCCGGTATCGAGGCCGCCCGCCAGACCGAAAATCTGCTGAGTAACAGCCTGCTGCCGCAAGCCGAACTGACCTTCCAGGCCGCCTTGGCCGGCTATGAAACTGGCAAGGTCGATTTCGCCACGCTGCTCGATGCCCAGCGGCAAATTCGCCAGGCCAGACAAAATCGGATCAAGGCTCAGGCCGAGGCGCAAATGCGTCTGGCCGAAATCGAACGACTTTTAGGGGAAGACTTATGAAACAGGGCGCAGGATTGACTCTTGGCGTGATCGCGGTCGCCGTTGCAGCCGGCGGCGGCTATTGGCTGGGCGGCAAAGGCGACGCGCCCCACGGTGAAACAGCAGCGCCGGTGGCAGCCACTTCCCCGGAGCCGGCCAAGAAAGAAAAGAAGCTGCTCTTTTACCGCAATCCGATGGGGCTGCCCGACACCTCGCCGACGCCCAAGAAAGACCCGATGGGTATGGACTACATCGCCGTCTATGAAGGCGAAACGGACGACGAACCAACGACCGCCAACCAAATCAAGATCAGTACCGAGAAGGTGCAGAAACTGGGCGTGCGGACCGAAGCTGCACAACTCCGCATTCTCGACAAGGTGGTCCGAGCATCCGGCCGGATCGAGCCGGACGAGCGCCGCATGTATGCGATTTCGCCCAAGTTCGAGGGCTATGTCGAGCGCCTGCATGTCAATGTGACCGGCCAGCCCGTTGGCAAAGGCCAGCCGCTGTTCGAGGTGTACAGTCCGGAGTTGGTCTCCGCCCAGCGTGAATATGCGATTGCCGCCCAGGGCGTCGAATCGCTGAAAGAGGCCGGCGGCCCGGCGCGGGACGGCATGAAGCAACTGGCCGATTCCAGCCTGCTGCGACTGAAAAACTGGGATATCTCGGAAGAACAGGTCAAGGCCCTCGCCAAATCCGGCGAGGCGAAGCGGACGATGACGTTCCGTTCGCCGGTAGCCGGCATCGTCACCGAGAAAAAAGCCGTCCAGGGCATGCGCTTCATGCCCGGCGAGGCGCTCTATCAGGTCGCGGACCTCTCCTCGGTGTGGGTCGTCGCCGACGTGTTCGAACAGGACATCGGCCTGGTCAAATCTGGCAGCAAGGCCAAGGTGACGATCAACGCCTATCCGGGCAAGACTTTCGACGGCACGATCAGTTATGTCTATCCGACCTTGAACGCCCAGACCCGTACCGTGCCGGTTCGCGTCGAACTGGCAAATCCGGGGCTGCTGCTCAAGCCGTCGATGTTCGCCCAGGTCGAACTGCCGGTGGGCGCCAAAGGCCAGGTGGTCACGGTGCCGACCTCCGCCGTCATCGACAGCGGTGCCCGCCAGATCGTACTGATCCAGCAAGGCGAAGGCCGCTTCGAGCCGCGCGATATCAAACTCGGGGCGCGCAGCGACAATCACGTCGAAGTGCTGGAGGGGGTCAAGGAAGGCGAACAGGTGGTGGTCGCCGCCAACTTCCTGATCGATGCCGAGAGCAACCTCAAGGCGGCGGTCGGCGGTTTCGGCCATGCCGCCCACGGAGCAGCCCCCAAAGAAGGGCAAGCGGCAGCACCCGGACAGCCAGCCGCCAAAGGCGCTAGCCACCAGGCCGAAGGCACGGTGGATGGCATCGACGCGGCAGCCGGCACGATCAGTCTCAATCACGGCCCGGTCGCCAGCCTCAAATGGCCGGCCATGACCATGGAGTTCAAGGCTGCCAACGCATCGCTGCTGCAAGGGCTGAAACCGGGGGCCAAAGTCGCCGTCGAGTTCGTTGAGCGACAGCCCGGCGAATGGGTGATCACGGCCGTCAAGCCTCTGCCGGCAACCCAGGGAGCCGGCACGCCGGCCGCCGCTGCCAACCCGCACGCCGGTCACTGACCGAGAGCCACGGAGAGTCGCCCCATGTTGGCCAACATCATCGAATGGTCGGGCCGGAACCGCTTCCTGGTCCTGCTCGCCACCCTGTTCATCACCATCGGCGGCATTTATGCCGTGTTGCGCACCCCGATCGACGCCTTGCCCGACCTGTCGGACGTCCAGGTCATCGTCTATACCGAGTATCCCGGCCAGGCACCGCAAGTCGTCGAAGACCAGGTCACCTATCCGCTGACCACGGCCATGCTGTCGGTGCCGAAATCGAAGGTGGTGCGCGGCTTTTCCTTCTTCGGCGCCTCCTTCGTGTACGTCATTTTTGAAGACGGTACTGACATCTACTGGGCCCGCTCGCGTGTGCTGGAATACCTGAATTTTGCCTCCAGCCGCATGCCAAAGGGTGTCACCCCCTCGCTCGGACCGGACGCCACCGGCGTCGGCTGGGTCTACCAGTACGCGCTGCTCGCCAAGGATAAGACACTGGCCGAACTGCGCACCATCCAGGACTGGTACGTCCGCTATCAGCTGACCAAGGCGCACGGCGTCGCCGAAGTGGCCTCGATCGGCGGCTTCGTTCAGACCTACCAGGTCACCGTCGACCCGGTGAAACTGCGTTCCTACGGCATTCCGCTGATGAAGGTAGCGCAGGTGATCCGCGACTCGAACCGCGATGTCGGTGGCCGTGTCGTCGAGATGGCCGAAACTGAGTACATGGTGCGCGGCAAGGGCTACCTGCGCGGCAAGAGCGACCTCGAAACGCTGGTCGTCAAAAGCGACAAGGGCACGCCAGTGCTGATCCGCGACATTGCTCGCGTCGAACTGACGCCGGACGAAAGGCGTGGCCTGACCGAGCTGAACGGTGAAGGCGAAGTCGTATCGGGCATTGCCATGGCGCGCTACGGTGCGAACGCGCTGGAAGTCATCCACAACCTGAAAGCCAAAATCGACGAAATCGGTGGCGGCTTGCCCGAGGGCGTCACGGTGCAGACGGTGTACGACCGTTCCGAACTAATTCACCGCGCCATCGACACGCTGAAGCGGACGCTGCTGGAAGAAGCGCTGATCGTCGCCCTGGTCTGCATCGTTTTCCTGATGCATGTGCGCAGCGCGCTGGTCGCCATCCTGATGCTGCCGGTCGGCGTGCTGATCGCCTTCATCGCCATGCGCTCGCTGGGCATGAACTCCAATCTGATGAGCCTGGGCGGTATCGCCATCGCCATCGGCGCGATGATCGACGCCGCCATCGTGATGATAGAGAACGCCCACAAACACCTGGAGCGTCTGCCCGAGGAGCACAGCAAAGCCGAGCGTGCCGACGCCATGCTCGCCGCCTGCAAGGAAGTCGGCCCGGCGCTGTTCTTCTCGCTGCTCATCATCACTGTTTCCTTCCTCCCGGTGTTCGCCCTGGAAGGCCAGGAGGGGCGGCTGTTCTCGCCGCTGGCCTTCACCAAGACCTTCTCGATGGCCGGCGCGGCGCTGCTTTCGGTGACGCTAGTGCCGGTCCTGATGATGCTATTCATCCGCGGCAAGGTCATGCCGGAAGCGAAGAATCCGGTGAATCGCTTCCTGATCTGGGTCTATCGGCCGATCATCGCCGGCGTCATGCGCTGGAAGAAAATGACCATCGTTGCTGCCGTCGTTGCCTTGGTGGCCTCGATCTACCCAGCCTCTCAACTCGGCTCGGAGTTCATGCCTACGCTCAACGAGGGTACGCTGCTCTACATGCCGGCATCGCTGCCCGGCATGTCGATCACCAAAGCCGCCGAGTTGATGCAGACGCAGAACAAGATCATCAAGAGTTTCCCCGAGGTCGCTTCGGTCTATGGCAAGGCCGGGCGCGCCAATACGGCGACCGATCCGGCGCCGACCGAGATGTTCGAGACGGTGATCAACCTGAAGCCGGAATCCGAATGGCGCCCGGGCCTGACCACCGACAAGTTGATTGCCGAACTCGACAAGGCCCTGCAATTCCCCGGCGTCGCCAACGCCTGGACGATGCCGATCAAGGCCCGCATCGACATGCTGTCCACCGGCATTCGCACGCCGATCGGCATCAAGGTCTTCGGCAAGGATCTCGGTGAGATGGAAAAAGTGGCCAAGGAAATCGAGGCCGTGGTCAAAGCCGTGCCCGGCACGACCAGTGCCTTCGCCGAGCGCATCACGGGCGGCTTCTATCTCAATATCGAACCGGACCGCGAGCAACTGGCGCGCTACGGCCTGGCCATCGGCGACCTGCAGGATGTGATCGGCACGGCGCTGGGCGGTGAGATGGTGACGACCACGGTCGAGGGGCGGGAACGTTTCGGTGTCACCGTGCGCTACCCGCGCGAATTGCGCTCCGATCCGCAGCGGATCGCCCGCGAAGTGCTGATCCCGACCATGGACGGGGCGATGATTCCGCTCGGGCAACTGGCCAAGGTCGTTGTCGCCAAGGGCGCACCCAGCATCCGTACCGAAAACGCCCTGCTCTCCGCCTATATTTATGTCGACATCCGCGACCGTGACATTGGCAGCTACGTGGCCGATGCCAAGAAGGCGGTCGCCGAACAGGTCAAGTTCCCGCCGGGCTATTACGTGACCTGGAGCGGCCAGTTCGAATACATGGAACGGGCCATCGAGAAAATGAAGATCGTCATCCCGGTAACGCTGCTGTCGATTTTCCTGCTGCTCTATCTCAACTTCAAGCGCATTACCGAGACGCTGATCGTCATGCTCTCGGTGCCTTTCGCGCTGGTTGGCGGCATCTGGTTGATGTGGTGGCTCGGCTACAACCTGTCGGTCGCCGTCGCCGTCGGCTTCATTGCGCTGGCCGGCGTCGCGGCCGAGACCGGCGTCATCATGCTGATCTATCTCGATCACGCTTGGGAGGAATTGAAGACCAAGCGGCGCGCCGAGGGTCAGGTTCCTGGCCTGACCGATCTTTACGAGGCGATCATGGAAGGCGCCGTCGAGCGCGTCCGCCCGAAAATGATGACCGTGGTAGCGATCATGGCCGGCCTGCTGCCCATCATGTGGGGCACCGGCACCGGTTCGGAAGTGATGAGCCGCATCGCGGCACCGATGGTCGGCGGCATGATTTCCTCGACGGTGCTGACCCTCGCGGTGATTCCAGCAATCTACGCGCTGGTCAAGCAATGGCGCCTGAATCGGGGTATCGAGGAATGAATATTTTCAACGCAAGGAGAACGTGATGTCGAAGAAGCTCTTGGTGGTTGCTGTGACGGTCGTCGGACTGTTGCTGGGCGGGTGTGCCAGTAGTGGATATGCGGGCGGCTCCGGAAACGACTCGCACGCTGGTCATTCCCACTAATCGGTTCCTGTAGGGAAGCGGTTCACTGCTGGTGATCCGCTTCCCTTGTCAGCGGCAATGGGCTGCCAAGCAAGGCACGACAACCCGCCCGCTCATTTGCTGTTCTACCGCTTCATCCGGTGTCTATCAAGTACAAGGAGTCCGCTCATGAAAGCAGAATCTGCACATCATCACGCCGAGCCGTGGTATCGGTCTCGTGGCGCGGTCGTCGTTGCCATGATCGCGGTCATCCTAGGGTTCTTCATCATTCGCGAGCATTGGGAGCACGTAGCCGGACGGTGGATTTATTTGCTCCTTCTGCTTTGTCCGTTGATGCACTTCTTCGGTCACGGTGGACATGGCGGTCACGGCAAGGCAGAAGGAAGCAATGAACAGAATTCGTAGGCGACAGTTCGCCGCGGGGCTGATGGCATTGATCAGCCTGTCGGTGCAAGCCCAAGGCTGGCAGGTGCCCAAACCCAGCCCCGGCCTGATGCCCAATCCGGTAGCCGGCAAGACGCTATTCGCGAAACATTGCGCGGCCTGTCACGGTACGAACTTGAAAGGTTCGGATAAGGGGCCGCCACTCCTGAACCGCATCTATGAGCCCTCGCACCATGCCGATGCCGCTTTCCAACTCGCCGTGAAGAACGGCGTGCGCGCCCATCACTGGAAATTCGGCGACATGGCGCCGGTGCCGCAGGTAACACCCGACGACGTGGCACACATCACGGCCTATGTGCGCAGCGAGCAGCGCAAGGTCGGTATCGACTAAATAGAAAGTAGTCATGAGGAAAAATCTGGCTGGAGCCTGTGCAACTTTAGCTGGATACCTTTTGCGGTCGGCTTTCTCTCCTGCGCGACCGTTGCTAACGGCCTTGCTGCTGAGCAAGGCCTATTTTTTTCGATATTGGCCCATGGGGCGGCTGGATTAACTTTGAGCAAATCGCGTAATTGTGATTTTTTTGATTAAAGGGGAGTTGCCATGGACAGCGAACACTCAGGTGAACATCACAGCCATTCGTCGTCGGTCTTGAAAGCTACGTCGGGTATCTTCATCGACCCCGTCTGCGGCATGACCGTCAAACCGGAATCCCCCCACGCGACGGATCTGGACGGCGTCAACTACCGCTTTTGCAGCGCCAAATGCAAAACGAAATTCGACGCGGAACCGGCGCGTTACCTTGCTCCGCAGGCGGCGGAGCCCGCCATTCCGGATGCCGAATACACCTGCCCGATGCACCCGGAAATCCGGCAGATCGGCCCCGGCACCTGCCCCAAGTGCGGCATGGCCCTCGAACCGCTGCTGCCCGATTTCGATAAGGACGAGGACAACGCCGAATATCGGGACTTCCACCGCCGTTTCTGGGCCAGCCTGCCACTGACCATTATCGTGGTCGTCCTGGCGATGGCCGGCCACCGGCTGGAAGGCTTGCCGCCTCTGGTCCGGACCTGGGCCGAACTGCTGCTCAGCCTGCCCATCGTGCTCTGGGCCGGGGCGCCGTTTTTCATCCGCGGCTGGCAGTCGCTCGTCCACCGCAGCCCGAACATGTGGACACTGATCAGCCTCGGAACCGGCGCTGCTTTCGGTTATAGCGTCGTAGCGGCGCTGGCCCCCGGCCTGTTTCCCCAATCATTCGTTGCCCACGGCCGCATCGGCGTCTATTTCGAGGCAGCGGCGGTCATCATTTCCCTGACCCTCCTTGGCCAGATGCTGGAACTGCGCGCCCGTTCGCAAACCTCGGCCGCCATCAGGTCGCTGCTCGGCCTCTCTCCGAAGACGGCCCGCCGCATTAACCCGGACGGAATAGAGGAGGATGTGCCGCTGACTCATGTCCATCTCGGCGACATGCTGCGCGTACGGCCTGGCGAGAAGGTTCCGGTCGATGGCGCGGTGATCGAAGGTTCGAGCGCCGTCGATGAGGCGATGCTCACTGGCGAGCCGCTGCCTGTAACGAAACGCCCCGGCGACAAAGTGATCGGTGCCACCATGAACACCGCCGGCAGCCTGGTCATCCGTGCCGAGAAGGTCGGTGCCCAGACCATGCTCGCCCAGATCGTCCAGATGGTCGCCCAGGCCCAGCGCTCGAAGGCGCCGTTGCAGCGGCTGGCCGACGTCGTCGCCGGCTATTTCGTCGTCGTCGTGGTGGCCATCGCCCTAATCAGTTTCTTCGCCTGGGGCATTTTCGGTGGCGAGCAGGGCTGGGTCTTCGGTCTGATCAACGGCGTCTCGGTGCTGATCATCGCCTGCCCCTGCGCCCTCGGGCTGGCGACGCCGATGTCGATCATGGTCGCCACCGGCCGCGCAGCGACGCAGGGCATTCTGTTTCGCGACGCGGCGGCCATCGAACGGCTGCGCGACGTGGATACCCTGATCGTTGACAAGACCGGCACGTTGACCGAAGGGCGGCCGGCCTTCGAACGCGTGCTGCCTGCACCCGGCATCGCCGAGGACGAAGTGCTGCGCCTGGCGGCCAGCCTCGACCAGGGCAGCGAGCATCCGCTGGCCGACGCCATCGTCCGCGCCGCCCGGGAACGCGGGCTGGCCCTCGACAAGGCCGAGCAGTTCGAATCGGCCAGCGGCATCGGCGTACGCGGAACGGTCGGCGGCCAGCGCCTGGCCCTCGGCAACGCCGCGCTGATGGCCGAGGACGGCGTTGATATCGACGCCCTTGGCAAGGAAGCGGAAACCCTGCGCCAAAGCGGCGCCAGCGTCATGCATCTGGCGGCCGACGGCCGCCTGCTCGGTTTGCTGGCGGTCGCCGACCCAATCAAGGCGAGTACCCAGGAAGCCCTGACCATCCTGCGCCAGGCCGGGCTGCGCATCGTGATGGCCACCGGCGACGGCCTGACCACCGCCCGGGCGGTCGGGGCCAGTCTGGGCATCGAGGAGGTGCACGGCGAGGTCAAGCCGGCCGACAAACTGGCGCTGGTCGAACGCCTGCAACGTGAGGGACGCGTCGTGGCGATGGCCGGCGATGGCATCAACGACGCCCCGGCGCTGGCCAAAGCGGATGTCGGCATCGCCATGGGTACCGGCACCGACGTCGCCATGAATAGCGCCCAGCTCACGCTGGTCAAGGGCGACCTGCGCGGTATCGCCCGCGCCCGTCTGCTCTCTGTTGCAACGGTCGGCAACATGCGCCAGAACCTGGCCTTCGCCTTCCTCTACAACGCCCTCGGGGTACCGGTCGCGGCCGGCATCCTCTATCCCTTCTTCGGGCTGGTGCTGTCGCCGGTGATTGCGGCCGCGGCGATGAGTCTGTCGTCGGTCAGCGTGGTCGGCAATGCGCTGCGTCTGCGCGGGCAACAATAAAACAGAGATCTGCTGATGTCCTCACGATTGCCTGACATAACTACCCAATACGAATGGCGCGACTGCTACAGCGTCGGGAACGCCATCATCGACCAGCAGCATAAAAAGATGTTGCTACTGTGTGCGGAGTCGGAGAAATGCTTGGAGAGCGCCGGTCCAGAAAGTTGTGAAAAATTTCATGATCTCCTCAACGAAATGGCTGTCTGTGCCAGAGAGCATTTTGCGAAGGAAGAAGAATTGCTGCTTGCGCGACATTACCCGATGCTGGCTGAGCACGCCGAAGAGCATGAACGATTCCAAACCGCGCTAGTCGATTTTCTATTCTCCGCAGTGCACGGCGAACTGGACAAGACCGGGGTGTTCCGTTTCCTGTCCGAATGGTGGATTCACCATATCCTCGTATCAGATTTGGACTGTAAGCCGTATCTCATAGAAAGTTCAGCCCTCACGGAATACTCCTCAACATCAGATTGCACCTGAGTTTCCTGACATGAATGTAATCAATAAGTCATCCCGGTGACAGTTGCGAAAGCGCAGACTTCGAAGTGTCAGGTATTTATCAGCGATCCGACATTTCTTACCACTCTTCTGGAGAACCATCATGAAATTGCAATCCACGCTTTCAGCAATCCTGTTGGCCACCGCCGCGCTGTCCTTGGGAGTCCAAGCCGCCGACGCCGACAAAGCAGCGCCTGCCGCAGAAATGAAGATGGAGCAAGGCGCCAAGCCCGCCAAGGCAGTCAAGCCGCACTCGCACGTTGAAGAAAAAACCGGCGTTCCGCAAAAGGCGCCTGCCGCCGTTGATCCCGACAAGAAGAATGCTGCGCAGGACAAGGACAAGCACTACCACCCCCGGGATATGAAATAACGGGTTTTCGTTACCAGGCTGTTCGCAGAAGCCTGCACAGTTCTGCTGACTTGGTATACGGCTTGGCACTGATTGAGATGGCGCCAAGCCGGGAGGGAGAGCGACCGTGACAAAAGCCGTGACCACAAGCCGCGATCCGGTGTGCGGCATGGCTATCGAGGTCGCTCGCTCCTCACGCTTCATCACCTATCGCGGCATGCTCTACCACTTCTGCTCGGCCCACTGCCTCGAACGCTTCAATGATATCCCGGCCCTCTACACCGGCTCACAGCGGATTGCCGATATCCGCCCCATCCCGAAACGACGCAAACTGCGACTGGCGAACGGCAACGAATCGGACATCCAACGCGCCGGCCGACGTGTCGGCGAAATGATTGGGGTAATCTCCGTCATCACGGGGAAAAACCAGCTGCTGGTCGAATACGATTTGAGGAAAACCATCCTCTCCCAAATCGAAGCGGTGGCCACCGCCGAGAGCTTGCGGTTTAAAGATGGGTTCCATGGCTTCAGACGACGCCTTTGGAAACTGGCGGAAGCCAGCGAGCTGGAAAATGCCGCCCACCCCGGACCCGGAGCCTGCTGCAACCGGCCTCCTACCAGGTTGCGCTGACCGAACCCGCGAAACGACGGCGTCTGCCTTTTTCCGGACCTGTGTCGAATTACACCTGCGCCGAGTGCTGCGAGCCAATGCCTGCGATGCGACTACGGGCTGCATTGACGCGTCGCGAAAGCCCGGATTTATCATGACATTTCGCCAACTGCTTTGTAATTCGATGGTTATGTTGTCGACAGTCGCCGGGTCGCACACTGGATACACCATTACAAGCAGAGGAGAAGATCATGCGTATCGCACTCGCTCCAATTCTTGCCGGGATTGCCTTTCTGACCCTAACGGCATGCACCTCGGTGCCGTCGGTCGGTGAAATTCCGGCGAGCATTGCCAATGCCACCACAGCCGCCGAGCACCAGCGAATAGCTGCCTATTTCGCGGAGAAGGCGGCCAGCTACGATGCCGAAGCGGCTTGGCACGAAAAAATGGGGCGCTCCTACGCGAGCCGCCCGAAAGGCGATCTGGCGGCGATGCAATCTCACTGCCGTTCGCTGCAGGCGCAGTTCACCAATGCCGCCAAGGATGCGCGCACCCTGGAACAGGCACACCGCCAATTGGCCGGCAGTTCCGGTAAATAGATGCCGATACGGCAGGCAATCCGTTGCCCGAAACGTTCGCGTCGCGTAATCCGAAATGAATAGCGCGCCGCCACTCTCGACAGCCACAAGGTATCGCCCACAAATTGCCAAAGGAATACAAGGAAAAAGGCGAGGACTGACAAGTAATCGCCCTTTTGATTGAGTCAAACCAAAGTTCAAGGAGATTTTCATGGCTATCGATTCCATTAGCCGCAATACCATCACCAGCGCTACGCGCCAGCCTGTCGAAAGTCCACTAACCCAAGAGCTAAAACAAGCCGAACGCCAGGAAGTCAGGGCGCAAGAAGTCTCACAGCGCCAAGCAGAGGAAACGTTACCGCCGGTTGTGAATATTCAGGGCCAAACCACCGGGACGCTAATCAACATCGTCGCCTGAGTTGGGGAACGTGTTTGGGTGAAAAGCACTTGGGCCGACAGTTTGGCCAAAAACGGTTCCCGCCCGCTATGTTGTTGCACCTGACATTTGAATGACAAACTTGTAACCGCGGAGTTATGTAGGCGTCAGTCTCCTCGACGCATACTGCAATTATTCAATATCCAGGATAAAGGAAGAAAAAATGCTGGAAGCTGCTGATCGTTTGAAAAGCCAGTGTCAGTCACAACTTGAGTTGACCTTGAATCTTGGCAATTTGGGGCTGGGATGTTGCGAGCGCCTGATGGAAATCAATGGACAGTCGGCTCGCGCGCTTCTGGCTCAGGCTGAAACCGATGGTCAGTCGTGGCAAGGGGGCGATGCGACCGGTTTCATTGTGGAAACGAGTCGGACCGTCATGGAGCATTGGGCCTCGACACTTGCCTGTTGCACTGATTTTCAACGGCAGGTACTGAGCAGTTTGGCGAAGAAATGATTCCTTGTGCAATGGCGGGGCCTTGCTCCAGCACCTTGCTGCTAGGCGCACACTAGCCAACACCCAATGCCCCCCAAGCGAGTTCGTGCGCATAAGTGAATAAAGCCGCCAATGCCACGAATCGATGCAGTCACCAACTCTCCACCAATGCAGCCCCCGGCCGATGGCAGCCACGCCAATCACGGTGCCACGGTGGGCGCTTCTTTTGGTGACGCCCTTTCGCAAGCCATCGGTCAACGTGCAGCAGCATCGCCCCATGGCAACCATGGCAACGCTACGGGTAATGCTCAGCACGAGAGGCATGGTGGTAGCCTGACCTCATCGAGTAACGAGCCGCACTCTCAGCATTTCCCCTTGTCCAGTCAGGCGCATGGCGGGGAAAAACATGGCGTTCAGGAAATGGCCCTTGGGGTGCGCGCCTATCGCCAGCAGTTGATTGCCTCCAATATCGCCAACGCCGATACCCCCGCTTATAAGGCTGTGGACATCAATGTCGAGGAAGCCATGCGCATCGCCCGATCGGCCTCCCAAGTACCACCGACAATGCTGACGACGACCAGCAGCGGCCACATTTCCGCGGCGGCCGTTTCTTCCCAGCCACCGTATCCTCTCAAATACCAGGTGCCGAGCCAGGATAGCGCGGACGGCAACACGGTCGATATGGATGTCGAGCGCACCAAGTTTTCCGATAACTCGATCATGTACCAGTTTTCAGTTGATCGTGTTAGCGGCCACTTCAAAATGCTGATGGAGTTGTATCAGTCCTTGAAATAAATGACATCGCCTTTCCATGGAACTTCGCAAACCTCCTGAACATGGTGATCGCTGCACCTGTCGTATGCTCGCCGCGGCCGTCGGTTGTAATCCCAAGACTTTGACTTATAACTATTGCCGAACGGTGCTGCAAAAACGTTGGTTTGTGGAGTGCAATCACGGTTGCTGCAATGAGCAAAAAACCGTCGCGCCCCGTGATGCATGGCACGATCTTGGGCCCATCGACCCGATCAAGGCTATCCTGATCATCAACGAGTGATCGATCAACTCATGCCCATCATGAATGCCCAAACCGGCTTTTACACCGCCAACCCGGAAGGCGCCCCGCCCAAATGAAAAACGCCACCCTACCGCAAACTCCCCGGCAACTGCGTTGGATGCTGGCTAGCAAGTTGGGAGCCACCTCGATCTTGATCGGACTGGCAGCAGGAGGGGGCTCGTACCTGCTCGAAACGTCGAGGACCGAGCAAGCGGCACTGGATCGCGCGACGACCAGCGCCCGCCACTTCGAGTCGCCGGCCATGCAAATGGCCTTTGATGGAAAAGCACAGGAGGAGCACGGTACACTCAACCGCCTGCTGGATCGAACCCGGTTTGTCGGCATTCGCGTATTCAGCCCGAGCCGAGCGCTGATCTACGAAACTTGGGAAGATATTCCGGCAACCCTCGTCGCTGCCGCCAAGTCCCGGCAGCATGACTGGCCGGAACGCGGTCAAAGTCACCGAAACTGGATCGAAGTGTCAGGCGAACGGCTGATCCAAGTCGTCTTGCCATTGTTCGGGAGCGATGATTCGCTGGCCGGCTATGTGGAAGGCGTCAGCCGTCTCGATGAGGAAAGCTTGCTAGCTCAGCGAGAACAAGTCCGCGCCGCAGCCCTGACCGCCACCTTGTCTGTCCTGCTCACGGCACTGCTACTCTATCCCTTGCTGTTGGCCATGCTGCAGCAATCGACCGGGCTGTCCCGACGCCTGCTGGACTCCAATCTTTCCCTGATGCACTCCCTCGGCAACGCCGTTGCCAAGCGGGATTCGGATACCGACGCCCACAACTACCGGGTCACTTACTATGCAGTCGCTTTGGCCGAGGCGATGGGCCTGCCGGAAAAGGAGATTGCCGATTTGGTGGTCGGCGCTTTTCTGCACGATGTCGGCAAGATCGGCATTCCCGACCGCATTCTGCTCAAACCCGGCAAACTGACCGCCGAGGAATTCGAAATCATGAAAAGCCATTCCCTGCTCGGCACCGAGATCGTCGCCGGGAACCGTTGGCTGGCGGGCGCGGCGCAGACCATTCGCCATCACCATGAGCGG
Source organism: Azonexus sp. GW821-FHT04F04 (assembly GCF_059420025.1). Lineage (NCBI taxonomy): Bacteria > Pseudomonadati > Pseudomonadota > Betaproteobacteria > Rhodocyclales > Azonexaceae > Azonexus > Azonexus sp. GW821-FHT04F04. The sequence goes on along the minus strand of NZ_JBWKSX010000018.1, from coordinate 30,376 downwards.
TTTGACGGTGCTGGCTACCCAGACGGCCTGCGCGGCGAGGCGATTCCCCGTATTGCCCGCGTTTTTGCAGTGGTTGATGTCTTCGACGCACTAACCTCGAAACGCCCCTACAAGGAGCCGATGACGCTCGCTGAAGCGCTGAGCATTATCGAGAGAGATGCCGGTCAACATTTCGACCCGTTGGTCGTTGCCGTATACATCAAGATTGCGCCTGGCTTGTACACCAAGGCGGTGCAGGTTGACGATGCCGAATTGCGGCAGGGAATGCGCATGTTGCTTTCCCGCTATTTCAAAACAGAAACGGCCCCCGAAGAAGGAGCCGCTTTCGTAACGACACAGTCGGTGATTTAGCCGCGATGATCCTTATGGAGCAGACTGTCGAGACGCATGACTTCGTCACCATGCATAATGATCTTCTGGCCATCCTTGGCTTCCATCACGGTGTCTTTCTTCATGCGCACCGCGCGGCCAAGTTTGTCTTCCATGCCCATTTTTCCGTCCTTGAAAATGTAGACCGTGGAGCCATCTTTCAACTCGATCGATTTTTCAACCTGTGCCGCATCCACGGCAAATGCGGTCGCCGTAACGGCACTCATCGCAACAACCATCAACAATTTTTTCAGCATTTTGTTTCTCCACTAATTTAACGCACTGGTAATACCTCTGTTTGCAACGCTTACAAGCGTTCAACTTGCTTGATAGCCGCTTCACGCTCCGTGAGAGTCGATCGATTAGCCGCCCTCATGCCCTTTCTTGAGCAGAGAATCGAGACGCATGACTTCGTCGCCGTGCATGATGATCTTCTGACCATCCTTGGCTTCCATCACGGTGTCTTTCTTCATACGCATGGCGCGACCATATTTATCCTCCATGCCCATTTTGCCGTCCTTGAAGATGTAGACCGTCGATCCGTCTTTCAATTCGATCACCTGCTTGGCAGCAGCACGGGCTTCATCAGAAGCAAACGCAGTAGCGGTCACCGCGCTCATCGCGACAACCATCAACAGTTTTTTCAGCATTTCTTTCTCCTTGAGAGTAATGGACTTGCATTTCAATGCTACCTACGAGAACCTGTCAGCTCCCCGACGAGGCAATGACATTTGTGTCATCGCCTCGTAATCTTTCACTCAGCCGCCGGTGTAGGCCGGGTTCTCCGTGACATACACCGTCACGCCCTCAGCCCCCGGAATAACCTTGGCAAGCGGAAACGACGCAGTGCCCAGGGTATCGAACGTCCAGGTGACGCTCTTGCTGCCAACATTGATCCGGATGGTTTCGAGGCGTGTGACATTCAGGTACTTGGTGCCGCTGTCGATATTCACCACCCGAGCAGCTGCGCTGGAAGTTGCATAGCCGTAGGGCGCGAGTTGGTTGGTGGTCGGCTGACTCTTGGATTCCGAGACATGTGAAAGCCAGTGCAAACTCTGCCCTTCTGAGTAGTCCTCGTGGGCATAGCTGGTTCCGGCAACAGAAAAACCGAGAGCAGCGATCAGGGTTAGTTTGGCAATGTTCGTTTTCATGATTCTCTCCTTGTGAGATCGGGTTAATCGTGTCGGACCTCTTTCGTCCAACCGTGATGTCATCTTAGGAGTGCGCTACCAACAGGACGCTGACCTGGAGATTACGTTTCTGATAGCCAATTTGTAATTTCCTGACAGGTTTCCAGATGCCGCCAAGCCAAATACCCAGATTGGGCCATCACGAAAATTAACCATGAAATGCGCCTGAAAAAATTTACGTGGTCAGCACATTTGTTGGAGAGGCCCTCATGAAACTTACCGCAGATGATCTAGCAACCTTTCATACCCATGCACTGATCCCCCCTTTCCCGACCTCGATGGCGAAATCCCCCTCATAAGCTTCCCATTCTCGGGAGACGTCCCAGGTGGCACCGCCTACTCTTCAACCATGCGCTCGCAAGCGCAATACGTCACCGAACCGAGGTCAGGCCCATGTTCACTGCTGCATCGACGACGCACCGGCACAACACACTTCCCCGTCCGCATCAGAGCGGGCTGCAGGAGATCATCGAAACCCGTCTGTGGCTCGAAGAGCACGATTGGCTGTACCGGTTGCTACGCAGCGAGACCAATGTATCGCCGACCTTTCGCTTCCCCGACCTCATCAGCGCCTGCGTTTCGCAGGTCTTCGCCCTGCCGGATGCGCCCACACGCATCTTCCGGTTCCTCGGTACCGAGTTGGTACTGCGTTCACCGCAGACCCCGCGCCGCCGCGAATCGATGTGGCGAAGCCAATATCAGTTGTTGCTGGAGTTGCAACGCTCTCCCGCCAACCGGCACCCCAACCCCAAGTTCCAACTCGACCAACTGACAACGGCCTGCGTAGCACTGTGCCGGATGCCGGATCCGTTAGGCACGAGCGTCTTGCAGCAGGCCCGCCTGAATATGGTGGAGCGTTCCCAACTCGAGCGTCTAACCGCATCTGGTTAAGGGCCACTTGACCTCAAATCCGCCCCCAGCCGTACCCCTCCCACGCTGACCCGTTCGCTCATCGTCACCTTGCCCGGTTAGACCCGGACCGACCCGAATCCCACCCAGGCAGTCCGCTCACCGCTGACTACCCAGACCTGGCTGCCCGCCTGGCGGTCTGTCCCGATTCCGTTCGAGAGGTGATCCATGCGTTCGTCGTCCTTTGTCTCCCTGGCTACCCTGGCTGTCATGGCAACGCTTTCTCCCCATGCATTGGCCTGCTGGGGAGAGGCAGGACAGCGCTATGGCGTGTCCGCCGACCTGCTCTACGCGATCGCCCGAGTCGAATCGAACCTGAACCCGAAGGCCGTCAACCGCTCGCACATTCAGCGCACCGGGTCCTACGACATTGGACTCATGCAGATCAACAACCGTCATCTCTCGGCGCTGTCACGCCACGGCATCAGTGAATCGGACCTTTTTGCTCCTTGCACCAACATTCAGGTCGGTGCCTGGCTGCTGTCCGATTTGTTTTCCCGGCACGGAACGACATGGGATGCGGTCGGTGCCTACAACGCAGCCTGCTCGCAGCTAAAAGGTGAGGCTTGCACCAAGGCCCGCGCCCAATACGCCTGGCGGGTTTACCGCCAATTACCGGCCCAACGCAGCAGCCAGTTCATCAGGGCACCGAGCGTGGTCAAGCCGGCGGCCTCGGGCGAAATGCTTGCGATGATGTCGGTGCGGGTGGCGCCATGAGATTTGGCTCACTACGCCATTGGACACTCGGCCTCATGGGCGGCTGCGCCCTTTTGGCCGCGTCGTGCAGCCTGTTCTCTACGCCGGTATCACCCGATCACCAGGCAATCCTGCAGCGCGCAGCACCAGCACAGTTGGCCCAACTCGATTTCGGCAGGCAGGCGACGTTTGCACGCTGCATCCCACCCGCCTGCCCGATCCGTACCCCCAAGACGCTCGCGCTGGAAACGCCTGACCCATCGGCAAAGCGGACCGATGCGTCCATCCCAATCGAGCCCTCCCCGCCCGCTGCACCGTTAGCCCCGGTACCGAAGAAGGAAGTCTCCCGCACGCTCACCCTGCGTTTCGGACTAGGTAGCGCCAAGCTGAGCCCTGTCGCTCGCACCCAATTGAATGAGGCGATGGCTGACCTGAAGTCGACACGCCGCATCACGATCTTCGGCCGTACCGACAACACGGGGCCGTTGGCCTTCAATGATTCGCTGGCTCTGGCGCGCGCCTTGGCGGTCCGCGACCATCTGCTCAAAACCTATCCGACGCTGACGCCGGATCTGACCATCAAGGCGCAAGGCGGGTGCTGCTTCATCGCCCCGAACGATACCCAAGCCGGCCGCACGCAAAACCGCCGGGTCGAGGTGGTCTTTCAGATGAACGAGGGCCTGCCGCCATGACGCCGGGCGGCCCGATCTCCGTATTTGCAGCCTTTCACCCGCCGAGCACGCGCTCCCACCCGCTGGGCATCCCGATGCCTACCCGCCTTTTCCACCCCCATTCAACGTTCGACTCTTCCCCGGAGGTACTCATGAACACTGCTGTGCTGGTTTCTTCCCCTCGTCTTGCTACACGCAAGCCGATCATGGTCGCCATGCTGCTGGCAACGATCGCTCTCGGCCTCGGCATCGCTTTTCCCGGCTACGCCCTGGACTTGGTCGCCTTCACCGGCATCACCGGACCGCTAACTTCAGCCCTGACCCAGATCGCCGCGCTCGGCCCCGGCATCAAGGCCCTGGTCGGCTTCGTCGGGTTCGTGGTCGCGCTCATCTCGCTCTCCGCGCTACGCAACTTCGGTCCAGTCCTGTTTTACGTGGGCCTCGCCATCTTCGCCGCCGTCGGTCTGGTGATCGCCGGCGCGATCATGGGCGCGGTGATCTGAAACGCCGGCATCGACCCCAGGAGACCGATATGCAAGCAGACACCTATATCCCGCGGCGTCTCGATGACCAATGGAAGATCGGCTTCTGGGATGTCGATGTCGCCGCGCCGATCCTGTTCATGTTTTTCGTGGGCTACATGTCCGGTAGCAAGACTTCGTTCGCCGTCTGCATGGCGGCGGGCATCTTCGTCTCGCGCTGGATATCGCGCATCAAGGCGGACAAGCATCCGGCCTTCGCCATCCACTGGCTGTACTGGCACCTGCCGGCCAGTCCGCTGACCACCATGCGCGCCACGCCGCCGTCACACATCCGCCGCATGGTCGGCTGAGCCAAGGAGAAGAACCCATGGACTTCGAACGACTCAACGGCGACATCAAGGAAATGCGTCGCCGCAACCGGGGGCTCGGTCTGGCGGTCGGCGTACTGGCCGCCGGCCAGATCCTCGCCCTGATAGTCATCCTCAACCTGCTCGGTACGGTACGGACCGTCGTCGTGCCGCCCTCGATCGACAAGACCTTCTGGGTCACCCGCGACAAGGCGAGCAGCGAATACCTCGAGCAGATGGGTGGTTTCATCGCCTGGCTGGTGCTCGACGTGACGCCGGCCTCAATCGACTGGAAGAAGGAAATTCTGCTCGGCTACGTCGAACCCGAGCAGTACGGCCCGCTGAAGACCCGACAGGAAGTGGAAGCCGAACGCCTGAAGCGCATCAACGCCGCCACCGTGTTCGCGCCCCAGCAACTGGTTCCCAGTGAAGAAGGCCAGAGCGTCGTCATTCGCGGGCGGCTACGCACCCTGGTCAATGGCTTCGAGACGGCCAACGACCTCAAGGCCTATCGGGTCGACTTCAGCTACGCCGGCGCGCGCATGCATCTGAAAAGCTTCAAGGAGATAGCCAATGTCGGCAACTGATACCCACCCTGCCCTATGCAGATCCGATCCCCAGCCTGCGACAAAACACGGATGGACGATGAGCGCTGTGCTGGCCGTCGCCTGTATCGCCGCCATGACGGCCCTGCCCGCCCAAGCACTGCAACTCGTCGAGGCCAGCGACGGTGCGGCGGTCGAAGCCATCCTGTCAATCCGCGAACCGACCCGCATCCGCATCGAAGGGGCATCGATCACCGATGTCTTCGGCAATATCCATTCGAGCCAATGCGGCATGGCGGCAGCACTTCCCGCCACCCCGGGCATTGCGCCCGCCGGTACGGGTTCATCACCGATCAATCCGGCCGGCGAGATCGCGCTGACCTGCGACCGCGACAAGGGCGAAATCTATGTCCGGCCGGTCGGTGATTCCGCCAAGCCGATCAACCTCTTCGTCGCAACGGCCAACGCCACCTACACCTTGCTGCTGCGCCGTTCTGATACACCGGCCGACACGATCCTCATCCGCGACAGGACGCCGAAAGCATTGAAGCATGCGACGTCGGCTCAGGCTCAGGCTCAGGCCGGCCCGTCACCCAACCAGGTACGAGCGATGAAGGCGCTGTTGGTGGCGATGGCTTCGGATCGGGTACCGCCGGATGTCCGGGTCGAAGAGACCCACGGCACGCTCCCGTTATGGAACGAGGCGCGGTTTTCCCGGGTACGCCAGTACGACGGGCGCGGCCTGGTCGGCGAGAAATACCTGCTGCAGAACATCAGCGATGCGCCCATGGTGCTGGCCGAACCGGAATTCGACCGCGCGCAGGGCAATGTGGTCGGTATCGCTGTCGAGCACCACAACCTTCGCCCCGGCGAGAGCACCAGCGTCTATGTAATCCGCCGTGGAGAGACGCCATGACGACGCCGCGTCAGTGGATGCAGACGCTGCGGGGCTTACCGCAGCAATTGCTGCAGCACCTGTCCCCGCGACAACGCCAGTACGCCATGCTCGGCGCCCTGATGGCCGGCGGCGTCGGGCTGCTCTGGTCGATTTTCGCATTTACCGCGAGCAGTCCGCCCGCGAGCACCACGCAACCCGCCGCCGGGCCGGCCAGTTCGGTCACCAACATCGGCGTCATGTCGCCCGGCGCTCAGGTCAATCCGGTGGATCAGTGGGTCGGCACAGCCGGGCGCAAGCTTGCCCAGTACGAGAACGAACGCGAAGAACAGGGACGACTCAACAAGGATCGCCAAACCTTCGAAGCGAAAACGATGCAGCGCTTTGCCGAACTGGAACAACGTCTTACGTCGACCCAGCAGGCAGCAGCAACACCCCAGCCACCCACGCCAGTCCCGACCATGCCACCGGCGGCGAGCCTGCCACCCGCGCCGCCGCCGTCCAAGGGCTTGCCCGCCGGAGCAATGCCGAGCGGCACGCCCGGCGATCTGCCGCCTCCGAGCCCACTTATTGCGCAAACGCCAGCAATTACCCGGATTAGCGTTGCCGAGCGCTCCCTGCTCGCCAACACCGGCGAAAAAGCCGAGCGCGCCGCCGGGGCTGGATCGCAAACCACCCGAACCATTTCCACCTTCCTCCCCGTCAGCTTTACCCGTGGCACGCTGCTGGGAGGCCTGGATGCGCCGACCGGCGGTCAATCGCAATCCAATCCACACCCTGTCCTGATCCGTCTTTCAGACAACTCCTTCCTGCCCAACCGTTTCCGGGCCGAATACCGGGAGTGCTTCGTGGTGGCCGCCGGTTATGGCGACATCAGTTCCGAGCGCGCCTACCTGCGGACCGAGAGTCTGTCCTGCGTCCGGACCGACGGTGCGACGCTGGAAGTCAAGATTCAGGGCTCGATCTACGGTGAGGATGGCAAGGTCGGCATGCGCGGGCGGCTGGTCACCAAGCAGGGCCAGATGCTCGCCAATGCCCTGCTGGCCGGCGTGGTCAGCGGCATCGGCCAGGGCCTGGCCACCTCGTCGACCGAGTACAGCACCTCGGCCCTCGGCACTGTGGCCAGTGCCACCGGATCCGAAGCCTACCGCGCCGGCCTCGGCTCTGGCGTCGGCAAGGCCCTAGACCGGCTGGCCCAGTACTACATCAAGCTCGCCGAGAACACCTTCCCGGTCATCGAAGTGGACGCCGGCCGCGAAGTCGATGTGGTGATTACCAAGGGCGTGCGCATCGATGTACCGATGTCGACGGGCGAGTCCTCTTCCACCCGCTTCGCCAATTCCCCTGAAACCCGTTATCTGGAGACCTCGGACGATGGCAACTACTAAACCCATGCGCCGGCGAGCACTCGTCGCAGCCTTGAGCACAACCCTCCTCGTCCCCTGGCTCAGCGGCAACGCCGCCACGCCCGACGAGACGCGGCTACTGGCGGACCTGCAGAAAGCACATCCGGGAACGCAGTTTTCCAGCGTCGCCCGCACGCCCATCGCCGGCCTCTACGAGGTCCGGATGAACGGCAACGTGGCCTACGTGTCGGCCAGGCAGCCGCGCTACTTTCTCTTTGGTCATCTGTTCGACACCCAGAGCATGAGAGACCTGACCGGCACGAAACTGGCGCAGGCCGGCAAGGCAAAAAGCCCCGATGAAGCGCCCCAGCAATACCCGCCAACCACAGCATCACCGATCCGCTTCGAACAGTTGCCCCTGAGCGACGCGATCAAGACTGTGCACGGCACCGGTCAGCGCCGTGTGGCGGTTTTCAGCGACCCGAGTTGCCCTTACTGCAAACAGTTGGAAGCGGAGCTGGCCAACCTCGACAACATCACCATCTACACCTTCCTGCTACCTTTCCTCGGTGAGACCAAACCGATCGCCATCTGGTGTGCAGCGGATCGTGCGGCGGCCTGGCGGCGCCTGATGCTCGACAGCGACAACAGCTTGCTCAACACCGCCACTGCCTGTGACCACCCGATCAGTCGCAACCTGGCGCTGGCCCGCCAACTCGGCGTGCAGGGCACGCCCACGCTGATCTGGGCGGATGGCACCCGTAGCGAAGGGTTTGTCGGACGGACCTTGATCGAATCACGGCTCGCAGCGACTACTCCACAAGTTGGCCCGGAGAAATAGCCATGAAGACGCTGATCTTGCGACTCGGTGCCGTCTGCCTGCTTCTCCCCTTGGGCGCCTGCATGAACATGTCCGGCCTGGGCGGCGATTCGAAGTACGCCTGCAAAGCCCCCGATGGCGTCGCCTGCGACTCGGTGTCCGGCACCTACGCCAACGCCCTGCACAACAATCTGCCCAGCCAGCAGGCCCAACGCTCCGCTCGCCGGCAGAAAGAGACATCCGAAGAGAACGCCTCCCCCACGGTTGGACGTCCTGTTTCCTTGGCAACAGCCAAGCTTTCCGGGATGGCCGTGACTCCCACTCCCCTACGTACCCAGGCCCGCATCCTGCGGCTGTGGATCAAACCCTGGGAAGACGCCGACGGCGATCTCTACGATCAGGGCTACGTCTATGTCCAGGTGGACAACGGCCAGTGGCAGATCGACCACGTGCAACGCCAGATCCGTGATGTCTATGCACCGCTGAAGCTGCCACCCAAGCCAGCCACTGAGGCGGCCGCCGAACCCGGCGCCAGTACGCCACCGCCCCTGCCGATGCTGCAACGCCCGCCGCTTTCCGGGCCCGGCACCAGCCCTGCGCAGTGAGGTCAAGATGAACACCACCAACAGCGATCCCCATTTCGCCCGCCCGCGCAACCACGCCCATGTGACGCGCTTTCCCTTCGGCGAGGCGGCAGACACACCGGCCGAACAGTTCGCCAACTGGCTGCCCTACTCTGGCTATTTCGCTACCGAGAAGATCTTCGTGAACCGCGACAGCATGGGGGTCATGCTCGAACTGATGCCGCAGTCGGGGGCCGACGAGCGGATGGCGGAAGTGCTGATCTCGCTCTACGCCAATTGTCCACCCGGCACCGGCATCCAGTTCCATTTGTTCGCCTCGCCCCAGGTGCGCAGTCAATTGCGCCAGTACGCCAATCTGCGGGTCGAGGACGAGGATCAGGCCGAGCAGGCGAAACAATGGGGCCGCCCGGCGCGCAACGGAAATCTCTTCCGCAAACTGGCCCGGCAGCGCGTCGAGCACCTGCTGCAAGGGGCACAGAAGTCGCTGACCGCCGGCTTTCATTACACGATCCGGGATTTCCGCCTGATGCTGAGCGTCGCCTTCCCGGGCGATCCGGAAGACCTCAACAAGCGCGACGAACTGCTCGCCCTGCGCGACTCGATGTCGTCCAGCCTGCGCTCGGCCTCGTTGCCCAACCGCGTTTGCGATGCCGCCGACCTGATCAACTGGTGCGCCCTGTTCACCAATCCCGACCGCATCTCGCAGACCGATGCACCGGACCTCAATTACGACGACGGCCGCGAGTTGCGCGACCAGATCGTCGATTTCGACACCATCCAGGACCCGCATCCGAGTGGCCTGACCTTGTGGAAGGAAGCCAGTCCCGATGTGCTGGAGGCGCGCTTCTACTCGATCAAGAGTTTTCCGGAACGCTTTGCCCTGTGGCAGATGGGGTCGCTGATCGGCGACCTGATGCAGCCGGCCTTGCAGTACAGCGCGCCATTTCTGCTCACCCTCGGCGTCCAGGTCCTCGACCCCAATCTTACCAAGTCGGTGGTCACTGCCAACCATGTGCGGGCGACGCAGAATGCCAAATCGAAAATGGCCGACGTCATGCCGGACGTCAACAAGAAGTTGCAGGACTGGACGGCAGCGGCCGATGCCATCGACACCGGCGGCAACCTGGTCAGCCTCTACCACCAACTGGCGATATTCACCGCCCCGAACAAATCAGTCGCCGCCCACGAAGCCGCCAATGCGATCTGGCGCGGCCGCGGTTTCCAACTCAATGCCGACGCCTACATGCACCGCCAGGCACTACTCGCCAGCCTGCCGATGACGCTGACCGAGAAGTTTCACAAGGACTTGGTCAAGATGCGCCGGGTCACGCGCAAGACCATGGCCAACGCCATCCACATGGCACCGCTGATCGCCGAGTGGCGCGGCACGCGCACCCCGGCCCTGGTTTTCGGGGGACGGCGCGGCCAGTTGATGACGCTCGATATCTTCGACAACGATCTCGGCAACTACAACTTCGCCATCATCGGTGCCCCCGGCTCGGGCAAGTCAGTGCTGATGAACGAAATGGCCTGGTCCTACCGCGCCATCGGCGCCAAGGTCTGGATGCTCGATCTCGGTCGCAGTTTCGAGAAGCTGTGCCGCAAGGCCAAGGGCACCTATATCGAATTCCGACCCGACGTGAATATCTGCCTGGACCCGTTCACCCACATCGTCGACATCAACGAGGACATCGACATGCTGGTGCCCGGTATCGCCAAGATGTGCTCGATGCAGCACACCCTGGAAGAGGTGCAATACAAGGCGATCTCGGCCATGGTCCTCAAGCTCTGGCGTGAATACGGCAATGAACTGCGCATCACCGGCCTGCGCGACGCTTTCAAGAGCGGGAGCATCGAAGAACTGGGTGTCGTTGGCGACCAGCGCATCAAGGACCTCGCCATCATGCTCAACCCCTATTCCCGCGGCGGGCAATACGAGCGCTTTTTCGAAGGCCGCAACAACATCGACTTCTCCAATGACTTCATCGTCATCGAGAACGAGGAACTCAAACGCCGGCCCGACCTGCATGCGGTGGTCAATATCCTGCTGCTGCATCGGATCACCGGCGAGATGTACCTCACCCGTAACCGGCGCAAGGTGCTCTTCGTCGACGAGCTGAAACAGCAACTGGGCGATATCGGCGCCGACGATCCGGTCAAGGCTGCGGTCATTGAGGAAGCGGCCCGGCGTGCCCGCAAGTACGGCGGCGCGCTTGGCACGGCGACCCAGAGTGCCGACGATTTCTACGGCTCGACCCAGATGGAAGCGGCTTTCAACTGCTCGGACTGGGTTTTCCTGCTGCGCCAGAAACCCGAGTCCATCGAAATGCTCGACCGCAAGGGCCGGCTGACCATGGACGAACCGAAGAAGCGGCTGTTGAACTCCCTGCGCACCGAGGCCGGCGTCTTCTCCGAGTTGTACATCTCGTCGCCGGTCGGCGAAGGCGTCGCCCGCAACATCCTAGATCGGGCCACCCATCTGCTGTTCTCCAACAAGCTGGAAGACAACGCCCCGATCGACGAATTGCGCGCCCAGGGCCTGTCCATCGACGAGGCGATCAGCGAGTTGCTGCGCCATCGGGGGCATACGGTATGAAGCCGAATACCGCCCAGTTATTGCGCCACGGCTTGCTGACGTTACTTGTGGTGAGCGCCGCCCTGACCACCTACGACCGTCTCGTCCTGCGCCCCGCGCTGGTCATCGGCGTGGTCGACGTGGCCGAAGTGTACCGCGCCAAAGAAGCCGAATTTACCCAGATCCTGACCAAGGCCAGTTCCGAGGATGACCGGCAAAAAGCCCTGTTCATGGCGCGAAGCTTTGCCCAGCGCCTGCCGGTCGCCCTTGAAGAATTGCCGCGTGAATGCGGTTGCCTGGTCGTCCTCAAGGCGGCCGTGGCCGGACCGACGCCGAATACCGTCGATCTGACGGCCGCACTGCGCAGAAAGGTGACTACACCATGAACAGCGATCCTCTTCAACCGGCAGTCGCCACTCCCGCCGCACGACCCCGCCCTAGGCGGCGAATCCTCGGGTGTGTCGGCGACTTTCTGCGCCATGCCCGCCAGCGCTGGTATCTCTATCTGCCGATTGTCGCCATCTGGAGCCTAGCCTATGTCCGCCTCTTCATTGATGCGACACCGCGCGTGCCTATCCTTTTCAACTGGACGCCGAGCCTGCCTTATCGCGTTGCCTGGCTGCAGCACGGCCCACACCCGGTGCAGCGCGGCGATTTCATCGTTTTCTCGTTTGCCGGCGAGGCGCAGCGGCGTTATCCGGGATTGCTCGGTCAGCCTTTCTTCAAGATCGTGCGCGGGTTACCAGGCGATACCGTAACCGTCAGCGGCCGGCAGGTGGCCATCAACGGCCAGGACGTCGGTGTGGCCAAGGCACAAGCCTACGACCATCGGCCACTCGCGCCGATCACACCGACCGTCATCCCGCCTCGCTACTACTACGTGCAGGGCACCTGCCCCGACTCTTTCGACTCGCGCTACCAGGAAAGTGGCCTGGTCCGGGCGGAGCAGGTTATCGGTGTCGTGGTCCCGCTGTTCTGAGCCGCCAGCCATGTCCCGTCCCCTCTTCACGCTCGCACTATTCAGTCTTCTGGCTTTTTCCTGCGCATGGGCCCAGCCGCCTCTGGTCGGTGCCGCGTTGCCGAGCCCCCCAGATAGCCCGCCAGTAGCGCAAGGAACGCAGATCTCCGACAACCACATGCCACTGGCCGACTATCTCGGCCTGCTGCGACAGATTGCTCCCGCCGCTGAAGCCGGGGCCCGAGATTACCTCGCCGCTTTCGCACGGCGCTGCGGCCGAGCCCTCACGCCGGCCGAATTGCGCCGGGCAATCGCCGACGGTGACGGCGATCCGGCACTGATGGCTCTGATCCGCGCGAACCACCTGGGCGATACCGCCGGGCGCGAACAACTCGCCGGACAAATCCGCTGCCCGGGCAAGGCGACGCGATGAAACGCCTGATCGCCACCCTGCCCCTGCTCTTCGCGCCGCTGCTGGTCGCCCCGGGCGCGCGAGCCCTTGATCTGGGCATCATCGGGCCAACCTATGAGATTAGCGAACCGCATCTGCTGCAGATGATCGAAAGGCGCCTGCGCGACAAGGAGCGCAGCGGCGAACTCAAGCGTCTGGAAGAACAGGCCAGGGAACGCGGCATCGCAACCGTCAAGAACCCGCCGCCGGTCGCCGGCCTGCACTCGACCGAGACAGCCCGGACCTTCTACTTCGACCCGAGTTTCAGCCTCGACCGCAACATCCTCGGGCCCCGGGGCGAGTTGCTGTTTGCCGCCGGCACCCGCAAGAACCCGCTGGAAGTGGTATCGCTGTCCCGGCACCTGCTCTTTTTCGATGGGCGCGACGCGCGCCAGGTAGGTCGGGCCCGGCAACTGATTGCCTTCTATCAAGGGCGGGTCAAGCCGATTCTGGTCGGCGGCTCCTACCTCGAGCTGATGAAGTCATGGCGCATGCCGGTCTATTTCGATCAGCAGGGTCTGCTTACCCGCCGCCTGGGCATCACCCAGGTTCCTGCCCTGGTATCGCAGGAAGGACTGCGCCTACGGATCGACGAACTGGAGATGGCGCGATGAGCCAACGCTGCTTCGTGAACAGTCTCCATTTTCTTTTGGCGCTGTTCCTCGGCTTCTCCTCCCTGCCGACCCCTGCTGCCGGAACAGCCACCTGCACCGGCAAGTTTCCGAATCCGATCACCGACATCTGCTGGTCCTGCATCCTGCCGATCAGCATTGGCAGTGCGCGTATTGCCAACTTTGGCGACCAGGAGGATACCGACAATCCACCCAACCCCGTGTGCAGTTGCCTGGTCAATCCGATCGTCGGTCTGTCCATCGGCTTCTGGGAGCCGGCGCGCCATGTCGAAGTGGTGCGCAAACCCTTCTGCCTCGTCTCCCTCGGCGGCGTTGACCTTGATCCAGGCATCCCTGCTCCCGAGGCGGCCCGCTTTACCCGGCCGGAAGGCGATGGCGATGGTGGCGGTTTCTATCAGGCGCATTACTACCTGAACCCGGTGATGTACTGGCTAGACGTGGTCACCGATTTTCCCTGCCTGGAGAAGGCATCCTTCGATCTGGCCTACATGACCGAGGTCGATCCCTTGTGGGCCGACGACGAACTCACCCTGATCCTCAATCCCGATGCCGTGCTGTTCGCCAATCCAGTCGCCATTTCCGCTTGTGCCGCCGATTGCGTCGCAGCCTCGGTTGGCTTCGGCATCCGCGAGATGTTCTGGTGCGCTGGTTGCCAAGGCGGCATCTATCCGCTCAATGGGCACGTCCCCTACCACCTGGGTGGCGTGCGGACTGCCGCGCTGATGGCCCAGCGCTTGAGCGCCAAGATGCACCGTGAGTTGGTGGCCTGGGGCTGGCATGGCAAAGACGGCCTGTGCGGGCCGTACTTCGAGCCAGTGATGGACAAGACCGCCTACAAAACCCAACTCACTTATCCCATTCCCAACACCGACAAGGAAGGCGGCCGCTGCTGCCAGCCCTTCGGACGGACCACCGTACTCTGGGGGGCCGGCAAGGAATACCCGGTGCGCGGTGAGGACTTCGCCTTCATGTTGTTTCGCAAAAGGAATTGCTGTGTCGGCTACTAACCTCCATCGAACCCTTGCCCTCCTGACCCTCGGACTCAGTGCCGCGCTTGCTATCGGCAGCCCGGCCCTGGCGCAGACAACTCCGGTCGTCACGGAGGCGGACATCGAACGAGCCCGGCGTGAGACCCCCACGGTCACCGAGCAAGACATCGAGTTGGCGCGGCAGAAGTACGCGCAGCCGATCGATGTCGGGCGCCGATCCGCGCCGCAGAACAGCCCGAACCTTGAGGCGCTGCCCAAGCCGGCAACGCCCGTGCCGGTCGACCTGGAAGCGCTGGCCCGCGGCTATGCCGGACAATCCGATGCGATGACGCGGGCGCAGGGACTCGCTACGGGTCCAGGCTTTTTCATCTTCGTCAGCCTGACCATGCCCCGCGCCACACTGCAACGTCTGGTCGACCAGGCGGCGCTGGCCAAAGCCGCCATCGTCATCCGCGGCTTCGCCAACGGCTCGCTGCGCGAAACGGTCTCCCAGATCCAGGGCTTGATCGGCAAACAGCAGGTGGCAATCCAGATCGATCCGCTGGCCTTCGACCGCTTCGCCATCAGCAAGGTGCCCAGCTTCGTCTTGGTGCGCGACAGAACACGTCCCGTTCCCTGTGCCAGCGGCAGTTGCGCGCCCGCTGACAGTTTCCTGCGCACAACCGGTGACGTCAGCCTGGATTACGCGCTGGAGCACATGCAGCGCTCTGCCCCTGGCTTCAGTCCAGCCGCCGAACTCTTTCTGAAACGCATCAGAGGATAGGTGATCCCCATGCGCCGCCTGATCATCTGGATCACGCTGTTCTGCTTCGTCACGACGCAGAGTGCTGCAATCGCCGGGCCGTTTGAAGAGGGCACCGCCGCCGGCCAGGTGGCCAACCCGGTCATTCGCGGCACGGTAAATATGCCCAGCGCCGCGAGCGCCGTGCCGTCGTACACCACGACGCCCCCCGAAACGGCGTATTACGGCCAGCCCAACTTGTCCGGGGCGGCCAATGTCCGCCTGAGTACCTGCGCGGCTGGTACCAGCGATCCGGTCTGCCAGGCCCAGGACGGCGCGCTGACCTCGGCCAATACCCCCCGTCCGGCGATCTCCGCCTACGATCCGGCGGTCTCCGCGGCCCGCGACATCGCCCGCAATCCGTCGAGCACACTGGGCAGCCTGGCCGATTATTACTCGGGCTGCACCACCGCCGAGGTCGGCATTGCGGCGGGCACCACGACCAAGGTTTGCAATCGCTACAGCGGGGTCGGCAACTACACGACGCGGCGCGATCTGACGGTTGAGATCGACCTCCAGCCCAGTTGCATCGAAGGCACTTGGGTCGCCCACGGTCAGGTAAACCGCAACGGCGCCGACTACATGGTGGCGGAAGCGCAATGCCAACTGCGCAGCGATGGGCTGCAGCGTTTCCGCTTCTATGCGGCCGGTGGCCAAGGGGCCTGCATCGGCTGGCAGACCGTCGACCTCCCGACCGCACCGGCCACCCTGGCCACCTATGTCACCAACCTATCCCCCCATTGGGAAGGCAGTTGCCGGAGCCCATTCACGGTCAACATGATGCCCGGTTCAGGCTGCACGGCCGGGACGTGCAATTACACATTCCAGTTCAGCGGTTTTGGCGGATTCGTGAAGTGGAACCTGCCTCTGTCATTCGTCCAGCCGGCCATGGTGCAACACGAGACCGATGTCTGGGTCGACAAGAGTGCCGTGCTGAACGCTGGCGGGCGCTGCACCGTCACCACGGCCGACACCTGTGTCGACGGCCCGGCGACCAAGGCCATCGAAGGCCGCGCCGTGACCCGTGCCTGCTGGTCCTATGAGCGCACCCTGACCTGCACCTCGGGCGCCCCGGTCGACGAGTGCGCACCGCTGGCCAGCAGCGGCTGCACGCCAGCCAGCAGTTCCTGCAAGCAAATGAATGTCGGCAGCGGACTGTGCGAGATCACCCAGGACACCTATACCTGCCCGGTCGCCGCGCAAACCACGACTACCGCTTCGAACTGCCCGGCCAACGTTTATTGCCTGGGTGCGAACTGCTTCAACACCAGCTACACCAACGATGCCGACTTCGCCCGTTCGATGTCACTGATGGAAGCCGGACGCGAAGCGGGCGTGTATCTCGACACCAGCAAGATGCAGGTTTTCAAAGGCGAAGGCAACCGCTGCCGCGACCGCCTGCTGAAGAACTGTTGCAGTTCCGATTCGGCCGGCGCCGGCATGACCAACCAGAGCCTGTTCGGCACCGGCTCGAGCCTGGTCTACGACGTGCTGATGAATTCCCAGAACCGCGAGTTTCTCTATCAAGGGATGCAGGCCTTGCTGCTGGGCGGCGGTTTCAGCGGCAGCTTCACCACTTATGGCATCACCGTTGCGGTCAACGGTACGGCACTGCCGGCCAGTTCGGCCGTGCTCTATTCCGGTGAAAGCCTGGTCGTCGCCTTCGACCCCTGGTCGCTGGTCATTGCAATCGTCATCTACATCATCATGTCGATGTCGTCCTGTAACGAGGAAGAAGGCAAGCTCGCCATGAAGGAAGGGGCCGGTCTGTGCCATACGGTCGGTTCCTGGTGCTCCTCCTGCATTCGGATTTTCGGCAAGTGCGTCTCCTGTATCGAACACAGCACCGGCAAGTGCTGCTTCAACAGCAAACTGGCCCGCATCGTCAATGAGCAGGGCCGCGTGCAGGTCGGCAAGGGCTGGGGCTCCGGGGAACGCCCCGACTGCTCGGGGTTCACCATCGCCCAACTCCAGAGCCTCGACTTTGCGGCCATGGACCTCACCGAGTTCTACGCATCCATCGTCCCGACGCTGCCCAATGCCGGCGCGCTCCAGGGCAGCAACGCCGCCCGCCTGACGACTTGCTACTACGGACAGGGGAAGTGCCAATGAAGATCGCTTACACCGCTGCCTTGCTCGCCGGATTCGCGTCGCCCGCCCTCGCCGACGAGGTGCCCAGAGCCCCGGTATCGGATCCCCGACCGGTCATGTTGGCCGCCCTCCGATCAGTTGATGGCGAGGCCCACGCCATCCTCAGCGGCGAGATTGCCGAGGCGCTCACCCAGCGCTTTGCTGCCACCTCGCCGATCTATATCGATGTC
Organism: Azonexus sp. GW821-FHT04F04; assembly: GCF_059420025.1. Classification (NCBI taxonomy): domain Bacteria; kingdom Pseudomonadati; phylum Pseudomonadota; class Betaproteobacteria; order Rhodocyclales; family Azonexaceae; genus Azonexus; species Azonexus sp. GW821-FHT04F04. The sequence goes on along the minus strand of NZ_JBWKSX010000018.1, from coordinate 12,815 downwards.
ACGACCGAGAAGCGCTACGCCCAGGCCGGTTGTGCCCGCTTGAATGTCAGGTTCTGGCAGGACGGGGTTTTACTGCCCGGTGCGCCGAGCCCACGCCGCCAGAGCATCGATTTCGGCATCAACTACTGCCTTGACGGCCAGCCACCGCAATCCCTGAAGTAGGGCCACGCATGATTATCCGTAACCGCTCCGCCCTCCCGCTGCTGCTGACCTTCGCCGTGCTGCTCGGCAACCAGAGCGCAACAGCCCAGGATGCTGCCTCCCGCTATTGGGCCGACAGTTGGCGCGGCTGGCATTTCTATGAAGCGCCAGTGCCAGAAGAGATCGAACACCCATTACCGCCGGGCAAGGCTACAACAACTGTGCCACCAGCCCAACCTTCGCGGGCACCGGAACTGCTCGAATTCGAACGCCTTCAGAAAGCACTGGAGGAGACGCGCAACATCGCCATCATGCGACCGAGCGAAGCCAATGTACGGCGCTACATGGAACTGGAGTCACAGGTCGTCGCCCGCGCTTCCTACTTCGCCGATGTCGCGCAACGCGTGGCCTGGGCCACCCCGCAACTGGACCCGACCCTGCAGGGCCGCCCGGTCAATGCCAAGGCCCTGGAAGTCTTCGACCAAGCCGAACTGGTGGATCGCTCGCGCGCCATTACCGACTTGGGCAAGGATCACGTGCTGTTCTTTTTCTATCGCTCGGACTGTCCGTACTGCCATGCCTTGGCACCGACGTTGGCAGCCTTCCAGGCCCGTCACAGTATCCAGGTCGTCGCCATCAGCGTGGACGGTGGACAGTTGCCAGTTTTCCCCAATGCCCGCCCAGACAACGGCATTGCCACTGCCCTGAAAGTCAGCCAGGTGCCCGCCGTATATCTGGCCCAGCCCTTCACCGGAAAGATCAGCCCGATCGGCTTCGGGGTGCTCTCGGAATCCCAGTTGCTCGAACGCATTGCCGTCGTCTCCACTCCGCAAGCCGAGGCCATGCTGCCCACAACCACACAAGGTCTCGCCCTACCCCCGGAGGTGCCATGAAACATTACGATCATCCTCATTTGCAGCGTAGTGCTGCCGCCTTCCTGGCGCTGCTGCTGGCGATCCCGTCCCTCCAACTGCAGGCCGGCGACCTCAACAGCGAGGTGAACAACATGTTCAACAATCTGGGTGCCATCGGTAACTACACGGCACCCGGTGCCTTCCGCGGCCAGACCTTCAATACCTACACCGGCGGCAACTTGATGATGCGTTCGCCGAACAAGGTTTATCAGCTGGCCGCCATCCAGTTCCCAAGCGCCAAGGCCGGCTGCGGCGGCATCGACGTTTTTGGTGGTTCCTTCTCGCACATTTCGGCGACCGAGTTCAAGAACATGCTGAAGAACATCACGGCTGCCCTGCCGGGGATCGCTTTTCAACTCGCTCTGGAGGCGGTCTCGCCGCTGCTCGGCGGACTGACCAAGTGGGCCAAGGGACTGGAGACCTGGATCAACAATGCCCGGATCAATTCCTGCGAAACCGCCAAGGCCATTGTCAGTACGGCGGCCGAATCGATTGGCTACAGTTCTCAGGAAACCTGCGCCGATCTGGCCATCGAGATGGGTATGGAAAGCGACCGCGATGCCGCGCGTCGGCGCTGTGCGACCGATCGGCCCAGCATTCTGTCCTCGGCACGCTCCTCGGGCGATCCGAAGGTGAAAAACAAGGCACCTTTCGTCGGCAACCTGACCTGGAAAGCCTTGCAGTACACCGGCGCCTATCTGGATGATCAGGAGCGCGAACTGATCATGAGCCTGGTCGGCACCATCATCTATTACCCTGAAGAGTCGGCCCGCGACCCCGAGCCGATCGCCCCGACGCTGACCTCGATCAGCCAGTTGCTTTACGGCCAGGGTGCGGCCGCCGGTACGGATGTCGTGCAGCATGTCTTGAAGTGCAACGACTACACCAACTGCGACGTGGTCACCTTGAACACTTCGTACACCCACACGCCCTTTACCGCCAAGGTCGAAGCGATCATGCGCTCTATTGCCGAGAAGATCACGACACGCACTGCCATCCCCAATAACTCGACCGAGGTCGGCTTCGTCAACCAGACCACCGAGCCGGTCTACAAGATGTTGTCGATCGGTACCAGCATCCCGGGATCGGGTTTGGCCGACAGCCTGATCGCCCAGTATCGCGACGTGATTGCCGCCGACTACGCCTATGTTTTTCTTGAACGCAATCTGCGTCTGGGCATGGCTGCGCTAGACAAGAACTACACCCTGCAGCAGTCGCAACGCGAGCAAGCCAACCGGGTCCGCCAGCGGGCGCAGGCCATGCTCATGCAACTCTCCCAGGAGAAAAACCTGCTCTACCAGAAGGTCGGCTCTTTTCGGGCGGTATCGAACCACCTGGAACAACTCGAACGCCAATTACGCTCCAGCATGCCGCAACACGTGATGGACATGCTCGGCCAGCAGGCCGCTTACCTGTCGCAATAGAGACGAAGCGATAGCGCGACAGGAGAAAGCAGCATGTGGGAAATCTACGCTTACCAGAATGCCGACAGCCTGTTCGGCGTCTTCAATGCCGCGGCGGCGATTCACGCCTCGGGCGACTACGCCGCTGCGCTGGCGGCCGTGGCCTTCTGCGGTTTTGTGGCCACCCTGATTGCCTACGCTTTTGCCCCCGAGAAATTGCAGGGTTGGAAGTGGCTGGGCACAGTCGTGCTGGTCTTCTCGGTGTTGATCGTCCCCAAGGTCACTATCGGCATCGTGGACAAGACCGGCGGTTCGGCCGTCAAGGTCGTCGGTAACGTGCCATTCGGGGTAGCCGCGCTGGGCAGCATCACCAGTACCATCGGCAATACGCTGACCAGTCTGTTCGAAACAGCCTTCCAGGTTATCCCGGGCGTCGGCGCCCTGCCGGTCGAACTGAGCTATCAGCAGAATGGACTGATGTTCGGCAACCGGCTGATCCGTGAGACCGGCAATGTGGTTTTCCAGGACCCGGCCTTCCGCACCGACCTGATCAACTTCATCCACAATTGCACGACCTACGACCTGATCGACGGCACGCTCGATCCGGCGGTCTTTTCTGCATCGGATGATGTCTGGCCGCTGATGGCCTCACCCAATCCAGCACGCTTCAGTACGCTGACCGGCGCGGGCGGCAGCGTCGGCGTCGATACCTGCCCCAATGTCTATCTGAGCCTCAATGGCCGCTTGCCGGTCCAGATAACCCGCATCCAGGGGCGACTGGCCTTCCAACTCAACCCGACCTTGCCCGGCGCTGCCGCTGCAGCGGCCATCGCCGGACAAATCCAGCAGGCCTATCTCAAGAACAGCATCGCCACCGCGGCGGCGACGGCGGCCGACATCATCCGACAGAACGCCATGCTCAACGCGCTTGAGGACACGAGCAAGATCGTCGGCCAGAAGGTTAACGACCCGGCGGCGATGGTGTTGGCGGTCGGCCGCGCTCAGGCGGTGGCCCAGCAGAACGCCTCCTGGCTCAATTACGGCAAGGTGGCCGAGCAGGCACTGCCTGTTTTTAGAAACGTGGTCGAGGCGGTCACCTACGCGATGTTCCCCCTCATGGTCATGCTGCTCCTGCTTACCAGCGGTCGCGAAACGATGTTGGCCTTCAAAGGCTATGCGGCGGTGCTGATCTGGATTCAGCTGTGGCCACCGCTCTATGCCATCCTGAACTACATGGCTTCGATCTATGCGGCCTACGACCTTGCCGCCGCTGCCGACCTCGGAACGGGGGTCAAGTCGCTGGCATTGCAGACGGCTTCAACGATCTATTCACGGGCAATCTCGGGGGAGGCCGTTGTCGGTTACCTCGCCATCAGCATTCCTTTCATTGCCTGGGCCGCCCTGAAGCGCATGGAGAACTTCGGAACAGCACTGGTCGGTGGCCTGTCAGGGCTACAAGGGATGATCTCCGGCAGCACCTCGGCCGCCACCGTTGGCAACGTCTCGATGGGCAACGTCGGCATGGACCAGATGCAACTGGCACCCAACCGTACATCGGCATTCATGAGTAGTTGGCAAAACGACCTCTCTGGAAATACGTTCTCGTCGAACGCGCTCACCGGCCGAACTGCGGTCAGCCTGTTGCGCAATCAGGGATTCGCTTCGCGAGTGGTCTCGATGCGTGTATCCGAACAGGATGTGCAGCAAGCCAGCCGGCAGGTCGATGCAGCGCGCGGTGAAGCCACGACAGCGACGATGGAGCAATCGGCAGCACTATCCGAAGTGTTCTCTCGCGGGCTCCACAAGCTTCGCTCCACGCGTAGCAGCAGCGGTTCCAGCACCAGCAGCTTCGAGCAAATAGGCGACACGCTGAATCAGTTGGATCAGATCACGCAAAGCGTTGCCCAGAGCACCGGTCTCAGCCAGGCGCAGGTCGCGCGTATTGCTTTCGGTGCGGCCGCCCATGTCGGCGTGAATGCCAAAGTTGCGGGCGCTGACCTTCACACCAGCGCCGACAAGTCCTACCAGTCGAGCCTTTCCACCCAGGAACAGAAAGCGTTGGCCAGCCTAAGCGGAGAGCAGTTGGTAGCCTTCAAACAATTCGGTGACCGGGTATCGAGGGATGCCAGCTATTTGCAGGCGCTCTCAAACGACGCGAGTGAGGCCCGCGAGATGTCGTCCCGCCTCGGTTCGACACGAGCCCGTTCCGAACGGGCGGATGCCACCCTTGCCGATCGCACCAGTTTTGCGGAACGTGTATCGTCCGCCCACGACAAGGGCGATTCCATCTCCATCGACATCGCCCAAGACCCGCACAACATGGAGATGTTCCTCCGATATGCCCAGACCTATGGCGGCAACAGCGCCGCCGCTCACGCCTTGATGTCGGCCGAGTTGGCCCGCCAGTCATTGCGCCCGAATCGGGTTATTTCGGATGGGAGCAGCCTCCCGACCTCCTTTGGTGATATCCGCGACCTCCATAAAGAGCAGTTGCATGATGTCGCCATCACACCGGACATCAAGGCAACCCACCAGGCTCAAGTGAGCAAGGCCTCACGGTTTGGCAGCAATCCAAGTCGTCCGCTGGAACAGAAAACCGAACGACCTTCGCCCATGCGCGAGGAAGTGCAGCAACGCGCCGTCCAGATTCACGGCGAGGCCGCAGCGAAGCGCGAAGAATTCGACGGCAAGGCTGAAATCATCAACACAGACGACGGGACCCTGGCATCGAAGAAGTCGCTGATGTGGCAATCAGCCAGGCAGGTATACAAAGATGGAGAGGCAACGGTAGGTAACGCAAAGGATGCCGTGCAGGAGTTGATCAAGTCGAAAAAGTAACTGCTACCGATCCCAGCGCCGAACAGGGACATCTCCCTTGAGCAAAGACCCGGACGTGCCCCTTAGTCCTCCACCAATCCGTCGCCGCCGCAACCTCCTGCGGCCTCGTCCAATGCCCGTCAACGCACTGGCGAGCGGAACGGCAAAGAGTAGCCCAATACCCACCATAACTGCCCCTGCGCCCCATTCGCCTTTTGCTGCGATAGCAACCAGCAATCCGATCCCTGCGCCAATCGCCAGGATCGCGAAGAAGAAAAATTTCCGCATATCGACCTCCTGACATCAGGCTAATCGCGGAAATGCCGTCAGCAAGCCCCTGATTCCAGTCAATCGCTATTACCACTACCAAGCGCCGCCGAAATCGCTAGACGGGTCGTTTCTTTCGCAGCAACAACTGGATCATCGCAAACAAGCGATGGAACAGATAGTCGACGTGATCCACGTCGATGACCGGTATTTGCTTGAGTTCGGTGTGCCGAATGAGGTGGCTGTTACCGATATCGGTCAGTTCTTTTGCTTCGTCTTCCAGCCGCTGCCGAAGCGCCACCTCTTCGGCGGTAGCATCGAGAATGATCTTGATCGATTTTTTCTTATTTTCGGGATCTGCAAGCGATTTGAGTCGCTCCCATGCGTCCCACAAACGCTCAAGACCATCGCGGCGCAGGAGCGGATCACGGTCAGTAAATTTAGCGCGGCTTTCTTCCAACATGTTGTCGAGGATCCGGTCCCCCGTCCGGAATACCATCCTTTTGAGGTCATCCCCCAGCACCAACGGAAGAATACGCACGATACGACCGTTTGACAGCATTTCGAAGGCCACACCATTGCGCGCAAAGATGCGATTGACCGTCGCCCTGAACTCTTCCTGTCCGGATTGCTGATCGAAGGTGAAATGGTGGTGATTGAAAAAGTCGTGGAGCCTTCCTGGAATCGGCTTCGCCACCGATACGTAGACGAACTCGACGAAATCCAGGATCAATAACGTGTCCGGCGCAAATGGCTCATGCTGCCGCAGGAACCCATCCTCCACCAGTCTGGAGGTTTCGAGGGGCCACCTTAATCCCGGTATTTCTGCAATGACGGAAGCACCGATGGCATCCTGATCACAGCCGCAGATGGCTTGCCCATCCGGGCAGCGCTCCGGAAAACGCAGTCCGAAGGCACCGCTATTGACCAGCGCCTGCACCGTCGCCACCAAACCAGCCCAGACCTCAGACGAAATGACCTGCTCGGTTCGGGCTCGCGGCCCGTTTTCCCGGTCGCTGAAGTAATCGTTCATGTATGTTGTTCCTCTTGCGCCAACTTGTCCGCGTTCATGGCGCGGTTGATGGTCTTTTCGAATTGCTTGACGCCGGCCGGGACCGCTTCAAGCTTCGGGAGCTCGCCAAAGACCATGCCGGCCATTGCTTCGTAGTCCCGAACTATTTGGTTGCTGTGAACACGCTCCAGTTGTCAGTCAGCCACATTCATTACCTTTTGGTTCGGAGCTTTTTCGGCAGCATTTTGTCGAGCTCATCATCAGAGAAGAACAGCTCTTCCGCCGATTTCAGCGCTTTTTGCGCAGCTGCATATGCCGAGCTATCAGTCCGCGGGGCGCCTTTGTAGATATCCTCCAACTGCAAGTTGAGTTGATCGCGCATTTGGCGTACCTCCTCGAGATCCCGCCCATCGTGCATATCAACAAGGAGGCTGAGCAATGCTTCCCGAACCCCCCAGAGCTTCGAGGCAACAACGGTATGCTTCTGTGCCTGCTCCCCCAGGCTGGCTTCCTTGAAATAAAGTGTGAAGCCAAGCAAGAGCGTCGAGAGCGCAGCACCAGCGATAGTCGCGGTGCGCGAATCTCCCAATACGGCCAGTACCAAGCTTCCGGCCGCTAGAGCTGACAGCCATATTTCCAAGGTTTTAATTATTCGATACCGACGGATATAGCCATCCGCCATCTTCTCATGGGTTTTGTGCGTGTAGGCTGCTCGGCCGTACATTTCCCGCAACTGGCCTTCAAGCGTTTTCATGGGAGGTTGATGCTCGTCGTTAAGCGGGGAAGCTTGTTCCATAAATCTCCCGATATTTTTTCTTGGCGGATGAGTCATGACCGTTGTTTTGGTGCTGAATGGCCTCCAAGGCGAGAAGCTCGGCCTGGCGCGCCTTGTATTCGAACAAACCGCCTCGATAGACATATGAACCACTGCCGGGAGCGAGCCAATATGATTGCTGTCTGTTCTGCCCTGCCAGAAACTTGAAGAAGTCGCGGGTCATGTAGTCATAGTAAAAATAGGACTTGTTGCGAAACTCCCAAGTCTCGATGAACTGATATGCCAACGTGTCTATCAGCATTCCCCCCATCGGGACGTTATTTCTGTCACGCCAAGCCCTGGCCATTCGGCCTAGCTCTACAAGGTTCTTACTGCAGTTATCGTTGCGAGTCGCGAATGCAGCCATCTCTTGCTTTGGCTTGCATGACTTCCAAGAGCCACCACCGTTTGTATCTGCGAACGTGTACCCGTTCGCGGTATTGAGAAATGCAGGGAGGATTTCAAATTTAATGCCATCATTAAAATTAATGACAATTACTTGCCCATCACCGGCAACACTAGATGAGCTGTAGGTCTTCTGCAGAGAAGCCCTTATTGCGCTGAGAAGGGAAGACTGACCATTGTTTTTGTAGGCGTCGTACTGCTGAAAAAGAGTGGCGGGCAGTTCATATAACAGGTCAACGTCACTCACGCTTGGTATTGCTGTGCTACGACCGTATGACCCGACGTAGAAACGATTAGCCGTCTTGGAGTCCAAACCTCGGAAGTCGAGGTTTAGCCTCGCCGTAATTCGCTCGGTCCGAGTTGCAATTGACCCGCGCTTATCTGTGCCGAGCCGCCCAGCCGAGCAAAAATCCGAAAACCATTCTCCCACTCCCATCAGTTGGTATCTCCAACGCTGCCTGAGTTAATTTGCCCCGTTAGGGCCGCTAAAATCGAAGACTTCTGATAGCCACTCTGGCTTAGCAGTCCAGGGTATCTCTTGGCACGCAGCTCTTCGAGAACTTTTTCAGTCAACTTCCACGGATCGCCTTTGATGCGCGTGATCAGTTCCTCCCATACGCGCTCGAACGCCTGTATAGCGTCCTCGTCATTGAAACGGATGCCTGCCGGCAGCAACGGCGCAATGTCTTCGATCAAGCTGCGCGTAAGCTTTTCCAACATGCGCTGCTCGGCAATGGCACGTGTGATGGGTTTACCTTCAAGCGCCAAATAGTGGTCAAAGCATGCGATGAGTTTGCCTTGGTCCATCGCGAGTTGCTCAAGCCCATGGTGCAGATCGAAAAGGTCACGATTCTTGCGCCGCTGCAGCAATGCACGTAATTTTGTACCGAACAGTTCCTCAGGTTCGAAAGACGTAATATCAGTCGCTCCTTTGTACCAATCGCTTTCCACAGCAAAGGGATAGGACTTGAGGCCAAACATATGCTCGTGCTCGCGCGTATTGATCTCGACTTTCAGCTTCAGTGTTGTCTGGGGGTCTGCTTCGGGTATGAACCTGAATATCAGGTGCATCGAGTGACCGGCCTGCTCTCGATTGCACTTGCCAAGCCACGACAGGGCTTCGCGGATCGCATCAACCGTTGTACCGATTGGCTCGGCCTTTGTCTGTACTAGGTCAATGTCTTCCGAATAACGCAACGGTAGCTTGAACAGCAACTTATTGATTGCAGTGCCGCCGCGGAACGCAATTTTGTCTTTTAATGCCGGGGCGTTGAATAGGTCGCACAAGGCACGACTAATAATCAGGTCTTGTTCAATCTGCCTGGCATCAGGCCACGGAGCCGTCGAGCCCCAAGCCTGAATGTATGAGTTGGGAATCAAAAATCGACCTCTATTGGTTCATTGATTACAAGCTTCCACTTCGTATCCTTTTCGTGAAAATCAACTAGCGATTCGATGAGGGGCTTGACGGAAGGGTCCAGTGCTACTGCCGTCTTGGCTTTTTTGGCGAATGCTTCCAGCGCATCGGCCTGGCGCGTATGACCCGCACGATCAAGCAGGTACCCGAGCCGACGCACGGACGAGTTTTCATAGTAAAAAGCCAATTTGGCGAGTGCACGCGGCTCGGCCTTTCCTCCAATATCCTTGGCTATCTGCGCAACGCCATTGATGCCGGCGGACTTGTGAAAGTAGCGCGCACAATCCAACAACGTGAGTTCAACCCCCGCCACTTGAGCAAAGCCAGCGTCGCTTTTCATCTGGTCAAGCTGATCGGGTTGATTGAGTTTTTCAAAAGCGCTGGGCGACTGATAGAGAAATTGGAGACGATGCCGTCCAATCTCGAAATCCCTCAACTGCTTTGGCGCCACCACTTGAAAGACCATGGCTGCTTGGTGTGATGAACCATGAAAAGCTGCAGCACGTAGCAATGAGATACGATAGTCGAGACCCTGATGCTTCATCAAGGGATGAATCCAACGAACTGGATCGGGAGCACCTGTCATCTGATCCTCAGGGCGTAGGATCAGATAGAAACCATGGCGCGGGTTGATCAGCCGGCGCCGTCTGACCAGCCTAGTAATCGCAGTAGCCAGTCCCTCAGGACTTAGGTCAACCCCGGCCAGTGCCTCTTCTCGGTCGAAGTATGCGCGCCCATGAAGTAACCGGTTATCAACGAACCGCTCAAGATTTACCATACCCGGATCATATGCAAAAACCGTCACAAATCCAATGTTTTTGCATATGATCCGGGAGAAGTAACACGAAAACCCAAGCACCGAGAGGTCTCAACTGGAGACTCCAAGCAACAACTCAAATTGAAAGCCAGCCAGAAATCGACGGTGGAGGCCGTAGCCTTCTGCGGTTTCGTACATTGGCAACACATGAGGCGCCACCTGAAGCAACAGGCAGACGGTATCGGCGTAAGCCCTATCCATAGGACTTGAGGGTCAATAGCGGCCATCTTTAAGGCGAGACACCCACAGCTTGTCGCTCCCCCCGTAAGGCATATTGCTGCAACAGCGCATTCACTTCTACGGCAAGATATCGGAGGCGACGCCGGCAGAAATCAGCGGGACGACGACAAGCAGGAGTCCACACAAGATCAAAAGACTTACGCAACGGGCGATGAGTAGTCGGTTTTCTGAAGCGAACCTCTCGGGCCGAACAGTGAACCATGGAGTCGCAAGTGTCACTACCCCTGTAATCAGTTGCTTGATTTGCGGATAGTCTCTAACGGCATACGCGACAACTGACCCGCCGTGGCTGTGTGCAACAAGGAAGAACTCGTCGTACGTAGTACTCTCTGACCTAACGCTTTCAACAAATGCCGCTAGCGCTTCGCCAGCACGCCGCCTTGCGGAGAAGGTATTTGCCCCAGACCAACGGAAGGGGAGCACGTCGCAGGAATCCCCGCGATTTGAAAGATCTGCTGCGACTCTCTGGAGAGGCACAGAATCAGAACGTACCCACGCGGCGTTTCTGGCGAAGGTTCCGTGGACTGTGACCAATGCGACTCGTGCCATGACAATAAAAGCTAACGCGTGAATTCACTGGCGGCCGTGGGCCAGCCGGCGGAATGACCAGTTAGGCTGGAGACAATAAGTACGGCAAAGCAAATGACTCCTGCTGCATTAGTCACTTGAGGGCCGACGGACTCGCTACAAAGTTTCCCTTTAGTCATCGCGCCGCGGAGGTTAACAGAGCAAATTTTGCAACTCTGCTATCAATCAGAAGTTTCCCCAAACGCGGAAATTTCCAGTTAAGACTGGTACGAAAACCGGTGCAGCCTCACCTATACGGTCAGGGGGCAGGGATGGGCAGGTTATCTGGAAGGATTAATGTTCATGATCAGTATCATGACGCGAACAATCCGCCAAAAAGACAGCGCCGCAAAAACCCCAACGCCAACCCAAATCGCAGAAAGGTAAGGGACTTTCTCTGTTGTCACCCAAGGAAAGAAAGCGGCAATATTCAGAATACAAAACAAAAGATTGGCGAGAGTCCCTTCCACCAGAAAAGTGGAGAGGATATCAAGGTAATTTGCCTTCCGAAGGCGTTCAATAACTCCAGGGATCGCCATAAGGATGGATTTCATAGTTGCCAGAAAGCCAACCAGAATTGCCGAAACGCTGATCGATGCGGAGAGTAGTGACGTAAACCTCGTGTCGTCGCCAAATGGAAGCGAAAGGTCAAGCAGCCACCCCAGAGTGATGGCAAATGCCCCAAAAATCCATGGGTAGAGGCGCTCAAACGTCAAGCTCACGGAATAACATGCCTTCCAGACCAAGTTGCAAATGCTGCTTCAAGCCGCGCATAGCGTTCGGAGCGAAGGCAACGCAACCCGCCATCCATCTCGATTCCGCTATAGCTCAGATCCTCTTTTTCAGCAAGCAGATCTATCGGCTCGATGCGTTCGTACTCATCGTTACGGCCACTCACCTCCAGATGCTTAATTGCATCGCGGTCCTCGGAAGCCAAACGCCGAATTGATTTCATCCATTCCTTTAGTTTAAGCGAACTCTTGGTGTGGCGATCTAGTCCGACCTCGATCGTAATAACATCACCACCAAAGTTGTCGAGCTGGTATTGCAGCGCTTGGCTTAGAGCGACATTCTTCGCTCGGAAGGTATCAGAGAGGTTAGCTGGTGCAACTTTGATCTCAAGCCGAGTGAAGAGTTTCTTTTTCTCCAAACGAGCCATAGCATCATTTCGAAGCTTGATTCGGAATTCATATGAGGACACGGCCTTGTGGTCAAACACACTCAGATAATCCGCAATCGTTGTTGGTCGAGGGCCGAAATGATTGTATTGCACAAGGATATATCGACTGGCGGGGTGGTACAGAATCGCTGTTTCTTCTGAAAAACCTTCGCCAGCTTCCAGATCAAAGCTCCGGGTTGGTTTCTTGATGCTGGCCCGTCCTGGACCGCCATCAAAGCGCAGCTTTGCGAAGTCCATCAGCCAATATGGGCGATCAGCGCTTGGCGAGAGTATTTCATTTTCGACGCGGATTTTTGTACCTAAATCACGCTCTCGATGATCGAGTTCCGTATCCGCAATTTCGGACAGTCGATCTTCGAGTGGAGGAGACTCGTCACTACGGATCACCTCATACAAATGAACATGCATTTTTTTCTTTGATTTCATCGTCGTTTCTTTTTATGTCGTTTTACATTGCGTGCCGAAGCCCTGTTACCAGAACCAATTGCACCAACTCCATACCCCTGTGTGCGCTACCTCCTATTACTTGAAAGTCATCACCCGTAGTTTCGAGAATGTCTTCTCATCAGCCTTACCGAGTAGCTTCCTGCCATCTTCGAACATCATGATGAATGTGACTTTCTTTTTCTTGCCGCCGAGCACCAAGCCGGCAAACAGACCTACCGGGCCGAAGACTGCGGCACCGGCCAGGCCCCAGCGATGGCGCCGCCAGTTTTCTTGAAGCTCTCTTCGCTGGCGACCTCTAGAGGTGGCTCCGCGAATCAGGACATCCGGTTAAGTGAAATCTCTGCTTCAATGGGCGATGGGAATCGCCTGCCAAG
>NZ_JBWKSX010000017.1:0-65201 GCF_059420025.1 Azonexus sp. GW821-FHT04F04 | reverse complement strand
ATTATATGGCATGTAAAAACTATCATAATTTGGCGGAATTGGAACAGTTTCCATAGCGTTATTTGCATTTTTTCGTCATTTAAATCGACATATATGGTATAAAAATAAAAATAATATGATCGATCTTAATATTTGTTTGCAGGGCGCAATTTGTTGGATGAAATATCTCTGATGGCCGTCATGCCTCCTGTCACTCTCCGGGCAAAAGTCTTCCGCAAGGACGTTCATGACAGTTTTATAGAGCTGCCGGTGGTCTTTACCGAGGATGGGCCACTCCTGCCGCTAATTGACTATATGCTGAAATTTGAGCAACGAAGCGCGAGCTGGAGAGCGAAGCTAGCACAAGGAATATGCCTTTTAATTGAGTATATGCAGGTTAATAGTCATTGTTTTGATGACCCTGCCGAGCTATTCCGAGGGTTCGTTACGCGCCTTTCCTGCGGCACTATCAATGAAACCGGTGGTGACCCTGGCGGTCTTTATTGGTTGGGATCAAGTGATCAAGTAACACGGCATTTGGTGCAACTTCTCTCCAACTTCTTTGACTGGACTCACAAGAAGAGCGGCACAACTGCGCTGAACCCATGGAGGGAAGCAACTAGCGCGGAGCAAAGGCTTGCCTGGGCTGCATGGCAGCATCAGCGAGACAGATCGTTTTTGGGGCATACGTGGGATCGTGACAAGGCGGCAATGGCTGTCGCGCGAGCGCGCGACACGCTGCTCAAGCGTGCACCGCTAATCGATCACGAACCTGTTAAACGTTTTCCAGAAGACAGCATCTCCGATCTATTGTGGCGAGGCTTCATTGTGCCCGGCAAGCAGAAAAGTCCGCGCATTGAGGAGCGGCTGAACTTGCGGGACATTCTAATCACCATGCTCTTGCACTATGGGGGGTTGAGAGTTTCAGAGCCTTTCCAACTGTACGTCCATGATGTGATGCCGGATCCTTTTGATGCACAGCGAGCTTATGTCCGTATCTTTCATCCGAGCGACGGCCTGGCTCCACACGATTGGTTGGATGCAAAGGGCAAGGCTATTCACTGCATAAGAGAAGCTTACCTGCGTGGCAAATTCGGTATGCGCCCACGCGACCAATATTTTCATACCCACTCTCGATATGCAGGCTGGAAAGATAATGCACTAAGTAGCTCCATGCATTTTATCGACGTGCACTGGTTCCCCTCTTGGGCTGGCGGTGTGTTCATGAAATTGTGGATCCTATACATGACTCAACGGGCGCAACTGGCGTGCAATCACCCCTTTGCATTCGTTACGGAAAACGGTGATCCATACAGCATTGATACGTTCAAGCACCAACATGGCCGAGCCGTCGAGCGGATTGGCCTCGAAGCTGCGAAGGCGCTTGGTACCACACCCCACGGTCACAGGCATGCCTACGGTCAGCGGTGTAGTGACTTAGGTGTTAATCCAATGGTAATCATGAAGGCGATGCACCACAAATCGCTCGAATCACAAGCGGTTTACACGACCCCAGGTAGGGAAAAAGTTAGACAAGCAATTCTAGAGGCCGAGAAGCGTAATGAACTTGGCGGCGGACTCTCTGCGCCGCCTGATTTCCTGTCGTACGGCTTCGAAGATGTCGATCCGTTGGGCCTATTGAGCGGGAAGAGCCCTAAATTGATTAGGAAAAAATAAAATGCCTGGTGGTGGGAAAATTAAGAATACCAACCTCAACTTTGATCCTGAGTTTCGTTTTTTGCTCGAACTCGATCCGGGTTTTGAGGCATGGCGAATGCTGGCGGCGGAATGGTTTGCCATATCGACAAAGGAAGGAAGATTTCCAAAGGCAATTCGGGAAGGGCTTTGTCCATTTTTGGTCTCGTATTTGCACGGCCAAAATCTCGACTTGCGTCCAGTAGCACTATTTGAACGTGATGCGCAGTTACCTGATCTGCGCACAGTTCTGAAATTGGACGAGTCGGTTGGAAATTATCGTATTCATGACATCATCGTCGATTTTTTGAATTGGGTTCTTGAGGCCCATTTGACCGAAAAAGACGCTGACGGAAGCACGGTTGTTCCTGAGTGTTTGAATCAACCTATTCAACGATTGGCGCGAAAACGAATCAATAAACGTGCTGATGTCGGGTTCAAACACATAGTGCTGCGTGATCCAAAAATGGTGAACTGGCAGGAGCTCGCTGCCGAATGGTTGGCGCTTCAGAAACTGAACCTTGATAAACGCCTATACGGACTCAACAAGTTCCTCATTGACTATATCATCGGACGCAATCTGCCTCGTAATCCGATTACGTTTCTCATGCGCACATCCGAAAAACCTTCGTTTGTTGACGTATTAATTGCAAGTAAATCGAAAGGTAAGAAGGGTAAGCTAACCGCCGGCCAGTTGGCTGTAAATAATGTCGTTAGCGTATTTTTGGACTGGGTGCTAGCTGAAAAAATTGCCCGTATCGCAGACGAAAATGGCTTACGGTACATTCCTCCCGAATTCCACAACCCGATAGAGTTCATGCGTAAGTCGGATGCGCGGATAGAGAACTATAGCGAGAGCGTTCGAACTGCTCTCTCGATTCGTTACATCAAGGAATTGCGTGGCATGCTATCCGAAGGACCGAACTTCCGTGACTGGAAGTGGGCTCACGTGGTCATGGATGAGGGCTACACGGGCGGTGACTGGTTTATGGTTGATCCGATGCTCGTTGATCGTGATGATCCAGACTGCGTATGGCGGGAGCGCAATTCCACGAGGGACGAGCGAAGATATCGCGGCTTACCAGCTCGTATTACAGAGTTGTGGTCTCCTGCACGCGCGGTTGCTCT
Organism: Azonexus sp. GW821-FHT04F04; assembly: GCF_059420025.1. NCBI lineage: Bacteria > Pseudomonadati > Pseudomonadota > Betaproteobacteria > Rhodocyclales > Azonexaceae > Azonexus > Azonexus sp. GW821-FHT04F04. The sequence continues at coordinate 62,399 of NZ_JBWKSX010000017.1, read as the reverse complement.
GTATATCAAACTCGAACTACCGCTTCGGACTTTCCAAGTACGTATGCTGGACTCTGGCGAGTGCGACACGTGGCGCTATCAGGATGGGAAATTTGTTCTAAACGATTCTCCGCTCGCTATGGGGAATCCTAGAAGTCCAAGGCAGTACGGGGTTTTCCACCACAGTCAGAATGAGTCTGGAGCTGGTCTTTACATTAATACAAATAAGACTGCTGACATTAATAAACCGGAAAGCAAAAAAGGCTACGTGATTCCATGGCAGCACGATACTGTCCTTTATTGGTTGGAAAAATTGCGTAATTGGCAGGAACGCTACAACCGACTTCTAGAGCCAGTAGCGTGGAGTGAATTGGAGGAAAAGCATTTCGGACGAGCAATTCCGCATTTCGATGTACTGGAAGCGCGCGGGGTAGCCTCATTCCTCTTTCGTGATGCGGCGGCGAAGGGCGGTGATCGATTTAAGCCTATCCCGGATGCCAGCATGGATCGTGTTTGGTACCGGCTCCTCCGTCGTCTTGAACAACGTTGCCATGACCGTGGTGAGACTGCGAACAACGGCATGCCAATCCAGTTTGTTGTACCGAATTCACCAACCACGACCTTCTATCCGTTACATGCTTTGCGCGTCTCATTGATCAGCTATCTGATTCTCGATGCTCAACTGCCGCTACCGATTGTTTCGAAGCTGATCGCTGGGCACGCGCGCATCATCATGACCCTCTATTACACCAAGATGGGAGTGAGTTATGTGCGAGATGTGATGGAGGCGGCGGATCGCCGCGCCATCGAGGCTGAGCAAGCAAACCACGCACGTTTCCTGAATGAGGCTACTTTCGAGGAGATCAGTCGCCGGTTCGCCAGCATCAGTGACGATGCGATTCGCTATGCCAAGTTACAGAAGAGCGCTGCAGCCTTTATCTTTGAAGACAAGGGAATATGTCCCGTAGCTGGATCTATGTGTGACGTCGGAGGGGAGATCATTAGAGATTGGGCAAAGCACGCCGTATACTCTCCCGTTATCGGGTATCCGAATCAACGCAATTGCGTTTGCTGTCGATTCTTTCTGACAGGGCCGGCATATTTGGCTGGGCTGCAGGCACACTTCAATGCCATGAGCTTCGAGGCGCACGAAAGCGCCAAACGCTGGACTGGCGCCAATGATCACCTGATCAAATTGGAAAACACCCAGTTGACCAGCAAGCTTAACGGAACACCTTTTACTCAATTCGAAGAACTCAACAAAGCGTCACACCGTGTTTCCGTTGAATTGGAGACATTCGGCGTTCTGCACAACGTAATGCAAGCTACCCATTACCTGATTGGGAGATCGTTGGATTTGTGCAAAGCTGGTCAAAAGGAGGGGGTGCGACTAGTCGCAGCGGGAGGAATCGATGATATTACTTTTGCATTCACCGAGACTGCCTCCGAGAGCCACCAATTGGCTGTGGTTTGCCAGAATTCCACCATTTATCCTGAGATCGATGCTAGCAAAGCTGCGCTACGCCAATCCCAACTGGTCGATATTATGCTGACCATCAACGGCAAGCCTCCTGTTCTTTATAAATTGACGCCGGAACAACAGATGGAAGTAGGTAACCAGATCATGAAAATGATTGAGGTCCGAACTGGTTCCATCGCTGGGGCTGTCGAATTTGTCGAGGGGCGGCGACTCTTGAATGAAATTGGCATGCTTGATGACGCAATGGATCTTGTCTCCCCATATATCAACTCTGTAGAAGCTAAGACGATTATCGAAACCGCTCAGGCCAAACGGGTTTTAGCGGCGGTTACGGAAAACGACGGAGAAAACGATGCATCCTGACGACCTGCTGGAACAGATCAAGGCCAATGCCAACCCTCGTAAGCAGCGAAACCTCGAAATCGTCCACACCGTATGCCGCGAGCAGTATGAGTTAGGGAGCAAGGATTTTTCTGTAGCAACTATTGCGCGGATCGCTCATAAGAGAGGGGGGCCGACCGCAGGTTCCATTCACAATAAAACAGGCGATGATTTTAAGGGAATCATCAAAGCTTGGGCCTCCCATACAGGTGGTAGCCTTAAAAAATTGCGTAAAGTTGGTGCCGACCCTGTCTTCTCGATCTTGGACAAAATACCTGATCCAGCTGTCCGCTCAGTCTTTGGTGCGGTCTTGGCAGAGAACAGGAAGCTGCGTGGTGAAGTTACGTTCCTAAAGGCCAATTCCAACATCGTCATCGACCGCCGAATCATCAGTGATAGCCCGCAAAAAACACCTGTAGGCCAAGTGCTTCCCGCACACCTTGGCTTGAATGAAGATCAGGTCGCAGCGCTTAAGCATGCTGTTAGTGATACCTTGATGCAATCTGAAGGTTGGAAGGCTGACGAGTTTGGGCGTGTCATAAACGACAAGGGGCGTGTGATATTCAGGCCTGGCTTTGTAACAGCAATACGCCAAATCATGGTCAATATTGAACAGCCCGCCGGCCATGAACCTAGGAATGAGATGATTGAACTGTCCTACATGGGCGTTAACGATCAGTCGAAATGTAAATGAGCGCCTCAAAGTAAAGCAGTTGTCAGATTGCCGCGATCAACTTGGAAAAAGCTGAGTCTTGGATCATCGAGAGAAACACAGCAAATAATTGGGGATATTCGATATGGCTTAGCGAAAACTGATCTTGCAATGAACACTAGAAGGACTAATGTCAAATCCTGAAGGTCAGCAGGGAATCAGGCTGTAAGCCGCCTGCCGGCAGCGAATCCGGCCACCCAAATCAAGATGTGGCAACACCTGGTCGGAGAGGAGGGCGTACCACTCGTCAGTTGTCATCGATTCAGGCGACTCCGCCCTTAACCTGAAAAATGGCAGGCCCGTCGCTGCGATCAAACTGTTTTTCATGGCATCGCGGCCAGCGTTCTCTGGCAGGTCGTGATACCGACTGTCCAACTCGAATACAGCGACCGGATCTCCCTCATCCGGAACAATCAACACGGCATCCAGCCGACAGTTTCTGCCGTACCGTAGCGTCTCGGCATCGATTGCACCTACTCGATCAAGCGCGACGATCTGATCCAGCGGGTAGTTTGGTAGCGCCAACAAGCCAGGAAAACGGAGCGATAGGGCGCGCAAAAAAGTGCGTTCCTGCGGGCTGCGAAAAACGGATCGGCAAATCCCCGTGGCGTCCGAAAATTGACCATCCCCCAAAAACATCTGCATTATCTGAACGACACGCTTCACTTGCAGGATGGCCTGACTTGCTTTCCCTGAAGGCCTTTCGCCTTTCTGATCACCTGAGCTGTAGCCGCTGGTACGACTCCCTTTTCCCTCTTCAAGCTTGACCAGATCAAGCAGTGCAGTGGAGTCGAGGAGTGTGGCCAGGTTGAGAATGACGCCTGAGGGGGCCTCGATGGCACGGTCGAGCAGCAAGTTCGCGTATCGAATCGACCAGTCTCTTCTCTGGTCGCCTTCATCGACCATGAAGAGACAAAGCCCTTCGCCACCTAGTGCCCTTCGAAAGTCATCTAGGGGACGTGACGCATCTTCAAATGCCGCTAAAAATTGCTCGTGATCTCGCCTGGCAAGCAAGTGCTGAAGGTATTGCACATCCAGAGCGTTCTGGCTTCCGTCCACAGTCTCGTCGTCTTGAAAATCTAGGGCCTAATGGTACGTTTTGAACGCGCAATTGTCACTCATAGAGCGTGGCATTAAAGTAGCCGCCTGCCTAGCATCCGCTGATCATTTCAAGACAGCGGAACGTGCCTTCTACCGACCCAAAAATCCTCTTTGGCCGACGACTTGCCATGCTGCGCAAGGCGAAAGGCTGGTCGCAAGAGCAATTGGCGCTGCACAGTGGTTTAGCTCGAAGCTATCTTGGTGGTGTTGAGCGCGGGCAACGCAATATTGCGCTTGAAAACATCGTCAAACTAGCTCTCACACTGGAAATCCCGCCTTCGGGACTGATGGATTTTTCAGAATAAGGCGAGGTTCCATTTTCTACTTGTCGTCCAAAGCTGTCATTCGGCGCGCTCGCTGATTTGGACTGCAATGCGTCGGCAAGCTGCCCTTCGACAACCAATCAGACTATGATGTCCAGATTCTCAGGGGGCCGCTTGAAACCAACCAGGAACGGGACAATGAATCCCCTGGGTACAGCGACAAGCGTCAGTGGTGGCTCGGGTCGGACCCTGCCACTGGGCAAGCCTCTTGGGGAGATTCTGTTTCTATGCTGAATGACGAACTGATAATCGATTGTAGTTCCGCTCAGGTAAAGCTAGCTGGCGAGATTGCAGCGATGAAAGTTGGGGAGTTCAAGACGATTGAATTGTCCCCAGCGGACGTACTTGATGCTTACCCCGCGGCGAAGCTAAAGCCTTTGATCGAGTGGGCCAAGGAAGATAAGGGCTGTCGGTTCATCTACATTTTTACTATGCAGACAGAGAAGGATCCGGCTCTTTTGCTTCAGCGATTCAAGGCCATGAAGCAGCAGCACAAGGAAGCGAAAAGTACCCGCATGTTTGCCCGTCCGATTCAGCCTTCCAGAAACCTCTACGTTGGTAGTTCGGCGTCGCTCGAGTCCCGCATCAAGCAGCATTTGGGCTATCGGGACAAGACGCTCTATTCCATGCAGCTTTGTCATTGGCTGAAACCGGATTCCATTAAGTCCATAACCCTCAAGGTCTGGAAATTCCCTTCGACAATTCCCCAGACGGTCCTCCAGGCCATTGAGGATCATCTGTGGCTGAAAGCCCAACCGATGCTGGGCAAGCAAGGTGGAAAATAAACGGCCAAGTTTTAAGAATCGACCCTCGGTACTCGTTGAATGGATGACGCCCCTGAAAAAGAAGCCCATAACGCCTTTGATCTGATCTAGGCACCAACGGTCATGTTCAAGAATCAAAGACAATGTTGCCAATCCCTCTCAACACATTCTGAGCTGATGAAGGAGCTCAACCTATCTTGAAATGTAGGAGTAGCAATTGAAGAATAAGCCTCAACCGCCGTCGCCTTCCTTGTCGTCCTTGCAACGATTTCAGAAGGAAGCCAAAGAAGCAGCCTCAATAATTGGGGCCAAAATGGGCGATGCAGCCAGTGTGACCGCTGAGAAGTTAAGAAATGTCGATGAGCGTCTGAACATCACGAAGAAGACCGAGGAGGCGGGGCGCCAGTTCGGGAAAAAATTCCGCGAATTGAATGAACGCCACGAATTGACCGTGCAAGCCAGCAAGCTAGGCACAAAGATCGCTGACTTTGTGCAGCAGTCGGGCAAGTCCGTGAAGGATGCTGCCGAACAAGCCGGGATTACAAAGGTTTTACAAGAGAACGTCCTGGCCCCAGCGGGGAAGCTCAAAGACGGTATTGTCGCCAGTGAAACGTTCAAGACCGTGAGTTTGTCCAGTGAGGAAGCATACGGATCGCTGCGATCGGGCGTGAAGACGCTCTTCGCCCCATCTCTGCCAACCTATGACTGCGAGGAGCTGCTTCTGGCCGCCGAAGTGGAACTGAACTACATTGCGGCTTGCGTTATGCAGATTAGCCCCTCTGAATCGAGGGCGCTAGGAACTCAGTTCAGTCGCATGGTGTTTGCAAAGGCGTCTGGAGCAGCAGCTGTGTCCGGAATCCTTGCATTGGTTGCCGCGTTCGGAACCTCAGGGACTGGGACTGCAATTGCTGGTCTCTCAGGCGCCGCGGCGACGAGCGCGACGCTTGCGTGGTTAGGGAGCCTGGTGGGGGGTGGCATGGCAGCAGGCGCAGTCCTGACCGGTGGACTAGCAATGATCGTCGGGCTTGCAGCTTACAAGGTTCTAGGATCAGAAGGGCGACCTTTCGAGTCGCTCAGCCAACTCGAACTATGGGTTGTGCAATCGTGCTGGACTCTGTCCGCCTTATGCGAAGAATATCGGAAGCAGCCCGATGCGTTGAACGCCGATGCGGCTACTCAGCTACTCGAGGGAGCCTTGCGTCCGCTGTTTATAAAGCTGCGTGACAACTCAGTCGAACTGTGCAAACCGCTTGATGCGAGGAACGCGATTGCGTTTCGAAAGCATGCTCTGACTGACTTCCGTACTGCAGCCCTTGAACGGTTGGCAATTTACGTGAGCTGGCTGCATTCGGAACAGGGGCAAGCGTGGTTTTCGGAAATGGCTCGAAGCACGATGGCCTCTGCGGCTCCCTCTGTGATTGACGCGATTGCGGCCGATAACGGGCAAGAAGTGAACGAAAAAGCTCGTACTATTGACCAACGCGCCATGTATGCTATCGGCGGTGTTTTTGCTGCCCTGCTGACCAATGCCCCTCTAGACCACAGTGTTGAGTCTCGCCTTGTTCTCGAAGCCATTCGGCGCTCATCTTCGCAACTTCGCGAGGCCACAGAACACCAAATTCGTGACTTTCTTAGGGGCTTAAATACTGAGCAGCAACGAGGATTCGCGGCAAATGTGAAGGGCATTTATCACGAACTCTCCTACGTTCGAGAGTACAACGAGAGCCACAGTGATACGTTTGCGAGAATACACGAAGCGACGAACTATCCTGGATCGGACGTTCAGATTTGTGACCGTGAGACCGGCGAAGCTCTCAAGGAAATCCAGTTGAAGGCAGTCGCTTCCTCTGGCCCAGTGGCCGACCACCTAAAGCGTTACCCAGATATTGACGTAAAGGTGACCCAAGAAGTGGGAGCAAATTGTCACGATCCCCGAGTCAGCGATAGTGGATTTGAAAACAAAGAGTTGCACGATGACGTTTGCAGTGTCCATCAGGATCTTCACGATCATACTGTAGGCAATCGTACTGGCGACTCAGCCATCGTTGCTTTGGGCATAGCAACGGTCGATGAGGTTATACAAATGATGCGCGGAGAACGCCAGTTTCCTGAAGCAGTAATTAATGCGGCAACCAAAGTCGGACTTGCGGCAGGCGCGACCGCGATGGCTGCATTTTTATTCGGATGAGAGGCCGATGACCCGAGATCGGCCTTTGCGGCCAGTGCGTTTTTCGGGCGATACAGTCGCCAATATGCCGGTAAACAGTCCTTAAAAGGACTATCAGCATTATCTGTAGTAACTTTACTGATGCATATTGACTACTTGGATTGCCCTTGCTTATCAGACCTTCATAGCGTAAGCGCTCAATAAACCGCGCCCTCCCATCAACAGGCTAATTGGTGTAACAGACGGATCAGGTAAAGCTCATTCGCCCAAGGTCAGATGCCAAGGCAAGAGTTGCTCGTAATCGTCCGCCGTTTTTGCCAAAGGCAAGGCTTTGAACAAGGCAACCAAATACCGATAGGTATCCACCCCATTGGCCTTGCAGGTCTCGATCAGCGAGTAGATGTTCGCACTGGCGTTGGCGCCGGCCACCGTGTCGGCGAAGAGCCAATTGCGCCGCCCCACAACGAACGGTCGGATCGCGTTCTCGCACAGATTGTTGTCGATGGGCCAGGCGCCATTCTCGACATACCGGATCAGCTTCGGCCATTGTGCTTCCAGATAATGCAGTGCCTTGCCCAACAAACTGCCTGGCGTCACGCTGTGCCGATGCGTTACCAGCAGATGCTGAATTTCCGCCAGGATGGGGCGGCTTGATGCCTCGCGTAATTGAGCCCTTTCGGCCACCACTTTGCCCTTGGTCTTCGCCTCCACGGCATAGAGCCGGGCAATCGCGGCAATAAACTGCGTCGCCGGCTGATCTGGACGACGGGCCGCTTTCGGCAAGACGGCCTCCGCCTCGACAAAGTAACGCCGTGCATGCGCCCAGCACCCCAGATGAATGAGGTGATGTGATTGCGCGATGCCGTTGTAGACCTCGTAGCCATCGGACATCAAGACCGCGCCTTCGCTGATTCCGGCATAAAGCCGCTCGGCGTGGGTTCCGCCACGGCCCGGGGCGTAGCCGAACAATCGCACCGGTGGCCCGGTGCCGTTCATCTGCGCCCACAGATAACTCTTGGTCTGCGCCGCTCGACCGTGTTCCTTGAGCACCTGAATCACCGTCTCGTCGCCGAACACCAGTTCGGCGTCGAGCAAGTGATCACGCAGTAGATTGATGATCGGTTGCACTGCTTCGCCGACCTTGACCATGCTGCCGGCCAGTGTGTTGCGCGACAGATCGCCACCGAAACGGCCAATCAATGCCGCTTGCCGATAGAGCGGCAGCGAATCCTGATATTTCGAGGTTGCCACCCAGGCTAAAGCGGCCTCGGTCAGCAGTCCCTTGGGAATGATCCGGGCTGGCACCGGGGTGACCTTGATCCCCTGGTCGCAACACGGACAGGCATATTTGACGCGCTGGTGCTGAATCACGCGAACCTGTTGCGGAATGATGTCGAGTTGTTCGCTGGTCTCTACGCCGATTTCCACCAGTGTCTTGCCGTCATGCGGACAAATCCGTTCGGATTCCGGCAATTCATGGCGCACGATCTCGCGCGGCAGTGCCGGATCGAGGGGCTTGCGACCGCGCTTCTGGCGGATATGCCCGGCAATCTCGATAGCGGATTCGACGGGGACTTCCTCGGTCACCGAGCCCTCGGCAGAAGCCAAAGCTTCCGCTTCGTTGAAGAGTTCCGACTGCCCGTTGCCGCGCATCTCGCTCTTGGCAGCGAACAGTTTGCGCAGGAAGGCGTTGAGTTTCTCCTGAAGGAGATCACGCTCGACCTTGAGGACTTTGAGCTCGCCGCGCAGGGCTTCGCGTTCGGTGACGGCGGCCTCGCGCTCGGCAATCAGCGCGTTGAATTCTTCGGCGGTCAGGGTCACGTTCAGCATATGACGATTTGACTGGAGCGGTTAAAAATCGTTCACCCCACGCGCTGATAATGTCGGGCCGGGTGCGGCTGCATGGCCGAGAGGTTGATGCCTTCCAGTAGCCAGTGCAATTGCTCGACGGTCAGTTCGACGAGATCGGACTCCTTGGGCCATTTGAAGCGATCTACTTCCAGCCGCTTGATGAGCAGCCAGAATCCGTTGCGATCCCAGAGCAGAATCTTGATCCGGTCGCGCCGGCGGTTGCTGAATACATAGGCCACCGGCGCAAACGGGTCGAGACCCAGCCCTTGCTCAACCAGCAGGGCGAGTCCGTTGATGTTCTTGCGGCCATCCACTGCTTCCCGGTGCAGGAAGACCTTCAGCCGGGAATCGAGTCGGAACATGGCAGGGTGGAAAGCAGCACAAGAATATTCGCCAGTTGGTCGGGCGGCAACGCCGACCATTCCAGTCGAACGCCATTGGGGAGCCGGGCTGTCAGTTCAGGCTGCGTGATCGGCGAACGATGGGCGCCGACCGGCACCACCGGGATAAACGGCGCTGGCGCTGCAGCTGATGGCCGCACGGAACCGCCAGCCAACGATTGACGCTGATGTTTGGTCATCCAGGTGCGCAGGAGGTTGGCGTTGACTCCGTGCGCCAGCGCCAGTTTCGCTACCGAGACGCCGGGTTGCAAACCGGCCTCGATCAATTCGTGCTTGGCTTGCGGGTCGTAGCAGCATCGGCCATCCTGCTTGCGGCTCACGACCAGTCGCTGCTTCAATTCTGAAATCTGCTCTGTCATAGGTGTCCACCTTGTTTTACGTGGACATATCTTTCACCACTGACGCTCAGCGGGAAAGTGCGTGGTTTATTGAGCGCTTACTTCATAGCGATTGAAAGTGTCGCAGAGGGCAGCTCCTTACTTGCCGAGCGCAGCTCCCTCCCCATTCCGCGGAGTCTGAGATCACTACGTCGCATCCAGCCGCCCAGCCTCCTAAGGTCAGTGAGAGTTTTCGGCTTCATGGCTTGCCCTGTCTTGAGTGGGTACTCCTTTTGCATGCGGCGTCCGTGAACAGCCCCCATCAAATTTGAATTCAATCTCCACTTCAACATCGTCGAGCAATGGCAGGTAAATCAGCGGCATAAATTCGGCGTCCAGCAGATAGTGAGATACTGGATCGCTTTCGGCGTCTATTGGCGGCTTCGCAAAGCACCACGCGTCGAGAAATGGCGGGCAGCCGTTGAACCTAACGGAATCATGCTTGTAGTAGGGGCGCTCCGGAATTGGCTTGAGTTTGTAAAATACTCGGAGGCGTGCCCACTGGTTCCAGGACGCTGTCACGGCCGGTAGCGAGGTAAGTGCCTCACCGATGCTGTTCAGCGTTTTGATGGTCTCTTGCTCGACAGCATCGAGCCGCGAAATGACGGCTCTTGTTTCATCCTCAGGGATTGTGTCTGCCGAGCCCCATTGAACAGGTTCGCAGGTATCCGCATCTGACGAACATACGTCGTACATGTCATGTGATATCTCTTCCAACACGCTGACCGGCGGCAGGAGCCGCTGGATGATTTCGGCGTATTGTCTCCGGCAGTCAGGAGAGACTTCTATTGCCAGGACCAATGCCTCCGCTTGCTTGAGATATTCGCGCAGTTCCAGTTGTGCGTGGAGAATCTTATGGAAAAGCGTTTGACGGAAATTGCCCAAGTAGAGGGCATCGATGGCGTGCAGTGTTTCGGTGTTGGTCATGGCTTGTCGACCTGAATGGTTTCGTACTTACCCATTCTCGCGATGGTTGCGACAAGAAGTGTCGCGATCCAAGCAAGCGCGATGACAAGCCGACGCCGCTATCGGATCACTACGGAGTAGCCAAACTCCTCGGCTTTTTCGGGACACAGTACCATCAAGGGATCGCGCCTGGATTTGCCTCTACAGAGTTGGCCGGGCCTTCCCGTAATTTCGCACGTTGCAGCAGCGCGCTCACGGGCGGCGTTGATCATCTCTTCCACCACAGCATCGTAATCACTGAGGTGGAAACACAAGCGACCGAATTTCGATTTAACCTGAATAGCTTCCAAATTCGAGTCAGGATGCTCGGCAAGGTAGTTGCTCAATTGGATACTCAGGCCATGAAGCAACTGATACCAGCCGTCGCCACATTCGAAGCCCCAGCACATTGAGCTCTCCTGGGCCGGTTTGTGGCGTCCTCGGAAGAGGCGAGGAAAGTCCGAATAAAGCTTTTCGGTTAGTGTTGGATCAAGTTGCATAGCTACGTCGGATCCTTTTGCCAATCGGCGATGAAGCTACCCGCGCATTGGATAGCATCAGTACTACTAAGGCAGTAGGGGCCACGCGGAGAGAGATGAGGAACTACAACTAGCTTGATACCGTTTGTTTCTTGATAGTAAAGACGGCGAATTCGTTGATTCGCCATTGATTGAAATACCAAAAACTCTGAAGCACTTTTTCCAAAAAATGCTTTAGCAAACTCATTACGATGGCCAACGCCAACGCCGATGATCAGGGCTGGCTGGTGTTCCGTGACGAGTTTTTGTATTTCCGGATATCTCTCTTTCCGACACCAATCGTAAAAATCTTCCTTTCCAATTCCAAGCTCCTCTTGGGATCGCTCTGACCACGTCGCAAGACTTTGGCTTGCGACGGGATAAAGATTTCCTTTGAAGTATCCTTTGCTTCCTCGTGCAAACGGTTGTTTTTCGTGAGCGAAAGACTCCCACTCTGCGACAGCCTTCCCGTCTATCGAGGCGAGAAGCTTGAAAGCATTTTTGTTGTATACCCACCGCATTTGGGTATCAACTGAGTAATCGCTATCAGATATTTCGACCATCCCAGATTCCCGTATTTCCTGATCCTGCTTTGAGTCTCCTGGCTCAATCCCGAAAAGCCAAATAGAGCGAGCGAATGGGGTGCCGACATCTCCGCCATCAGAACTGTCAACAATATTTTTGAACGACTCCAATACTTCATTCATTGCACATCTCCATCTTTTAAGCTTCGCTTTTCATGTCACCACAACTTAAGAACAAGTTTCCCTACAATCGCCAGAATCGGCAGATCGCCCACGTCATACGTGTTTGCGGAGGTCGCGCCCGATTTCGGCTTTGCCTTCTTGTTCTCGATCACCCAAGTATTTGAAGAGAGCGCCCCCTGTTTTGGCTTCAGTTCCTTGCCGTCCCACACCCAAGTATTGGAAGACAGAGCATTCGTTTTCGGCTTGATTTCCTTGCCACTCATCACCCAGGTGTTGGACGAATTTGCCCCTGATTTTGGCTTCAGTTCTACCCCGTTACAGACCCAGTTGCTCGGAATTTCGATGGTATTTGCCATGACTAGACCTTTCTCTTCTGAATGTTCGTTACAGATTCACCAAAACCTCTTAACCACCATTCCAGCATCGCCGAGTCGACCACGGTCGCTGTGATTTTGTAGGTTTCTTCCCGTTCCTCCACCTGCTGATCGACAGATAACGGCGATTCCAGCAAGTGCAGCCCGGCTTCCTTCTCAATCGTGAAACTCAGCCGGATGTGCTGACCATTGCCGTAGCCGAAGCGGCCATCGTCATCGTATTTTTTGAGGTCAAAGTCCTTCGGCCGCTCGAACGTAAGTGTCGAGGCACGCGCGGAAATTATTCGATGCAGTGCAAGGCTTCTTTCGTTGTCGTAACCGTCGAATCGGCACACGAGGTACATGCGCGGACCTTGCTGGGCCAGCCCCAGGGGCATGACTCGGTTCGTGGTGCGCTTGCCTGCTGCGTTCTTGTAATCCACTTCCAGCCATTGATCGGCGTAGAGGGCATTGCTGACCTGGTCGAATACGGCCGGATCAACCTTGGGTGGCAATAGTGGCTGACTGGTGCTGATGACACGCACCTTTTCCAACCACTCGCGATCACGCATCGTTGCGTTCTTGCCCTCTAATTGGCTGTGTGCCTGGGCAAAGAATCCCTCCATCGATTTCATCAGCTTGGTCGGTAGCAGGGCGCTCAGGTGCTGCTCGACCAGAATGAGCAGCAACGACTCCTGCGGGCTCAGACTCGGCAGCGACAAGCCCTTGGCATATGGCTTCCAGCTATAGCGATAGGGTTTGGTGCTCTCGTCACGGTCGAGTTCGTAATACTCGGACAGGGTTTCCAGCTGCCGCTGGATGGTCCGCATGTCTCGCTCAAAGCCAGCTTCGGCCAGTTGCTGATGCAGTTCGGAAGCCGTGATTGTTCGGCCCTTGGGAATACGTCGCAGCAGTTCGTGCGAGAGCTGTAGCGTCTCAAGAGAGTCAGGACGTTTGGGCATGGGTCAGAGCCTAATGTCAGAGCGGCCGGAAAATACCTGCCACAGGCGAACCATGGCGTAGGTATCGAGCTCGCAGTAGGCCAGGAGTTGAATCTCGATTTCGGTCTTGCGCGCCGGGCTAGTGCAGGGATGGATACCCTCCAGGAAGGCACTCATTGCCATGCCGCCATCCTGCACGCCGTCGAGTGCGTCATAGCGCAGTTCCGGCACCACGGCAGGCAGCACCTTCTTGATGCTCCAGCTGCCCTGCTGATCTGGGTGGTAATAGCGCTCGCGAGCGATGGGTAGTAAATCAACGATTCGGTCGTTGATCGCCAGAAGGGATGCACTCAGGCGTGGGTAACGCTCAGCCAACTCGCGAATTCTGGCGGTCTCGAATCCCGCGTTATATACAAACACCGGACCTTCGGTGTCACAGGCGGCGACGAGTGCAGTCGAAAATTCCTCGGATGGGTCGTTTCCCGAGAGATCGAGAAAAGCGGTTTGCTCTAACCTGCCATAGGCATCGAGCCGGTGCAGGCTGAACTGAAACGGAATCTGCTGGTAGGGGCGAGTGCCTTTCCAGATGGGGACAGCGAACTGGATGGTCTCGAAATCCAGAAAGTAGGCCGGCAGCGGATAGGGCTGCAGATCAGCTTCTGCGCCAGCAGCGTCAAAAAATATGGTCCCGGCCAAGGTGTGTTCCTTGACCCGCCGTTGCCGGTCATTCAGTTGGTCGTCGGGTACCCATCTCAGATCATCCACGCCATTGGCCGCCAGTTCTCGCACCCTGGCCGAAGAGAAGCGAGGAAGCCATGAAACAGGAAACTCCGGCTTTGGATCGTTCCGGCTGCAATATTCATGGAAGCCGCATTCAAAGGGCGCCCAACACTGATCGCCCGTTGCCAACTCCGGCTCGGATGGCTCAACCACAACACCTTGGGCTTGAGCAATCCATGTCTTTACTTCCTCCACCCGGGAAAAAGCCTCTGACGTCAGATCGTTCTCCTTGAGGAGTCCTCGGTAATCCTCATTACCCGGATATACCCATGAACTGTCGATGTGAGCCAGGGCGATAGCCTCCAGTTGAACGCCAGCGGCGTGGGCAACAAATGCCTGAACTGCCACGTCATCGCGGTGATAATCCTTGACGCTGGTCGATGACTTGACCTCGACCATGCGCCAGGCCAGCTTGCCGTTCTTTTGCAGCGGCAACATGACGTCGGCGAAGGCCAGTGCGCCGCTAGCACTGAAACCTGCTTCAAAAATCGGTTGTGGGTATTGAAGCAGTTCCGCGCTACGTTCGAATGCTCGGTTGAATCCCTCGCTCTCTATATCGATCAGCGTGCCTCGCCCCTCTGAGTCGTAAATGCGCTGTGCAATGTCGCCGACCTGATAGCCCACCTGAAAGCTTGCCTGGGTTGCAGCCGAATCCTCTCGCAAATCCGGGCGATTGACCTCCAGCCATAAGCGCTTTGGGCACTGACGAAGCGCCATGAGCTTGGATTTCGAGAATGTACGCATGATTGAGCTTCTATTTTTCAGGTCAGTGAATTGGTTGGAAGGAAGAGGCAACGATTTAGCGACTACATCGCATGCTAGCAAGTAGATGCCATTATCGTTTCAGATGCGTCAATTTGTGTCGCATGAATCGTCGTTGGGCAGATTATTTTGGGCCGGCCAGAAATGGCGATCTCACACGACACATTCCGTCGGGCAACCGGAGATTATTTCCTTTGCCTATAGGAGAGCCACATGAAGCGCCGTGAATTCCTGCAAGACCTGTCCGCCTTGGGTGCTAGCACTCTGCTGCCCTGTCATGTATATGCGGGAACGGCCCAGCCGATTTCGCAGGCAAGGCAGACTCCGGAGGAAGGTGCCCGCCCAGTCGGGATTGGCGTGATCGCTATTGGCCGCATCGGAGGAGAGATTCTTTCTGCACTAGCCGGGAATTTGCTGTACCTGAGGCGGTCGATCGCCATCGATACTGATCCAGTTGCGCTGCTGCGTGTAGTGGCGGACGAAAAGCTGATGTTTTGCCCTGGCTGCCTACATACCGCCAGTCAATTCTCTAAAGGCTTTCGGGGGGATTTTGCAGAGCTCCTAGAGGGAATCGATATCGCTTTTATTGTTGCCGGGATCGGTGGCGGCATCGACATCAATCTCTTGTCGGCCATTGCCGATGTATTACGCGAGAAATCGATCTCAACGATTGCCGCAGTTATCCCGTCGAGAGGTATTGAAGATGGATATCGGCAAGGAGTTGCTCATGATGACATTCACGCGCTCAAAGATGTCGCGAACGCAGTATTCCCGTTAGCCATCGCGTTCCATCAATCTACTACATCACTTCCAAGCGCTTTGAATCAGGCAATCAACACCTTTGAGCATCTCTACCACGGGGTTACAAAACCTGTTTTCGGCCCTGGACTCGTTACTCTCGACGTTGAGGATGTTGTCAGCACCTTGTCACAGGATGGGGCTTCTGCCATCGGGTTCGGTCTGGCCAGTGGTGAGAATGCCGAATCAGCGATGCTTGCTGCCATCAAGCACCCATTGCTTGGCAGAGGCAGGCTATTTTCAGCGTCGACGGTATTTTTCCATCTGGAGGGCCATACCGACATTCTCAAATTTAAAACAATCAGCAAGGTGATTGATATGGTCAGGGGAGCCACGGACGAACACTATGATTCAATGCTGATTTTTGGTGCTACCGAAAACAATGCATTGTTCTGTGATTACCGGGTCACTATTCTGGCCAGTGGAATTCATATGCGGTGATTCGCTCATGCTCTTATCGGTGGATTCAATGGGTTGCGAGGCGACAACCGGACTCGTCTGGCCAATTGGAGCGATGGCTGCTTTGGCCGAATTCCTGACCTACGGGGAATAATGTCAAACGAAGTGGAGCAGGGGAGTAGTGGCAATTCCCGCTCGTCGGCCTTAACTGCCGTTCAGCCATCGCCAGATGAGCGACAGGTGTAGTGGGGTCAGCGGACTTTCAGGCCAGCACTGCGGGGCAGCTCAGCTTTCCTGGCTAGCGAACGCGAACTCCCGACCCAATCTTCGCGGATCTCTTACTTGAGTGGTCGTTAGCAACCATCCGGCTCAAATACAGCACAAATCGCAGCAGAAAACCGTTTCCAAGGATATGCCCATAACACTTCTGGTCGTCTATAACCCCTAACCACGAATCATGATCAGCAGCATCTTGAACCCGCCCATGGGATTTACCGCGTGCGGGATATTGGCCGGCAGCAGCAAGCTATCGCCCTCTTCCAGTGTATGGCTAACGCCGCCCACCGGAACTTCAGCACGGCCTTCAACACCTATTACCAAGGCATCGTAAGGAGCGGTATGCTCGCTAAGACCCTCATTGCCGTCAAAGGCAAACAGGGTAACGTTGCCAACTGGATTCTTGATCAGCATCCGGCTGACGACTGCCTTCTCCTGATACCGAAGCAGCTGTTTAAGGTTGCGTACTTCAGGGACTGCATTTTCCGTACTCATCGCTATTATCTCCTTGGAGTAGGCAGACATTACGCATGGCTGCTAACCTCGGATAATCATTCATATGCTTTCATGATGAGCGATTGGAAAATGCCTCCAATCGCTCATCTGAAGTGGCACCGTAGAATCGCCCGCCTTGGTTTCCTCAATGCGGTCCGACAGTGCGTTCTGTCCTAAAGCCGTCGCAATTCTCAGTGCTCGATCGGCCGGAATCCTGCATCGTCGAAATACTTGCCGTAGTTATCGAGGGCGCCAATAACCTTGACTGCGCCGTTCACGCGTTTGACCTCTTTCATCTTGCCGGCCATCTCCTCGGCGCCAGCCAGCAGGTCTGCGACGATGATGTGAAGCTGGGCATCGGCGGCTGGCGGAAGCTTACAGCTGGCGACGATCTGACCGACAGCGCCTTCCACCTGTTTAGCCAGCCCATCGTAGGACTTGGCCGACATCTTATTTTCGTGGATCGCGTGCAGCGAGGACGCCATCGACTTACGAATTTCCCCCATGGCTGTTCGCAGCGGAGCATCGGTTTCCCATTTCTTGCCGGCGTTGAGTTGCAGGGTGGCCGATACCGAGCCATGGCCATGATCGTGTGCATCGTTCGCGGCCAGCGATGGGCCGGTGGCAGCAAGGAAAAGGACAGTCAGAGCGGCAAGGATATAGGGTTTCATGAGCATAATTCTCCAGATGAATAAAGGTTGATGGGAGCAAGCGTCAGCTACTCACATCCATTCAACGTTCGGGGGGCGCAAATGTTCCCGTCAGTCGCGGTGAAGGCGCTCGACGCCTGAGGGGCCTGCCGGCTGTGCAAGTAGTAATGCAGCGAGCCGTTCGCGTTGTGCAGCATCAAGTAACGCTCGCTCCCTTAGCAGTTGCTCGATCACCCGTTTTTGCTGAATCTCCTGCAGCGCCGCGATAGCGACGCGTTCGGCATCAATCTGGGCGAGATCGGGGGACTCGGCAAAAATGGCACGGATCATCCGGCTGCGGTGTGCCTCGATTGCCGTCGTAACGTCGGCGAGCTGGACAAGAAAATTTCGCTCTGCCTCGTGCCAGTGACGGGTCTGCGTTACATCGAGTTCGAGGTAGCGCGGTAACCCCGGAAAGGCGTCGGTGTTCAATTCCCGGTATGCGGCTGCACCGAGTACCCCGACGTTAATCAGGACAGAAAAAGCGAGCAGGGTTCGTAGCAGTTGGGGCTTCATTTGATCACTCCTGTCTTGTTGGGATATTCGGCATAGCAGCTGTCCAGACCGAGGCAGAGTCCGCCTGGCGGGATAGAATCGAATACGCTCATGGCCGTCTCTCGCGGTAGGGCGGCACTGCCACTAAATAGAACCCCACCAATGGCGATGCCCAGCGCGATTGAGACCGTGGCCCCAATTCCCGCAGGCAGCAGGCCAAGCCAGCCTAGCGTAGGTGTCCACCGGTGCGACCTGGCCGGTCCAGGAAGCTGTCCCGCTATGACGCTGGCGAGATCGAAACCAAGGCTATCTTTGGGTAACTGGGCGAAGTCAGCGGACAAGGCGGCAAAGTCGGCGAGGCGCTTTGCGCAAAGCGGACATGCAGCGATGTGCGCAGTAATACGGAGGCGAGCAGGAGCAGGAAGTTCTGCATCATGATAGGCGGACAGGTCGATGTCAGTAGCGTGGACTTCATGTGGATCAGTCATCTGGACTCTCCCCGGCGTAGTGACGGAAATTGGTAAGGGCTGCAGCACGTGCTCGGGCAAGGCGTGACTTGACCGTTCCTTCGTTGATCCCGAGTATTAAGGCGAGCTCCGCGTAGCTCATGTCCTCTAGTTCACGGAGCAGGAGGATTTCGCGTTGATCAACTGGGAGCGTGTCAATGGCGCGCTGAAGCAAGCTAATGCGCTGCCGGTCGGAAAATTGTTTCTCAGGAGATGGTGTGTAATCTTCCACTATGTCGTGGGAGGGATCAGCGTCGAGCGATACGAACTCAATACGCTGCCGGTGCCTCAGCAGGTCGAGAGCCGCGTTACGTGCTATTTGGAACAGCCAAGTAGTGAAGCGCGCCTCAGGTCGCCAATCCGGTAACGCCTTCCAGGCCTTCAGGAAGGAATCCTGGGTCAAGTCCATTGCCTCGTCACGCGTACCAAGCATGCGCAACAGGAAACCAAACATGCGATCCTGATGGCGGCGCACCAGACCTGCGAACGCTCGCAGGTCGCCAGCTCGGGCTGATAAGGCCTGCGCCATGTCTGCATCGTCTATTCCGGTTTTGTCGTCCATCCCCGTTTTTTCCTCGTCGCTCCAATGACGAAATTCGCATTGAGTCGCTTATGAAACGCCCGGCGGAAATAAATGTTCCATGCTTTTCCATTACGGTCATCGAGCATTAGCTGAGGAGAATCAGTAACAGACAGTAGCCGGCCACGAGCAGACTTTCGCCGCCCATACCTTCGCTCTACCGTTGGTAGTGGTGGTCGAACTGCTGCTTGCCGTCTTTGGCGTATTCAAATGCAGATAAATGGAAATACATCCCAGATCCGCTGGCAGACTTACCTTTGTCTATCCAATGCTTCGTCTGCCATGGATAACGGATCATCGATTGGCTCGAGATGTGTCATGACGTGCGCGTGCGGAAATTGTCTGCAAAGTGACGCTTCAATCTCCTCAGAAAAATCATGGGCTCTTTTTACTAACCAATCGCCAGGTACTAACACGTGCAAACTGATAAATACTCGCCTTCCGGCTTGGCGGGTCCGTAGCGCGTGAAAGCAAACCCCTTCTGTATCAAAGGTGGAGAGAACTTGTTCTATCTGAGCGATTTCCGACTTTGGTAGTGCAACATCCATCAAGCCAGACGCAGAACGTCGCATAAGTTGCCAGCCCGTCCATACAATGTTGGCCGCAACCAAAAGGGCAATAACCGGGTCCAGCCAGTTCAGCCCTGTGAGCCAAACCAACGTCACTCCGGCTATTACGCCAACAGAGGTCCAAACATCGGTCATGAGGTGATGCGCATCCGCCTCCAGAGTGATCGACTTATGCTCGGTACCCGCTCGAAGCAATACTCTTGCAACGCCAAAGTTTATGATCGATGCAAGCACCGAAACCAAAAGGCCAATACCGACCGCTTCCAGTGGCTGTGGATGTATTAGACGCTCGACTGCTGTGTAGCCGATGCTCGCCGCTGCAACGACAATTAGAAATCCTTCAAAGGCACTCGAATAATATTCGGCCTTATCATGACCATGTGGGTGTTCCGCATCCGCTGGCATGATCGCAATGGAGAGCATCCATAGCGCCATCAAGGCACCTGCCAAATTAACGAACGACTCAATCGCATCCGACAATAGACCGACGGAGCCGGTCAGCCACCATGCAACCCCTTTGAGCAGAATGGTCGCAACCGCAGCCGCAATCGATATGAAGGCGTATCGGCGCAGGTCAATCGGGCCTCTGCTAGTCATCTTCACGGCGATTTCCTCCCGGCATTCGGATGTCGTGCTCATCCGCACTTCGATGGCATTCAACGCAGTTTTTATAATCTCGAATACCTTCTTCAATGTGCTCTCGGCGAATCTTTTCAGGGGTGTGTTCGTGGCAACCGTAACAGGTGTATTGGCTGTAGTCGTTTCGTACATGGCACGTCACACACTGAACACTGTGGTCGCGGTCAAGTACGAAGAATTTGTCGTGATTGAACGTGGCCGGTGTCCACCTTTCCTGGCTGTGGCATTGAGCGCAATTACCGGTAATCTGCTTGTGTAAAGAATCAGCCGGCGGTCTATGGCATTCTTGACACTGCTCACGGGTTGCGGCCTGCAAGAGCGCATGGCTGAAGTGTCCATGTATCTTGAAGCGCTTCACGCCAGCATGATCGCTATGACACGCCACACAATCTTGTTTCGTCAGCTTTTGATGAAATGCCGTTGAGGTCAAAGGCTTCTGAATGGGTTGCCCTTTGGTATCTAGCCGACCGATATCATCTGACTTGTGACAGGTTGTACAGCGCTCCGAAGAGGCTCCTCGAAGTCCTGCATGGCAGGCAAAGCAATCAGTCTCTAATTGCCGATGTCCAACGATGAGCTTTCCGGGGCTAACCATCAAATGTGGATAGGCGAACGTTAGGACTACCAAGACAAGCAGGTTGGTAGCGATCACCCATTTGACAATGCGATTCATTGCCAGCCCCAGAATAGAAATACGCTAATGATGTGACCAAGACTCAGCACGGCGAAAACGATAAAAATCGGGATATGAACTTTGCGCCACTGAGTCATTGCATCAAAAGTCACTGAATCCCAAAAAACTGCTTGCTCGACTTCAGGTCGAGATAGACCGCGCAATTGGTAGCTGTCACGTTGTGACTGAACGTGTTCGCGGGAGCGTTGCAGCAGCATCTTGCCGACCAACCCGCTAATGACATTGATACCCATGGCCACAGTGGCCAGCCAAGGAAGAATGGCGTTGAAGTGAATGCCTGCATGAATCAGAACTAGCAATGACCCAAGCCAGGCAGCCAGTTCATGCATATTCAGATAGCTCTTCGGATTCCCCGTCTTGATGTATTTCCGCTTACGTAGTGAATACATCAGGGATCCGATGATAAGTATCGTTCCAGGAATGCCCAAGTATCGTCCGACCCACACCAGATTCAATCGGTGCAAGAGGTAATCTCCGGCAAGCGTCAAAACACCAAGGAGCAACACCAGGAAAGCAAAGGGCAGGATGTGCTCTCGCCAAAGGGTGGAGGGAAAAATTGGCATCAGGCCTCCAGAACGACGTCAGTGACAGGGATGCATACGCAGAGCAGACAGTTACCAGGCTCTGAATCGAAGTCAGGCGAATGTGAAAACTTCACCTCTCCACTTTGAATTCGCGTTTCGCAGCTACCACAGCCACCAGCACGACACCCCGACTCAACTTTTACCCCGTTGCTTTCTGCAAACTCGAGTAGGCTGTTGGACGTGCCGTCCCAAATGAACTGTTTGTTAGATTTGGCGAAGGTCACCATCACAGTTTCGGTACAGCTCTCGGAAACCTTCGGCTCGATGGATGATTTGCGTTTTATCGACGCAGGTCCGAATGCTTCAAAATGAATTCGTGAGTCCGGAACTCCCCAGTCTTCAAGGGCATCGACCAAGCTTTCCATCATCGGCGTCGGACCGCATATATAGAAATCGAACGGTTTCAGCGGTAACTCTGTCCTTAACAGCGCGACATCAATACGACCCCTATGGTGAAAATCGCGCGCCATCATGTCACCCGGTAGCGGCGCGCTAAAGCAGATGTGCAGCTTGAAATTCGGGTGTTGGGCTGCGAGCGCCAGAAGATGCGCCTTCATAATCACTTCAGCGCTATTTCGCACGCCGTAAAACAGCCAAACTTCACGTTCAGGCTGGTGATTCACGATCCAGTTGAGCATGCTCAACATCGGTGTGATACCGATTCCTCCGCCAATCAGTACAACTGGAGAGGCTTCGTGGTTGAGATAAAAATGTCCTGATGGAGCCCGAACTGCCAATGATGTGCCTACGTGTACATGGTCGTGGAAAAAATTGGATGAGCGGCCAGGAGGTAGGGAGGTGCCGTTAGGCGTTGGGACGCGCTTTATCGAAACCCTGTAAGTATCATGAGCAGGCGAATCCGAGAGGGAGTAGCAACGGATGAGTTCTTCCGCCGTGCCTCCTGGAGTCGGGATGGCCAGTTTGAAGGTAAGAAACTGTCCTGGCTTGAATACGGGAAGTGACTGCCGATCCTCTGGACGTAGATAGAAGGAGCAAATGGCTCCGTTACCATCTTCAAGGGTTTTCTGAATAACCTTGAAAGTCCTGAATCCTTTCCAGCCCTCGGAAGCAGTGTCAGTCTGCAAACTATCGGACAGAGTTGCAGGACTCTTGCCATTGGCCTGATCCTGCAACGATATATAGCGCTGCCAGTGGCGCCAGAAGACAATGCCCAGCCAAAGTGCCAGCTGAACAACAATGCCCAAGGCTATCCACAGGAGGAGCATGGCTGAGGTCATATTGCTCTCTATTGGTTCAATGGCAACATGCCAAATTGATTGGCCAGTCTAGCGTAGTGACCTTAGCTGAGTCTTAAGGAAGAAGAGTTAGACCAAGTTCAGGCAAAAACACACATAGCCAAACCATGAAGAGGGAAATATTCCCACAAATAAATTGACTGTATTCAATTAGACGGCCCCTCTATGCATAATTTGCTGTTCTACCGGCTGAGACAACAGACCATTTAGCCGAACGATGCCGCTAAGAATTTGAGTGGCTTTCAGGGGGCCTTAAGCTTCAGCAAGTACATTGGGCAGGAACAGAAAACAATTCCTCTCTGCTATCGCCAATGCACAAAACAAAATTTCTCGTCAAACGATCGCGCCACGAACGGCGAGTTAAGGACCTTGGACCTCCGGAAGAGGGCGAGCGCAGAGTAACCCCAGAGCGGCGGCATCCAGTGGTCGAGTTCGTAGAGTTTGACGACCACATAGAGATTGGAAAAGTGGTCGAAGGGATTGGTCCTAAAGACTGACAATCGAGGCGTTCAATATAAGCCGACAGACAGAGACGTGGGGCCGTACGGTACAAGCCTTTGTCTGATTCTGAACTGTCGCTATGTGGCGACATGAAGTATCGCGTCGTAACAGACACATCCCGGTTTCAGGCGTTTATTTGTCGCTAAGAAACGACATATCCGTGATTTTTCGCCATCACAGATTTTTCTAACCAACTGATTTTTCGTCAGTTCACGGGCTTGGCATCTGTTTTGCGTTGAATTATGGGCGGTTACAGCTTTTTGGCGTTATCGCCGCAAAAATGCTTCTCAAGTGTCCGAAAGAAATGAAGATGGATAAATCAATGATCAAAGGGGTCGTCATCGGTTCGATCGCGATGGTGGCGATCAGTGCCAGTGGTGTGACCGGCTACAAGATGCTGAATCAACCAAAATCGGCCGAAGTCTTGGCTGTCGAGGAAATCAAGGAAAAGATTAAGACTCCGCATAAGGATTGCCAGGATATCCAGGTTCAGAGGCGAGCCCCAGTTCAGGATGAGCACCGAATTGCCGGCACCGTGATTGGCGGCATTCTCGGAGGTGTGGTCGGCAACCAGATCGGGCGGGGTAAGGGTAATACTCTGGCGACGGTGGCTGGCGCAGCAGCTGGCGGCTATGCGGGCAATACCGTGCAGAAGGGCATGCAGGACCGGGATACGGTCTCGGCAATTGAGCATCGCTGCCGAACTGTCTATGAGACCTCCGACAAACTGGTTGGTTACGATGTGACCTATCGTCTTGACGGAAAGGAAGGCCGGGTTCGCCTAGATCACGCCCCGGGCAAGACGATTCCCACCAAGGATGGACAACTGCTTCTTGAATCTCCTACAGCAGCAAATTAGCTGAAAACGCCGTTTCCATTGCTTTACACAATATTCTGAAGAATATGGCTGGCCTGATTGAAACAAGCAAATCACCAAATGGTCTGCCATCGCCTATGGACCCGAATACTAGTGTTGGTTTGAGGTGCCCCCCGTAATCAGTGCCACCGGCAATTTAGTAAAGTCCGTTTTCGAGAAGGAGAATGGACTTGAAGAAGCGGTTTTCAGAAGAGCAGATCATCGGTTTTTTGCAGCAGGCGGAAGCCGGCGTGGCGATCAAGGAACTGTGCCGGCAACACGGCTTCAGTGACGCCTCGTTCTACAACTGGCGGGCGAAATTCGGCGGCATGTCAGTTCCGGATGCGAAGCGCCTGAAGGAACTGGAAGCCGAGAACGCCAAGCTCAAACGCCTACTGGCCGAATCGATCCTTGATGCCGAAGCTCTCAAAGCGGCCTTGGGCCGAAAGCGCTGAGCCCCCAGCAAAAGCGTGAGTCAGTCATGGTGATGCGGAAAGCGACAGCAATTTCCCAACGCCGTGCCTGCCAGCTGGTGGGTTTGTCACGCACGGTCCTGCATTACGTATCGAAGGCGCAGCCGGAGAACGAGCAGTTGCAAGCCAGGCTGGTCGAACTGGCCGGCGAGCGCCGCCGGTTCGGCTATCGCCGCTTGCATGCGCTGGTTCGGCGAGAGGGCGTTCGAGCCAATCACAAACGGATTTATCGGCTCTACAGTGATGCCGGTCTGTCAGTTCGGCGCCGCAAAAAGCGACATGGTGTGGCTGTTGAGCGGCAGGCACTGGAACGCCCTACCGAGCCCAACCAAGTTTGGTCGATGGATTTTGTCAGTGACGCGCTGGCCAATGGCCGCCGGATCAAGGTGCTGACCATCGTCGATGATTTCAGCAAGGAGGCCATCGATCTCGCGGTCGACTTCGGCATTTCAGGCCATTACGTTACGCGTGTTCTTGATCAGGCGGCTCGCTTCCGGGGCTACCCCAAGGCCATTCGAACTGACCAGGGACCAGAATTTACCGGCAAAGCGCTCGACCAGTGGGCCTGCCAGCATGGCGTTCAGCTCAAACTGATCCAGGCCGGGAAACCCACGCAGAACGCGTTCATCGAGAGCTTCAACGGACGCTTCCGAGATGAGTGCCTGAATGACTATTGGTTTACGAGCTTGCCACAGGCTCGTATCCTGATCGCCGCCTGGCGCCGGGACTACAACCAGCATCGGCCGCACAGCGCATTGAATTATCAAACCCCGGCAGAGTTCGCGGCCGAGCATCGGGCAACCACCTCTGCCCAGCCAGCCGCCGAAGAATGTCTTTAACGGTACAACCCAAGGACTTTTACTAAAACGCCCTTGGCACTAAAACCGGGGGCACCTCAGGTTTCGGGCAAAGGTGAGATTGGCCTAATGCTTGATGTGATGTCACACCCGACGAATCGCCGAATCGGATCGACCTGAATGGCTCGATCCGATTCTCAAGAACCTTTGGCTTTTCTGTTAAATCGTACTCTAGTTTAAGCAATACCAGCAGGTAGTAGTTTTAGGCGTCAGGATCCAAAGCGCTTGTTGTTGGGATTAAGTTGGTTCGCATGGTTGTTCAGCGCATGACGATGGGCGTCATTATTGGGGTTGAGGCTATTGCTGCGGTCATTATTGCTATTGAGCAACAATTGTTCGTTTAGGTAATAACCATGGGAGCCAAGGCCCAAATTGACACGCACATCGACAATGTTGACACCGGAATAAGGCCTATCCAGCAAGTAAAGGTAGTTCCAGATGTCATCTTTGTCACCGATGTCGATATCCACGTTAGCGCGTTTGGCCGTAACAAAGGGATCCAGTTCGCAAAGACAACGAGCGCCAGGACGGGATTCATCACAATGGCTGCGTAGTAATACCGGCTCAACCCTACCCAACATGTCGCAAAGTTCCTCTACCGTTTTGCATTGGTGCAGTCTAGGGCTACCGCCGGCATCATCACGAACGCTTCGACGGGAAAGGGTATCCGGATGGGCTCATTGGCGAGGCAATACCGTTGGCCGCACGGATTTTTGCCCTGGTCGACGTGTTCGACGCATTGACCTCTGTTCGCCCGTATAAACCAGCCTTGTCATTGGAAGAGACGTTGAGCATCATGGAACGGGAAGATGACCAGCATTTCGATCCAAAGATTCATGCCGTTTTCCGGCAGGTTGCTCCGGTGCTATACGCACAAGGCCAATCCAGAGATCATGCCCAATGGAGTCAGGAATTGAAGGCGATGCTTGAACGGTACTTCAAAATGAAAACGGCTCCCAAAGGAGCCGCCGAATTCGAGTGATGCGGGAAATTAACCGCGATGGTATTTGTGCAGCAATTCGTCAACACGCCAGATTTCGTTTCCGTTCATGATGATTTTTTTGCCGTCCTTGGTTTCCATCACATGGCCAGATTCCATATAGGTTGCGCGACCATATTTGTCTTCCATACCCATCTTGCCGTCTTTGAAAATATAAACAGTCGAACCGTCCTTCAACTCAATGGACTTCTCGACTTGAGAAGCATCAACTGCGTAGGCGGTAACACCCAGGGAACTCAGGGCCACGATTGCGAGCATCTTCTTGAACATTTTCATCTCCTCATGAATAGGTGCTGTTGTACTGCGATATCAATATTAAGGATTCGATCCTGACAATTTGCCAACGGCTGGGTGACAATTGCATCACCTAGCCGTCAGGTTGATCAGCCGCCCTGATAGGCAGGGTTTTCGGTCACGTAGACGGTGATGCCGTCGGCTCCCGATATGATCTTGGAAAGTGGAAACGGCGCGGTCCCCAGCGTGTCGAAGGTCCAGACGACGCTCTTGCCAGCGACGTTGATCTTGATGGTCTCCAGACGCGTGACGTTCAGATATTTGCTACCGCTGGACAGAGTGACCTCTCGGTCGGCGTTTTTCGTGGCCGTGTAACCAAACGAAGCCAGTTGATTTGCCGTCGGTGCGCTCTTGGTTTCTGAAACGTGGCTCAGCCAATGGTTGGTGCCGGCCTCGGAATAATCCTCGTGAGCGTAGCTCGTTCCAGCTGCAGCGAGGCTGATCGCAGCGATCAGGGCTAATTGGGAAAATTTCGTTTTCATGGTTCTCTCCTTGTGACATCGGGTTAATCGTGTCGGACTCATTTCGTCCAACCGTGATGTCATCTTAGGAGTCCGATACCAACAGGACGCTGACCCCCGCGTTACATTTTTGAAAGCTTTTCGCCGGAAATGGTCAGGGAGAGAGGTGCCCGTCGCTTTCGCACCAACGTTACTTGGTTTTTCTGTCGAAGCAGAGTTTGTTAGATATAAATGCTGCCGTTCCTCGCTTCTGCTTACTGCGCGGCAGGTAACCAGCAGTTTGCTGACCGAAGAGTGAAGTGATTCGAACGGCCGGATTGGCCGAATTGTTGTCTGTTGCCAAAGACATCAGGCAGGTCGTCGGCCAAAGCCGACCTTGCTTCAGCGCTAAGGATCAGACAGCAATGTGATGATTAGCTGCCACTCGGCAACTGATGGTGCTCAATGGAAACGTCGTTAGTAGCGTGGAGCGGTGTAGCCAGATCCGTGGTTCCGGTGAGTGAGTGCTTTCTGGTGCTATGTCGAATTTCTCCCCGGCTAAGAGCGAAGGAACGCTGCCAAATGAGTATGTAGGTATTTTTCTGCGCCATGTTGTATGGCAATTCTTGCCTGCACACCATTGCTCGGTATAATTTGCCCATCGCACAAGTCGATGCGAGCTGCCCATCTAGGCTCATCTGGTTCGCCGGAACGACATTTTTTTGTTTTGCAATCGTCTTCCCCATGGTTTTGCGGGTAGCGGCAATGGGCACTGCTTTTCCGCGTTACGACATGGAGAACGTATGCAAACCAACACCATCAGTGCCACCGCGTTAGAAAAGCTTAAGCGGCAGGCCAAGCAACACCGCGGCACTACCGGCTTACCACTCGCCGCATCCTTGGAGGCTGTCGCTCAACAAGCTGGCTACCTTAGCTGGAAGCAAGTCACCATGCTGGCCAGCATCCACAAAACGCGTCTCATGCCTACGTCGCATCGCCGGCGAAGCCATTGGGTAGCCGGATGGTCTTCTCTGCGCCAGCCAGCCAGGGATTGCCGGCGACGATCTCGATGCC
Organism: Azonexus sp. GW821-FHT04F04; assembly: GCF_059420025.1. Lineage (NCBI taxonomy): Bacteria > Pseudomonadati > Pseudomonadota > Betaproteobacteria > Rhodocyclales > Azonexaceae > Azonexus > Azonexus sp. GW821-FHT04F04. The sequence continues at coordinate 34,382 of NZ_JBWKSX010000017.1, read as the reverse complement.
GAGCATGGCGTGGGTCTTCATGACCTGAAATTCTTCGCTGGTCAGCCGTCCCGGTTTCAACAGAATCTGATCCGGAATGCCGATTTTTCCAACGTCGTGCAGAAAGGCGCCCAGCACCAGTTCGGCAATGGTTTCCTTGCCAACACCCAGTGCTTCGGCAAGTGAGACCGCATAGCAGGTAACCCGGTAGTTATGGGCGTCGGTATCTGCGTCACGCTTGGCGATGGCGTTTCCAAGGGAGCGCAGCAGCGAAAGATTGGATTCCAGGAGTCGAGACGACAATGCCACCGTTTGGCCCAGCAATCCCGACATTAACGGGTAAAGCAACAGCGCTGCCGCGAATACTGATATCGAGGCCGTCAGCGCAGCCCCGCGAATCTGTTGTTCTCTCTCTTGCAGTGCCGAGCGGGACACCAGGCTGATTCCCTCGACATAGCCTGCAAGACGGCCATCACTGGTGGTCATCGGCAGAATGACCTGAACCAGTTCTTCGCCAGCCACCGAAAATCGTTTGCTATGGCTGCCTGGAGCTGGCGGCCATGGATGGCGCTGTTGTCGGGCGATCTCTTTCAGCGACTCGGGGAGTGACCGCCAAGCATCAAACACCATCTCCGTATTGGGCGAAAAAACTCGAATCCCGACAAACTCATCGGTCAGCAACTGCGAAATCGCGGAATGGCTATCTCCTTTATCCCCGCCGACCGCCATTTGCATGGCGGGCGACTCGAAATGCCTGACCCCCGCTATGGCGCGTTCAAGGGTGCGCTGCTCTACGCGATACGATTCGACCCAGTAGGCAAGACCTCCCGCGAGACTGCCAACCAGGAGCGCACCTATACCGAGGCGCCGCGCCAACATGCGGCGCAATTGCCGGTGTGTCTGGGGCAGTTGAATAGCGTTCATTTCAGATTCTGTAGCAGTTCCATGAAGTGCTTGAAGTGGCCGCTGACGCGATCGAGTGAGAATTGGTGCATTAACGAATTTTCAGCCATTTTCTGTCGTTCGACATCCATTTCCACCGTGTTGCCATCAGTAGCCGCTTGGTAAGGTACGTGATACTTTAGTGGGAATGGTGATGTTTGCCCGGTGCCCGAGAGATGTCCGGTAACCGTGCTCGTCAATGGCAACGATGAGGAGGCACCTTGAACGATTTTGGCAGCCTCTTCAATGTCAATATCAACGGCCTTATAACCTGGAGTATCGGCATTGGCGATGTTCGAGGCCAGGAGTTGCTGCCGATAGACACGAACACCCAGCATTTTCTGCTGAAAATTGTGACCGGCATGACCGCCTTGTCCAACTGTGAAGTGATTGGGATGGGCTGACGCCGTGCTGGAGGCCATTCCGGAAGAATGCCCAGTGTGCCCAACTACCCCGGCACCTTGTCCGCCATGATTGCCATGACTGACCACTGGGTTGTTTGCCTGCTGAACAATCGCCTGATTCAAGGCCTCGGAAAACCCTCCGTTGTTGGCCCCCCCCGAGGACGCACTATGTCCCTCGTGCCCTCCTTGAACAGAAGTAGATGGGGGAATTGCCGGTGGGATAGGAGGGGCTCCAGCCATGACACTGATTACTCGTTCATGATCAGGATGGCCTTCACCGGATCAATCTGGCCGACGCCATGCCATTTCAGATCGCTGTTTGCTACGGCCGGCTTTGCCAGGCATCCATGATTGCATTCGATGATCCAGCGTTTCTGAAGCACCGTTCGACAATAGTTGTAGGTCAGCAGCTTCGGGTCACTGCCGACCGCAAGCGCCAGCGTGCGACATACACATCGATCGCCGTGCTCTGCCGGTTTGTGGATATCCATGACTGAAATGCCGAGGCCTCGATTCCGAGGCCTTTACTGGGCAGTTACTTTCCATCTCGCGGATGGAAATGTTTGCTCTTGTCCTTGGCTGCGTTCGGCTTGTCAGCCTTTGCATCCGGCATGCTTTGCGGCATTCCGGTTTTTTCCTGGACATGGGAATGTGGCTTGGAAGCAGCCTTGTCAGCCTGTCCTTCGGCAGCCTTCGGCGCAGCGGCCTTTTCGTCGGCGAAGACGACGCCGGTCATCGTGGTGCCAGCAAACAGAACGGCGGCAATGAGGGAGGAAACTTTCATGATCTTGACTCCTGAGTTTTGGGGATTTCAACGGTCCGAATCGAATGGACAGATTCAGTTTGTGCTTCTGTCACTGTCAATAGGATGACTTGTTGATTACATTGTTGTCAGGAAGTGTGGCCAAATACGGATTCACCAAATGCCCGATTGCGTCGGCAAGCGCATCACGCAATTGCCGTTCGCAACACCCCATCAAAATTCCGTCCTCCAGTGCATCCTGGGCCATCTGGCGAAGTTCATCCAGGTTCTCATTGAGTACCTTGATTTTTTCCGTACAGGCAATGACCTTGCCGGAAGAGTCTTGCCAGCGCACCGACCCCGACGAACTCATCATCGAGTTCACTTTGTCGAATGTTGGGCTAGTACCTGCAAAACCCGGTGCTGGTACTCCATGCTGTCGAGGGTGTATGCCTTCCAATACTCGATGGATAAATTGCCGACTGCAGCCCACCATGCCCCGCTTTGCCCAGGATCATCCAGAGACAGCGATGAAGTTTGCTCAAGGAGTTCCTTGAGCGGGGAAAACTGCGTGGAAACCATCTTTTCCAAACAATCGAGATTCACGCCAACCAACTGGGAAACCAAATGGAAGTCGGGGGATGTGTTGAAAATTGCGAACGAATTGTGTGCGGACATGATTTTCTCCCTGCGGCACGATCAAGGCCCATTGCCTCGTAGGGGGAGTTTGCCTGTGGGTAGCTGTCGCACCCATAACGGGAACATTACAACTCGGTCACTGTTTCGTCAGCTTGTTGCCGTGCTGTTCACTGGGAGCGATTATCTATTGAGTCTGGGCACTTAGCCCCAGAAAGACCTGTTGCCTCCGCCTCTCGAATTCGCCTGCGGAAACCTGCCACTGTGGGTTATGGGGGGAGTTCAGTTCGACAGCGACAATCCGACGCACATAAGCCAGCGCGGATGCCTTGCCTCGCGTAAGCCGCAACAGATCCGGCATTGCCGCATCGAAGGCATCGCGATGATGGTCTCTCAGATCGGTGGTGAGCACCACAAGAATGGCAACGGCATCCTCAAACGGTCGCATTGAATCGTCTTCTTTGGACAGTTTCCCCCCTGATAGTGCTTTGTTTGAAGCATCCGCTATTGGATGCCAACCTTCCGCTGCTCAGCCCGCACATAGGCGGTGACGTGGGCGACGTCGTCCGGCGTCACCCCTTTCACCGGAGCCATGTCGCCAAACTTCCAGTGATGGGCCCGCACACCGTTGGCCACGGCCAACTGGAACGCCGCATCGGCATGATGTGACGGCTCATAGATCTTGTGCAGCAGGGGCGGTCCCTTTTCCGATCCCTTCAAGTCGCCGCCATGACAGCCCGCACAGTGATTGGCGAACAGCGCCTTGCCCGTGCCGGGATTGGGCATTAGGCCGGGACTGGGTTTGGGAATGCTCCAGCCTTGAGCCTGGGCAAGGCTTGGCAGCATGGCCACAACAAGAGCCACAGGAATCCAATGCGAAAGCTTGTGTCTCATTGCTCCATCCCCCGTTTCATTCGCCACTGCTTGACCAGGGCGTAGATGGCGGGGATGACTGCGAGCGTCAGCACCGTCGAGGAAATCATCCCGCCAACCATCGGCGCCGCAATGCGACTCATGACTTCTGAGCCGGTACCGGTACCCCACATGATCGGCAACAGGCCGGCCATGATCGCCACCACCGTCATCATCTTCGGGCGAACCCGCTCCACGGCGCCTTCCATGATGGCCTCGTAGAGATCGTGCAGGGTTGGCGCTTGGTTTTCCGTCCGGCGCTTGGCCTTCAGCGCTTCCCAGGCATGATCAAGGTAAATCAGCATGATCACCCCGGTTTCCGCTGCAACCCCGGCTAGGGCGATGAAGCCCACGGCGACGGCAACGGACAGGTTGTAACCGAGCAACCACATCAACCAGACCCCGCCGACCAGCGCAAACGGCACCGACAGCATGACAATCAAGGTCTCTGTCAGACGTTTGAAGTTCAGGTAAAGCAGCAGAAAGATGATCAACAGCGTCACCGGGACGACGATCTTCATTTTCTCGATCGCGCGCTCCATGGATTCGAACTGGCCGCTCCAGGTCGCGTAATAGCCCGGCGGGAATTTCACGTTTTCCGCCACCGCCTTCTTGGCATCGGCGACATAGCCACCGATGTCGCGTTCGCGAATGTCCACGAAGATATAGGCGGAAAGCAACGCGTTTTCAGTCCGGATGCCGGGCGTTCCCTTGGCCACCTCGACGCGGGCCAATTGGCCGAGCGGAATCATTGCCCCCTCCATGGTCGGCACCAGCACCTCGCGGGCAATCTGCTGCGGATCGGAACGAAGTTCACGCGGATAGCGCACGGTGACGCCAAACCGTTCGCGCCCTTCGACGGTCGTGGTAACCATCTCGCCGCCCAAGGCCTGGCCGATAACATCCTGCAAATCGCCGACCGCCAGCCCATAGCGGGCCAACTGGGTGCGGTCCGGTTCGATATTCAGGTAAAAACCGCCGGTAATCCGTTCCGCGAAAGCCGAGGTAGTGCCTGGAACTGCCTTGACGACCGTCTCGATTTCGCGGGCCAGTCGTTCCATCTCGTTGAGATCCTTGCCGAACACCTTGATCCCGATTGGCGTCCGGATGCCGGTCGACAGCATGTCGATGCGCGCCTTGATCGGCATCGTCCAAGCGTTCGATACGCCCGGGAACTGCAAGGCCTTGTCCATTTCGGCGATCAGCTTGTCGGTCGTCAATCCAGGGCGCCATTCGGATTCCGGCTTCAGATTGATCACCGTCTCGAACATCTCCGTCGGCGCCGGGTCCGTTGCCGTGTTGGCACGACCCGCTTTGCCATAAACCGATGAGACTTCCGGGAAACTCTTGATGATCTTGTTCTGGGTCTGCAACAGTTCCGCCGCTTTGGTGATCGACATCCCGGGCAGCGAAGCCGGCATGTAGAACAGCGTGCCTTCATTCAGCGTCGGCATGAACTCGGAGCCCAACTTGCTGGCCGGATAAATCGAGACCACCAGCGCGAGCAGTGCGGCCACGATAGTGGTCTTTTTCCATTGCATGACGCCGGCGATGATCGGGCGATAAGCCCAGATCAGGAAACGATTCACCGGGTTTTTCGATTCCGGCATGATTTTGCCGCGAATGAACAGCATCATCAGCACCGGCACCAGCGTCACCGACAGCAATGCAGCGCCCGCCATCGAGAAGGTCTTGGTGTAGGCCAAGGGCGAGAACAGACGTCCTTCCTGGGACTCCAGCGTAAAGACGGGCAGGAAGGAAACGGTGATGATGAGCAGCGAGAAGAACAGTGCGGGGCCGACCTCTTTGCAGGCCGCAATCATTGCCTCGATGCGATCCCCGTGGGTATGATCCTCCGGCAAACGCTCGATGTGCTTATGGGCGTTTTCGATCATCACGATGGCCGCATCGATCATCGCCCCAATGGCAATGGCGATACCGCCCAGACTCATCAGGTTCGAGTTCATTCCCAGCAATCGCATGGCGATGAAGGCAATCAGCACCCCGACCGGCAGCATCAGGATGGCTACCAAAGCACTGCGCATGTGCATCAGGAATACGACGCAGACCAGCGCGACGATGAGACTTTCTTCCGCCAAAGTGCGCGTCAAGGTGTCAATCGCACGGTGAATCAATTCCGAACGATCATAGACCGTCTGGATCGTCACGCCCTCCGGAAGCCCGGCAGAAATCTCACCAATTTTTTCCTTCAAGTTGTGAATGACCTCCAGCGCGTTCTGGCCGTAGCGCGCCATGGCGATACCGGAAACCACTTCACCTTCACCATTCAACTCGGTGAGACCGCGCCGCTCGTCCGGCGCCAGTTCGACACGGGCAATGTCACGAACCAAGACGGGCGTCCCGCCTTGTGACTTAACCACCAGATTTTCAATATCGCCTGTGCCCCGCAGATAGCCCTTGCCGCGCACCATGTATTCGGTTTCCGCCATCTCGACGACACGCCCGCCGACATCGCGGTTCGATTCCCGAATGACCTTTGAAACCGCCGCTAGCGGAATGCCATAGGCGCGCAACTTCACCGGATCAACCGTGACCTGGTAGGTCTGGACGAAGCCGCCAATCGAAGCCACTTCGGCGACGCCATGTGCCTTGGTCAGTTGGTAGCGCAGATACCAGTCCTGCAGCGTGCGCAGTTCTGCCAGCGTCTTGTCCTTGGCGAGCAGCGCGTATTGATAGACCCAGCCGACGCCCGTGGCGTCCGGACCGATCTGCGGTGTGACGCCCTTGGGCATGCGGCCAGCAGCAAAGTTAAGATATTCGAGTACCCGGGACCGCGCCCAATAAATGTCCGTGCCGTCTTCAAAAATGATGTAGACGAAGGACGCGCCGAAGAAAGAGAAGCCGCGAACCACTTTGGACTTCGGCACTGACAACATGGCCGTCGTCAGCGGATAGGTGACCTGATCCTCGACGACCTGTGGCGCCTGGCCGGGGTATTCGGTATAGACGATGACCTGCACGTCTGAGAGGTCGGGCAAGGCATCGAGCGGCGTTTTCATGACCGCAACGACACCACCGACGACAACAAACAGCGTGGCGAGCAGGACGAGGAAGCGGTTGCGCCCCGACCATTCAATGATTTTGGCGAGCATGGTATCCCCTGTCAGTGGCCTGCGTGGGGATTGGCCGCCACTTTGCCAGCCATCGGTTTGATGCTGGTGACGACCCATTCACCTGGTTTGCGCTCGACAAACTCGAAGGCCACCGTCGCACCCGGTTTGAGTCCGCTCAACAGCGCCGGCGTCGCGACCTGGAACTCCATGGTCATGCCCGGCCATTTGAGACTGGCGACCGGCCCGTGATTGAGCGTCAGCATACCTGCCTTGGCGTCGAACCCCTCGACCGTGCCTTCGGCCTGATGCCCGACAGCAGCAGGCTTGGCTGACTCCGGCTTCGGCTGGCTGCCGTGGCTAGCATGGCCGAAACCGCCGACCGCCGCCTTCAGGTTGCTTTCGGCGTCGATCAGGAAATTGGCGGCAACCACCACGGGCTCGCCATCCTTGATCCCTTCGAGCACCTCAACATGGTTGTCACTGCGTTGCCCCAATTTAACCTCGCGTGGCTCGAAACGGCCTTCCTTGGCCTGGACCAGCACGATGCGGCGGGTGCCGCTGTCAATCACGGCCGAGGTCGGTACGGTGACGACCTCTCCTTTGGCCCCGACCGGCAACTCGACCTGGGCGAACATGGCCGGTTTCAGCAACTGACTGGGATTGGGCAGTTCGACTCGCACGGGTACCGTCCGCGTCTCGGCCTTCAGGGTCGGATAGACGTAGGTGATCGTCCCTTCGAACACTTTGTCCGGGTAGGCATTGATCCTGACCTTGGCTTTGGCACCGGTCTTGACCTGACCGATGTCCTGCTCGAAGACGTCAGCCACCACCCAGACCGCCGACAGGTCGGCCACCTGATAAAGCGCCTCGCCCGGCATGAAACGCATGCCCTGCAGGGCTTTCTTTTCGGTGACGATGCCGGCGACCGGTGAGCGGAAAGTCAGCGTGCGCCGTGCTTCACCGGATTTTGCCAGCGCCTTGACCTGCTCCTCCGATATATCCCAGTTTTTCAGACGCAACAGGCTTGAATCGGCCAGTTGCTTCATGCCGTCCCGCGCTTGGCCGCCGGCTTCCTTCAGCGATTCGACGCCTTGGGCGGCAATCGCGTATTCGCGCTGGGCGGAAACCAATTCCGGGCTATACACCTCAAACAGCGGCTGCCCCTTGCTGACCGGCTGGCCCGTGACATTGACGTGCAGGCGTTCGACGTAGCCCTCGAACTTAGGAGAAATCGCGTAGATGCGGCGCTCGTCCGGCTCGATCCGACCGGCGGCGCGTACCACCTTGTCAAGGATGCGCAATTGGGCGGCTTCGGTTCGAACGCCCAGTTTCTGTACTTTTTCGGTGCTTATCTTTATCTGGTTGGCCGATGCCGGATCGTCGTCCTGCTCTCCCTCATAGACCGCGATGTAATCCATCCCCATCGGGTCTTTCTTGGGCACCGGCGAGGTGTCGGGCAGTCCCATCGGATTGCGGTAGAACAGCAGCTTTTTCTCTTTCTTGGCCGGCTCGGCCGGGGCGCTGGTGACCGGTGCCGCATCGCCATGGGAAGCGCCGCCACGTCCGCCCAGCCAGTAACCACCACCGGCAGCCACAGCAACGGCAATAACGCCGATGGTCAGTCCTGCACCCTTGTTCATAGATCTTCCCCTAAAAGACGTTCGATTTCGGCCAGACGCATCTGGGCGTCGACTTGGGCCTTAAGCTGGTTTTGTCGGGCCTGCCGGATTTGGCGCTGGGCATCGAGCAAGGTGGCGAAATCGACCTTGCCGGTCTCATACCCGGCCAGCGCCGCCTTGAAGGTCAGTTCGGCCTGCGGCAGTAGGCTGTTGGCCAGCAGGTTTTCCGTGCGGCGGGCGGCTTCGATACCAGCCAGGGCCTCGGCCAGTTCGGCGGAGACTTGGTTGGTAGTGGCTTCCTTGCGCGAGCGGGCGGCATTGAGCATCGATTCCGATTCTCGCTCCTGCGCCCGGCGCGAAGACTGCTGCAGCGGGATATTCAGCTCGACCATCAACTCCCATTCCTTGATGGCGCTCTGGTACTGGATGGGGGATACGCCCAGCGTAAAATCGGGATAGCGGTTTTTGTAGGTCAGGTCGCGGGATTTCTCGGCGGCCTTGATTTTCGATTCGTCGGCGAACAGTTGCGGGTTGCGGGTTCGCACGCGCTCTTCCAACGTGGCGTAATCCAGCGCCACGGGAGTCGGCAGCTTGCGCAACTGCGCTGGTTCCTGCAAGGGCGCATTGCTTGGGCGGGCCAGCAAGGCATTCAGCCGGGCATGCAGGTGGTGCTGTTCGGTTTCCAGCGCAATCAATTCGTTGCGCATGTTGGTCTGCTCAACCTGGGCGCGGATAACATCCTGCTGCGCCGCCAGGCCGCCGGAATAACGAACCTGGGCGACTTTTTCCAGGCGGGTCATCAGGTCGAGGATTTCCCGGGTCAGTTGCTCATTGCGGTGTACGAAATACAACTGGGCAAAATTGACTTTGATCCGCCCGGCAACATCGGCCCAGGTGCCCAACGCACGTCCCTTGGCGCCGTCGGCTTCAAGCTCGGCGATTTCGCGCTTCAGGTCACGCTTGCCGAACCAGGGTATGTCCTGCATCAGCAAGTAACGGGTGCTGCCGACGCGATTTGGGGCTAGCGTGGCACTCTGTTCGCCCATCCGCGTTATGTCACGCAACTCGGTCCGAAACTTCGGGTCGGGCAAGGCACCGGCCGGCGTCACCCGCTCGCCTGACGCTTCGGCCTCGGCCTGCATCGCGGCGTACTCCGGATTGCGTGTCTTGGCATAATTGATCAGGCTGTCCACGTTCGCACCAAGGGCGGCGTCTTGGGCAAGCACGGGCGACCCAAAGGCGGTGGCAAGCGCCAGGATCAAAATGGGTAACGGCCTGAGTCGGCGCATGCGACCTCCCTGCAATATTTGTTTTTATGAAGCATGCTGACAGCGAGAGGTAAGCACCGTCTCGCCGTCAGTCGATTGGGTTATTTGGCGGGTTCGAAATGGACGACGGTGATGGCACCATTCACGTTTTCGGCCATGAAGCGAATCTTATCGCCGGTTTTCATCTGGTCCAACCAGGCGACATTGGAAACCTTGAGTACCATGGTCATCGCCGGCATGTTCAGGTTGGTCAGTGGGCCATGCGACAAGGTTACTTTGCCGGCTGCCTTGTCCACTTTCTTGACCTGAGCGTCGATCATCTGCATTTCAGCAGACGCGGCGCTCGGCGAGGCCATGGCATGCCCGGCATGGTCGCTTGCAGCTTGGGCAGAAACGGCGCCGAGGGTGGAAAAGGCGATCAGTGAGGCGGTGATAAGTGCTTTCATGAGTTTCTCCTGTTTGGGGGATCAATGTTTGGCAAAGATGCTGGTTTCGCCACCGGCCTGGACCAGCATCGTGTTGTAGGGGACGGGTCTCGGGCTTTCCATGCCCGGCGATCCTGGCGGCATCGACGGCACCGCGATGCCGAGGGCTTTCGGTTTTTCCTTGAGCAGACGCTGGATGTCGGCAACCGGCACATGGCCTTCGACCACATAGCCGGCCACCTTGGCGGTGTGGCAGGAGCCCAGCCGATCGGGCATCCCCAATTGTTTGCGGGCCGCCGGGACGTCCATGACGTTGTGCGAGCGGACCTCGAAGCCCGCATTTTTCAGATGATCGACCCACTTGCCGCAGCAACCGCAATTCGGGCTCTTGTAAACATCCACCATTTCGCCGGCCGCCACGGCAGTGGAAAGGCCGGCGCCGAGGACGGAGCTCAAAGCAAGAACAAGAAAGGGGTTACGCATGGCGAAGCTCCTGTGTCAGTCGAGTGGCGTCAGTATGGATAGCCGACGCCAACAATTTGCTGTCCGTCGGATTACATTTTTGTAATCTTTATGGGGTTAATGTTTGTGCGCTCCGTGGTCATGGCTGTGCGCATTTTTGCCCTTGGCCACCGGCTTTTCCTCGACCGGGGCTGCTGGTGCCTCTTCGTGGCCTTCCAGTCCGCCATGGGAATGACCGTCACTGGCTGCCACCAGTTGCTCGTAGGCGGTCGCCGACAGCAAAGGCATCTTTTGCAGGAAGGCCGTCAGGTCCCAAATGGCCTCATCCTCCATGCCGCCCTTCGACCAGGCCGGCATACCGGAAGCCTTGATGCCGTGCTTAATGATCCAGAAATCGCGGGCAGCGTCACGTGACGATGGCGCCGCCGGTTTTTCGGAAAGATTGGGGGGAGTCGGATACAACCCCTTGCCAATCTCCGAATCCGGCGCTTCCGGAGACAGGTGGCAATTGACGCACATTGCCGCATAGTTGCCGGCCCCGCGTCGCACGCGCTCGGGATCGGCAAGATCAGCCGGGGTCTGGATTTCACCCGTACGGCTGGCAATGGCTCTTTCGCGGGCAAACGTCAGCGCCTGGTAGGTGAATGAACTGTGGGGGGTATCGGCGCCGACATCGACGACGCCTGCCACGACGACGATCCCCGCCGTTGCCGCGCCCAAGCCGATGGTTGCCAGAGCACCCCAAATAAATCTGCACATAGTTTTTTCTCAGTAAGGGTATGCGGAGTCCAATTGGTCTTGCTCCGAAATTGCTATTTTGTCTTTACCAAACCAACATCTTGCTGACTTGCGGATTACATTTCCGTAATCTAGGCAATCGGCCTTTAAAAGCGACGGAAAATGCGCCATCAATAGCCAATGATTGGTGGAGAGAACGATGAAAATTCTTGTGGTGGAAGACGAAACCAAAACCGGCTCTTACCTCAAGCAGGGGTTGGTCGAGGCGGGCTTCGTCGTGGATTTGGCCGTCAATGGCCTCGACGGGCTGCATCTGGCGCTGACCGAGGCCTATGATCTGGCGATCCTCGACGTCATGCTCCCGGGCATCGACGGCTGGCAGGTGTTGCAAGGTATTCGCCGAGCCGGCAAGGAAATGCCGGTACTGTTTCTGACGGCACGCGACCAGGTCGAGGACCGGGTCAAGGGACTGGAGTTGGGCGCCGACGACTACCTGGTGAAGCCCTTTGCCTTCTCCGAACTGTTGGCGCGAGTCCGGACCCTGCTGCGGCGGGGCGGCAAGGCGAAGGAGTCCGAGTTCCTGCGCGCCGCCGACCTCGAACTCGACCTGCTGCGCCGCCGGGTCAATCGCGCCGGCAAACGCATCGATCTGACCGCCAAGGAGTTCGCGCTGCTTGAACTGCTGTTACGCCGCCAGGGCGAAGTGCTGCCTCGGTCGCTGATTGCCTCCCAGGTTTGGGACATGAATTTCGACAGCGACACGAACGTCATTGAGGTCGCCATCAAACGCCTTCGGGTCAAGATTGATGAGGGGTACGAACCCAAATTGATTCAGACCGTGCGCGGCATGGGCTATGTTTTGGAGATTACCGATTGACCCCAATCCGCGGCCCCTCACTGACACTCCGGCTGACTCTGCTGTTCGCGCTGGCCTCGGCCTTTGTGCTGTTCCTGCTCGGCCTGCTTATCGGCAATGCGGTTGAGCGCCACTTCGAAGAGCAGGATTTGGATGTGCTGACCGGCAAAATGCAGTTGGCAAGGCATATCTTGGAACGAAAACCAGATAGTCAGCCGAAAGAGACACTGACCCAGCAATTGGACGATGCGCTGACGGGGCATCACGGGTTGATCGTTGCCGTCTATGACCAGAATGGCGAAATGCTGTATGCCAACGAAGCGACGGTGTTTCCGCAGGATCTACTAAGCATTGGCGCGACACCAAGGCGCGAGCAACCCGTCAAATGGAACAGCAACGACGGCCAGCCATGGCGGGGAGTTTCCTCGATGGTCAAAGGCACCGATGGTGGCGTTAGTTACACCGTGGCAATTGCCACCGAAATCACCCATCACGAGCACTTCATGACTTCCTTCCGGCAGACTTTGTGGGGGTTCATGAGCCTGGCGACTCTGGCGATGGGATTGCTCGGCTGGTTTGTCGTCCGGCGCGGCCTGTTGCCTTTACTGGCCATTAAGCGGCAGGCGGCTGAGATCACCGCCAATCGCCTGCATACCCGCTTGCCGGTCGAAGCCATCCCCCGCGAATTGGCGGATCTGGCCGACACATTGAATGGCATGCTTTCGCGCTTGGAAGAGTCCTTTCAGCGCCTGTCGGATTTTTCATCGGACTTGGCTCATGAGTTGCGAACGCCGGTCAGCAATCTGTTGACCCAGACACAGGTCACGCTATCGAAAGCACGCTCCGCAGAAGACTACCGGGACACCCTGGCGTCGAACACGGAAGAATTCGAACGCTTGTCGCGAACCATTTCCGACATGCTTTTCCTGGCCAAGGCCGACAACAACCAGATCATCCCCAATCAGGAGCCGATAGACCTTGCCGAGGAAATTGGCGATTTGCTGGAGTATTACGGCGTGCTTGCCGAAGAGAAATCGATAGCCTTGTCGCTCACAGGTAACGGCCAAATCGTCGGCGACCGATTGATGTTGCGCAGGGCGGTTAGCAATCTGCTATCCAACGCGCTGCGCCACACGCCGAACGAGGGCAAGGTTACCGTTCGAGTCGACAATAACCGTGAAGGTAGGATTTTGGTCTCCGTCGAGAACACAGGGAGCGATATCCCTACCGAACATTTGCCCCGCCTGTTTGATCGTTTCTACCGTGTCGACAGTTCGCGCCTGCGCACGACCGAAAATTCAGGCTTAGGGCTGGCGATAACCCAATCTATTGTGTTGGCTCATGGCGGGGATGTTGGCGTCAACTCGGAAGGTGGAAAAACGCGCTTCACACTTTCTTTACCCTGTGCCCATCAGTAGGGGGCCGCTTTTTGTAAATCGATCCCGCCAATACCAAGTTCTAACTCAACTACAGGGCTAGAAACAGACGAGGGGGCCATTTGAATCTCTTGTGGGTGTTCAAAACCCATCATCGAGGGAAGGCTAAGGGCTTCGGCGAAACATTTTTAGCCAGTTTCTTCGCTTGACCTTGCCTCTGTAGTAAGGTCAAAGGGTCGCTTACCGCCGCATTGCCGACAATTTCAGCCAGAGTGTCGAATGGCAACTCAGGCCGAACTCCCGCCACCATCTAACGACAAAGCTGTCCCTTTCCCGTTCTTTTCAGCCTGCGACACTCCCAAGGTGCCATCGGATTCGGCTCCTGCCAAATCCCAATCCGTCCAGCTTTCGCCTGTCGTTCAGCTTCTGGATAACCCAGGCGCTGCTCTCGCGTAAGCTCTGGGGAAAACTGAAATGCGTACCAGGCATACCCCGCTTCAATCATTGCCTGTCCGACATCCCGATTTCCGACCCGTACATGGCACACCTGCCGATAGAAGCGATCCTCCTTGTAGCACCAAGCCGTGGTTTTCTGACCCGCAACGAGGGATCGAAGGTAATTCCTCGCCGATCTCCAATACGCCTGACCCGTTTCCGGCGTGTCGGCACCGGATAGACGAATGTTGATTAGACCTCGTTCGTCAGTCATGAGTTTGAGGGTATCCCCATCAGGGTTCTTCAGCACGCTGCCAGTGACTTCAAACGGTCTATGAAATCGGCCTTCCGCATGCGCGGCCTGGATGCCAGTCATCAACAGAGCGAGGGCAAATTGCCTAATTATTGTGCGGCTTATCGAAAGCATATTCCCGTCAATCAGTTAGGACTCGTCCTAAGCTCGAACCCACAAGCTTATCCACAGATTTCGGGGATAAACGATCTTTATCAAAGCAGGGGCTGCTGCGGGTTTTCGGCGACGAGGTTGTCAGCCGGATAGGCGTAGAGGAAACGTCGGCTATCTGACACTGATGCCTGGAGCCAGCCATCGTAGTCCTGCTCATGCAGGATCACGATGGACCGCTTTTCATCGTCAGGTTTATGAAACTGGCGCATGAGTGGATGCTGGTCTGCATTGATCGTCAGCATCGTGTAGCTGTAGGTCGTTTCGCCACCCGGGTTCTTCCAGATCGACCACAGCCCGGCAATCCCCATCGGTTTGCCATCGGCGCGGGAAATCCGGGTTGGCACTGCACGGCCAGTGCGCCAGTCGGGTTCATAGAACGCTTCGGCCGGAATGATGCAGTGCCGAGCCAGACGCCAGGCATCCCGGTACGACGGTTTCTCATGCACCGTTTCCGAGCGTGCGTTGTAGGTGTTGCGGGCAATCGTCGTATCTTTTGCCCAGTGAGGAATCAGACCGAACGAGCCGACCAGTAATTCCCGGAACGGAACCGCTTCGTCGCCGACATCGGCAAACTCATGTTTGCGCAGGAAAGGGCCGTGATACCCGGGCCACAGGCTGGGTTTCAGGCCGAGTGGCAGGTCGTGAACGCCGAAATAGGCTTTCAGCTGGGCAGGATCGGTCTGCGGATCATAGTGGGCACACATGCCCGGCAGAATAACAAAACCCCTCGGTTTTGGACGCCGAGGGGTTCTGCGGGACTACGAGATTACGGTATTACCAGACAGCAAGACTCACTTGGCAACCGGGGCTTGAGGTGCCGGCTTGGCTTCCGGCTTCACCTCTGGCTTGCCTTCGGTCTTCTCATGCTTCTCGTGTTTCTCGTGCTTGGCTGGCCTTCATCCGTCGCTGCAGAATCCTGGGCCTGTCACTGGCTGAGATTCACGAACTACAGAGCTATCAGGACGACCCTCATCAGCCTTGTACCGCCGTCAACGCCTTGCTCGATGATCACATCTCTCATGTGCGGTCGCAGATAACCGCTCTGCAAGCGCTTGAGAAACAACTCGTTTCACTGAGAGCGAGTTGCAACGATGACCGGGAAGTTGAGGCGTGTGGGGTTCTTGCTGGAATTAGCGAAGGAAACATGCACCAGCAGTAGGTGAAGCATCAACCAGATAATCCGATGAGATGCCGGTCTGTCTCACTCTCATGCAAAGGTAAGATCAACCATTTAATCCGCTTACCCAGTTAAAAATGGTGCCGCCGGTGGCGATGTCACAGATTCTTCATCGGTTCGTCACGCGCAGGTAACACAGCCCCCCTACCATGGCCTGGCAATTCGATTTTGTAATCGTCATCGCAGTTTGATTGCGAAACCAACGAAGGACTCGCCATGATTCATCTGCACAAAGTATCGGTGCAATTCGGCAATCTTGTTGCCCTGCATCCAACCACCCTGGACTTCTGCCAGGGCCAGTTTACCGTTTTGCTGGGCGCCTCCGGTGCCGGCAAATCAACCCTCCTGCGCTGCCTGAACCTGATGCACACCCCGCATGCCGGCGAGGTCCGCGTCGACGGACACGGCCCCCTCCAGGACCGCAAGACGCTGCAGATGCACCGCCGTCAGACAGGCATGATTTTCCAGCAGCATCAACTGATCGGCCGCCTCCCGGCCCTGCAAAACGTGCTCATGGGACGTCTCGGTTACCACTCGACCCTGCGCAGCCTGTTTCCGTTGCCGCGCGCCGAACAGGAATTTGCGTTGCAATGCCTGGAGCGTGTCGGCTTGCTGGACAAGGCGCTGACGCGGGTGGACCAGTTAAGCGGCGGCCAGCAGCAACGCGTCGGCATCGCCCGCGCCCTGGCGCAGCGACCACGCCTGATTCTTGCCGACGAACCGGTGGCCAGCCTCGATCCCGTCAGCGCCGACAAAGTCCTGTCGCTGCTGCACCGTATCTGCAAGGAAGACGGCATCTCGGCGGTCATCAGCCTGCACCAGGTCGAACTTGCCCGCAAGTATGCTGACCGCATCGTTGGCCTGGCACACGGACGTCTCGTGTTCGACGCCACACCGGATGCCCTGACACCGGCGCAAGCCGCCGCCCTGTACGAGCACAAGGCGGCGGGCACGCCGCCGGCAGACGTCGCTGCCACCGTCCGTTTTCCCTTTCCCATCGCAACCGCAAAGGAAGCATTATGAAGAAACTGTTTGCCGCCATTAGCCTGGCCTCGCTTGCCCTTCTGGGCGCCGTCGCGCATGCTGCGCCCAATCCGGATCCGGACACCCTGAAAGTGGCCCTGCTGCCGGATGAAAATGCCTCGACCGTCATCAAGAACAACAAGCCGCTGGAAGAGTATCTGGAAAAAACGCTGGGCAAGAAGATTGAACTGATCGTCACCACCGATTACTCCTCGATGATCGAGGCGATGCGCCATGGCCGCCTGGATCTGGCTTACTTCGGCCCGCTGTCCTATGTGCTGGCCCGGCAGAAGAGCGAAATCGAAGCCTTCGCCGCGATCAAGCAAAAAGGCAGCACCACTTACCAGTCGGTCCTGGTCATCAATACCGGCGCCGGCATCAACGGCATTGCCGACATCGCAAAAAAGAACGTTGCTTATGGCGACAAGGCCTCGACCTCCAGCCACCTGATCCCGAAATCGATGCTGGCGGAAAATGGCTTGAAAGCCGGCGAGAATTACCAGGAACACTTCGTCGGCGCCCATGACGCCGTCGCCATCGCCGTGCAGAATGGCCACGCGCAGGCGGGCGGCCTGTCCAAGCCGATTTTCGAATCGCTGGTCCAGCGCGGCATCATCGACGCCAACAAGGTCAAGGTGCTGGTCGAATCCAAGCCCTTTCCGCAGTACCCGTGGACCATGCGCTCCAACCTGAATGCCGCGCTGAAGGAAAAGATCCGCGCCGCTTTCCTGGGCCTGAATGACCCGGCCGTGCTGAAGCCATTCAAAGCCGACGGCTTCGGCCCGATCAGCGACAAGGAATACGATGTCGTGCGCAATCTCGGCACGCTGCTCAAGCTGGATCTGTCCAAGTTCTAGGCACACATCGCACAAGCAATCAGGAGTCTTCATGCACGCTCAATTCGCACCGCTGCTGGACCGCCGGCAGCGCGCCTGGAACCGCTCGATGGTCTCCCTGGCCACCGTGCTGGCAATCGTCATCGCTTGCTGGTATTACGTTGGCCTGTTCGACGCCGAACGCCTGGGCGAAGGGATCCCCAGCCTGGCGTCACTGGTCGGCGAGATGTTTCCGCCGAACTTCAGCCAGGCCGGCTCCTGGGTCAAGCCACTGCTCGACACCCTGGCCATGAGCGTGGCCGGCACGGCGGTTGCGGTGCTGCTGTCGCTGCCACTGGCGGTGCTGGCAGCGCGCAATACCACGCCGCATCCGCTGGTCTACCAATGCGCCCGGGGCCTGCTGAACGGCTTGCGCTCGATCCCTGAACTCATCATGGGCATCGTGTTCGTCGCTGCAGTCGGCTTCGGCGCGCTGCCGGGCGTGCTGGCGCTTGGCCTGCATTCGGTGGGCATGGTCGGCAAGTTCTTTGCCGAAGCCATCGAACATGCCGACCGCGCGCCGGTGGAAGCCGCGCGCGCCGCCGGTTGCAGCCCGCTGCAGGTGATCTTCCACGGCATCCTGCCGCAAGTCTTGCCGCAGATGGCCGATACAGCGATCTACCGCTGGGAATACAACTTCCGCGCCTCGACGGTCATGGGCATGGTCGGCGCCGGCGGCATCGGCTTCGAACTGATGGGATCGCTGCGCATCATGCAATACACGGATGTCTCGGCAATCCTGATCGTCATCCTCGTCATGGTGAGCCTGGTCGACGCCCTGAGCGCCTTCCTGCGCCGCACCTTCAAGTAAATCATTTACGGAAATCGTTACATGAAACCCAAAGTCGTGCTCACCCACTGGGTGCATCCGGAAATCATCGAACTGCTGCAAGGCGTTGCCGAAGTCATTCCCAATACTTCGCGCGACACCCTGCCGCGCGAAGAAGTGCTGGCGCGCGCGCGCGATGCGCAAGCCATCATGGTCTTCATGCCCGACAGTATCGACGACGCCTTCCTGCAAGCCTGCCCGCAACTGAAAATCGTCGGCGCGGCGCTCAAGGGTTATGACAACTTCGACGTCGCCGCCTGCACCCGCCGCGGCATCTGGTTTTCCATCGTGCCCGACCTGCTGACCATCCCGACCGCGGAACTGACCATCGGCCTGCTGCTCGGGTTAACACGCCGCATGCTGGAAGGTGACCGCCAGATCCGCAGCAGCGGCTTTCAGGGGTGGCTCCCGCAGCTGTACGGCACGGGGCTCACCGGGCGTACGATCGGCATCATCGGCATGGGTGCGGTCGGCCGCGCCATCGCACAGCGGCTGGCTGGCTTCGACATGCAGATTCTGTATTGCGACCACGTTGCCCTGCCGACCGAACAGTCTGCGCAATGGAATGCGCGCCAAGTCGAACTCGATGAATTGCTGGCCGCCAGCGATTTCATCGTGCCGATGCTGCCGATGACGCCGGAGACCCTGCACCTGATCAATGCTGACACGCTCGCCAGGATGCGTCCGGGAAGCTACCTGGTGAATGCCTGCCGCGGCTCGGTGGTCGATGAAGCCGCAGTCGTTGCAGCGCTCGCCAGCGGCCGCCTTGCCGGCTATGCCGCCGACGTGTTCGAGCTGGAAGAATGGGCACGGCCAGACCGGCCGCGCGCCATTCCGCAAGCCTTGCTGGACAATCCTGCACAAACTTTTTTCACGCCGCACCTCGGTTCGGCCGTTGCCGAAGTGCGCCTGGAGATCGAACGTCAGGCCGCCTGCAACATTATCCAGGCGCTCAATGGCGAGGCGCCTGCCGGCGCCATCAACCGTCCCGGCAGGAAGACGGCGACATGATCAACCTGGAGTGCGTCGCCACATTCCTTGCGGTCGCAAATCAGGGGGGATTCCGCGAGGCGGCCAGGCAGACTGGCCAGTCGCAACCGGCCGTCACGCAACATATCAAGCGGCTCGAGCAATCGCTCAAGGTGGCGCTGATCCAGCGCAGCAATGCCGGCTGCACACTGACGCCGGAAGGCACTTCATTCCTGCCCTACGCTAAACATCTGGTACGCGCCGGCGCCCGCGCGCAAGCCTTGTTCGACAAGACAGTCCTCAGCATCGGCGCCAGTTCCAATACCGGCACCTACTTGCTGCAGCCGCGTCTGCGCGCCTACCGCGACCGCGTTGCGCACAAGCTCCAGATAGCTATTGGCAGCAACAACCGCATCGCCGAGCAACTGCAGAATTTCGAGATCGACGTCGCCATCATGGAATGGTGGGATCCACGCCCCGGCTTTACCGCCACCGTCTGGCATCGCGAGGAATTGCAGGTCATCGTGCCGCCCGACCATCCCTGGGCCGGGCGCACCAGCATTCCACGCAACTGGCTGTGCGGGCAGGCGCTACTGGGCGGCGAAGCCGGCAGCGGCACAGGGCGGCTGCTGCAGTCCTATTTCGGCGACGATGCGCGCAACATCGGGATCGCCATGCAACTTGGCAGCACCGAAGCGGTCAAGCATGCGGTGCGGGCCGGACTCGGCATCTCGCTCGTGATGGCGGCCGCCGTGACCGATGAAAACCGCGATGGCAGTCTGCGGGCAATTCCCCTCGAAGGCGGCGCACTGCACAAGGACCTGTACGTGATCAGCCGCGAGGACCTCTTGCCGGACGCGCCGGCGCGTCATTTTTGCGAATTTTTGCTGCAGGGTGAAACCGCGCCGCTGGCGCCCGCACCCTAGCTGATCCGGGCGTCGCGAAACAGCGCCTTGAGCTCGCGCGGCTGACAACGCCAGTACTGCGGCGGCGCATCCACTTGCGCGCCCAGTTCGGCGGCCGCATGCCAAGGCCAGCGCGGGTCGTACAGGATGCCGCGCGCCAGCGCCACCATGTCGGCCTGGCCGCTGGCGACGATGGACTCGGCATGCCGTGCTTCGGTAATCAGGCCGACGGCAATGGTCGGCATGCCGACGTCCCGCTTCAATCTTTCCGCGAACGGCACCTGGTAACCCGGGCTTAGGGAAATTTTTTGCTGTGGCGACAGCCCGCCGGTGGACACGTCCAGAAAATCGCAGCCGCGCACTTTCAGAGCGGCGGCAAATGCCAAAGTTTGCTCGATATCCCAGCCATCTTCGACCCAGTCGGTTGCCGAGACGCGGATGCCGACCGGCCGGCCGGCCGGAAAGGCTGCACGCACCGCCTCGAATACTTCCAAGGGAAAACGCATGCGATTTTCCAGCGACCCGCCATAGGCATCGTCACGCCGGTTAGAAAGCGGCGAAAGGAACTGGTGCAGCAGGTATCCATGCGCGCCATGGACTTCGATGGCATCGATGCCGATACGGGCCGCGCGCGCCGCGGCCGCAGCAAAGGCCTGGCGAATGCGCACAAGGCCAGCCGCATCCAGCGCCTGCGGCGCTTCATTGCCGGGAGTGAAAGGCAAGGCCGAGGGCGCCCACGTGCGCCAGCCGCCTTCGCCAGACGGGCGCAGCTGCCCGCCCAGCCAGGGTGGAACAGTGGATGCCTTGCGGCCGGCATGCGCCAGCTGCACTGCAATCGGCATGGCCGAATGCCGGCGCACTTGCGCCAGCGTGGACGCCAGCGCCTGCTCGTTCTCATCTGACCACAGGCCGAGATCTTGCGCCGAAATGCGGCCCTCTGCCTCAACGGCGGTAGCCTCGATGATCAGCATGCCGGCGCCGGAAAGCGCCAGCTGGCCCAGGTGCATCAGGTGCCAGGATGTGGCATTGCCGTCCTGTGCCGAATACTGGCACATCGGCGCTATCACGATACGGTTGGGCAGTGTCAGCGTTCCAAGTTCGATGGGAGCGAAAAGGGTACTCATGGGTTGGCAGTCTTCTTCATGTCCAGTCCTGGACGGTCAGATCATGATACCCAACATTGCTACCCGCCGTGAGCGAGGCGGGCGGCCATCACTGCCCTGCGGGTGCCGGCTGCGCCAGCAGTCGGTCGATCTCCTGCTGCAAGCCCTTGTTTGCTGGGCCGGTCATGCTCGAATAAGCGCTCGCCACCTTGCCGTCGCGCCCGATCAGGTACTTATAGAAGTTCCAGCCCGGCTCTTTGCCGGTGGCAGCGGCCAGTTGTCGGTAAAAGGGCGACGCCTGCGCCCCCTTGACCGAGCTCTTGGCAAACATCGGGAATTTCACGCCAAAGGTATTTTGGCAAAAAGCCCCGATTTGCTGGTTGCTGCCGGTTTCCTGCTTGAAGTCGTTGGAAGGAAAACCGAGCACCACCAGACCCTGGTCCTTGTGGCGTGCATACAGCGCTTCCAGACCGGCGTATTGGCCCGTGAAACCGCAATAGCTTGCCGTATTTACGACTAACAACACTTTGCCGGTGTACTGGCAAAGCGACTGCGGTTGATCGTCTTGCAATCGCGGAAAGGTATGTTGCAGCAGCGGCGGGCAGGAAGTGCGGCCGGCGGCGCTGGCTGCGTTAGAGAACGCCAGCGTACTGGACAACACTACCGCGGCAATGCTGTGGAAACGATTGAAATACATGGGCCGGCTCCCGTAATTGCGTATGCCCAGTGCCCCTGGCCAGGACCAGGCATGGACCATTTTGTCGAACTTGCGGAAATTCATTCCCTACAAGGCCTGTGTTTCAGAAATTCCGACTTCACTACTTTCTATTCTATTGCAATTTTTTGGGTAGGGCCTTGGCAAGCCGTCCTCTTTAATAGGACGCCTTAGACAGATCCTTCAATAATGGGATTGGGCGTTACCAGAGGCTATAGGGCGGCGCTCATTCGCCTCACTTTGCTTAGATTTGACTGGTGCCCTGAATACGGCTCGGTGCATTTCACCGTCGAAGATTGAGCGCTAGGGGGATAATGTCAAACAGGCTAGGGCAAGAGAGTCACGTACCAATATTTGGCCAAAGCAGACCTTGGGCCTCCAGATAGAATCGGTTGCAAGAAGACTGCGTGGATATTGTTCGTCGTGTGGTCGTATTAACGCAAGAGGGCAACGAGAAAGCGCAGGAATTTGCCCTGCTGGTCGAGCACGGCGATCCGGAAGCGGTTTTAGAGGCTATCTCGGAATCTTTCGTCAAAGGCCCTGAGAAGGTTCCCAAACGCCGAGGCCATCCGCCGAAGAGGGAGCCCGAGGCTGAGCAAAGCTAAGCCAGCACACTAACCAGATCAGATGTTTTACCACGCCGGCCTTGACCAAGGATCGGAGGGAAGCTGGTGTGCAGTCGGCTTTCAAAATGCTCATAGCCAGAAACCCATACCACCGCATAGTGGATGGGCTTCCCTCGCAGGCCAGCGTAAGTCTCAAGCCTCGCGTTCCCGGTGCTCGCGTGGTTCTGGACGTGCGCTCTGATGCGCGATCCGGGATTTATGTCTTTACCCCAATAGAGCGGGTAAAAGCTGCCGAATAGCGGCGCATGCGCGCGAGGTTTCTTCCTCCTCGGAAGCTCGCCAATAAGGGCTTCAAGCTCTTGGTCATTCAGTTCGACAACCAATCCATAGACCGCGCCCACGGACTGCGTGATGGTTTTGCTGTCGTCAAAAATCAGAATTTCTCCTGACATTTGCTCGTGTATTGCATGTGCCGCTGCAATGGCCTGCGCTTTCAAGAAGTTGATAAGTTCAGCACTCACAAGCTCCCTCCCATCATATAACCCCAAGACATATTGACTCGAAGCTAGCCGCCCGCCCGAAAAACCTTCTGAAACGCCCGATATCGGTACGCTGAGTAGTATTGCCCAACTCTGCTTAGGGATAGGAGATTCGGCAGCCGGTGCGGCTTTCAAGAAACAATTAATTTGCCGAGTGGCTTGCGGCGCTCAGCCGCGAAAAAATTCAAGGACAAGTAGCTCATCAGGAATCTACTACAGCCTGCTTATTGAGGCTGACCGTGTAATGACCACCATCTTCCTTTTTTAGTGCTAATAGATCGTAGGCCTTCAGCATGTCGAGCAAACCAGAATGTCCATAGGTCATGGGTGAAAAGCCCGGGTCGGTTCGTTTCAAATACTGGCCGAGTGCCCCCAGCCCAACCTTGCCTTCAGAGGTGTCGCTGGTCATTAACGAGACTGCTTCGATAATGAACTTTGGTCTCCGTTTCACGGCCGCCTTAGCCGCCGATTTTGCTGGATCAGCTTTGGCCGGTGCTACTTTTGTGCCAATCTGATCAGCAACATCGGCAACGGCTGCCGGTTGCCACTCGAAAAATTGATCGCTGGCATTCCGAAGGGCATCCGGTGTCTTGGCTTCACCAACGATACAAACGGTGGCACCTCGCTCCCGTAGCTTGCGACACAAGTAGGCAAAATCCGAATCGCTGGTAACCAGGCAGAAACTGTCGGCACGGTGATCAAACATCGCCTCCATGGCATCAAGAGCCAGAGCAATGTCGGCGGTATTTTTCCCAGATGCATACTGATACTGGAGGCATGGGGTGAAAGCTAAGCGAACTAGGGCTTCTTGCCACTTGTTTGCCAGGGTCGTGTGGTTACCGTATCCGCGCCGAAGAACGACACGTCCAAACTGAGCGACGACCTTAAGCGCAAACTCCAGAATTTCTGGTGAGGTGTTGTCGCAATCAACAAGGAGCGCAATGCGCGATTCGCCTGGTAATGATGGTGTAGCCATGGAGATCAATCAAAAATACTTTAATGCATGGAGAATACTCTAAAGTAGCTCAGACCGAGGAGGCGTCCTCCGGGCAATAATGTCAAACAGAGTCTAGGTCAGCAAACATTGGGTGGAATCAATATCATCTGCTGCTCAGGGGAACTCTGCGTCAGCTTCATCGGTTTTAAGGAAAATACGCCATGTGTATAATATGCAATGGGCGTTTTATATAGAGATTAGCCATGACTGATTGGAAAGATTTCCTTCGATTTAAAGACAGAGACTCAATACTGACAGCAAATATGGGCCATTTTGGCGACACTTTGATTGATCTCATGGAGTTTCTCGAGAATAAAAAGCCCGCCAAAGTTATTAATGGCATCGTGGGGATTTGTCCTGCTAGCCCCCCTAAGAAGAGGCCAGAATGGATTCGTCTCTATACTCTGACCACGACCGGAACGGATTACGGTGCCATCCGAGGTGCAGAAGAAGCACTAGCTAGGTACTACATGAAGTCAGGGGTGCTAGCCTTGGTGGAGCCAATTCGACTCGCAAGAAATATAGGCTTGAAGCAGTCTCACCCGCTTCAAGCTAGGTATATGGCTATGCAAGGAGCATTCGTTTATGCCAACCACCGGTGATTATCAGATTGTTGCAAAACGTGCTTTGTTAGCGGCGAAATTGCTAAAGTCACAGGTCCATGAAAAGAAGGCTTTTCTAGCCTATCATGCCCTTGAGTCAACTGGATGTGCTTTGTCACTCTTGCATGGGCTTTCAGTTGGGCAGGGTGTTTCTCATCCCAAAAAACTTCAACGATTCGTTCAGGCGGCAAGCCAACAAGGCAACAGAAAGCTTGAGTTGGAAATAACAAAATTGGTGATCAGTGTTTCGGCAATGCGCAATCGTCTCCTATACCCAGAAGACCATGCTGGTGGAATACATACACATCTTCCCCAAAACAGGATAACTGTTAAACAGGCCCAAGAGCTTTACGAGCGAATAGAACGCGTAGTGACAGAGATAGATGGCATCTGCAATGCGCCTTAGGAACAAAGTAAGAAAGCCATGCTCTGAGGGCGATAATGTCAAACGGCAAAGGGGAGGGGAATCAGGCGGCAATACGCTGAATGGTTACCCCCTTAATTCCAAAGCTAGCTAGAGGTAGGGAGTCGCGTACCCTACGAACTCGTCTTGTTCGGTCCTGACAATCTGCCAGCGACCGGCCCCATTCGGTCGCTCTCTACTTTCACAAACCGTCAGGACCAAGCGACGCTTGGCACGCGAGATGCCGACGAAGAATGCGGAGCGCTCAGCTTCCTCTTCGCCCCAGAATGTCTGCTTCTCAACGCCAAACACCACGACGGTGTCGAACTCCAGGCCTTTGCTCTTGTGGATCGACATGATGCGTACGGCGCGGTCTCCCGAAAAGGAGGCAAGGACCGCAGCCACATCCCCTCCACCGGATAGCAATTCGTACGCGCGGCCAGTCGTCGCATCGATTTGCTGCTGCAAGTAGTTTCCCTGCGCGTAGGCGGGTGAAAGCCCAATTACGGCATCACGCCCAACGATATC
Source organism: Azonexus sp. GW821-FHT04F04 (assembly GCF_059420025.1). Taxonomy (NCBI): domain Bacteria; kingdom Pseudomonadati; phylum Pseudomonadota; class Betaproteobacteria; order Rhodocyclales; family Azonexaceae; genus Azonexus; species Azonexus sp. GW821-FHT04F04. The sequence continues at coordinate 8,817 of NZ_JBWKSX010000017.1, read as the reverse complement.
GAGCAACTCGTTAACGATGGCTTGGAGGCCGTCGAAGTCTGCAAGGTCGGTCTCGCCTATCGCGATCCTCTGCCGGACTTCCGAAACGAAGCGATTCCACCGGGAACGCGCCTGATACTCGCTTTCCGGATCGAACTCCCGTCCGAAAACAACAAGGTCTAGAAGTCGTCGATAGGGAGCGGGTTGTCGCTGCCCTGAGGCGACGAGAAGGAAGTCTACGATGAGGTTTGCGACAGGTTCCGATGCCAGATTCTGGTCTTCATCCTCGTCCCGAAAGGGCACATCTCGCGCGTCAAGCGCGGCACGCAGCTTTTGGCCGTAAAGGTTCTGCTGCTTGCTAACCAGTATCGCAATCTCCGAAGGATCAACATCTTCGTCGTCGATCCAGCCGCTCACGGCGTCCGCGAGAGCATTCGCCTCGTCATTATCGTTATCAAAGTGCAGCACATTGATCTCGCCCGCATCGCCTGGCAGGTCGTCATCGTCCAGCGCGGCGTGGGGATCCATGACGCGCACCATCGCGTTCTGCATTCGGCGGAGCCTCGGCGCAGACCGGAAGTTTTGATAGAGGTTTAGTGAGTGGGCCTCGAAATACTCCGCGTAGGTCTCAAAAATCCCCTCAAGCGCACCGGCCCATCCCATGATCCTCTGCTTCGTGTCTCCTACTGCCGTCAGCCTAACACTCGTGCCTTGAAAGCACGCGTTGATGAGCTGGTACTGCACGTCAGTGCAGTCCTGAAACTCATCGAGGAAGACGTGGCTGTAGGTTTGTCTTATTGCGTTGCGTGCGATCTGGCTTGACTGCACGATCTTAACCGCGAGGGGCACCATATCGTTGAACGTGATTGATCGTTTTTGGACACGGCGTGGACCGACCTCATAGTCCGGATCAAGTGCATCCTGTCCGGTGAGGACCAGCCTGAAGCGGTCGATGATGCGTTTCGCGAATGCATGAAACGTGTGGCTATCGAAGCGTGCCGCCAGTTCCGGTCCGCAGCGCTTTCTGACACGTGCTTTCAGGTTCTGGCTAGCGTCGACCTTAAACGAGATCGCCAGGATACGTTTGGGGTACCGGCAAATTCCTGTGCGCAGCAAAAAATCGGCGCGCTGCGCCAGCATTTCAGTCTTCCCCGCTCCAGGGCCTGCCGTCAAAGCGAGGTTGCGATCGATCTCCTTCGCCGCTGTAAGCGCATTCGGCTCAAGGGAAAGACCGTCTGCGGGCGACCACTGTTCTACAGCGATCATTCGGGCAGGCCCGCCAGCTTCTCCGCAATGGAATCGAACATGCGGCCAATCACTTCGGGCATGGCCTGGACCAAATCGTCGTCATCCATGCCCGCTATCGCCCGAATGTGCCAGGTTGGTTTGCTATCCAGCTTGAATCTGCGGTGGTACGCATCGAGGTAGGTCTGTTCCTCGTCGGTGTATTGCCCCCCCAACACATCGTGGTTCTTACCCAGCACGGCCTTGACCGTGTCTTCGTCAGGTACAGCCAACTCGTCGTCGTCAACGCGGTATGCCTCTGGGTAGTGCGTCATCATCATGAAGTCGAGGTCGAGCGGAGCAGAGAAGAAGACGCCGAGCTCTTCCAGTCGTGCAATCCAGCCCTGGTCGTCAACGATGACTCCGTCGTCGGAGTCCCACGCGGGAATGCCGTTGATCTCCCCTTGCGTCAGGTCGTTGCCATCGATGTCGGCGTAGTTCAGCAACTGCTTGGCGGCGTACTTGATTCGACCCCAACCGCCCTGATGGCGCGCGACATCCAGGTCAAGAAGAGTGACATGTGGGATGCCAAGCCCGTTAAGGAGACGCCAGAGGTGATTGACGTGTCGGCCACCGAGCGGCGCGACAGAAATCGACGCATCGTCAGCGAGGATGCCTCGCGCTTCGAGCAGGCGGGGCAGAACGACCTGTTCGCTATCCCCTTCGCCCAGGACGACAAGACGCGAGAAATACAGTTCCGGGAAGGCCTGGACGCCTTCGCGGACAAACTTCTGTGCTGACTCGTCCTCCGGAAGTTCGATGCTTTTGACGAGAGTGGTCCGCGCTGCGCTCAGTCGGAGGTATCGAACGGACTCCGGCGGGACCCGCCGCAGTAACGAGGGTGAGTGCGTTGCCACCAGAGCTTGGCTGTCCTGTCCTTCGGCGAACGCCGTCAGCGTTCTTACGATGCGGCCGAGATAGTGTGGCGAAAGACTGTTCTCCGGCTCCTCGATGGCGATGAGCGAGAAGATGGCAGGTCGTAACTTGTCGATGTCGAATGCCTCGGCCAACTCGCCGCTCAGGACTTTGCTGCCAATATTGTGCATGGCAAGCACCAGCGAAACGTAGAGGAGAGACTGCTGACCATCGCTGAGTCTGGCGAAGTCAACAATCGACTCGCCGTGGCCCGGCGTGAATCCGACGCTCAGGTGGCGAAGAAGGTTCTCGATCTCGTTTCGACTGAAAGAGACCGATGGATTGGCGTAATAGGCGCCCTTGTGCAGGCCGCCCCATTGCTCGGTCAGCGCGGTGGCAATCCCGGCGATAGCCGCATTGTCCGTGAGTTCGGCGCTTATCTGTTCCGTCAGGACCCTAATCTCCTCGCGCTCAGCATTCCAGTCTGCAGCCCGCAGAGCCCGCCCGAGCAATGCATTTGCAGAGTAAGAGATGTGATCCGCAGGGTCGCGACGCGCGGGAAGGTAGTGAATCTGGATGGCACTCCTATCTTGCTTCGATACACGACTTTCCTCAAGCGGCGTCCCGTCTGCGTCTTCGCTGATGACGTAGGTAAAGGCCTCATCAATATCATCATCTTGATCAATTGTTGCCTTGAGCCGGAAGCGGACTTGGGCGGGTCCATTTTCTGCAACCAGTTGCATGTGGGCAAAGTTGCCGGGAACCGACGGGAGATCTCCTCCATCGTCATTCTCGTGAACCAGTTCGGGAAATTCGAAATCCACTTCAACCCACAGTTCCCGTCGGTCCGGTACATTCTCGGGACCCTCATCGGATGGAACGTGGAAGTCGGATCGCTTAATTCGGCGCTGTGCCGGATCCAGGCTGAACATACGAGCAAGCGCCAGGAGTACGGCCGTCTTCCCCGCTCCATTGGGTCCGAGCAAGAACGTCATATTGTCCAGCTCAATACTGGTTGGTTCGGGACCAAATGATCGGAAGTTTGACAAGCGAAGTCGGGCGAGCTTCATGACACCTCTCTGGAGCGAGTCGCATAGTGGAGAAAGACCCTGATTCTTGAGTATCCCATTGTCAATACCCGTAACGCAACCGCGAGCGGATACTGGGAACTTGGAGGCTGATTCACTGCTCGGTTGTCTTTCGTCATCCTGCATGCCTAGATGTTGCGAGGGTAATGGGAACGAGCAGTGGAGGAAATCCTCCAGCGCGAAGTCATTCTCCGCTTCCGAATAGGCGTGGATTCACAGCGGCTTGTCTGTGTGAGTGTGGACGATGAGGACAATGCTCAGGTCAACGCGGGAATGAGTAAGTGCTCCGACTACGTTCATGGCAAAGTGATGATCGGTGGCTTTGCTGTTCCTGACCCGGCCGAACTGCTTACAAACATCTTGGCAAAGAAGAACTGGCGTGCAAAGATGCACAAACGGTCGGAGGAGACCGCCAAGAAGCGCAAGGCCGTGCCGCCGATTGCTGTAAGGGCTGACATGCAAGGCGCTAGCCTGAGGCAATCAGATCGTGAATTTTCCAGACGAGTGGTCGTGCCGCTGGGCCTCTAAGTGCGCGTGCCTTGTCGTCTGCCGTGACCGACCTCTAGGAGCGAATGAGGTGTCAAGGTGACCACGTTTCTTGGCTTGCAGCCAAGTGATTGCGATGTAGGTCCGAAACTACCGCGATCAACCTGTTGATCGGTTCGGCCAGACGCTTCGGCAATACGCGGTGCTGGGTATAGGTTTTCAGGTCGGCGATCCAGCGATGCGCAACCCAAACGTCCTCTTCGGGGTGGTTGTTGTCCACGCCGTTGCAATACTTGTATCCAACAAGCGCATCAGTGTGCGACAGCAGGATGCGCGCCATCGTCATGTGGAAGCGATGGGCCTGAAGATCGGCCGGACCTTTGGGACGCGGCAGAGTCAGCCGCAGGCATCGCTGGCCGTTGAACTCACTCCAGTCGGGGCCAACGACTTGTCCCGCGCGTTCCAGCATCTTTCGCGACTGTTCGTTCTTGCCATTGACCAGGGCAACGGCGACCGTACCCTTCGGGTACTCCAGCTTTTCGGCGAGCAGGTTCATCCAGCGCACCAACTTGTTCAGGGTCTCATCGTCGGCAAACACAAGGAACTGATGCCGCTGCTCGTCGTCGAGAAACGCTGGCAATTGCGCGTAGAGGGGGTACAGCAGGTCGTGGAGATAGATGTAGGTCTGCCGGCGTCCTTGCTCGTGGCTCAGCGTGGTCGCGGTCAATACCCGCTGTGCCCATTCGGGCGTGAGTTCGGCCAGCGTCATCTCAGTGATGTCGATAGAGATGATAGGGAACCCGAGTGATTTCCCGATCAACGCCTTGCGCCCGTCGAAAGCGTGGCCGAGTTCGATTTCAACGCCGCCCAGCACCATTGGCTCGGCCTGGACCGGCGGCCCGAGTACAGCAACGTCGAGTCGGAATCTGCTGCCGAATGGCGTCTCCAGGGGATGCTCGGTTGCCACCCGGTCGGCACCGAGCAACAAGTTGCCTTCCAGCGGATAGTCCGAGGCATCCACATCCTTGAACGCCCACGGCATCGCAAGCCCAGCATTCAAGCGTCGGGAGAGTTCGTTCGCGACCAGTTCTTTCGCCTGCCGGTGTTCGGGGCTTTCCTGTACGGAACGCCACCGGCTGGCTTCTTCGTCGTCGAAGTGCGCTTTGGGATTAAAGGTGTGCTGGGTAGGAAGCACGCGGAAGTGGGATCGCCGACGCAACTTCCCGCTCTCAAAGGAGGGGCTGACCCATGTCACCATCTGCCGCGATGCGCCGGGAGACACTAGGGGCCACAGCTTGCGCGCATGTTCCCGGCTGCGAACGTCGCGCGCAGCGATCGTGGTCTGGAAGATCCCTTTTCGAGAGAAGACTACGATTGCCTCGTCCATTCTTGTCTTTCCCTTATGGCGATACGGCAACTACTTTTGTGGTGCCATCCAGCTTGCGATGAATCAGTGATACCAACGTCAGGATGTCCAGTGCGTCCTGTTCGGACATGGGCCAATTCGTCTTCGGTGCATGGGCCAGCGGATTGCGGACTGCGCCGAACAGGCCGATCAACAGGTTGGCAAAACCTTTCTGCTCGCTCTTCTCGGACTCAGTGGTGAGTGGTCCCAAGGCGAGAACAGGTTGCTGGCCTGTGAATGCCTTGTTCACCAAGTCGGCACCGTCACCATACAGGCCCGAGAGCTGGCGAATCCGCTCCGCTACGCCTTTCGTTGCCTCGAACACGGCATGATAATAGTTTTCGTCCAGTAGCTCGGCGCGACAGTAGTTCAGCACTTCCGCGTGGACGACGCGGCTTTCCAGCGCTGCCTTGAGTCGCCCTGCGCGGGCGCGCGCGGCATCGAGCGTTGTGGCCTTGTCAGCGTGCCCGACCTTACCGTCTTCGCGTACGTAGAAACCGGAGAAAGCAAGGACAACATTGAGTTCATTGCGCCGCCATACAAACGTCGCCGGATCGCGAGCGTAGTTCACCGGGTTCATCGCGCGATTGATGAACATGATGAGATGGTTGCCGACTCGGTGCTGGTTCTGCGCGCCGGCCAGCGCGTTGAACAATCGCTTCCACTTGGTCATGCCCGGCGACGTGTCGGCAATCTCGATTTCGCGCAGCAGACGCTCGATCTGCGAGCCGCTCAGGCCGTGCTCGGTATCGGCGAGCACGCGGCAGGCGGCTTCGAGATGCTGTGATCTGAAAGGGGCAATTCGCATCGCCAATGCCTGTCTCCCTAGTCTGTACTCAAGTGAATACTTTCATCCCTTAATCTGGCATGTCGAGACGCCGATATCCGCGTAACCAGCTTCGTCGATCTCGAAGGCTTTTCCGCAATGAAGACATATAGTTTCGTGCATGTGCCAACTTCCCCCCGCAACGGAATGTACCCGTTTCGGCGTTTGATTACATTTATCCGGCATGCTAGCCTGAATCCCACCGGTTACACTAATGTCAGCTTTCCAATTGAAAAGCGGCTGTTTAGGTTGGAGATCTCGAATGGCTGCCAAAGCCGATGGCTGGAAATATGCCACTCACCAACCGAGTCGGTGTTTCGCTTCGGTCTCTTTGTGACGCTGATCATCTTCCGTATGAAGATAGGTATTGGTGGTCGAGATTGAGCTATGTCCCAAGTTATCGCGCACATGCCGAAGATCCATCGCATCAGCCATATTGGACCCGGCGGTATGCCGCATCCAGTGCGCCGATGCATCTTCGATCAGATTGGCTAAACGCTCAAACTCGGAACCTCTCTCGCGCATTCGCGTTGCAGTTCGGGAAAATACTTCTTTGATGATCAGATGAACGGCGCTACGGGTCAGTGAGCGTTGTTTTCTGCCAATAGGAAGGAGGAGGGGAGTGGGCTCGCCAGGAAGAGGGAAGGGGGATAGCTCATTTTCACGACGGTAGCGGGACAACTCCACGATGAGTTCCGCCGTTGCCGGAACCAAACGCGTCTTGTCGCCCTTGCCAGTGACTTCCAGCCACCACCGTTCCTCACCTTCAGAGTCACGTCGGCAGAAGAATGCTCCCATGGTGTTTTCAATGACCTCGGAAATGCGCAGACCACAGATGTAGAGCAAGGAAAACAGCCAGCGGACGCGATAAAAATGTTCGCGTTCCCGGTCGGTTTCACGGGGCATGGTTTCAATGGCCGTTTTAACCTCAAGCCACAGTTCGTCATCGAGGAAGCGGGTAATCCGCGGCTTGGCCTTGCGTTGCCGCTGACGTGATAAGGACAACGGATTACCGGCCAGATAGCCGGCATTCACCAGCCAGGAAAACATCGTATTCAGGATGATGATTGCCTGCCGCTGGCTGGTTGGTGCGAGGGGGCCAGCAAAAGGGCGCCAATCCGGATCAAACCGCGACCATTTTCGTCCCGCTTTCATCACCCAGCGCTCAGCCGGTTGGGGATCGGCCAAAAAGCGCTGATAGACCAACAAGTCCTCATGGGTCAGTGAAGACAAAGGCTTGCCGAGTTCCAGTGTGGCCCAGAGCAACAGTCGTTCGGATTCCTTGCGATAACTATCAAACGTGGTGCGCGTATCGAGAAAGCGGGCCAGCCAGGCTTTCAGGGCATCGACATCCGTTTGTGCGGCGATCTGGGCATGGGCCAGCGTCGAGCGATTGCTGCCAGTCCGACCATCGAGGTGATCCGGCAGGCGGACTAACTCAAGCGGCGCAATGGCGGCCACGGGAATCAAATCGCTCATCTTTTTCGGCTCCGCAGGTCTGGCTACTTTGCCGCGATTGTAGCCCCGACATAATTCGACAGTATAGTCGTAATGTCAAATTTTATTACAATAAAGTCAAGTTTCGTACGTTATACGTTGTATTATTTGTTTTTACCAAAACAGGAGTAGCCAATAATGACTACCGAAACACAAATCCAAGCCGACATTGATAATCTGCGCGATCGCTTCACGGACACACCGGATTTGTACCGAGAAACTTGTGCGTTATTGTTCTTCCGATATGGCATTACACCCACAGCCAACAAACTCTACCAATATGTCCGAAAAGGAAGCATGTCGGCACCGGCCGAAGCACTATCCAAATTCTGGGATGAATTGCGTGAAAAAAGCAGGGTCCGGGTCGAGCGGACAGATCTGCCAGAAGAGATCAAAACCGCTGCTGGCGAACTCGTCGCAAAACTGTGGCATGAAGCACAAGCCGCATCGGATCTGGGCTTTGCCGAGGCCAAACAACAAATAGAAGCATCCGCCATCGCCGCAAACGAACGTGCCGTGGCAGCCAAACAAGAACTAGAACTCCTTCAGGCGGAGTATTTGCGATCACAAGCGAAGGTCTTGGACCTTGAGGGGATGCGGCAAAGTCTTAAAAACGAACTTTCAGCTGAAAAAGCTCGCATCGACAGCTTGCGAGAGCAACTAGAGGCATCAGATAAAAAGATCCATCAAAATGAAGCCGCTTTGGTCGAGGCTCGTAGAGACTTCAGCAATGAGCTCGAAAAAACGCGTTTGGCGTTACAGCGTTCTGAAGAGCGTTGCGAGGCCAACGAAAAGCGCGCTCTTGTAGAAATCGATCGTGAGCGTACTAGCAGCCTTCGATTACAAAAAGAGCACAAAGCTGCGCAGGAGCTACTTCAAGGAATTCATGAGAAACATGCCCGTGAAATTGCCCAGCTTCAATCAGAACTAGGCGAAACAAAATTAAAGCTTGGCTCATCTGAAGGCATCATCCAAGAAATGCGTGCTCGAAATTTGCGCATCGAAGAGCAACTTCAATCTGCACGCTCATCAGCAGAGCTTGCTCGTACGCAAGAAGGCATTGCCAAAAGAGAACTTGAAATAGTCAAAGAGGAACTCCGAACACTGAAGCTCAAGCAAAAAGCACAAGAGCTACCTGGTAACAGCACTATAGAAGCGTAGTCACTGATGAACTCGCCCAAACAGAATCCAAACAAATCTAGGAAAGCATTGCTTTAAAGTCAGGAACGCCAGAATTGCCACGGCGAAACTGGATGGGCACAAATAGCCAGAATGCGGTGTTGGTTTAGCGCTCGCCAATCGATTGGGAGTACTGTAAAGCATGATAGTTAACAGTCCAGTATGGATTGGTTTTACTCACGTACTCATAAATTATGATGGGTTTTATACAATATAGC
>NZ_JBWKSX010000016.1:0-68709 GCF_059420025.1 Azonexus sp. GW821-FHT04F04 | reverse complement strand
CTGCGAGGATATTGGGCGAAGCTCCAAGCGCAATGGCAGTCAGAACTACAGCGAATATGGTTTTCATCGGGTCTCCTGTGACATGGGCAAAATGTCCAAACAATATTAACAGAGGCTTAAATCAAAAATGTGCGGCAGGCGATCATCCGCTATTGGCCAAAGATTGAGGTCGCCAACGGCTGCTTCGTAGATTTCCGTGTTGCTGAAATTGGGATTGGCCGAATGTCGGCTATGGGAAAAACTGACCGACCGCAATAGCCGGAGACTGTGTGAATACACCTGGGCTGTGTACTCCAAACAGGTGGTTCGTGCGTTAAGCCCTCTATGATGATGGATGTCTGGAGGCTGGCATGAAACGATTCATTGAAGGTGACAATCGGCGGCAGATCACGCTTTTGCCGGAATCACTCGATGAGTACATCGAAGCAGAGAATCCGGTCCGTGTCGTCGATCTCTTCATCGATCAGCTGGAACTGGGTAGGCTGTGCTTCTCCGTTGAGCCGGCTGCCACCGGGCGACCTTCGTATCATCCATCGACGCTCCTGAAACTCTATTTGTACGGCTACCTCAATCGCGTTCAATCAAGTCGTCGCTTGGAGCGAGAAGCGCAACGGAATATTGAGTTGACGTGGCTGCTCGGTCGGCTGTCGCCCGATTTCAAGACCATTGCTGACTTTCGGCGAGACAATGGCGAAGGCATCCGCAATGGCTGCCGTCAGTTTGTTGTGCCGCGCCGCCAGCTGAAGCTCTTTGTCCAAGCGGCTATGGCCATTGATGGCAGCAAATTCAATGCGGTCAATGCCCATGACCGCAACTTCACGCAGGGTAAACTTGAAAAGCGGATGCAGGAAATCGACCGTTGCATCGAGCGCTATCTGACAGAGATGGATACCGCAGATCGTCAGCCAACCGGCATTGCCGAAGCGAGAACGACTCGGCTCAAGGAGAAGATGGCAACGCTGACTGCCCGAATGGCGCATTTGAAGGAAATCCAAACTCAATTAGATCAGTCACCCACTGGGCAAATCTCGCTTACCGATCCGGATGCCCGCGCTATGGCAACCAGTACCAGTCGTGGGTTGGTGGGCTATAGTTCAAACGGCCGTCGATACCCAGCACCATCTCATCGTTGCCCACGAGGTCACCAATATCGGCAGTGACCGTCGTCAGTTGGCGAAGATGGCCAGGCAGGCCAAGGTTGCGATGGCCGCGTCGGATCTCCAGGTCATTGCGGACCGTGGCTATTATCATGGCGAAGAGATTCACGCCTGCGAGGAATCGGGCATTACCCCTTTTGTTTCGAAGCCCATGACCTCTTTAGCCAAGGCGAACGGGCGATTCGATAAAGAGGATTTCGTCTTCGAGCCAGAGACCGGCGAGTATCAGTGCCCGGCAGGTAGCCGACTGATCTGGCGTTTCTCAACCGTCGATCGGGGAGCATTGATCCATAAATACTGGAGCTCCGATTGCCCACGCTGCTCGATCAAAGACCAATGTACGCCGAGCCCCTATCGGCACGTTGCTCGCGGGGAATATGAATCCAGCCTGGAAGCGATGCAGAAACGCCTCGATAGGAAACCAGACTCAATGCGCACGCGACGACAGACCGTCGAGCATCCGTTCGGTACATTGAAGGATTGGATGGGGGCCACACATTTCCTGACACGGACCTTGGAACGGGTCAGCACCAAAATGAGCCTGCATGTTCTTGCCTACAACATGAAACGAGTGATGAAGATCATCGTAATTGGGGAACTGAAGGCAGCTATGCAGGCCTAGCGGGGCCTTTTTGCCTGTCTTATTCGGAATGCCAACCGGCAAACCCAAAATTAGCGGGCGGAATTTCAGAATCCAACCCGTGGCGGCCGAAATCCCCGAGCGTTTCCACACAGCCTCGCCGAATTCCGGCCCCATGCCGCTGACAACAGGCAAAGTCGACCAAAACAGCCTATGGCATCCTGAATAAAAATGGCCAGTTCTGATTTCAGACTGGCCATTGGCTAATTGATGTGGGGAATGTCAGCTTCTACGCCGTGGTTACGTCGGCATCATGCCTATACTTTTGAAAAGACCCGCATATTGGCGAAAAGGACAGTCGGGCTAAAACTCTCGACGTTCACAGTCTTTCTGTATTTGACGATCTCGTCCTCGGGAATATTTCGCCATACCCCGAAAAAAACTGGTTGTGAGTTTCTCAACAGAATCTGCCCAAAGCGGAAGAAGCGATCTCCAGAATGAACGCCGCAAAGCCGACATTCGCAATCGACTGCGGTCAGCACCGCGCCGTATGAAAGGTAATCGAGTAGCCATCGGGATCGCCAGCGACGAAGAAGCGACCGAAGGGGCCGTCGGCGAGCGGGCTGAGGATCGCCCCGCCCCGCTTGACAATCAGGTCATGCAGCGTATCAGCGTCGGTGCAAGCGATCCAGAGTGCCATGCCCACACCGAGTGGCCCCGCTTCGGGAAGCGCACGCAGAGGCTCCCGCAGCGCCAACGGGATCGGCTCGGTCTTGAAAATGACCGCTCCGGGAGGACAGTGCGCCGAGGCTTCGAAACCGAAGATATCGACGTAGAACTTGTGGGATGCGGCGAGGTTGCGCACTTGCAAGGCAATAAAGTCGGGGCCGATTGGGGTTGTCATGTGAGCTCCTGTTGAGTAATATAAGGAACCTGATATTAATGTAAGGCCCCTGATATGTCAACGGCGAAAAGAGCGCCTCGGAGCGGAGTCGACTGGATCGGCTACAACCTGAAGATCACGCAACATCGATTGAGGCAACGCCTGGATGCCGAACTCACGCGGCTCGGCATCACGGCACCGCAGAACGCGGTCTTGCTTGCAGTCGCTGGCAATCCGCGCATCTCGAATGCCGAGTTGGCGCGCGCGGCGTTCGTGACGCCGCAGACCATGCAAGGAATCCTCGTCAATCTCGAACGCGGTGGTCTAATTGCGCGGAGCCCGCACCCGGAGCACGGCCGGGTCATCATGACCGATCTGACGAAGGCAGGCCAAAAGGCCGTCGCCGAGGGCGCGAAAGCTGCCGACGTGGTGGAGCGCCAGATGCTATCCAGGCTTTCAACTGAAGAGGCCGGGCTTCTTTGCGAGTTGCTCAAGCGCTGTGCCGCCGCGCTGGGCGACGAGCCGTCTGACAGCTAGGGATTGTCTACGGCTATGAGCGAGCGTCACCCCACCTGGGGTCATGCATGTCATTTCCGACCTTGGGGCCTTCGCATCCAGGCCAACTATTTTGTTGAGCTCTCGCGACCCGGCTCCCATCCAACCAGTGAGTTGGGGCGGCAACTCTACATAAAAGCCTACCGACCCAAATACACCATATGCCAGCTTTTTGCCCTCTGGCAACACGCCCTTGGCTCAACAAACTGCACCGTGCTGCCCGAGAATTCCCAGCGTTTGGCCGAAAGACGAGCGAACAGGCCTCTTCTGCAGACGCCAGCGCAGGGCTGTCGCCATCCGTCGAGGCCATCGCCCTGATTCAATCCCCATAGCGTTACCGTCGGCGCCTCGGTTCAGTCCAAAGGGGTTTTAGCCAACCGGACGCGGAAGGGGCGCCGTACCTCCGCTCAGATGCCGTGCGCCGCGCCCGCGAGGCTAAAAATCCTCTGCCATATGTGTAGCTGCACATATTGCATATTTAGGTGGACTACTCGCTCGGCAAGCTACGCCAAGGGCACAGCAGGAAGACAATACGCTGGAAGCATCCGGCGATAAGGGCTTGCCCGAAGAGCATTGAGTTTTTGGGGCATCCGGATTTTCCGGGGGACGGCCGCTATTTTGCTATTCCCAGGAAAACCGCCAAGCACCGCTCAACCTCCAGCAAATGACCGGCATCCAGGCTTCCAAAAATCTCTCCGATTTTTTCTCTTGGGACTGTCATGCACTTGTCGACCATGACCTGGGATGTCTTCCGCAAAGCGTTTGTATCATTCGGTTCAACGGTCACGCGAAACAGAGGTGTTTGGCGCAAGTCACCAGTTACAGGCAAGACGGTTATGGAAGGATGCGCATCAAAAAAATCGGATTGGATAATCAGTGCCGGTCGAGGTTTTCCGTAATCGCCTTGAAGAGCAATGGTTACAAGGTCGCCGCGCTTCATTCCCAGCCCTCAGTATCTGCTACTGCGGCAGCCCATTCCAGTATTTCGCGCTCTTGATTGTCGTTACGCAATGATTCAGATTGGCGATGACATTCTTCAGCAAACGAAGGTCGCCGCGTATCGGGCACCCATATCTGGACTGGGCGGAGTCCAGCCATGCGAAGTGCGTCACGGCGCTTCTGAACCCGAGTCGTAACAGGTGTTCCCATATTAAATCCTCCTATGTTACATGTAACAAATATAAGGCATTTCGCTGTTACATGCAACGGGGCGTCCACCGTAAAATCGGATACCCAGTTTTTGGCACGCAGCCCTCGCACGCTCACAACAGAAACAAGGGCTTCGGGGCAAGCCGTTAACAAAAAGTGACTAAACGGCTTGGCAGTGTGAATAAAAAGGGGGATCGATTTATTCGATTCCCCTTTTTAATGCGTGCGGCTCGGCTATTCGACATCTCCACAAGCCTCCGCCTAGCGGTAGCTATGCCATATGGAGTTTCTCGTATGCCGGATACAACTTTGTCTTGCGGTGTCCGCCCTCCACCACTTCTTTGCCGCGAACCTTGCCGCCCTGAATGAGATTGACAGCATGATCATGGGCTCTCCGATACTGCATCCCGAGCATTTTGGCCACCTCGTAGATGCTCATTCCCGGGGTTTTGGCTATGGCGACGAGGAACTGGCGGCGCCGTTTCGGCATGGCGTTGAAATCAGCAGTGGGGCGCAGATTCCAGCCCCCTCCCGCAAGCCTGCTCCATGCCATGTCGTAAACTCCCGCTTTCCGTGCAATCTTTTCCGGTAAGTTTGCACGAAGAAATGGCCAGTCCCTGATGAACTTTTTCACCCCGTAAAAATGGACGAACTCTGAAATATCCAATCCCGTCACAGCGTCAGGCAAATAGGAACGGTGCCCCTCCGAAACACGCTCCTTCCACTTTTCCAGTGGAACGTCGCGATCCCAGTACGCCTTCTTGCTGACGGCCTCCCAAGATTCCACTTCCATTAGTGGTTTCATCTGGCCCTCCCGCCTCTCTTCGATGGGGTTGGCTCAGGTTCTCGTGCGGCCTCGTCCTCCATGTCGTCAAATAGAGTTGTTGCTCCTATTTGCTCGTAAAGGGCGCTTTGCAGGTAAAAAACATCCCGCGCCTGATTCCATCCTGTGGCACAGACGATTTCCTCAAGTTCGTCCATCAGATCGAACCACGGCATGCTGGCAAGGCCATTGTCGAACGCGTCGGAAGGGAAGGCGTATGGAAGGGAATCAATGAACCCCCTGATGGACTGAAACTCCACGGACAGCACATGCAGGTCGAACAGGTCGCGTGCCTTTTGTCGTCCGTCTTCGAACGAGTCGCCTTCCGAACCGCTTCCTGCCACGGTTCTAAGTTTCCTGTGATACAGGCCAGGGATCTCCTCTGTCCGGACGGTCAAGCCTCCAAACGCTCTCTCTACCGCCGGAAAGGTCTCAAAATAAGCGTCCTCCACGAATGACACCTTCAATCTCTGTCCGTTGTGGAGGACGTATCCATGGAGTTGATTCGCCTTCCTCGGATCATCGACAATGTCCTTCGTCTCGTAGATGATGCCGGCTTTTTTCAAGGCAGCAGCCATGTCGGCAGCCTTGAATCCATGGGGCAGAAAGAAATCGAGGTTATAGGACAGCCGATGGCCCATCCAGCATCGCGAGAGTGCGGTTCCGCCGCACAGCTTGGCTTCGTTGAACTGGATATCTCCCATGGATTGCAATCTGGCTAAAACTGCTTCTTGCAACAGGTAAAGAGTCTCTTGTTTTATTCTTTCGGCCATTTAAATCTCCAAGATGACATATATGTCATCTTGTGCTATCGAGGCAGATTTGTCAATAAACCATATCCAGACTTCCAGGCGGCCACTTTTTTGGAGACGGACAAAAATACCCAGAGAAAATCTTCTGCAGCTCTTGCCCGTGGTTGCGGCCTTGGAAGGCCGTTTTACTCACTTTTTGTTAACTGCTTGGCTTCGCGGCCCCGTTTTTAATCTGTGGATCACGGCCGTATTCCCATGCGGCGCCGCAGTCCCTCGCGATAGAGCACCGCCCCGATGTGGCAGAGTAGTGCCTCATCGTCCTCGGAAAGTTCGAGACCATCCATCCAGGCCGCCAACTGAAAGATGGCATCGTCAATCACTTCGACGCTGCCGCCGATGTCCAGCACTTCGGCATGTACTTCGAAGTGCTTGATGATTGGGTGGTCGATCATGATGCACCTGCCGCTCTCGGAAAATGCGATGGAGACCATGGGAGTACTAAGCCACAGAAAGCGGCAATTCCGACTCGCCTTTGTGCCCCCCCCCTTCTTCCTGCCGTCAGCCTGCCGGCGTCAGGTCGAATCTTCGCCCTGGCAACTTGCAGCCCAAAACGTATTGACGGCAGCACCAATGGCTCCTGTGAATAGTGGATCTGGGTTGGTTCTGCGACTTGGCAACCCAATTTTGCTGAACCGGTATGGCCTCGACCAACGTCTGCCGCTTTGCCTAAGCCAGTCCTCATCTTAAAATATCGGCATGACTCGCTCCGAACTCATCACCCTGCTTGCCGAACGCTTTCCGAAACTCGTGCAAAAGGATGCCGAGATAGCAGTCGCGGAAATTCTCAAGGCAATCCATGTTGCACTGGCCGACGGAAATCGCGTCGAAATTCGCGGATTCGGCACCTTCGGTCTGAACTACCGTCCGCCCCGCCAAGCCCGCAATCCAAAAACCGGCACGGCAGTGGCGGTCCAGGGGAAATGGGTTCCCGCCTTCAAGGCCGGCAAGGAACTGCGGGAACGCGTAAACGATGCGGCGCCCCCAGCTCCTTAAAGTTCCGGCACAGCCTCAGTGCGGACCAAAGATTAATACACCGGCTGTTGAAGCGGCCTGTATCAAACTCGCGTCAAGGCTTGCTAATGGCAGGCCGGCGCGCAGTGCCAACTCCAGATAAGCAGCATCGTAGGCCGATAGCTTGTAGCGCCGGGCAAGATTCAAGGTGCCGCCCAAGGCATGCACTGCCGTCGCCTGATCGGTCGTGATATTGAGTCGCCCGAGGAGGGCAATATAGCGTTGCGAGTCTGCCTCGGTCACGCCGCCCCTAGCTTCGAGCTTGGCGACAACATTGGCAATTTCCAGCGCAAATAGCGATGGCACGACAGCTTGCGATTCCTTAAGCCCCACCAGGGCGGCGGTAGCATAATCCGCACCGGCCGGATTCGTTTCCGGCGCGAGCCAGAGCAGCGCGACTGAAGCATCCAAAACGAAATTCACGCCCGCCCCTCGTTGATAAGCGCTTTGAGATCAACAGCCCCCACCGACTTGTGAGCCTGTATGAAGGACAGCATGTCATCAACAGCAGCCACGGCGTCCGAGTGCTTATTGCTTTCCGCCGGCACAAGATCGGCCACCGCCTCGCCGCGCAGGGTAATGGTGTAGCGATTGCCGGTCTGGATTCCGCGCAACAACTCTGGCAGCTTTGTCTTGGCTTCGTATGACCCAACTTCGATGTTCATGGCTTTTTCCTTACGATACACATAGACCAGAATATAGACCAGTCTGTAAAAGTCAAGATTTGAAAGGCGCTGGCGCCAACCATGTTTTGCACAAAACGGCGAGTTATCGCGCCTGGCTTGACGTGGGGGTGGTGGGTGTTTCCATGAAGGTTCCCGCTGTGAGATACCTTCATGCTCTCGTCGAATGGACGGCCTTCAAGGGCATGTCTGGATCGGAAAATGCCCCCTACCCGCTCGTCCCCGTCAAATCTGGACTGGGTTGCCCCCCCTTGGTCAGTTCGATCAGGTCTTCCACTGCCTGCGTACCCCAGCGCAGACAGTAGGCCAGGGAGCTTTCTTCGTGGTGCATGGCGTTCAGTTCGCACTGCTTGCCGCTCTCGATCCGATTCCAGGCCTGCTGCGCCTGATTGAGCAGGTGACCGACCTCAATTAGCGCCATGCGGTCCTCCAGTGTGATTTGGTCGAGCAGGTGCTTTTCCAGCGGCATGTCAGGTCCTCGTCGAGTGGGTACAGCCAACGAAGCGCTTCAGGCGCGCCATCAACTGCTGGCGGTGATCGGGGAAGCGAGTAAGGTTCGGGTCGCTGGCGTCCTGCTTCCACCAGAGACTCGCGTAGTCGGAGACGACGCCGTTGTAGCCGCACGCCGGCCCATCCTCATCGAACTCGGCGCACAGGCGCCGGATCGCCTCGCGGTGGGTCAAGCGAGTGATGGACACCAGCACGGCCGGGTTCCACACCACCCAAACATTGCCGCCGAAGCCGCGCACCGCATCCATGCCGGACTCGTCGAAGAACTTATCCCAGGCCTCGCCCTGCGTATTCCGCCCGTCGAGGCGGTCCGTCCAGCAAGCGGTCGGTGCAAGCCGCGCTTCCAGCACGCAACCGCCCGTTTCATACGTTCCGTATTCGTAGGCGACGGTAAGCGACTCGCTCAGACAGACGCCAGTTCCGGTGTAATTGCGTGAACGGGAGCGACGAAAACCCGAGCGCAGGATGGCGCGGGCTGCGGCGCTGCGGGTGCCGTGGTAGAGCGGGTAGATCAGGTGAGGTATTTGGGTATCCATGTAACCAGCGTCTCATCCGATCTACTGGCTGCAAGGGCAGTTATCTCGTCCTCTGAAACCCGGCAGATTGACGCCGCCCGCTTCCGCCCGGCGCACTGGGGTAGCGGCTCGTCCAGATAGGCAATCGGGTTCTGCTTGCCAAGGCTGAGCGCAGGGCGGAAGACGATGGACCCTTGCAGGCGGTCACGGAGCAAACGCCTTGCCCAACCCAGGTGCTCTGAAAACCCAACCGATATACGGCTTGATACCTACCATCTTCGGATATATTCTTTGGTATGTATCAATCGGACGGATGGTCTCCAAGCTTCTTCGATTCCATCCGCGACATACACCGTTCGCCCCCTCGGGCCAAACGTTGGCGAAGGAGATCGAGATGACCCAGACTGCGAAAATTTTCGTGACCGGACGCAGCCAGGCCGTCCGCCTGCCACTCGAATACCGCTTTGAGGAAAGGGAGGTTTATATCCGCCGCGACTCGCTCACAGGAGACGTCATCCTGTCGCGTCACCCCGAGTCTTGGGCAGGTTTCTTCGCCCTCGATGCGACAACGGAAGTTCCCGCTGATTTCATGAGCGAGGCGGATCGAAAGCAAGGAATACCGTCGCGCGATCCGTTCGAGGAAGCCGGTGAATGACGACTTACCTACTCGACACGAACATCGCGAGTCACATCATCAAGGGTGACATTCCACAAGTACGTGAGCGCCTGATCGCCGTGCCCATGGCCAGCATTGCGATCTCTGCCGTGACACAGGCTGAACTGCTGCATGGTGTCGCTAAACAAGGCCATCCGCCGGGCTTGGCCGCCCGCGTTCGCGAGTTCCTGATTCGCGTTACGATCCTGCCATGGACAGCCGAAGTCGGTGAAGTCTATGGTGCATTGCGCGCCGAGTGTGAGGCGACAGGTATCACGCTCGCGCCGATGGACATGATGATCGCTGCGCATGCCAAAACTCTGGATCTTGCAGCAAGCACAGCGCAAGACGAAGTCGTGCTCATTACCCGGGATCGCGTATTCAGACGTGCCCCCGGAAACTTCAAGGTGGATGACTGGAGCCGCACCATCTAGCTTGCCACGCCTGTCTGGCCGTAGTTCTAAAGAACATTTTCCGGCACCGTTACCGCGTGATCACGCCGGACCAAATCGGTTTTTGTAAATCAACCAAACCGGCATACTACCAGTACGAATTCCAGCAGCTGGCGAACAATACATAGGCGTTGATGACATCAATCGGCACTTGTCGCACAACCACACAATGTCGTGTTCCGAGAGTATCGAGCCATGTCAACGGGGTACCCGACACCATAATCACGCGCTTCGACATAGCGCGCGTACAGTTCCATCAACTTCGGATCGGCGGCTTCGGCTGCGAGAAAAAGCCGGGTGGTCGCAGACCACGGGGCTGTCGCGCGGGATGGAACGATTGGCGAACGTCCGTTGCAGACGCTTGGTCGCCTGAGGATTGGACAGCTTTCAGGACTTTTTTGATTGACTTCCCCGGGGCGACTGCCCGTCAGTCGGCCTCGATTCCAGCCCGCAAGGCCGCCGCCACAATAGCCTGCCGAAGCGCGTTGTTGAGCCGCAACGGAAGACCAATCCGTGTTCCCGTCAACGCTGTCCCCACGCGGTCGCCGAACAGCACGACGGCACGATCACGATCCCGTTGGCGCGACATCCAGACCAGGCCATCCACATCGGCGCATCGGCGGTGAATCGCCTCGGCCCAACGGGCAGTATCCGGATAATCTCGGGCGGGGCTGGCGATCAGTTCCGCCTTGGGCACCTTAAGACGATGCAAGCCATCGGTCGTCAGGTCAACGAGGCGCGGTGACCTCCGGAAAACCAGTTCACCGTGACCACGTTCGGCGAAATCGTCGAGGTCGACAAACTTGACCGGAGCGTCGATCGGCACGTTGTGGAATACCGTCTCGAAGATCGCACAGTCGAGAGTCGATCCGCCGTAAAGGTAGGGCACCACCCTGCCGTGCAGGTCGCGAATGGGTGCGAACCGTGTTGGGTTGCGAAGCACCCCCGCCCCGTCCACGCCCGGATTGAAGCTCTCTGGTGGATAAGCCGTATCATGGATCACATGAATCACCTCACCGGCCGGCCAATCCTCAAAGAGGGGATCAAGCGGCAGGTGCGGGGGACGGCATGTCACGCGGCGCTTCCGGTAGCATCATGCCGGGCCGCGCCAATCACCGCCTCCGGATCGGAAAGGAGCATGTCGACCGGACGTGCGCTGCCAGGCAGCCAGCCGTTATTCGAGGTGAACCACAGCGCCAGCTTCCACGGGGCCTTGCGCTCACCGAAGGCAGCCAGCACGCTCTGCACCGCCTTGATCGGCTTGTGGTCCGCAAACTGGAAGGCCGGGTAGACGTCACGCTCGCGGGCACTCTTGTCAGGGTGCGGCACCGCGAACACCTGTCGGCGCTTGCGCCAGTTGTCGGCGAGCGTACTACGGCTAGCAGCGGTCGAACGGTTCGCATCGGCCAACTGCTCGGCCGAGAAGTAGTCGAACTCGTTGAGCACTGCGGCATGGCGTGCGGCCAGACGCTGGGCCATCTGGGTATCCACTGCAGAAGGGGCCAGCATCTGTGCTGCCATGAAGCCAACCATTTCTTCCAGACGACGTTCGCGCACATTCGCCGTCTTTTCCAGCAGAAGACGTCCGAGCAGGGGCATCATCCCTTCCAGCACACGGGATACGGCCTCATCCTTCACACCAATCAAATAGGTGTGCTCCTTCTTGCCGCCCGTCGACTGTGGGCAAGACTGAAAAGACAGGACATCACCGGAGAAAGCGACCTGGGTAGCAGTATTAGACATGATCATCAGCCAATTGAACCAATTGACCTTATTCTATAAAACAAAGTCCATTTGGTCAAACCTACCCCCTCCCAGGATTGCATTGCTGCTGAAATAGCCAGGGGCTGCCGCTATTGGTTCTTCGTGTATCAACAACTCACAGATTTCCGGCGCGGAAGACTTTCACCAAGCAGGCTTGCGAATTATGATCAGCCTTCCGTAAATTTCACTTTCGAACCATGACCCTCACCAAAGCAGACTTCGCTGAACTACTCGTCGACGGCGTTGGCCTCAACCACCGGGAGGCCAAGGAGATGGTTGAGGGATTTTTCAAAGAAATCTCAGACTGCCTGGAACGTCATGAAGAAGTAAAACTGGCCGGCTTCGGCGTATTTAATACTCGTAGAAAAGCCGCACGACCAGGGCGCAATCCCAAGACCGGAGAAGAAACCCCCATCTCCGCTCGTCGAGTCGTGACCTTTCACTCCAGTGGTCGCCTCAAAGACTCCGTAGAGACCAGTCCTCATCTGTCCCTCGACGAAGCGAAAGCCGCCTGAGCACAGGCAAGGACCTCAGTCGCTGTTTGAGGGCCGGGATTCGCCACACTGAAGGTCACGCAATCGGCCGCAAACGTGTCAGCACGCTGATGAAGAAGTTCGACATCCAGGCCATCTACCGCAAAGCCAACACCAGCCAGCGCAACCAGGCGCACCGCATTTATCCCTATCTGGTGCGAAATCTCAGCATCTACCGTCCGAATCAGGCCTGGGCGATGGATACCACCTACATTCCGATGCGCCGGGGCATCGTCTATCTGAGTGCTGTCCTTGATTGGGCCACCCGCCGGGTGCTGGCCTGGCGGCTGTCGAACAGCCTGACCGCTGATCCCTGCGTCGATGCTCTGGAAGTGGCCATCCTGAAATATGGCAAGCCGGAAATCATGAACACTGACCAAGGCAGCCAATTCACCAGCTCAGCGTTCATAACGCCTGCTTCAGGAAGGCAGCATTCAGGTCGCATGGATGGCAAGGGCTGTTGGCGAGACAACGTCTTCGTTGAGCGCCTCTGGAGATCGGTCAAGTATGAGGAGATTTACCTGCACGACTACGACACCGTTTCTGAGGCCCGGCAGGTGCTGGCCATTTATTTCGATTTCTACAATCTCCGTCGCCCGCACTCAACGCTTGACGGGCAAACCCCGGATACGGCTTACTTCAACCAGCCGCTCCTCGCCGTAGCGGCTTAACCCGCAGAAATATCACTTAAGAAAACTAAATATTTGTCCAACTTCGCGGGGCCACCTCTGTTGATGAGCGACTCGGGTGCCCGGTAGCGCCGAATTCTTGTTCTTCCAAGAGGTCATATTCGATGGGCAACAGACTCTGCAATCCATTTACGCAGATGGTCAGCATAACGAGTGGACTCTTTCTCCAAACTTGCTTCATCAAGCTTACCTGCCTCATAGACAAAAAATGGATCGGCCCAGGGCAGGCCGCACCGGCCGGCCATGGCCATGAACGGAGTAAGGTTTTCGCCTAACGAAAAGCGATTGATCCCACTTGGACTGTAGGCGCTGTGAGTATTGCCTGCCGTCGCGGCGATCAATAGAGGTGTTCCTTCGAAGCGTTTCCCTTCATTTTCATAGGCGATATAGAACATTCGGGTCAGGACGATATCTTTCCAGGTTTGCAGCAAGGCCGGTGACGAATACCACTGGATTGGAAATTGGAGAACAACCCGCTCCGCATTGAGTAGCCGCTTCACTTCGAGATCAGCATCAATTTTGCCATCCCCATAGAGTGCGTACATATCGATGACCTCCAGTCCAGCGATGACTGTAGCTTGCCTTACCAGAGCGGCATTGGTTTTTGATTTGGCAAGCGAGGGGTGAAAGAGCAAAACAAGGGTGTCGGTCATGGAAGTTCTCGATGTGAATTTGATGAACTCTCATGATGGATTATAGTTAAATATTCGTCTAATGGATGTTTCGTATATACTTGTATTGATATGATCAATTTAAGGTCGGTCGATCTCAATTTGCTGGTGGCATTGGACGCATTGCTGGACGAGGTGCATGTATCGCGAGCAGCTGCGCGTATTGGCCTTTCTCAGCCTGCGATGTCGAATGCGCTCGAACGCTGCCGCTATCTATTCAAGGATGCGTTGCTAGAAAGAGGACAGCCTGGCATGCGATTGACGCCCAAAGCAGCATTGCTGCGTGCGCCGCTAAAAAATATCCTAGCCGAGATTGGGGCGCTGCTACAACCGCAAGCGCCAGATCTCTCCACACTGGAGCAAACGATTCGAATTTTGTTGCCGGATGCTCCAGCAACATTAGTGTTGTCGCCATTGCTCGTTCGGCTTTCGTCGACGGCACCGCATCTGCAAATTGTGGCCTGCCCGTGGCATGGTGCTAAAGCAGCACTCGAATCCTTGATAGGTGGCGAATTGGATCTCGCCGTCTCCGTATTTCCGGAGGTTCCGGATGCTCTCGAGAGGGTAGAACTGTCCCACGAGACCTACTGTGTGGTGATGCGCAAAGGGCATCCAGCCGCACACAAATTCAATTTAACTCAGTGGCTCAACTATCCCCACGTGCTGGTATCCGGTCATGGCGACACCAGCAGTCCTTTAGATGCCCGATTGAGTCAGTTGGGGCATAACCGAAATATCGGGGTGGTGGTCCCCTCTTTTTTGGCCGTACCAGCCGTTTTATTGGCTTCGGACTACATTTCATTGCTGCCGCGCCGGTGCCTGCCAACGGAATGGGATAAAACGCATGTGGTTTTCGACCCCCCTTTGTCAGTAGCTGGCTTTCCATTACATCTGGCATGGCATAAGCGACGAGCAAAAGATCACGGGGTGCAATATGTCGCGACGGTGATCAGGGAAATTCTGTCGCAGCCATAAGCCTTCCGGCTTCTGGAGATGCATCATTGAAAACATTCCCAGCCCAATGCCTCGATAGCGAATGAGTAAGACAATTTGGTAAAAATCAGAACAAATTGATTGCAGCGCAATATTGTTCGAACTCATCCAGATAACAAATCTTCGTGGCTACGGTCACCAGCAAATGTCAGCCCTTGCGGGTGGCAATCAACGTCAATTTTGAAAAAATCAGACCTGATAGCTGATGTTTACGTCGATATTGAATGCCAACGGCTTGATAAAGGCAACGAAAAACAAGCTAAATCAACCAATTACTGAGCACTACTTGGCTAGCAACATGCATTTGAGCACCCATCCAATAAATGTTGCATAGCAGCAATTGTATTGGCATTATTAGGATGTCTCCTCCATTCCTCCTCCGGATTGGACTTGAGCCTGCCTCAGGGCAGGCTCTTTTTTATACTGTCTCGACAATATGGAACCAGGCAGTTTCTAGCAAGAAGCCGCTCAGTACTCACCATGCGACATAGGAAAGCGGACCTGCCGCCCAACACGCACCCACGTGATCAACGCAGAAGACATTCGCATAACGCCCAAAAACTCTGGCCATAGCCCCCCCCCAATCAAATACCAGGCGCTTGGGTGTGGTAACCGGGTCGACACACTTTAACCCTGAATCAATAAAGCGCGATACTACGAATGCCTCCTGTAGACATCGCGTCTGCACAGCCTTCATTGGCGACACCAATCGCCGTGAAGTCCAGTCTTTCTGGCGTCGCAGTCGTTACCTGCCTTTCGAGTACCCGCCCCCAGCCGGATAGTCCAGTTTCATGGTTGTGAGACTTTCCCGATGCTAGGGGGTTCTGCAGTTCTGCATTTAGCGAAGGCGCCGTTCACAAGAACCACCAGCCTTCATCCCGCATTTGCCAACCGGCAATTGCTGAGTCGCTCTGCCCTTTGGCCGAGCATCCCGAACGGGGAACCCCAAGTTCCCTGCCAGGGACAGGTGTTCCCTTTCATTCCCGAAGGAGAACACCATGTTCGCAACCTCTGTGACCAAAACGTCGCGTCCAGTTGCCGTGCTGTTGGGTGGTTCCGGGTATGCCCGGCCTACCACACGCACACCGGTCGTACCGGCGTTGTTGAAACCGCCGCCGATCATCCCCGGACGATCCGGCTGCGCTTCCGAGTCTCATGCGGTAGGAGCCTAATCATGCCGATCAGTCTCTACCGCCGGCGCATTGCCGCCACCGTGATTCAACTGGCCAAGGACGATCCGTCCCTGGTCAAGGAGGTCATCGCCCGCTTGCGAGAGTCGGGTGAGATCGAAGTCGATGATCTGGTCTATCTGGACCGGATCGCCGACCGCTGGATCGGGATTGCCGAGGTGAACAGCAAGGTCGGATCAGCGTACCCGCGTCAAGCGTGCGGGTAGCTGAATGCCTTTGGCCTTAGCCAGTTCAACAGCAATTTTTTCCAGCAGATTCGGACGTTCGTCGTTCAGCGTATTGGCCCAATGGCTCAATACCTGTTCGAAGTCGTCCGGCGTTCGCGCCCCGTCGAAGTCGAGTCCGAGTTTTCGGAAGTCCTCGATTTCGTCGGGCGTGAACCGTAGTGCGTTGCCTGCACGCAGCATGCTGTGGGCACCTTTCATGTGTGAGCGTTCAGCTTAGCAGCGCCATATGTCCGTGCAACCCCGGGGAGTCTACCGCTTCCCCGACCGGGGACAGGTGTTCCCTCTGTTCACCTTTGGAGATAACACCATGTCAATCGAGAAATCTCGCCCTCGTCCGCGGCGCTCCAGCTTCGAATCTGAGGAAGAACGTACTTGGGTTGGTTTTTACCAGCGCGTCGGCCGGGATCCGGCCATCGCTAGCGAAGTTCTGGCCCAGTTGGAGTCCGATCCTGAAATGAAGCGCAGCCATCTGGCACTCTACCTATGCTGCAGGGAATCCCTGCGCCAGCACAAGGCCCGCCAGGCGCGGCACAAGCGGATCGGTCAGTTCTTCCGCGGGCTTTGCATCGGGTTGTTCATCCAGCCACTGCGCAACCTGCAGACGATGTGGTGCCACGGCAGCGACCTCGCTTTTGAATGCCTGCCCGAAGCAGCCAAGGAACCGGCCGCCGTCCAGGTGCGTCGCCTGCCCCGGAAATCTGGGTTCGCGACGGCCCGCCCGGCTTTCGAGCGCCAGGTCACCTTGGCCCCAGCAGCCACCGAAGACCAGGCCTCGTCCGCCGATAAAGCACCGCGCACGGCCGCCTGACCCTTCCGGTCCGGCCTGCGATGTAACGGCTACGGCTGTTGTATCCGGATCGTCGAACGCCCACGCCCGCGCTTCAGTTCGCGGTGCGTGCGGCGCTCGCTTCAATCCCACCCATGCGTGCCGATGCTCCCGTCGAGGCAGCCTCGCACGATCAAATCCCGCATTGCCGACCCGCGTTCACCTTCCCCGTCCGCCAGTGGGCATCGGCATGCCCATCCCCGTCTCAAGCCATGAAAGGAAGCCATCGATGATCACCGTCACCGCAATCCTGAATGCCATCGAAGCCCATGCCAACCGCGCCATCGTCCAAGAACTTCGCCTCATCAAGAAAGAGGTCGAAAAACTGCGTTCGTCCCTGCGCCCGGATGACCAAGAGCACGCGGACGCCCTGCTGCTGAAGTTGGACCGTCAGATATCCGACCAGATCGTCGTCGCCGATGCCGTGGTCGTTGAGCCAGTGTTCCAGCCGGTAGCGCAAACGGCCTGAATTACCACGCAACGATACGCCCGCCATACTCCGGCCCGGCGAACCAACCAACACCCCGTGGGGCTCACACCCATGGGGTATCGGGTTCCACGCCATGTCGAAAGGAACCCGAGATGAACAAGATCAGCATCAATGCCGAACAACAACTCTATGTCGTCGATTGCGGCGAGAGCTATACCTGCTTCGGCTTTGCCAACGCCCGCGACCACGCCAACCTGATTGCCCACAAACTGGGCCGAGCCGACCTCGCCTTCACGGATGAGGACTATGCCACTTTCGCTGGTTACGAGAAGTATTGCCATGCCGTCCAAGCTTGGAGCCAATCGCCGCTGACGCGCACGACGTACTTCGATCCAGGTACCGATACCAAGGCCGCCAAGGTTCTGGAGTCCTGTCGGACCCACGAACGAAAGATTCGCCTGATTCTGGGCGACACACTTACCGGCGAACCCTGGCTGGAAGAGCACGATGTCGTCGGCCGGATTGGCCGCTCGATCGGAACCTTGAAAGTTCCACTTCTGATCGAATCTGGCGAACATGGCGGCAGCGCCATTCTGTGCGCCTGCATCCTGGCCATCGTTGACTGGGCGTCCGGTAATTTCCTGTACCGCCATGACGCTTATCGGGAAGCCGAATTGAGCATCAAACCGTCGGGCGATGCCGAACGCCCCTGGGACGTACTCCAGCGCGAAGAAGTCGTCGCCAGTTTCCGGGATATCGGCCAGGCCGGCGCCTACCTCGCCTTCATGCGCGGGGTGACAATCGAGCCGCGCGTCTTCCGCTGACGCCGCCTAAGCAAGTCCATGGAGCATGGCTCTCGCACAACTCATCGATAACGCTATCCAAAATCGACCAGAATCAGCCCGGCTTGCGCATGGCGTCGCTACCAGCCCATTGAAGCCCGCTACCCGATGCGAGAAACTAGCCAAGCCTAAATGCATTCCATTGTGGAATGTCACCCGGTTTCTGGCCGGCGTCGCAGTCGATACCTGCCCCATTCGTCTTGCCGACTGTCATTTGTACATTCGTCCGTACATTCGTCCACACCTTCATCCCAAGCGGGGACTCTGTCCCCGTCGGGATCGGCGTTCCCGCTTTTCCAATATATAGAGGAGAACGCCATGAATATGTCCGTCCTGTCCCATGCCGACCTCGTCCGCGAATTACTCGCGCCCGCAGTTTGCGCATCGAGTGCCATCCCCTTGCATGTCAGCGATGCCGTTGCACCCATCGCCATGAACGACATGGCCGATAGCGTACTGGCCCACCGCCTGGGTGTGGCGCGTGAACTGCTGTTGCGTGACTTGTGCGAGCAGATGAGTAACAGCCCGGTAATGTCCTCGCCGCAAGTTCTGCGCGACTGGCTACGCCTGCACTGCGCAGGCCTTCAACATGAGGTGTTCCTGGTGCTTTACCTGGATGCCCACCATCGCCTGATCGAGGCTGAAGAACTGTTCCGCGGAACCCTGACCCAGACCTCAGTCTATCCCCGGGAAGTGGTCAAGGGAGCCCTGACCCGAAATGCTGCGGCGCTGGCCTTGGCCCACAATCATCCCTCGGGCGAAGCCGAGCCCTCGCGGGCCGATGAACTGCTGACGCAAACTCTGAAGTCGGCACTGAGCCTGGTGGACGTGCGGATCATCGACCATTTCATCGTGGCCGGTGACAAAGTCGTTTCGTTTGCCGAACTTGGGTTGATTTAGTGTCATGAGTCGCCCGCTTTCTATGCTGAGTCCGATCCGGAAGCGCTTCTCCAAGGCTCCCGGTCGGACTTCAACAATTGCTTTGTGAATGGAAAATAGAAATGACTTCCACTTCACGTTGCCCGTTCTGCGCAGGTAATGGCGTCCCTCTGGGGACGCTCGGACGCCTGCGCTGGTTCCGTTGCCGCAACTGCGGCATGACTTACCACCGTCAAACTGGCAGGCAAACGAAGACCAGGTCGACGCTCTCTCAAAAAGAAGGAGACACGCATGGAAAATACTTCCGTGACACACCTGAGAACACAGGCTGAACCGTTGGCCGCAATCTCGCTCTCGCATCTGAGCTCGAATACTCGCCTGAAACTGGCCAACGACGACCTGTCAGTCAACGCCTATCCGACCGACTGCGGTGGCATCTTCTACGTCGGCGCGCCGCGCCACCGGATTCCGACTGAAAGCGACTTGGCCGCGATTTTCGAGGTCGCCGAGTTGGCCGGCATTGTCTGGCTGAAATTCGACAGCGAAGCGGCCGTAATCGACGGCCTGCCGACTTTCGAAACGCCGGAACTGGCATCATGAGTCGGCATAACATCCGGCTCATGTACGCGGGCCGGCCCGTTTTGGTGGTGGCCGGCTATGACCGGCCCCTACGCGAACTATTCCTGCAGGTATTTCGCTGCCAGGAAAGCGTGCTCGCTGGTGAGGACGAGATCGTCTACGACAGTCTCCATGAGCCAGCCCTCGACTGGACGGTCATCGGCACGCTGACCGGCAAACTCGATGCATTGGGCATCAAGGTCCCGGCAACCATGATCGAAGCTGTCTATCTGGACCAGCGCTTCACTGCGGGCAATGTTGTGGTTTGGCACCATGCCATTCACCCGCCGGCTGAAGTTTGACTACTGCAGAGAAAATTCACTGTGGCGTAGCATGTCGATAGACGGTGCCTCGCAGTCACTCCTCAACAGAGGGATGTGGTGTCTGAGTAGTTCAAAAAGTGTCGCCACTGTTTCTAAGCGCCATTATTGCCCGCTCAAAACCAACCCAAACCCCTGACTGGTCCAACCCACGATTGGCCAGTTCTTCCCTCGCCAAGAGATTCAGATCGATATCCCCCTTCGCCGAGGCAACCAGAATGCGCGCCGGAACAACTTGAATAAATCCAAGTTCATCAATTGTAAAGCGGCCGAGTGTGTATGCCATGTTCTGTTCTCCTTTCGGAGACAGTCTCCCGGCATATTTTCGCCATTCAACCCTGCTAAAGATTCATATCCCACCAACTTCTGAATCTATACATTGGGTTCCAACGCCTGGACTTGAATTCGCCTTGCTCGAGGGGAGGTTCGATCCCGAAAATAGCCATCACCTCGTCCTTTCAACGCGGTCAGCGCCTCGGGTTCCATATGGACGTTAGGCGCATTTTTCTTAGCCTCTCTCATGTCCATCGGTTTTAGTACCAACCATGTCGCAGCGTTCGCCTTCACCTCAGAACCAAAGTGATCGCTCATTTGAGATGCGAGTATCATGCCAAGCCCAAACTTTCTGGCTTCAGTAAATAGTAGATTCAAGATTCGGTCAGCCGCATCAGGATCCCCTCCCCCGGTCGCGAGAATCTTGGCTTCATCGATAATTACAAATAACCGGAAACGTTGTCGGTCATCTGCCGGCTGCACCGGAATCGGCCCCTTGAGGCGAAGCACACGGAAAATCTTTCGCAGCAACGTTTCTGCGGCGATGTATCGAACTTCATCAGGCAATTTACTGAGGTCGAGTCTGACATTTGTCGACAAGATCTCGTCCGTGGAAACGTGCTCCTGCCGTTGGAAGATCGGGTGCTCGAAGATCTCCTGTACGGCAGCCAAACACCCCTCTATCGCGGAACGCTGACTCTTGCGGGCATCATCCTCGGACCATCCGGACAAGATGCGTTCAACGTCGGCAAACGTTGGCGGCGTATTGCGCCAGGTCAGCGGATCGCCATCGTCAAAACCAGCCGTCTGGTAGGCTTCCTCGATGGCATCGCGAAGAATTGCATTCTGCCGATGGCCGAGTGCCGGTACAGCATTGCGAACCATGTCCCGTATGACTTTTCGCTGGTCGTAGAGACCTGTCTCTTCGGCACTCTGGGAGTCCAACTCCATCGGATTGACGCCAGTGGTACTCGACGTACCGGATGAGAGCAAAACCGATCGAAGACCTGGGAAATTGACATCACCATGAAAATCGAGGACCAAGACAGGCACGCCGTAATCAACAATTCCCTTCCCGAGCACCTTGAGAGTCTCGGTCTTGCCAGAACCTGAAGCTCCAAGAATCAACAAAAACCCATTACTTTGCCGACCAGGCAACCAAGCCACCGAATTCTTGGTATTGAGTTCTTGGCCTAAGAACAATTCCAACGACTGCTGAGTAGGGGCGCCCCCCCCAACCTCAACGGCATGACTCGTCGCGTCGGTCCGGACCACCGCGCTCTCTGACGCATATTTTTTGATTTTGTCTTCGCCCGCGCCGGAGATTTCCTGGTCGTTCGCAACTGCGCTCGCCGCCTGCACCAACTTCTGATCAGTAACCAGAAGTTGGAACGCCTGGACGGGATCAATCGACGCGGAGACGTGCCCGGCCACGCCAATCGGCTCGCGGTTCAAGGGAGCATCATCCCGCACCAATTTGGTCGCGGTCAGCACCAAGCCGACATCCGTCCCCGCCAAGGTATTAATTTCCAGCGGGATGCCGCTTTCGCTATGAACAGTCACTGGACTCGTGGTCGCCACACTGGCAAGTTGCACGTGAACGATACGGCCGGTAAGGCGAACCTTGAGATTGCCATTGAAGAGGTCTTGCAACAGACCATGCCAACGCTCTATATATTTAGGATCGAGATCGCGAAGCAGAGCGGTATAGAGGTGCTCACGGATCACTTCCCGACGTGGTTTTGCCAATGGTGAAACCCCTTGCCCACCAAAAACCTCTGCCAAGGCGTGAAGCGTAGCAAGAACTTGATCGACCGCGTGTCCTGTAACGACACCGTCGCGGATGGTGTATGGCACATTGTCGTCGTGTGTCTTGACTTCGATCACGTCTATGATCAGGTCGCCACCTTCCTCTCGAAGCCCCAGGAGATCAGCCTGCTCATTGGAATGCCTACCGGCACTAAGCCAACGGCGAGCGTTTTGAGTATCGAGGCTAACCGCAAGGCCGCTCGGGTCCGCTCGACGATACCAGCGCATGGCGATCAATTTTCCAAGCGCTCCCTTGACGTGCTTGCCCTTATCCCCCCCAACCAAGCCGAGAATTCCGTTGGGTTCCATCGCCACCAAATCGCGGACGAGTTCTTCCAGTGTCGCCGGGTCGGCCACAAAATGCGTTTTGCGCAATTGCTGATCCAAACGACGCACGAAGGGACTCAGATCGCGGCCAAAAGTCGTGATCTGACGAGCGTTTTCGATCCGCCTGTCGATAACCTCGGCCTCGCCGAGACGCGGCACCAGGACCCTATGGGGGTCGGCGACAACAGTCCATGTACTGCTTTCAGCCAGTTGGTCCAGCCAACTCTTCACGGACGCCACCTGGGGTTGATGTGTTGCCGTACTTTGCTTCAATTCACGATGAACCAGTGTTGCTGTCGCAAAATAGGTCGCAAAAATTTCCTCTTCGGCAACCGGGACGATCATGATCTGCTTCTTGAGCTTGTTATAGCGATATTCGCAACTCGGCATCCAAGGACTGAGGTCATGCAGACCAGCTCGCGCGACGAGCGCGGTTCGAACCTCAAAGGGGTCAAAGACAACCGTCAGGTGTGCAGGCAATGCCTGGGTTTCATCGATGAGTTCCGGCCATTTCATAATTTCAGGGTTGATCGATAAACTGATCAGTCCACGCTCTTGTCCAGCACGAATGCGATCCTTCAGTTGATCGTCGAGTTCCTCGAGTTCAGACGTCCAGCCACGAGTGTCGTCCGAGGTGTAGCGGAAGCGCAAATGCACTCCCCAGAACGTATCCTCAGCCGTTTCGTTATCGAGATCCAATGCCTCCAATACCGATTCGAGGAAGCGAGCCGGACGCGGTGCATTGATGAAGAGAACCTGCAAGCCTGGCCGTGCGAAGGGACGAAGGTGCGCGATCAACGTCGACAGGATGCCGACACTCCTGAGCCCATCCGGCTCCAATACACCTCGCGGAGCCTCCTTGAATAGCGGCAGGTGCGCGATAGCACCAGCATGGCCCAAAAGAGCAGGCTGCGTATTCAGCGATTCGATCTTCGGCAAAACCAAGACGTTAAGCAGTTGTAAATCTTCAGCAGACGCCGCAACCAGCGTCTGACGCTCAGTCTCCGACAACTTTCCGCCAAGCGACTGCAGATCGCGAACGATCGCGACACTGCGCCATAGATTCAGCGGGTGCACAGGCGACAGGAGCACTTCCGTCACGCCATCCCGACGATAAACGTACAACTCCATTGAGAGCAGCCAGTGAACCAAGCGTTCGGCTTCATCACCGGCTTGGGCGTACATTTCCTGATAGGCTGACTGAAGTTGGCGCAGCAATTGGTCGTAGGCCTTGAGATAGGCCTCAGCGGCTTCAAAAATATCCTTCCGCCCGGCAAGAACCGTCACCGGCGAAACGGTCAGCTCTGCAATATGCGCCAGCAAGCGGTTCCTCGTTGCGGCCAACGAATCTGCAAGTTCAATGCAGAGTTGTGGCGCCAATTCAGCCTCAACGAACTCTTCAATCCAGGACTTGAACTCCTGAAACAGGAATGGCCTCCATGCTTTGAAGGCCGTCACTTCAGTCAGTGCATCAAGACGGTCAGTCTCAATATCGATGACACCGCCCCATTCGCTCGTCGTCGACCGAGACTTTGCCAAACCGATAACATTGGCGTTAACGCTAGTCACGGGCAGCGCCGCAGGAGAACTGTCCCCGCCGCCGGTATCGTTTGTACCAAGGGGTTCATCATCGCCGACGGTCTGATTGTTCTCCGCCTGGTCTGTCAGGACCGAGATTTGTTCGGCCAAATCGGCTAATTTTTCCTCTCCACCATCAAGCAGTAGTTCCGCGACGAGTGACTCAACTGGAACCTTGCCGCCATCTTTGCCGTTCCCGTTTTGGCCATTGCTGGAAGCCGATGCAGCGAGTTTGCCTCGCCACAACGTCAGCACATCGGCGAGTTCGACATCCTTTAGATCCTCCGAACTACGCTGGTTGATCCCCCTGAGCCGCTTTCGAATCGCATTGAATCTGGCCTTTTCCTTGGCCGGCAATTGCCGACAAAAGGTCGTCATGCGATCCCAGTCTTCAGGAGTGGCATTGCTCACCATATTCAAAGCATCTGAATTTGCCTTCAGCCGACGAATGATCCGTCCTTCGGTCGCCTCATCAGCAAGGTGCAAATCGGGGAATAGACCAAGTGCGTAAAGATGGGTTGGCGCCTTCACCGAGCGGTCCACTGGGCTCAAACTCTGTAACGCCTTTGAGAAGGTGGCAATGGCGTGCAGCGACAAACTCGGCCCCCGTGTCGACTTAAGGGCATCCCATAGTGTCCGCAGCCTCAGTACCTCGGCCCGATCACGTTCTTCCTCGCAAAGCAACTTAATCAGGCTATGTTCGCCCAACGAACGAAAGTCTTTTAAGGAAGCCTGTTTGCTGAGAGGCCCGTTGGCGATCACCACAATGGTTTTTAGCTTCTGGTTCCGCCATTGCACAGCCGTTTCCTCATCAGAGGCTACGAACTCTGCGAACTTCGGATACAAACCCTGAAAGTTCGCTATATCGTCACGCTCGCCGACAAGGGAAATACGCAGGCGCCCTTTCGTTTTTGCAAGCAAGTCCGGCAGCATTGCCAGGAAATGCTGCTTGTCAAACATGGCCATATCCTGGGCGACAACACCGAACTCTTCGCGATGGACGGCGGTTTCAAATTCAGCCAACAGCAATTCCGCTACGCGTTCGTTAACCGCATTTCGCTCGTCATTCATGAGTTGCCTCCAGCAGACCGACAACGGCGACACTGTCCGCCAAGCGTCGGGCAAGTCCAAGGGATTCGAGGCGGCTCAGAAACCGCTCGCTATTTTCGCTGAGCAAACGCACTGGCACGGTCGCACCAAGATGAGCCAGCAATGCCGCATCCTCGACCCTGCCACCGACGACTATCGCCCATTTCTGGCGCAGGAGTTCCAGGAAGTCGCGGTATTCCATAGGCTGCGCACTGACATCAATGGTCGAGGCAACCAGAACCTCGAGCGTTCGGTCGGCCGGATTCAGGCGCTTGTTGGGATTTTTTTGCGTCGGGTACAGAAAACCAGAACGGATACCAAGAAGGCGAAGATAACCATCGAGCCCACGACGAGACGTTCCTTCTGCCTGGCGAACCAGTTCTTCTGCCACTTCACGACGGACTTCGTCCAGATCAGTATTGTCCTGAACGATTTCTTCGATACGACGGACCAGCGGATTGTTCGCATCTAGGGGCGCCTGCCCGACACTCTCGAACAAGGAGTTTATCGCCGCCAGCGGGGAACTCGGCCAGTCCAATATTTGCGCAGTTAAAAGGTCATCCAACACGGAGACCATGTAGTTACAGGCATCATTGATGAGTTGTGTGACGCAGCGCGTACTGGCCTGTGCAATCGCCGAATAGTGGTCGCCCGACGCATCCAGCAGGAGAATGCGTGCAGGATGGCCAGCGCGTTCATGTGCCCGGGTTGCCGCGTGCATAAACACTGACAGAGCAGCAAGTAATACGACGCGCTGCAAACTCGCAATGGGATTAGGATTGAGTTTTCGTTCGTAGGCACATAAACAATTAGCCGCGGACCGCAACGCTTCTTCCAGAGGCGAATAGCCACTTCCCAAATCCTCGGCCGTGATGACACCCGGTTGCCGTTTTTTTGTAGAGTCGACCAAGGGCGCCAGCAAGGCTGACAGATCGTCCATATGCGCCGGGTCCTTGTCAGGCGAACTCAGTTCTGCCAGCAGGTCAAGGATTGGCAGCCGGACAGCAGCATCGTGAGCCCCCCACAAGCGATGCACAAAGGCCCCGGCACCGTCATCCGATGGATCGCCGGTGACGGTCAAGGCCGTCGGCGAAGAGAATGACGAAAACTCCGGGGAGTTTCCGAATGCTGCACCATCGGTACCCAATAGAGTGCGAATCAGCGGCAAAACCTTGGTCATCAACAAGGACGACTTGATATCCGATGACTGCCCCAAGGCACCCCAGCGATCACGCTGA
Organism: Azonexus sp. GW821-FHT04F04; assembly: GCF_059420025.1. Lineage (NCBI taxonomy): Bacteria > Pseudomonadati > Pseudomonadota > Betaproteobacteria > Rhodocyclales > Azonexaceae > Azonexus > Azonexus sp. GW821-FHT04F04. The sequence continues at coordinate 42,628 of NZ_JBWKSX010000016.1, read as the reverse complement.
CTGTCCAGCATTGAGCGCACGGCATTGATGCGTGCATCCATGCTGTTTTTGGGTAAAGTGGCCACAAACAGTTGCTCGAGCACTGTCATTCGACCCACACATTGATGCTCGCTGCGCATCAGCGCGTTGGCAATGTGGACCGGCTTTATCTTTGCCTCCATCACCTTGTAGCCATGCCTGCGATGCAGTTCGTCAGTGAGCGCCTTGCGGAGTTGTTTACTCATTTGAGACCTCAATTCGCGGAGTCGTAACGGCGATTTACCAGATCAACGACTACCGTCGTTCGCAGTTCGCTCTGCGGATCTACGACATCGACCGTACGGACATCGGAACTTTTATCCCCGTACTGTGAGAGCGTGTCGTTGAATTGACCCAGTCGCCGGCTGATCTCGCTTTGCCCATCGGCAATCGAGCCATGCAGCAGACCTTCCAACAGTTCGGTATCCACGACCAGCCTCGCAAATCGGGGGTCGTCCGCCGAAGCAAGCAAAAGGTGGCCGGTAGGCTGCTCGCCAAACGCCTTTCTCAGCACCGGTGCCAACTCCTGCTTGTAGAGCCTCAGGCGGTTGCGGTTGACTGCTAGGCCGGAGACCATGGCTTGGCTTCTCGATCTCGGCTGATAGGAGAGGCGTGTCCATAACCGCAGGGCATCCCCCTTGGACTCCCCTCCACGATTCCACCAGCGGTTGATTAACGTGATCAACCGGCTGAGCCGGATCGCCATCGCGACCGACGTATCCTGTAATTCCTCAAATAACCGATTTGCCTCGGAGAAATCGAGAAGGTGTCCTTCCTTGTGTTCGAAATACCAGCGGCGCTTGAGGGCAGTAAACTCATCGGCCAAGTTGCGTTGTTCCCGCTCGGCAAGTTCGTCGAGGTTACGCTGCAACGCCGGTAACATCGAATTTCCGGCGAAGTCGGAAGGATTGAAAATCCCTCGCCACAAGTTCTCGTCGATCTGCGGGTTCGTTTGCTTCAGCGGATCGATCCCGCGTGACAACAATTCAAAAATAGCCCCTTCGCCTTCGAAGGCGTTCCAGTAATAACGCGTTTCCTCACTGGTTCCCAACTCCTTCAGTTCTTCACACGTCTTACCGGCAAACAAAGCGTAGGAGACGAAAGCAAGTGCCTCGCGAAACGTCACCTTCACGCCGGTTTTTCCAACTGTCGTCAGCAACTTGACCATGCGCTGGCGCGGCAACTCGGAGCGCAGCATGGTCCGGTTGTAGGTAACGGCGCAGGTCGTGTTTGCTCGGCAGTTGCTGCATCCTTGGTACCAGTGGTCATCGGTCAACTTCTCGATAATCGCGGCAATCAGGTCAGCGGACAACACACGGCGGTGACTCAAGTCGACAATGACTGCTTCGCCAGCGGATATTTTCCAGTTCTCGGCATCACCACTCTGCAAACTTTCGAGCGGCTTGTAGCCAACAAGGCGGAGCAACTGCCCTCGAATATCCTCCAGCCAGGGCTGAGTGTGACGGTGTTCCCGAACTAGGTCCACCAGCGGCCCCTCATTGATTGCAATACAGAACGGGCGTTTCTCGTCTCGCGCAAGTTGCCAGCGCACGGCGATATCCGCTGAAGTCAGTTCGCTTGCATCGGTGACCACTTCGGCCCCCTTCAATTCCTTCTTCATAAGAAGGATAGCGTGGGTCTTTCCGTCGCCAGCATTGCCAGTAATGACCACCGAACCGCCATTGCGGACTACCTTGCGCACAACCTCCTCAAGGTTAGTCTTGATATTCAACTCTTTTAACCGAGTGAGGCTGACGTGATCGCTGAATGCGCTCTCATTTCGGTACAGCAGCCGAATAAACTGTAGCCGTTCGTCGGTCATGATTCCGGTCTGCATGTCGATCTTATCTCCTTTGACTGTTCTGAACGGCAGTTGACCTTGCGGTGCAGAATCGGCCGGTCGCTCGGGTATCAATCTTGAAACACGCTCGGTCAGTGGCGTCGACTTGGCGACTGCCTCCAGGGACGGGAGGTGATCGAGGCGAGAAGCAAGCCATCGCTGAATCCAGTAACTGCCGATGCTCTGCTCAGCACCAGCCTCGGATGGGTCAATAGCGTAGGTAGGCTCTTCGTCGATGCCCAGCAGCACACGAGGAAGGTTTTTGACTAGGGGGACGCCGTAGATGATGCGCGGGGAACCATGCTGCAGCAGATTAGTTTGATTCAGGCCAAGCCCTGTAAATCCTTCGCGCAATTGCCGAAGTTTCGGGCTTTGACCTTCACCAAACACAAAATTGACATTGCGAAAACCGACGGATGCCTCCGCAATCGCAGCTAGGCCGAGTTCGGTTTCAGCCGATAGATTTGGGGAGCCAAAGCCTTCGGTTCGTCCAAGTTGGGTATATTCAATACTCGACGATTGGCCTGGGACAGTCCCGGGGGGCAACTTCACCCGGTTGTATTGCGACGAGTGGTCCGTATAAAGGCTGGTCGTACCAAGAAAAGCCAGATGCGGTTCCTTGCTGATGGGACGTCCGGCCATCTGGCTGGCAATGATGCTTACCATGCCCTCGTAGCGCTCGCGGTAGTCATTTACGACACGGGGACTCATCATCATGAGGCAGACGAGTTTTCCACCCAGCAAATGGTTGTACGGCGCTACCGCGCCGCACACGGTCAGTTCCATCATGCTGGTTGCGGAATAGCGTTTCTTGATTTGCTTCAGGGCTACATTCAGTGCCCAGGTTCCGTAGTCGGTTGCCGCCAGGTCACGAAGGCTGCAACGCCAAGTCGCGATCGTGCGGTAGGCACGCAAAATTTCGCGGGTCGCACGCGCTCTCTTCGAGCGAAATAGAGGGGTTTTTGTCAGGTGGACCAGCCGTTCAGGAGCCAGGTCTTCGACCCTCTTATTGGCATTTTCGTCGTCGCCTTTGAGCGAGTCCGCACGGTCGCGGATCGAATCCTGTTCAATCACAGCCAGCCGGCTCAGTGTCTCGTCGTCAACACTATGGTCAATTCGACGGGCAACAGGCAGGTCATCCCGATAGATTTGCTCGAAGTCCTGCTCCAGTCGCACCCGCAGCGCTCGAAGCACTTCGCTATCGGTAAATTCACCCCGATCGCAAAGACCCAACATACCGTCGAGCGTCCAGCCAAGGGCCAGATCTCGGGGTGTCAATTGCATCACGGTATTGCCCAGCGCAGTGATGCCGATAACAGGATGGTTCGGCTGCGCCGCATCCCGAACCAGATAGAACAGATTGCGGCCGGGTGACGAACGATACCGCGTACTCCAACTGTGTCGGAAGTAGCGCCAGATATCAATCAAACGGATATTCGTGAATTCGTCCCGTTCGTCGCTAACCAGTTGCAGGTACGGCTGACAGACGCGCTCAAGTAGTGCCCCACGTTGTTCTTTCGGCATAGCCGCGATGGGACGAAGTTGCTCAGCAAGCCGCCGACCATCCGCGATCAACTCAGTGACGGGCTTGCACGACGAATACTTCGAAGGCCGCTCCATCGTGAAGAGAAACCGCCGGTGCGAGTCGTCAAGAAGTTGGTCATCTCGCCCATAGAGCAACTGCTGCCGGATAAAGGCCTTGCGCGCCACCCGGTCCTTTGGAGTGGGTGGGCGAACATAAATGTGATGTGGATTGACAAGCACCTCCCAGCCAATGTGCAGCAAATCCCGCAACAGGGTTGCCGAAACCCGCGTCTTCAATGCTTGCGTTCCCTTTATCTGGGCCTGTGCATTGGCGAACGCCGACAGCCTTGCTACAGATTCCTCATGGGGAAGTTTCGCAAGGCGCCGGAGCATCGAATAAGCAGTCCCGTCATCATCGATGCTAGGCATGAACAAACGCCAGTCATCATCTTGAGGAGCGCTTCGTGAATTTTTTTCGGGAGCGCGTGGCTTCGAAGGTTGAGAAACAGTAATCTCCAAAATGTTCTTCTTTAGCAGCCGACGATGTCGAATGAGTCACACCAACCCACCCGGGTTATCCCATTTCGAACAATGGCTGTGCTAGACATGTACTTAGCGGTTGATTCAAATTCCATATTTCTTTCCAAATTTTCTTTGCCGACTTCAAGCATCAGCCAGGGCTCTTTCGGTGTCTGGATAGCCAGGTGCTAGAGCAGCACTTTCCACACCATAAAGCGTTTGCGGATTTCTCAGCCATAGGTGATGGGAGGCGGGGTCGAGAGAGTGATCAGGCGAGGAATCAATAGACCAGCGGCGCAGTATGTAGCCGGCCACAGCTGCTCGCACCTTTACACGTACGACGCCATCCTGCATCCCGTAGTCCGCTTCTATCGCCTTGGACCAGGTAATTCCAGGATGCGGCACTAGTTCCAATTCGAGGATACGGGCCCACTGCTCATCGGCCACCAAGAGTTCACAGTCCCCGACTTTGGCGGTCAATTCTCGAAACTTCGTGATCCTGGTCAGGACGAAATCGCCAAATCTTTCCTTGCTTCGGTCGAATGCCCGAACATGCCAACGCAGTCCATCATCGGCCAGTGCCACCGGCACGATCTCGCGACGCGTTGGTCCTGACTGCAAGGAAAGATAATTGATATGTAATGCCCGCTTTGCGCACAATGCACGCGTCACTGCGGCAAGCGTCGACAAGTCGAGTTTTCGTAGCCCCCCCGGCCCTTCGCAGGGCGCAACCTGCTTTAGCTTCACATCCAAGCCGTCGCCAAAACCCTGCTGAAGCCAGGTCAATACCCGCTCAGCCTGGATCTCGAAAAGCGGCTTGTATTCAGCCGTTGGTCGATAGCACCGGGCGACAGCGTCATAGTCGAGGTTGTTAGGAGCCAGGTCGCGATATGCGCTCAGATCTCTGGACGAAGCCGCAGGCTTGATACCGAAACGAGCTTCGATTTCCGAACGCCTGATTTCGCCCGTGAAGAAGGCACGCATTTCCAGCGAAGCCAGTCGTTCACGTTGTGCCTGCGAAAGGTCTTGGATGCTGCTCTTGGCGGTGGGCATTTATCGATGCTCTGCAGGCTCGGTCGAAACGGTTGATAGATCAAGAAGACTGATGTTGCTTCATCATTTTGATGCACATTATACACGCGCATGCTCAATGAATGCGCGCGACCTAGGTGCAATCGAGGGATATCTATGGCCATCTTTGATGATCGGGTGTCGGCTACACCCGATCGCAATGGGTATAGCGCCTCAAAAAAGCACGGGGGTCTGGAAAGACAGGTTCGGTAGACCGGCCCTAGTTTTTGCGAAAATGACGAGGTCACCTGTGCATCACGCTGACTGTTGGCTTCTTGACAACTCTGCGCAGACCTCCAAATCGATCACCGCATCAGCCATGGCGGTCAGTTCCGGTGTCTGGGAGACAAAGAACTCCCGCTGATAGCCACCCAGACAAAGCACCGCCCGTTTCATCGCCATGAACATGCGCTTGCGCTCGGGGTCCAGCGGCCCATCGGCTTCGTCCGAGAACAAGGCGCCATAACGGCGTCCCGTGCTCTGGCAGAGATACAGTGCCACCGCCCGGATCAAGCACTCATTGATCCACACCCGTTCGCCGCCGCTCATCAGGCCGACGCTCTTGCTTTCGCCCGAGTCGCCGTCGTGCACCTGGATGTCGAAACCTTCCTTCTGTTCGCCCTTGACGGTCTCCACCTGCGTCAGGATGGAGACCGTGAAACGGGAACCGTAGGAAGCAAGCAGCAAATCGTTGGCCAGTCCCGCCAAGGCGGGTCCGGCATCATCAATGGCCAGGGCGATCAAGCCATCATTACTCATGCACTTGGCGAAAAGAGTCCAGTTACCCAACTCGGACTGGACCTTGGCGATACGGCTCGCCACCTGTGCCTGGCGAGTAGCCAAGGCTGTTGCCTGCTGCGCCAGGACAGTGAAGTTTTCGGCATCCCGCACGGTGCTCAGGTAATTCTGTTCGGCTGTAGCGACTGACTGCGCTGCCTCTTCCATCTTCCTGTGCGACTCGCTCAGACGCTGCTCGTCATAGCATGGAGGCAAGGCCGCCAACACCTGCTTGAGCCTATCCAGCGTGGCGCGGTAGTGCTTGGCCTGTTGTTCGTGCTGGGTTGCAATCGCTTGCCGTGCAGTGCCAATTTGTTGGCGCTCGGCCAACTCATCCGGTGTTTCCGCCCCTTGCTGGCAAGACGAGGTTTCGTCACCTAACGCCGCCAGTTCCGCCTCAATCTCGGCGAGCGCGTTCTTCGCCCGTACCTGTTCTCCCGCCTTGGCTGCCAGTAGCGCATACCGCGAGATTCTCGCGCCTGCCACCTCGGCACGTTGTTCGGCCCACGCCAGTTTCTGGGGCGCGGCAGCAATCCCTTCGTACTGCCCGCCAAGAACCGCCAACTCCTCTTGTGCAGTTGCCTTTTGGTCTGCCAGGCGCTTGATGGCAGCCTGGGCACCAGGAACCAGTGCCTGGGCTTCCCGCGCATCCCCCAAAAGCTGGCACTGCCCCAGCAGGTCGGTACCGGCACAGGGCACCAGGCCAGCAAGGCCGAAGCGCCGCGCCAATTCTTCGGCTTTGAGCGCTGCCTGCCCGGCCTCGCGCTCGATCCCCGACAATCTTTGCCGGACCAAGTGCTCGGAAGCTTTGCACTGGGTCAGGTGCTGAGCCTGCTGGCGCCAGTGGCCGACCCGAGCCAGATGCAGCGACAGGACCTGTTCAGCCATGGGTAGACGGGCCTCGGCTTGCCGTACGGTCGGTGCACCGGCCAACACCTTGAGGCATTGTTGACGCTGATTGTGCAAAGCCTGCCGACGGTTACGCTCCTGAGTCAGGCGTTGGGCGATACGCTGCTCCAGTCGTTCCAGGCGCTGCGACTCGCTATGCTCCTGGGCCTTCAAGGCTTCGATGGCCTCGGTGCCAGCTTGGATCACCGCGCTGCATTCGCCCTGAAGCTGCGTCCGACGCAGTTCAACACTCTGCGACTGCTCCCGTTCGGCCGCCAATTGCGCATGCTGGCTTCGGGCAGTTTCCAGGGTGGCCTGAGCCGCTTGGCGTGCCGCCAGACTCTGGGCGATGCGGCCCGCAGCGCCCTCAAGCCGTTGCAGTTCCCCGCCGATGCGTTGCGCATCATCATCCAGTCCGGACTGCTCCTGCGATATCGCCGCCAGACCAAGTTTGAGTAGCCGCGCCGTTTCGGCCGCCTTCTGGCCCAGCGCCCGGATTTCCTCCTGCCCCAACAGATCAGCCAGCAGCGTCTTGATCTCGGCATTGCGATAGGCGCTCAACTGCCGTTTGCCCTGAGCAGAAAACACCGAGGTGAAGAAGGTGTCGGCATTGCCGCAGATCGCCTCGACGCAGCGGGTATAGGTCTCCACCTTGCCATCCGCGATAGTGCCATCTTCCAATGCCATGGGTTTCCACGCACCGTCGGCAGAAAAGGCAAACAGGAATGCTTCAGTCTTGCGCCGGCCGTTGAGGCGGATCACCACCTGCGAACGGTAGGTTCGGCCAGCGTGGGACCACACCAGGTCCTTTTCGTTTTCCGGGAGGCAGACGTGGTCGTAATAGGAAAAGCCGCCCGGACCCGCCGTCGCCGCCCGCGAGGGCATGGTGAGATAGGGGTGCATATTTTCCATCACGGTGGTCTTGCCGCGCCCGTTGGCGCCGGCAATGGCGACCAACTCGGCACCGTCGGCCAGTTGCTCGAAATCCAGGGTGAGGACATCGCATCCCAGACCGGCACGGATACCGCGAAAGCCTTTGAGCGTGAGTGATAGCGGTTGCATAACAGGACTCCAACTAGGTCACCAGAACAGTCTGCGACACAGACAAAGATCGGCAAGCCTGCTCAGGTCAGAACAGCAACATGGGTTCGGGATCGTTCATTGGCTCGGCCTTGGTGCTGCTTTCGCCACGGGAAGTCTCCTGCCCCCGTAATACATGCTCGACGATGGATTCTGGCTCCTGAGCGGAAAGCGTCTGGAGGCAAGCGAGCAATGGCTCCACCCTGACCTCGGTTATCTGCGCCCATACCCGCACCTTGTCGCCCAGATGCGCCAGTTGCGAAACTCCTGCCGCCCTGGTTCGAACCACCGGCACGATGCGTCCCTCCAACTTGGTTTCCGCCGCGCCCTCCAGCAAGCGCTCAATTGCCCTACGGTCGACTTCATGACGGTCTTCATCGGCAACCGTCCAGCGCACGCGCACGAAGGCACCGGCGATGCCCTGTTGGGATACAGTAGTTCGGAGCGTGTCGAGGTCTGGCTTGCCGTCGAACACGATATCAATCGTTCGACGTGCGGGTGTCGGCTCCAGTGCAAAGCGTGCCTGATCAGCATCCACCTCCCACACCAGAAAACCCTTCTCACCATCCTCGCCGTAGTGAAAACGGCCGATGGAACCGGGATAGGCAATGCACTGCCGCCCGGCACCGCCCTCCTGTTGCCAGAATTGATGTCGATGGATATGCCCGAGCATGAAGGCCTGCGTCTCGGCGGCGAACAGCGCCCCGGTAGTGAATTCATGATCGAAACCCGCCATTGGCACGCCGTGCTCGCTCAGGCAGCCGAATACGGTACCGTGCGAGACGCCGATGGTGGGCAGGCCTTGCAACAGCGCCGCCCGATTGATCGGCACAAAACCACGCAACAAGATGGCCAGATGCTCGCCAACCGCCTGTGCCGCATCCGCCGCACCGACCGCTGCGGCAACCGCCGCCTTGTTCACCGTCGGCACGCAGGAGAACAAGGCACGGGCACCGGCCGGCAGTTGATCGAAGCACCAGGCCGTCGAAACAAGCCATTGCCCCTGGGCGGTGAGTGCCACTTGTTCAATACGCTCGGCCACATGCACCGGATAGCGGCCGCCCAGCAGCTTGAAAATAGCCAGGGTACCCGGCGGTTCGTGCGAAAACGTGCCCTGCAACATCAGCACCGGGCAATGGTCGGCCAGTCGCCGCACCTGGGCGAACAGTCGTTCGGCGGCCGGCGCGTGCAGGTCCAGCGCATGGTCGGTGGCATCACCTGACAGCACCGCTGCTTCTATCCCCAGAGCAATGGCCCGGTCGATGGCGGCGCCGAAGCAGCGATCCGCCTCCGTTCGATTTTTGGTGCCGTAGTGCAAATCGGAGAAATGCGCGATGCGGATCATGCCGTTCTCCCGCGCGACACCAACTGCATTTCGCTCTCGATCTTGTCACGGTAGCCCTGCGGGTCATTGCCGTAGCGCGCCAGTTCATTCCAGGCCTGGGCACGGCCATGTGGATTGATTTTCCAGCCCGGTCCCCAGCGCCGGTCGGCGTAGGCCCGGTACTGCTCAGGCAGGATGTCATAAGCCAGCACCCGCACCATCAGTTCCTCGAAACTGGGATGCCCGTTCTGGAGCAACGGCTCGTCGACAGACGAGACATCGACCATTGAGAATGACCGGACTTCGCCCGCAGCAGATTGCACTGATTCGGCAAAGGCCTCGCCCGTACTGCCTTGCAGCACCTGCGTCGCCAGTTGCGCCTGCAGCAGTGCCGTCTCGGTGTCCTCGTTGTCGCGCAGTAAGGCGGTGACATCCACCGGCGCCTCGAGATCGATGATCCACTGCGGTACTCTTACTGCCCTGCCCTGTTCATCGATATGAGCCACCTCCATGAGTCTCTTGGTCAGGTAAAAAGGCGTGCGCTGCCGATCCAGGAAACCGGAGATGCGCCCGCCACGCAGGAAGCCGACGGTCTCGAACTTCTGGATCGCCGCATTCATCGCGTAAAAACTGTTGGTATGCAGTTCAAAAGCACTGATCGAGCGGATGCCGGGTATGAAAAACAGAAAGCGCCCGGTCAGGTTGCACTGTCGCGCTTGGTATTCGCGGCAGGCCTCCGGTTCGCACAGGCCATTGTTCTCCTCGCGGACCATCGTCTTGCGCCCCCCGAAAAGGCGAATCGTGCGCCGCCCCGTATCGTCCACCGGCACCGGCGCATGACACATGCAATGGCGCACCCGACCATCGGTTGAGTATTGCGACCAGTAGTGCTTGTCGTGCATTCCCCAGGCCGCCAGTTCGTGCGGCATCACGGTCTGCCAGTAGTCGGAAGGAAATACCACGGGAAAGCGGTACAGGTGCCGCCCCTCACCCCGGTCTTCGCTGTAGGCCGCCAGAATTTGCGCGGCGATTTCGGGATTGGGAAAGTCCTGGCCCCGCACGGTGAACCATGGCACGTTGCGCGGTATCAGTGGCGTCTTGAGGGCGGGCAGCACCTCGGCGATAGCGCGCTCGATCTGTTCGAAGGACTGGCCAGCAGCTACGCCCTGATCGTAGATCGCCTTGGCCTTGGGCTGCTCGGCGGCTTTCTTCGTCAGCACCTTGATACCGGCGCGGATTTTGCCGCCAGTCGGAATGCGGGCGGGGCTTTGCCCGAGCAGGGTTGGTGTGATGCCGGCACCCTGTACGGCAATCACTGGATGTGGGTTGAGATGGGCCATGACGGCGCTCCTTCATGAAGGTCGGGATATTTCGACAATTCATGCTCTCGCGACTGCCCTCCGTTTCAACCCCTACGGAAACACTCCCGGCAAAAGCATTCCCTTGGCCGACGGTCATCTCAGTCTTAAAATATCGCCATGACCCGCTCCGAACTCATCGCCCAACTCGCCGAACGCTTTCCTCAACTGGTACAGAAGGATGCTGAAATGGCGGTAACGGAGATTCTCGGAGCCATCCATGCGGCGCTGATTCACGGTGATCGGGTTGAGATTCGCGGGTTCGGCGTTTTCTACCTGAACCACCGCACGCCCCGCCAGGCACGCAACCCAAAAACCGGTGAGTCAGTAGCGGTACCGGCAAAATGGGTTCCCGCCTTCAAGGCCGGGAAGGAATTGCGTGAACGCGTGATGGCGACAACTTCTTCTCAACGCTTGCTGATCGATCTGCCCGTCTATGGCGCAATTACCGGCACTCGTCAGCGTGAATCTGAAATGCTTTTCAAGGATGGCATCGCCTGATCTGTCGACCATACCCAGGCGATCTCTCCCGCCCTCGCAATCGCTTTCTCTTTCGCCGCCCGCTCCTTGGGATTCATGAATCGGCTCAGCACATGCAGTGGCACGGGTGACGGGCCGGCATCCAGCAGTAGCGCGTTCGGAAATGGTGAGGCACTGTGCGCATCGTAGCGTAGCGGCTTGACGAAGCGGCGCTGCTGAGCGACCAAGGCATCGACAAGGGGAAGTTCATGCACACCCTCGATCGGTATCCACTGCTCGCTGGTCAGCATCAGGCTCACTGAATCAATCTCGTAGGTGTATTCACGGCGGGCACAGATCAGTGCAGCGATGACCAGCCTCACCGAGTGGCCGATGTCGGCATCGCGTGCCTCGAACAGCGGTGCGAAGACCCGTTCTATGCGTTCCCAAGCGCGGCCGGCGATCAGCAAGGGCGCATCCGGCATGTGACGAATCCAAACCCGGTGCCCCTGGGCCGTTGCCTCGCTGATCTTGTATTCGCCGATGACGATGGCTAGCGGCGTCTGGCCGTCGCGCGGGCGTAACACCGCCAGTTTCTCGCGTCGGCGCTGGGCAGCTTCGACCTTGCTGTTTTCACTGAAAGGTTCGGGGATATACAAGCGCTCGGCCAGCGGCACGCCCTTGACCGTGATTTCCTCGGCCGCCTCCAGCAGATATTTACGCAGCACTCCCTGGTTGCGCTTGCCGGCCATGGCCGGGCTCCAGCGGTTGAAGCCGCTGCGCTCGAACAGAAAGTGCATCAAGGCACGTAGCGACATGCGCCGCCGTGGCACACCGACCTCTGCCACGTCCTGCGCTTCGCCGCGCGGCACACTTTGCCCGATCACCCGCGTCCACGGAAAATCGACGCGGAGTTCGACCCGCCCCGGCTCGGACTCAAGCACCGCTTCGCCCACCAGTTCGCCCAAGCCCGATTGCTGGCTTTCCGGCTCATAAGACGGGCAACCGGGATGGTGGGCACTGCCGCTGTCTGGCATACGCTTGACCAAAAACTGGCGGTGCCTCGCTACATACATTTCCACGCCACCCGGCATGCACAGGCAGCGTGGCCGTTCGAGGGTGTCATGAACCTGGGCCAAAGCCTCCTGTAACTGCGGATCATCAGCGCCAATTACGCGGCCTTTGATGGCAAAGCGCTGGGGGTCCATAGTGGCAGCGCCAGACTTAAACCAGTTCGTCGAGCAGTTCAGCCAGTGTCGGCTTCGGCCGGGGTAGCAGTTCCCGCACCGCGCTGCGCTCGCCGATACCTAGGATGGCACCGACCTGATCCTCGTCGGCACCGCGCTCATACATCCGCGACATCACCGTCAGACGTGCCGACTGGGCGCTCAGGCCCTTGAGTTCGGCGTAGCGGAACAACTTGCGGTAAATCTCCAGCAGAGCCCGGCATACAAAGCGATTCTGCCCTGGCTCGCCATTGTTTGAAGCGATTCGGTAGGGCTCGCCACAAGGCGACAGAAACAAGCGGCTGTCCGCACGTAATCCACGGTAGCAGTCTGGTGCCCCGACGCCGTGCCCGCACTCGCAGCGCTCCCGGAAATAGGCCGTCAGCGCATCATCGAGCCGGCAACTACTGAAATAGAGCGGCCTCAATTTTCCGTTGATCGCCGCCTCGGCACGTAATTCCGATTCACGGCAGACACTGCCATCGGCATGCAGGTAGTCGCGCACCTCAAGCCGGGCGATTTCGAGAGGGCGCAGGCCGGTGGCAAACAGCATGTAGTAGAGGGCAAGGTCGTGCCAGGTGCGACTGGTGCGGCCCTTGATGCGCACCGCGCCCTGGGCCACCTCCGCTGCCGACAATACGCGCGCCGGGCGGGTGCCGAGCGGCGGCAGCGGCACGAATCCGGCCAGCGCGACCAGGATGGCCTCGCGATGCAGGCGCAGCCGCCGCACAAATGCAGCGCCCTCTTCCTTGAGACCGTCCACACCCACAACCTGGGTGAGTTGGACGGCGACTGACTTGATGCGCCGCTCAACTGCCGTACGCGAGATACCGAAGCGCACGGCTACCGTCTCGTAGGTATCGCCGCCGATGACTGCACGCAGCATCTCAACCGATTGCAATGCGTTTTCGTGGTGCTTGCTGACCTCCTGGCTGTCTTGCATGACCTGCATCTCCCATCATATGTCGACCGACATCTTTCCGAATACTCAAGCGTCGACGCACCCATCGCCAGGCGAAATCGCCGGGAAAGGTGCGGGATTTCGTCATCAGATCAAGAGCGCCATACTCGGTAGAGCCCCTCTGATCGAAGACGGTATGCACGCATTGCGCAGTGGATCGGTAGCGGCCCGGTTGCAGCGCAAACGACGCCGCTACGAGCCAATCTCCCATACTTGATTCGGAAATCAGACCGGTGCCCCTTGCTGCCCGATCCAGCGGCGGATATCTTCGGCGCGCCAGACGGTCACGCGCTCCGAGAGCTTGACCGGGTCCGGAAAAGTGCGCGCCTGTATGCGCCGCCAGAGGGTCGATTTGGAAATAGGAACGAAAGCCAGGACCTGCCGCTGACGCAGGAACCCGGTATCGGGGAGCGTCAGGATCGCAGTCGGCATGACTGGTGTAGTAGAAAGAGGGTTGGAAGTCGCCGCCGTTGCGGAGACCCTGGAACGGATTTTTGGCACGATCGAACCTCGTTGCAGCTGACGCTGTTAAAGGAAATGACCTGCTCTGTAGTGGCCGCGCTAGGTCAGGATGGCGCGAGCCGATAGGGAACGCTGAACTCGACGGCATGCTGCGGGCGCCCCGGTCGCACAGCATGGAAAGATGAGCAAAAAATTGAATTTCGCCACTTGATGGCCAAGGGCGTACGGGTCCGGAAAAAATAGCTGATCCGGCACTGCACCGCGCTGCACATGCGGCAGCGGATCGTCGAACAACAGGCAGGTATCGACTGCGACGCCGCCGCGAAAGCGGTAAAGGTGCCCGTTGCACCGGGTCGGGCTGACGGAGAACCTGGCTACAAAATATGGGTGCTCGTTGGCAGATGCAAGAAGCTCCAGAACCCGCCCGCCTCAAGAGTCCGGGCCGGCCAGCGATTGGAGATGGCACAGGTAGAGAACCCATTTTGGCTCGCCGAGATCAAGCTTGCGGCTGGAAAACCGGATCGCGGGCAAATCTGGCCAGGATCAAGCTTGCCTTGGTGAAAAGGGCCATGATTTGTGCTGGCGGCATCTCACAGTATCCCTTGAGGTGCCTCTGGAAGCTTCCTGAGAGGTGTTTGAATGGCCTCACGCACGCCATTGAGTTCCCTGTATTCCTCCCGTCGGCAGGAATATCTGCTACTTTGAGCGTTTACCCAAGTGTTCACAACAATTCCGCACTACCGACATAACGAATGCCCGATCATCGGGTCCAAGTTCGGAAATCCATGCGCCAAAGGTCGCAGCTTCGCTGGCCTCGACGGGTCCTTCTTTCGACAACAAGTCGCCAGCAGAACAGCGCAGCGCAACCGCAAGCCTGTCTAGCGTAGGCAGCGATGGCAGATGTGCTCCGCGCTCAATGCGTGATACGGTTTCGACATCCACGCCGACCCGCTCCGCAACTGTTTCCTGTGTCCATCCCAACTGTTTGCGCCGCTTGCATAGGTTGCCCCCAAGGTGCTTCGCCAGAGCAGCGGAGTCTTTCTTCTTTACCGCCATCATGTTGTCCTTTTAATCGACAAGAATGACGGTCTCCCAACGGTTGAAACAGGGTGTCTTATGTTGCTATATGAACCTACATACTTGTTGTTTTTGGCTCAGAGGAAATGGCAAAGGGGACGAGTAGCAGACATCGATGTCTAGTCGCCAACCGAAGGCGGGTCACTTTCCAAGACTTCGGATAATTGCGTGTCGAATATCATCACTGCCGCTTCGACCTCTCCATCACCTTCCGCTCTGGGTTCGTCCGCCCTATCTACCCCGGCAGTCTCTTGCCGGCCGTCCGCGCTTCGGCCTTCGCCATCACGCGCGCCCATGGTGTTCATTCGCCGCCGCAGCCCCATGGCGAAATTGCGCGCGCCATTGGCGATATCGCGCACTTGCCGTTTGAGGCTCGCACGTTGAATATCCACTGCCTGCGTGGTGATCACTTCGTGGATTTCCAAGGTCTGCAACAGAGGCATCAACTGGTCGAGTTTACCCAGCACCTCGAGAAAGCGGCGGCCGCTGGATGACAGCACATGAACTTCGACATCCAGCGGCACAGTGTCATAGGTCGCCGTGCTGGTGATGGCGTGGGCCTTGAAGAGCGCTTCGGCGCCATCGATGGCCTTGTTCAAACTCTCGCTCACCGTGTCCATCTGGGCGCGGATGCTGTCCTCGATCTTCGCCACGTCGTCATGGTCCAGCCGAGTACGAGCAATCACCGAGATGAAGTGGGTGTTGAGTTGCAGGGTATTGAACAGCCGCGCGAAGAAACGCTTGCCCTCGGCGCTAGTGAAACGCGTGGGCATTTTCAGGCTGGCGGCTTCAACGCGCCGAAAATCAGCCTTGGCCTCCTTGGCGAGGATGCGTGCGTTAACGCCACCCTCATCTATCTTGACGATCTGGATCTCCGACATGCCGTACTCCTCGAAATACCGCTTTCGCAGCAATCTTCCGCAGAGTGCAGTTCATTCGCCACCGGAAATGGCCGACGCTTGAGGGGCCTTTCGGCATCGGGGCCGATCGAGGTGGTTTTTCGGGATTGACCCTGGCTATGCGGGCCGCTACCTTTACGTCATGCAGTAGCTGGCCCTGCATTCAAACAAGGCAAGCCTTGGAGTAATCCGTTTGTTGCGCACCATTGAGTTTTGCCGGTGCGGCACTCGTCAGTCCTGCCGGTGGTGATTCCGCTACCGATCGCACCCATGCCATCGCGGAAAGTTTTCGAGGCAGGGGCGCGGCGTCTCTGTTCCCGTATCCCGGACGCCCTTCCCCCGAAAGCCTTCCTCGATCGGTCGCTGGCATACCGATCACGGCGGTTCGTACCGCCCGTTCAAGCCAGCCCAGGAGTTTCTTCTTCCCGTACCGCTTCTAGCGGCTCGGCCGTTCGTCACCCCACGGGGGCATCTGCCCCTGCCGTGGTGCGCATTGCCTCCATTTTTTCTGGAGCCAACGATGCTGAATCAGAGCTTATCCCCCAAAGCTTCCCAGCCCACGCCCGTGGGCCCCGTATTCCCGCCCATCTTTTCCTCTTGGCCGGCTATCTCATATCACCGCCCTGCGGCGATTCCTGATCGTGCCGCGCTGGAGCAGATGCTCGACGATGCGGACGCACCGATCGAATGGAGCGAGGAAGACATCGTCTTCCTGCATTGGCGCCTGCTTGAAGAAGTCAGCCACCTGGCTGATCCCGCGACGCCCCTTGAAGAGAAGTTCGACACGCTGCGCTGGGTGTTCAGCGAACACGAAAAGGACGGCCTGCCGTTCTCCTTCGTCAGTTGCCTGCGCGTGGTCGGTTGCAGCCCCCTGTCGCCCATCGCCTATTGCGGCTTGGTCGACGCCGAAGAAATCCGCGGCCACATCCGCCACAGCCTCAAAGCCTGGTTTAGCGCCTCGCTGGAGCGTTACCCCGACTGGGTACGCGATGCCGTCGTCCACAACCCC
This sequence comes from Azonexus sp. GW821-FHT04F04, assembly GCF_059420025.1. Classification (NCBI taxonomy): domain Bacteria; kingdom Pseudomonadati; phylum Pseudomonadota; class Betaproteobacteria; order Rhodocyclales; family Azonexaceae; genus Azonexus; species Azonexus sp. GW821-FHT04F04. The sequence continues at coordinate 26,136 of NZ_JBWKSX010000016.1, read as the reverse complement.
GCCTGGATAGAAGCACGACTTTCCAAGAACCCCCAGTGGATCAACGAACAGATCAAGCGGATGTCCGTGCAAGGCGATTTGTTCGCTTAATCCCGTCCAACTTTTCAGGCTTGCTGCCAACGTGCAAGCCCCCTATTCGAAGGAATCGTCATGAGCACTTTCAAGGATGTCCTTTGCCTGCTGGCGATCTTCGCCCTCTACGGCATCGCCGGACGTCTGGATTATGAAGACGCTGTCGGGCTGGAACAGATCCGCCAGGAACGGCTGCATGCCATTTGCCTGATGGACCCGCCGGCGGACCACGATGCCCTGGCACGGATCAACGACCAACGCCTCGATCCGGCGAGCAAGGAGATGGATGCCGGACTGTCTGCCGATGGCCTGCCCTGCTCCCCGTCCGTGCTTTAAGGAAAGCGTATGTATACCGCAATGCATCGCGCCGGACGCTCAACGGCCCTGCTGACCGTCCAGGCCCCCGAAGACATCGAGTTCCTCGTCAAGGAAAGCGAAGTCCTCACCGGACTGGCCGGTCGTACTTTTGTCATCGCCGGTGCTGACAGGCTGGCCTACCGAGTGTATTGGCACCCGATCGGCCTGAAGGTCGAGCGTCTCGACGTTGCCAGCCAGGTCCTGAGCACCCGCCACCTGCTGCCCATTGAATTCCTAAGGCACAGCCTGATGGAAGCCCTGGCTGTCGGCCAGTTGTTTACACCGCCCGTCCACCGTCTCGGCTGACTGGTCAACTTCCCCCTTGGCGGGCCAGTCCCGCCGGGACCGGTGCCGTCTGCATTCATGGAGAACATCATGCAGATACAGGTTCGAATCAACGAAGAAGGCGCCTTGCGCAACCAGCGCTATGCCTTCACCGACCGCTTCACGCTCATCTCTGAGTTGTTGCAAAATGCCCGCCGTGCCGGGGCGACGCACATCGAAGTCGACTACGATGCCGGTGCGCAGATCCTGGTGGTCCAGGATAATGGCGGAGGTCTCGACGATTTCCAGAAACTTCTGAGTTTTCACGAATCGGGCTGGGATGATGCCACCAGTGCCGAAGAGCGCCCTTTCGGGGTCGGTTTCTCGAAGTGCCTCTATGCCGCGACGCGCTGCATCGTCGCCTCGGGTCATCAGCGAGTCGATATCGACACTACGGCGGCACTGGCCAAGGCGGCCATCGACGTCGAGTCTTTGGCCGAGGCAGTGACCAGCACCCGGATAGAACTGCACGGGGTCGATCTGCCCGATTTGGGCAGCCGTATCGAGACCTTGTGCCTAGGTTTTCCGGTTGATGTGCTGTTCAACGGCCAGCCGCTGGCGCGGCCATTTGCCGCCGCGAACCTAGCAACGATGGCCAGCCCGATAGGCACGGTCCATCTCACCGGGACGCGGGACGGCAAGTTCAGCTACAACACATTTGTATTCTTGCAGGGTTTCTGTGTCATGAAGCCCAACTACGGCTCGTTCGACGAGGTCAATGTCGTGCACCTGGATTCGCGCCAATTCATGGCGCGCCTGCCGGATCGCGACAAACTGATCGACGAGGACGTCCAGAAAAAGCGCATTGATGCCGAGTTGGCCGCCTGCTGGCGGCAGACGCTGGAAGTCGCCAAGACCCAGCTTTCGCCCGAGCGCTTTGTCGCGATCTATTACACGGCAATGCGCGCCTGGGGACAATGGGATCTACTCAACGATCTCGATGTTCTACCGGTCGAATTGTTCGACGAAATCGTCGACTATCCAATCCAAGACGATGACCGCAGCTATGTCCGACAAGTTGCCGTAGCACCCACCCGGCAAGCCGTCGAGAGCGGCGAAGTGACGCTGGTTTCCCTCGACTGGTTGGGCAACGACAACGCGGCGCGCTGGATGCTCGCCCGGGCCAAAGGCCATCTGATCTTCGACTGGATCGGTCTGAGCTCCAATCATTGGGCATGGCGCTACGTGCGTTTTCTGGACCAGGAAACGGTGCGGGTCGAAGCGGTGTCCGAGCAGATCCGCGTCCAGTTGGAAGGACGCTGGGTATGGCCCACCGTAGTCCTTTGCGACTCAGTGATCCTGCGTAGCGCCAAGGATGTGGCTGAAATCACCGACGCGGGCGTCTGCCACGAGGATGTCATCTACATCCCGGCCGGCGAGACCTCCGGCGAAGCGGTGCGGCAGGCCTCATCCTTCATCGACGAGAACGACCAGTTCATGTCTTCGGACCTGGACGCCGACCGCGATGCGTTAGCCGACCTGATCCGTCGCCTGCGTTCGGTCGACCCCGTGCAAACGCTGGATTCCTTGTTGCTGGAACTTGGTCTGGGCAAATACCCATTGCTGCATGGCAAGACTTTCGAGGTCACCGTCGGCGTGGGCATCGCCCCCAGCTATTCGGTAGCCCTGATCGCCGAAGAAGGAGCATGCCATGCAGAATCGTGAGTACGAGGCCCGTATCGAAGCGGTCAAGCAGCGTGCCCATGGCCGGTGGACGGAGATACTGGCGAGCCTCGGTGTCGATGAACGCATCCTCAAGCGGCGCAATCTCCCCTGCCCCTTGTGCGGCGGCACGGATCGCTTCCAGTACACCGACAAGTTCGGCGAAGGAAACTATCACTGTCGCAGTTGCGGCCCAGGCGGCGGTTTCAAGTTGCTTCAGGCAGTACTGGGCATCGATTTCAACACGGCATTGCGTGATGTTGAGCGTTGCCTGGGGATGATGCCAGTGATGGTGCCAGTCCGGGCCAAAGAACCTTCCGCCGAGCGCATGCAGAAACTTGCGCAAAGGATCTGGAGCGAAGCGAAGCCAGTCACGGCAGGCGATGAAGTCGATCGCTACCTGACCAGCCGGGGCGTGGCGCTGCCGGTCTATCCGAAGGTGCTGCGCTTCCATCCGGCGCTGGGCTATTACCAGAAGGATGCCGACGGCAAGTCGCTCAAGGTCGCCGAGTATCCGGCCATGCTGGCCTGCATCCAGGGCGAGGATGACCATGCGGTCACACTGCACCGAACCTACCTCCGGGATGGCGCCAAGTTGGCCGTGCCAGATGCGAAAAAGGTGCTGTCTTCCGGCATCAACGGGGCCGCGGTTCGTCTCTTCGAGGCGACTGAAGACCTTGGAATCAGCGAAGGCATAGAGAAGAGCATCGCACTCTATCTCGCGACGGGACGGCCGTTCTGGGCCAGTTTGAACGCCGGCAATCTGGAGAAACTGTGGATTCCCGACTCGGTTCGCCGGGTCTGGATCTACGCCGACAACGATGCCGACGGCGACTTCGCCGGCCAGGCCGGCGCCTTCATACTGGCCCGGCGCCTGAAGCGCGAAACACATCGCACGGGCAAGCGCGACGTGCAAGTGTTCGTGCCCAAGGACGCTGGCGTGGACTGGAGCGATCTGTGGCTACGCCGCGTGCAGGCCTTGTCCGCACAGGCAGCTTGAGCAACCAGGGTGTGCGCCACCGCAAGGCGCGCGCACCCACCTTTTCAGCGGCACTGCCGCGCCATTCGGTGCCGGCGAAAAGGTCATTTGCCCGACTGGTAGTTGTCACACCAGGCGATACCCCACGGTATCGCGAAGACAGCCCTGGAGTTCCGGCGCGATTCACCTCGTGCCCTATTTGGACCGGCATTCGCCGATCCGTCACCGACCCTGGCGGGGATGTGCATCCCCGCGAGCGGGGGATGCCGTCTCCGCTTTTCTTTTCCAACAAGGAGATTGCTATGAAAAACGGACGTTCTCTCGTCAGCCTGGCCCAGGAACTGGAGCGCCAACTGCATTCGAAGAAGGACCTGATCGTGCCCTCGGCACTGGTACACCATGCCACCGATGAGCAGGGCGAGACCCACTTGGTTATCGAGGAAAGTGGCAACCCTGTGCAATACGGCGTCACACCTCTAGCGCGCCGCCAACTGGCGGACAAGTTGAAGATCCCGTATGCCTATTTCGAGCGTATGCGCGAAGATCAACCCACACTGCTTGATCGCAATGTAAACACCTGGCTGCAAAGCGAGGAAGACCGGCGCATGCTGCGCACTCTGGATGGCCAGGTGCGTGCCGTGCTGTCGGATCGCTACCGCCGCTTGGACAACTTCGACCTGGCTGAGAGCGTGCTGCCCATCCTGCAGCAGTTGCCAGAAGTGCGCTTCGAGTCGGTCGAACTGACCGAAACCAAGATGTATCTAAAGTGCATCACGCCGCGCCTGAAATACGAGATGGCACCCGGCGACGTAGTTCAGGCAGGCGTCGTGATCTCGAACTCGGAGGTTGGCCAGGGCACGCTGTCGGTGCAGCCGCTGCTGTTCCGGCTGGTGTGCAGCAATGGCCTGATCGTGCCTGATCGCTCGTTGCGCAAGACGCACGTCGGTCGCGCGCTCGGTGGCGAGGATGAACGCATCCAGGTCTACCAGGACGACACCCTGCGTGCCGACGACAAGGCCTTTTTCCTGAAGGTACGTGACGTGGTGCAGGCGGCAGTGTCGGATGCGACCTTCCGCCAGACAGCGCAGAAGTTGCAAAAGACGCTCAATATTCCGCTGGTGGGCGACCCCGTGAAGACGATCGAGGTACTGGCCCAGCGCTATGTCCTCAACGAAGGCGAACGGGCCGGCGTACTACGCCATCTGATCGCCGAGGGCGAGTTGTCGGGGTACGGTTTGGTCAATGCGGTGACGCATTACAGTCAGGAGGTCGAAGACTATGACCGCGCAACGGAGTTCGAAGCCTTGGGCGGTCGGCTAATCGACTTGTCGGCCCATGAGTGGAAAGGACTCGCCGAAGCGGCCTGATTAAGAATCGTTTTGAAGACCGGCCGGGACATTTGTCCCGGTTCGGCATTCAACCGCTCAAATGCACCGAGCACCCAGCTTTTTGTATTGCTTCGGCATCACGCGACAGTCCATCATGCACCACGCCACTCACCAAGCGACAGTATCAATCAGCCCTTGAGTATGGCAAGAACGTCACCCCATCAAGCTTTTCCGAAAATGCTATTGCCATTACCAGCCCATTCTAAATAGACTGCCCCTTGCCTTGACCAGGCTGGCGCGCCGGATCGCTTACGAAGGTTTCCGTCTCCAATGCCTGATGCCCCCAACAGGGCCAACCGGAGAACAAGACCATGAGTCATGTGACGCTTAGCGATGTCGAATGGATCAACCTGAATGCGCTTGCCGTCATTCGCGCTGGTCTACAACATGATCGGGCTTCAACCTGTTGCAAATTTGCCCTCGACACAAAACTGGCTGACCACCTCAATGACTTGAGCCTCGATGAACTGTGGTCCCTGGTACTCCATGTCGGCGATACGACCCTGTTCCCACCGCGTGCAGATCTGCTTACGCTGCTAAGTACGCCGCGAGCCCTGGCAGGCCCCATGGCCATTATTCACCCGCCCGTTCCAATGGAAAATCGGCGCTAGGAAAACCGGACATGTCGACCCGAGGCGACCGGCACTTGCACGCAATGCAACAGGCAAAGGAACTGGCTGCACTCGGCGCCCGCTTGAAGACGATTCACGTCATGACCGGCATGCCACCGCGCCAGATACAAAGTCTTTTCTTCCCCGACGCACACACTATTCCCCGCGGCCGAGCCCCGGACTCGGCCGAGTGGTACCACGGCGCCAATCTCATTTTGCGCACCGATGCCTGCCTCATTGGCGCCAAGTTCCACCAATTGCGCAGCCATGGACTTACTGCCGTGGAAGCCTTGATCCTGGCGTATCGCACCTATCAGTCGGTCACCCAGCCGCCTTACCGGATTAGCCTGGACCGGGCTTTCAACCTTATCTCCTACATCGACGGCATCTGGCTGGCCAGCGCACCAACGCTGACCGTCCTGACTTGTCCGGGCTGCGGCTGCGAGTTCATCGCGGCAGTCGGCACCATCATCCACCCCGGCGAACCCTGCCCCTTCTGTAAACTGCTTGAGCGCTTTCACGTCGACCACCGCATCCAGGCATCTTATCCGCGCCGCCCTCTCATCGACATGACCGCGCGCCAACTGGGCATGCTCGCCCTCTTCCACAAGCTAAGTCCCGGAGCCGAAGGCGATAACCCCGCTGAATAAGCGCTGTTTCGCCGCGACAGGAAAAGTTGTTGGTCGAAGAATGAGGCACTTGACCTCCCGTCCGACATCGCTGTGCAGCCATGGCCGTAACACCAATTCCCGTCAGTTGCTACCCCGCCTCCGACCCGGGCTTTGCCGCTCTCTCAGTTGATGAACTACTGGCCAGCGAAGCTGACCTGATCGCGCGCATCAAGCTATGCTACGGCACCGATCGGGAGAGCTTCGAGCGTGACGTATTGACGTTGATCCGACGCTATGCCGCCTGCGTGCATCTGCTGCCGGCCACCGCCGACAATTACTTCAGCAAACCTGGCGGGCTGCTGCGACTCGGCCTCGAGACCGCCTTCTTCAGTCTACAAGGCACCGACGCACACATCTTTTCCGGACGCATGAGCATATCGGCGCGTCGGCAATTGGAACCGCGCTGGCGCCATGCGACATTCATTGCTGGCCTGTGCTGTGAGTTGCATCGTTTGCTGAGCCATGTCATCGTCACTGATACCGTCGGTGAAGTCTGGCCAGCCTTCCTTCAACCACTTGCAAAATGGTTGCTGACCCGTGGCGCAGAGCGCTACTTTCTGCGCTGGCGACCTCAGGCCGTTGAGGCGCGTGGGCTAGGCCTGTTTGCGTTGCCCCATGTGGTGTCCCCTGCGTTAATGGCCGATCTCTCCGAAGGCAATACGGTGATCGTGCCGCACTTGCTGGCCAGCATCAGCGGCATTCCGATCTATCGCGAGCACAACATCGTGGATGAACTGGTGCGCCGCTCGCTGGCTCTGGTCATTGACCGCAACCTTGCTGCCAGTGCCGACCGCTACGGCTCGCCGCAGTATGGTTCGCACCTGGAGCGCTATCTGGTCGATGCCCTGCGGCGGCTCACCAGCGACAACTCGGCCTGGGTGGCCAACCGCGAGAAGTCGCGCCTGTGGTTCGGGCAGGACGGTCTGTTCCTGGTCTGGCCTGGCGCCGCCGAGGATGTCCACCAACTACTCGAAGTCGACCAACTGGCCGGCATCCCCAAGGCGCCCGAGACGATGCTGGAACTACTGCTGGCCGCTGGCGTGTTCGAAGCGGCAGCAGCGGGCCGCTCGACTTGGTCCATCCAGCCGCCCGGCGCCAAGGCCTCGCTGGAAGCTGTCAAGGTCTCGGCCCCGGCCATTCTCCTCGCCGGAATCGATCCGCCACCCGTCGCCCTGCCCCAGGCACTGGAATTCAAGCCGGCGCAGGCGTCTGCGCCACCGCTGGCACCGCCGAAGAGCGGCACCCAGTTGTCGCTTATTCCGCCGCCCGCCGACAGTGACGTCCGCGTGGCGCCGGTCGAGGAAACACCCGGATCACCATCGCCGGAACCGGCGACGATACCGCCGTCGGCGACATTCGCATTGCAATCCCCGATGCGTCTGAACCCGGTCGTGCGCGACGCCTTGGCCGAGGCCATTCGCACGCTCAACGATGGCATGGGTCCGCCCACCGTGAGCACCTTCGCCCAGGGGGTGTTCGTACCGCTGGAGGAATTCGGGCGGCGCGGCATCCAGCCATCCCTTGCCATGCGTGCCCTCACCGAGGCGAACATGCTGGTGAAACCCAACCGCAACGGCCCGCCGACGCTCTCGCGTGAATTCAACGGCAACCCCACCGTCGGCATCGTGCTCGATCCGCGGTGCGTAAGCGGACTCGATCTGGCGGGCTTTGCCACACCACCGGCGGAGGGAAACTGAGATGCTGGTACGCCGCTATGAGATGCCCTGGCGCCGGGCCTACGAGGTCTATGCCGGCATCGCCTGGTGGCTGGCGCTGCTCTATTTCCTGGGGGTAGGCGTAGACGGCACGCTGCCCCGGCAATTGGCCCTGCCGCTGGCGCTCGTCTGCTTCGCGATGGGCGTGTTGCGGGTGACCCAGGCCCTGCGCATGCTGGTCTTGCGGGCGTCGCTGGGTGGACGGGGCATCGAGGTCGTCGGTACCGGCGACCTGGCTCGATGGTGCCAGGATCCGGCCTTAGTGTTCTTGGGCTTCGGCTTCGAATGGCGGCCGGTGCATTCGCAGCGGCTCTATGAACTCGCCAAGATCGACTACCGCGAGTACGCGGTGTCGCCACACCTGCTTCGGCTCTTGGGCTACGACAGCAAGCCCCAGCCGGACGCCGAGATCGGCCTGCCCTATATCCACGGCGTCGAACCGAACGAAGGCCCCTTGCATCGGCCGCTGCAGAACTTCGAGGGCGGCACGCTGCTGGTTGGTACCACCCAGTCCGGCAAGGGCGTGGCACTGGCCAATCTGATCACCCAGGCGATCCGGCGCGGCGACGTCGTGATCGTCATTGATCCGAAGAATAGCCGCCGGCTCAAGCGCGTGGTCGAGCGCGCCTGCGCGGACTACCGCGAGCCGGACACCTTCATGGAATTCCACCCGGCCTTTCCGGAGCGGGGGGTACGGCTGGATTTCACCTTCAACTGGCAGAAGCCCACCGAGATCGCCTCGCGTATCCAGTCCATCATGCCGCCGGACACGGCCGGCGCCTTCTCGGCCTTCGGCTGGGATGCCGTCAACGTCGTGGTGCAGGGCCTGGTCGAAATCGAGGAACGGCCAAATCTGATGAAACTGACCAAGTATATCGAGGGCGGCATCGAGCCGGTGCTGGAGAACTCGTTGCGCCGCTACTACGATCAGAGCGTGGGCGCCGGCTGGCGCGAACTGCCAGACATGAAGAAACTGCTGCACGATGCCCATCGCGGCAACATTAAACGACCGTCGGAGGCGGCCAGCGCCGACCTGATGGCCTTCGTCGCTTACTACGAGCACCACATCGCCCAGAACCAGCGCAACAAGGTGATCGATGCCCAGGTGCGCACCTTCCGCCATAACCGCGAGCACTACCAGAAGATCACCGCCAACCTGCTGCCCATCCTGTCGATGCTGACCTCGGGCGACCTGGGGCGCAGCCTCTCACCCGATCCCTTCGATGCGGACGACAGGCGGCCCATTATGAACTTCGAGAAGATCGAGCGTGCCAGCCACGTGCTCTACATGTGCCTGGACTCGCTGCCCGATCCGTCCGTCGCCTCGGCGATCGGCGCCCTCGCACTGGCCGATCAGGCAGCGCGCGCCGGCATGCGCTACAACCTGGGCGGCTACCGACGCATCGCGCTGTTCGTCGACGAGGTCTCGAACGTCATCAACCAGCCGCTGATCGAGATCCTCAACAAGGGCGCCGAGGGCGGCATCTTCACCACCTGCGCGATGCAGACGCTGGCCGACTTGGCTAGGCGGCTGGGTAGCGAGGACGCGGCGCGCATGGCGCTGGGCAACCTCAACAACCTGATCGCGCTGCGCACCAAGGACCGGCCGACCCAGGACTTCGTGGTCGAGACCTTCGGCAAGACGGCAATCCATACGGTGCGGGTGGGCCTGAGCCACGGATCGGATGCCCATCTGGGCGACTTCTCGTCGAGCTATTCCACCCAACTCACGGAGAGCTTCGAGGAGATGGTGCCGGCGGATGTGCTGGGCAAACTGCCCAACCTCCAGTACTTCGCCTCGGTGTCGGGCGGCCGGATCATCAAGGGGCGGTTTCCGATCCTCGATCCCGATGCGGATTCGCCCCGCGCCCCGGAAAAGGCGGTCGCATGATCCGCGCCGTCGCCGTGTTGTCGTTGCTTATCCTGCTGGTCCTGGTGCTGTACGTGCCGTCGGCCCATCCGCCGGAGCGCTTCTTCGCGCAGCTACGCGCCGAGCATGAGGCGGCCACCGCCTACTGGGGCGCCGAGCCCGCCACCCGCATGCTGGATCGGGCGATGAGCATGCAAGATTCGACGGCCCAGGTCACGCCGATTCCCTCCGCGAAGGATGCGCCTTCGTCAGCGGGCGTGAACGGCGCGGTGTCCCGGGAGATGTCCTCGGTCAACCAGCGCCTCTTCAACAACACCTACTTCCGCGCCGTCGACGCGCTACTCCTGCTCGCCAGCTATCGACTCTCCACCCTGCTCGAATGGCTGCCCTGGCTGGCGGTATTCGTGTTGGCTGCAGTCGTCGACGGCGGATTCGCGCGGCTCATCAAGGCCAAGGAATTCCTGCAGCACGATCCGGAAATGTTCGCGCTGTACGCCAGCCTGGGGATCATGATCCTCTGCGCGACGGTCATCGGCTTCGTACTACCAGTGACGCTGCATCCGCTGTGGCTGCCGTGCGTGCCGCTGGTGGTTGGGGTGCTGGCCGGGCGGGCGCTGGGGTGTTTTCATCGACGGGCGTAGCAATGAAGAATCCGTTGAAGCTGAAACGGTGATAACTGCCAACTACCGACTTACCGAACGGCTGCTACCGAACGAATCGAGCACTCTTCCCCCTGAGCGCACAGCGTTTCTAGCCGGTGCTGATCAGCACTTCAGCAGACTGACTCTCACTCTCGGACACCCCATCCCTTCTCGCATCCCATACCCCAATCCGCCACAAATCCGCCGCGCCGCCGGATGCCCGGTAGCGAGATGGACTTCCAGTATCCCAGTTGAAGCGGCAAACCCCAGCGCCGAAGCGAACAGCCGGCGCGCCTTGCCCTGTTGGCGCCATGGGGGAAGGACGCTGGCACCGAGTTCGGCCACCTCGCCATACACGGCGAGGTGGATGAAGCCGGAGAGTTGGCCGTCTTGTTCGAGGGTGGCGAAACAGAAGTCGCGAATGAAGTCGATGCGGTCGGCGTAGGCGGCGATACCGGCATCGGAGAGCGCAGTGGCGAAGCGACCGTAGCGGTCGTCCGAGGTCAGAGCCAGCAGATGGGCGAGGACAACTGGGCGTGACAAGGAGGGGAGTCGGCACGGCACGCCCAGGAAGGGCTCGGCGATCAATCCCAAGCCAGCGCCCCGCCCGTCTGGTACTCGGTGACGCGGGTTTCGAAGAAATTCTTCTCCTTGCGCAGGTTGGCCTGCTCGTCGAGCCAGGGCAGGACGTTTTCAGCCCCCGGGAATGGCTCGGCGACGCCGACCTGGCGCGCCCGCCGGTTGGCGATGAAGCGGAACTGGGCGACGTGCAGTTCGGCGTTGTAGCCGAGGACGGGGTCGCGCAGGATGTAGCCGGCGTAGGCGGTTTCGGCCGCCTCGGCTTCATCCCACAGTGTGCGCAGCGCGGCCGGGTCGAGTGTCAGTCCCTCCTCGACCAGCAGTTCGCGGATGACGCGGATGCCGAAGGCGCAGTGCAGCACCTCGTCGCGCATGATGTATTGCAGTTGCTCGGCGGCGCCCTTCATCAGGCCGCGCCGCTGCAGCGCGAAGACCGGGGTGAAACCGTTGTAGAACCAGCAGCCTTCGAAGATCACCGCGAAGAAGAAGTAGGACAGCGCGAATTCGTGCAGATTGGCGCGGTCGGTGAGGTCGAAGTCCGAGCGCAGCACCTTTTCCAGCCGGCGGTTAGCCAGCGCGATCTTGCCGTGGATTTCCGGCACGACGCGGTAGCGGTTGTAGATTTCCTGCTGGTCGAGGCCGAGGCTTTCGATGCAGTGCTGGTAGGTCCAGGTGTGCAGCGCTTCTTCATAGACCTGGCGGGCCTGGTAGATTTGCAATTCCGGTGCGCTCATCTTTTCCATGACGGCCAGGCCGATGTTGCGCATGGCCAGGATGTCGGAGGTCGTCAGGTAGGCCAGCACGTTCTCGAAAACGTGGCGCTCGGCGCCGCTCAGCTTGTGGTGGTAGTCGTGCACGTCCTGCGCCATACCGATTTCCAGCGGCGTCCAGTGGTTGCGGTTGGCCTTCAGGAAAAACTCCCAGGCCCACGGGTACTTGAACGGCGCGAGCTGGTTGATGTCGCCCTTGCCGTTGACGATGCGCTTGTCGGCGGCGTTGATCGGGGCAAGGGCTGGTGCCACCGGCAAAATGCTACGGTCGACTTCGGTTTTTGCCTGATTTTCAGGGGCGACCGTGGGTGTCGGCAGCTCCCAGTCATTGAACAAGGCATTGGGCGATGGTGCATTCATTATTGACGTGCTTTCTTTCTGTGAAATCGTTTATCCACTTATCTCGATTCGATCTGCGGCAGATAGGCCGCCGCTGCGTCGAGCAGTGCTTCGGGCAGCTGTGCCGGCAGTCCATTACGGCGGCAAGACTGCAGAACGAGCCGCGAGACGCCCCGAGCCGCCAATTGGCGTGCCAGCCGGGCAATGGCGTCGGCATCCAGCAGCCCGGTATCGACGGTGCAGCGTATTTCGTGGTCGGTGCCCGCCTTGAGCAAGATATCCAAGGCAGCAAGCGCCGTTTCGCCGTCGCCGGCACCGGTGATGCGACGGTAGTCCTCGAACGGTCCTTTGACGTCGAAACCCACCCAGTCGAGCGTCGGCAGTACGGCAGCCAGCCGCTTCGGGTAGATGCCGGCCGTATGCAACGCAGTGGCAAAGCCCCGCGCCCGAACTTCGCCGAGAGCCGCGGCGAGGCCGCGTTGCAGCAGCGGTTCGCCACCGGAGAAAACGACGCCGTCGAGCAGGCCCCGCCGGGGCTCCAGCCAGTCGAGCACATCGCTCCAGTGCCTCTCCCGGCCCTGCGGCGAATGCAGGTGCGGGTTATGGCAATAGCCGCAGCGCCACGGGCACCCCTGGCAGAAGACGACGGCGGCCAGCCGGCCGGGGAAGTCGATGGTGGTGAAGGGCGTCAGCCCGCCCACCACCAGGGTTTTCCTGTCAGCCACAAGCGGCCGATGCCTGACATGGTTCGGCGAAGTGCCGTCGTTCGCCGTGCTCGCTCTGTTTGCCCGGGTTGAACTCGGAAACTGGCCGGTGGTAGCCCATGACGCGGGTCCACACCTCGCAGCGTTGGCGTTCGGAGTCGTTCAGGAGTGCTTGGGATTTCGTTTCAGACATGGTTTCTTCCTTTCGCAGTAGGGGTGTCAATGGGCGGGGCCGCGCGGGCGAGGATTTCGTCATCGCACTTCGGGCAGAACTCGTGCTCGCCGGCCAGGTAGCCGTGTTTCGGACAGATCGAGAAGGTCGGCGTGATCGTGATGTAGGGCAGCCGGAAACGCGACAGCGCGGTTTGCACCAGTTGCCGGCAGGCGGCCGGGGTCGAGATGCGTTCGCGCATGTAGAGATGCAGCACGGTGCCGCCGGTGTAGCGCGTCTGCAGTTCGTCCTGCCGCATCAGCGCCTCGAAAGGGTCGTCGGTGAAACCGACCGGCAACTGCGACGAATTGGTATAATACGGCTTGTCCGCCGTGCCGGCCTGCAGGATGCCGGGCCAGCGCTTCTTGTCCTCCTTGGCGAAACGGTAGGTGGTGCCTTCGGCCGGCGTCGCCTCAAGGTTGTAGAGGTTGCCGGTGGTTTCCTGATAAGCGCGCATCCGGTCGCGCAAGCGGTCGAGCAGGCGCAGCGCCAGCGCGTGGCCCTCGGGGCTGGCAATATCGGCGGCACCGGCGGTGAAGTTGCGCACCATTTCGTTGATGCCGTTCACGCCGATGGTCGAGAAATGGTTGCGCAAAGTGCCGAGGTAGCGCCTGGTGTAGGGAAAGAGGCCGTCGTCCATCAGGCGCTGGACGACCTTGCGCTTGATCTCCAGGCTGTCGCGCGCCATGTCGGCGAGACGGTCGACGCAGGCCATCAGCGCCGCCTCGTCGCCGGCATGCAAATGGCCGAGACGAGCGCAGTTGATGGTCACGACGCCAATCGATCCGGTCTGCTCGGCCGAGCCGAAGAGACCGTTACCGCGCTTGAGCAACTCGCGCAGATCGAGTTGCAGGCGACAGCACATCGAACGGACATGGTTCGGTTTCATGTCCGAGTTGAGGAAATTCTGGAAGTAAGGCAGGCCGTACTTGGCCGTCATGGCGAACAGCCGTTCGGCGTTGTCCGACTCCCACGGGAAGTCCTCGGTAATGTTGTAGGTCGGAATCGGGAAGGTGAAAGCCCTGCCCCGTCGGTCGCCGGCACTCATGACCTCGATGTAGGCCCGGTTGATGAGGTCCATCTCGGCCTGCAGGTCACCGTAGGCGAAAGGCATTTCCGCGCCGCCGATGACCGGCACCTGGTCGCGCAGGTCTTCCGGGCAGACCCAGTCGAAGGTCAGGTTGGTAAACGGCGTCTGGGTACCCCAGCGCGACGGCACGTTGAGGTTGTAGACGAATTCCTGCATACCCTGGCGCACGGCGTCATAGCCGAGGCCGTCCTTGCGGACGAAAGGCGCCAGGTAGGTGTCGAAGGAGCTGAACGCCTGGGCCCCGGCCCATTCGTTCTGCAGCGTGCCGAGGAAATTGACCATCTGGCCGAGGGCGCTGGAGAAGTGCTTGGGCGGATCGGCCTCGGGCTTGCCGGGCACGCCGTTGAATCCCTCGAACAGCACCTGGCGCAGCGACCAGCCGGCGCAGTAGCCGGAGAGCATGTCGAGGTCGTGGATGTGGATGTCGGCGTCGCGATGCGCCTGGCCGATCTCCGGCGGATAGACGTGCGACAGCCAATAGTTGGCGACTACCTTGCCCGACACGTTGAGGATCAGTCCGCCCAGCGAATACCCCTGGTTGGCGTTGGCCCGTACCCGCCAGTCGGCGCGATCCACGTACTCGTCGATGGTGGCCGCCACGTCCACCAGCGTGCGACGGTCCTCGCGCAGTCTGTGGTGCTGGTCGCGATAGGCAACGTAAGCGCGGAATGTCCGCAAGTGGTTGGCGTCGACCAGGGTCTGTTCGACCATATCCTGCACCTGCTCGACGGTGGGCGCCGAATCGGCATAGCGGTGGCGAATCACCTTGAGCACGCGAGCTGTCAGCAACTGCGCCTCATCCACATCGAATTCACCGCTGGCGGCACCGGCGCGAGCCAATGCCGAAGCGATGCGCTCGACCTCGAAAGGTACATCGGAACCGTCACGACGCAGGATGCGACGCGGCAGCGACGGGGAAACCAGGGGTATCGCTTCCGAGATGGTCGCTTGCAGTGCGTTGGTACTCATTGGCAGGCCTCGCATTCCGGATTGTCGATCGAACAGAATTTCGGCTCATCCTGCGCCACGGCGTCGTCGCGCCCGCCCGCCTTCTCGGCCTGGCTGGCGCCCAGCGTGCGCAGGTAGTAGGTCGTCTTCAAACCGCGCAGCCAGGCCAGCTTGTAGATTTCGTCGAGCTTCTTGCCGGATGGCAGCGCCAGGTAGAGGTTCAGCGACTGGGCCTGGTCGATCCATTTCTGGCGCCGGGCTGCTGCTTCGATGAGCCACACCGGGTCGATTTCGAAAGCGGTCGCGTAGCGCGCCTTCAATTCGTCCGGCACGCGCTCGATGCGGGCCAGCGAGCCGTCGAAATATTTCAAATCGGCGACCATCACTTCGTCCCACAGCTCCAGCGCCTTGAGGTCGCGGACCAGCGCTTCGTTGACCACGGTGAATTCGCCGGACAGGTTGGATTTGACGTAGATGTTCTGGTACGTCGGCTCGATGCTGGCCGAGACGCCGACGATGTTGGAAATGGTCGCCGTTGGCGCGATGGCGACGCAGTTGGAATTGCGCATGCCGTGGCGGGCGATGCGTTCCTTCAGGCCGGCCCAGTCGAGCGTTGAGTCACGGTTGAGTTCGACATGGCCGCCCCGCCCGGCTTCCAGCAAATCGATCGAATCGAGCGGCAGGATGCGCTGGGCCCACAGGCTGCCGGGGTAGCTCGAATAGCGGCCGCGCTCGCGGGCCAGTTCGGTCGATGCCCCGTAGGCGTGGTAGCAGACGGCTTCCATGGTCCGGTCGGCAAATTCGACGGCTTCCGGCGACGCGTAAGGCAGGCCGAGTTCGTACAGGCAATCGGCGAAACCCATGATACCGAGGCCGACCGGCCGGTGGCGGAGGTTGGCGTTGCGTGCCTTGGGCGTCGCGTAGAAATTGATATCGACGACGTTGTCGAGCATGCGCAAGGCGGTCTGCACGGTGCGCGCCAGCTTGGCCTGGTCGAGGGCGCCATCCTTGAGGTGGGCCAGCAGATTGACCGAGCCGAGATTGCAGACGGCGGTTTCCTCGTCCGAAGTGTTCAGCGTGATCTCGGTGCACAGGTTGGACGAATGCACGACGCCGACGTGCTGCTGCGGCGAGCGCAGGTTGCAGGCATCCTTGAAGGTGATCCAGGGATGCCCGGTCTCGAACAGCATGGTCAGCATCTTGCGCCAGAGCTGGACGGCGGGCAGCTTCTTGTGCAGCTTCAGTTTCCCGGCGGCAGCCTTGGCTTCATAGGCGACATACGCCGCTTCGAATTCGGCGCCGAACTTTTCATGCAGATCGGGCACATCGACCGGCGAGAACAGCGTCCATTCGCCGTGGTCGATAACCCGCTTCATGAACAGGTCGGGAATCCAGTTGGCGGTATTCATGTCGTGGGTGCGGCGCCGCTCGTCGCCAGTGTTCTTGCGCAGGTCGAGGAATTCCTCGATGTCGAGGTGCCAGGTTTCAAGATAGGCGCAGACCGCGCCTTTGCGCTTGCCGCCCTGGTTGACCGCGACCGCCGTGTCATTAACCACCTTGAGAAAGGGAATGACGCCCTGGCTCTGGCCGTTGGTGCCCTTGATCCGGCTGCCCAGCGAGCGCACCGGCGTCCAGTCGTTGCCCAGGCCACCGGCGTATTTCTGCAGCAGGGCGTTTTCCTTGATCGACTGGTAGATGCCTTCGAGATCGTCGGCCACCGTGGTCAGGTAGCACGACGATAGCTGCGAATGCAGCGTGCCGCTGTTGAACAACGTCGGCGTCGAGCACATGAAATCGAAGCTGGAAATCAGGTCGTAGAACTCGATGGCGCGGGCTTCGCGGTCGATTTCGTTCAAGGCCAGGCCCATCGCGACGCGCATGAAAAAAATCTGCGGCAGTTCGATGCGACGGCCGTCGATGTGCAGGAAATAACGGTCGTACAGCGTCTGCAGGCCGAGGTAGCCGAATTGCAGGTCGCGCTCGGGCTTCAGGGCGGTAGCCAGGCGCGGCAAATCGAAGGAGGCGAGGCGCGGGTCGAGCAGTTCGGCTTCGATGCCCTGGGCGATGAAATTGGGCAAATATTCGCTGTTGACAGCAGCAATCTCGCTCAACGACCGCGCTTCGCCGAGCACTTCGCGGCCAAGGCTGGCCAGCAGCAGGCGCGCCGTCACCTGGTTGTAGGCCGGCTCGCGTTCGATCAGGGTGCGCGCGGCGAGGATCAGCGCCTGGTGCACGTCAGCCAGCGGCACGCCGTCGTAAAGGTTGCGGATGGCGCTGTCGAGCACCCGTTCGGCATCCACCGCACTGCCCAGCCCGGCGCAGGCATCGGCGCACAGGCCGGCCAGTTCGGCGCGGTCGAGCGGCCGGCGCTGGCCGCCATCCAGAACGTGGATCAGCGGCGCGCCGGCCAGCGGCTGGGCGACCGAACGCTCGCTGGCCCGCCGTTCGCGGTAGAGCACGTAGGCCCGCGCCACGTCGTGCTCGCCGGAGCGCATCAGGGCCAGTTCGACCTGGTCCTGGATGTCCTCGATATGCACCGTGCCGCCATCCGGCATCCGCCGGGTCAGCGAACGGACGACCGCCTGCGTCAGGTGGGCCACGACGTCGCGCACCCGTGACGAGACGGCACTCTGGCTGCCTTCGACGGCGAGAAAGGCCTTGGTCAGCGCGACGGCGATCTTGTCGGCATCGAAGGCGACGACCGCGCCGTTGCGGCGGATGACTTGCAGGGCGGCGGCGGCGATTTCGCTGCCGGTGGATAAGCTCAGGACATTGGATGACAAGGCGATTCTCCGTATCGGGGGGCGGAGAATCGACGAGGCGCCCGGCCGCCAATCGGCGCGACCGACCGCAGCGCCCGCGGGCAGCAACCCGTGGTCGAATCGGTCAGGCGAACGAACGGCAAGAAAGACACGCAATAAACCTCTCGTCAGGGACACCCCGCCCCAAAACCATGAAAGAAAGTTCGTTGCGGCAGGTCTCCTGGCTCTCGGTTCAGCGCGCTCCACCTACCTTCCCGGACGCATCCAGTGGCATGTGTTGGCGAAGCGCTCGCCGATTACAGTTGCGGGGGCAGCCCCGGAATTCAGACCTTGCGGCCTGGCACCGGATTCCCGTTTTAATCCCCTTGCGGGGAACCTTCAACGGCTCGAAGTCTAGTTGGGGCATATCGGATATGTCAAGCGCGCGACCACTACATTTAGTACTCGAATACAAAAACACCACTACATGTAGTGGAGTTTCGAGGGCTTCGGCGAGTCAATTTGCAGGCTTGTTGCTCGTATCACTTCGGCTTGATTGCTCGGCATTGATTCTGTTGTGTTCGATTTTTCCTGGTTCCGATTTTTTCTCAACATGGCCTTGCAAAGGCGATCAGCATCTTTCCGTACCTCGCTAAGCAATTTGACTTTCAACTCCCGCAGGTAACGACAAGGTGAATTTCGTCATACCCTCCGTCGAGCTTACAGTGATGTCCCCGCCATGTGCAGCCAAGATAGAACGCGTGATTGCCAGCCCCAAGCCAGAACCCTCGGTTGTCCGCTGGCGAGAGCTATCAGCACGGTAAAAACGATCAAACAAGCGAGGCAAGTGCTCGGCTGGAATACTTGGCCCGGTGTTTTCAACGGCCAATTGAACCACCTCGTCGCGATGCATTTCGATTGCTACCGTTACCGTTCCACCGACCGGGGTATAGCGCAGCGCATTGGAGAGCAGATTGCTGATTGCCCGGCGCAGCATCAGACGGTCACCGGATACGGTGCCGTGCCCAACGACCGACAGGCGAATTTCCTTTTCCTCGGCCAGCAACCCGTAGAACTCCATCAATTCCGCAACCTCGTCGGCAAGTTCGAGTCGCTCCTGATGCGGGATGAGTTGCTTGTTCTCGGCCTTGGCCAGGAAAAGCATGTCGGCGATCGTCCGCGACAAGCGCTCGAACTCTTCGGCGTTGGACGCCAGAATGTCCCGATATTCGTCGGCCGATCTGGCGCGCGACAGCGTGACCTGGGTTTGGGTCAGCAAGTTGCTGACCGGCGTTCTCAGTTCATGGGCAAGGTCTGACGAGAAGTCCGACAGGCGCTGAAAGGACTCTTCCAGCCGCGACAGCATGTCGTTCAGGGTGCTCGCCAAGTCGCCCAGTTCAAGGGGAATAGCCTCGACTGGCAGACGGGTGTGCAACCGGTTGGCGGTGATCGCGGCAGCTTGACGCTTGATCGTCTGCAGCGGTGCCAGTCCGCGCCGGACGACAAACCATCCGAGCAGGCCCATGGCCAGCGTGGCCAGCAGCATGAACACCCACAGGGTTTGCCGGAAAGCGCCCATGAAATGTTCGTGATGCGATATTTCGGTGGCCACCACGACGGTATACGAGGATCCGGCCTGGCCTCCGGACGTCAAAGTGGCCGAAATGCCCCGCCATGGGAGACCATCGTCGGCGACCCATTTGATCGGGCGTCCACTACCGGTCGCCAGTCGATCGCTGAGCAATTCAGTGGGCAGAACAAGCCCTACATGGGCATCCAAGCGTTGCCGATTAGGTCCGACTACGGCAATGACCAAACCGTGATGCCCAGTCAAAGCCTCATCCAACTGTTTTGCCAGCGTCTCGCCACTTGGCGTGGCCAGCGCTTTCTCAAGAACATGCTTGGCCAACTCCATTTTGCCGGCCAGCACCTCGATGTCCTGCTCTTCGAAGTGTTGTTCCACCGAGCGCCCGATCAGCAACCCAAGCAGGAACAGCACGAATACCGACGCCAATGCAAACCACAAGGTTAGGTGAAGCGTCAGTGATCGACTCTGTGTTTGACTCAATCGGTAATCTCCAAAACGTAGCCCATGCCCCTGACCGTGCGCACCAGCTTCGGTTCGAAGCCTTCGTCAATCTTGACCCGCAGGCGTTTGATGGCGACTTCAATGACATTCGTGTCACTGTCGAAATTCATGTCCCAAACCTGGGAGGCGATCAATGAACGGGGCAACACCTCACCCTGGCGGCGCAGCAATAGTTCGAGCAAGGCGAACTCCTTGGCGGTCAGGTCGATACGTTTCCCCGCACGGGTCACCCGACGGCGCAGCAGATCGAGTTCAAGGTCAGCTGCACGCAGAAACTCCGACTCTTTTGCCTTCCCACCCCGCCGCAACAAGGTTCTGACACGGGCCAGCAACTCGGAAAAGGCAAACGGTTTGACCAGGTAGTCGTCCGCACCCAACTCCAGGCCCTTGACTCGGTCTTCCACTTGATCCCGGGCGGTCAGGAACAATACGGGCATCTCTTTCCCGGCCCGCCGAATTCCCTGCAACACCTGCCAGCCATCGATACCCGGCAGCATGACGTCGAGGATGGCCAGATCATGCGCCTCGGTCAGCGCCAAATGCAAGCCGTCCAGGCCGTTAGCCACCAGATCGACCACGAAGCCAGCCTCGACGAGACCTTGTTTCAGGTATATCCCGGTCTTTGGTTCATCTTCTACGACCAATATTTTCATGACGCTCTCCACCAACCGTTGGCTATCGTTGATGCATTTTGCGTCGGTTTCAGCATTGATCGCCCTAGATTACGCAAATGTAATCCGTAAGTCAGCCGATTGTTGGTTTCGCGAAAGCATGATGTCCACCATGGGAGCGATAGATTCCCAAGACTCCTCTTTCCCAGCGGAGGCATCATGAAACATAGAGCATTGATCCTTGTCGTCGCCATGAGTCCGGGATGGGCAGATGACCACGCACCGCCAGCGGCGACGCCAACTGCCGGCTACCGGTCGGTATTTGTTGACTACAAACCCATGGTGGACGAAGCGGTCCAGGATTGGCGGCAAGCCAATGACCGGATGGGGCGCTTGCAGGGCCATATGGGGCATCTTGAGCCTTCGAAAGCAGAGCAACAGTCGGGGGCAGCAAGCGCAGCCGCTCCGCGTGAGAAGAAATAAGCCATGTCTTCCCATTTCCCCATAGGGCTGTACAGCAGCGGCAAGCGCACATTGCTGGTGATCGCCCTGGCAGGTCTCGCCGGCTGCGCCACTTTCTCCAATGACGGCGGATTCGGCAGCGTGGAACAGACTGTCCAGGAGCGGCTCGGCAAAGAGGTGAAGTGGGTGCGCGGCGACCAGGAACGAGCCACCCTGCAAGCCCGCGTCGATGAACTGCTGGCGAAACCACTGGCGGTCGACGACGCCATCCAGGTGGCGCTATTCAACAACCGGGGGCTGCAGGCCAGCTTTTTTGATCTGGGGATCAGCGAGGCCGATCTTGTGCAGGTCGGTAGGCTCCCCAATCCGCACTTCTCGATGCTGCGGGCCAGCAAACCGGAAAACGGCATTCGCGAATACAAGATCGAGCAAGCGCTGACCTTTAATATTTTCGCCTTGATCACCATGCCACTGGCTGTCGAGGTCGAGCGGCGCAATTTCGCGCAAACCCAGCGCCTGGCGATCATTGCGGTGGCCCGGCTGGCCGCCGACACCCGGCAGGCCTATTTCACCGCCATCGCGGCCGAAGAGTCGGTGCGCTACCTGCGCAAAGTCAAACAGGCTTCGGAGGCCGGCGCCGAACTGGCCCGCCGGATGGCGCAGGTGGGCAACTTCAGCAAGTTGCGTCAGGCTCGGGAACAGGCGTTTTACGCCGATGCGGCGCTGAACCTGGCGCGGGCGGAACAGGCGGCTACCTCCTCCCGGGAGCGCCTGGCCAGAGTTCTCGGACTGGCCGACCGATCGGTCTTCCAACTTCCCGAGCGGCTGCCGGACTTGCCGACTACCGTCAATGAACTCCCCGTCCTGGAACAGGCGGCCCTTGACCAGCGCCTTGACCTGCAAGCCATTCGCCTCGAAACCGAAGCCCTGGCCAGTAACTTGGAATTGAGCAAGGCGACCCGCTTGATCAACGTTCTGGAGGTGGGGCCGGCCCGCGTCCTGGAAGGCGCCCGGGACAGCGGCTACAAGAAAGGCTACGAAATCAGCTTTGAGTTGCCGATTTTTGATTGGGGTGGCGCCAAGGTCGCCAAGGCCGAGGCCATCTATATGCAGGCGGTCGAACGGGCTGCCGAAGCAGCCACGAATGCGCGCTCGGAGGTTCGGGAGAGTTATCACGCCTATCGGACCCACTACGATATCGCCCGCCATTATCGCGACGAGATCGTGCCGCTCCACCAGCGGATCGCCGAGGAGAACGTGCTGCGCTACAACGGCATGCTGATTGGCGTGTTCGAGTTGCTCGCCGATGCGCGATCACAGATCGCCACGGTTAACAGCTATATCGAGACGTTGCGGGACTTCTGGATTGCCGAGGGCGATTTGCAGATGTCGATGATCGGCAAACCCTCACTGAACACGCCAGCCCGCGCCACTGTCACGGCGACGGGTCGGGCCGACCACTGAGCGCAAAGGACTCGACCATGACTTCTCGTCGCGAATTTTTCAAGAACCTGGGGATGGCTGGTAGTGCCGTCGCCGCCGCTTCGGTCGGTTCCGTCGCCATGGCGGCGCTGCCCGAACTGATAACGATGGACAAACCAGAAACCATGCCGCCGCTCCAGCCAGCCAACGGACGTCTTTACAACCCGGTGGTAACCCTTAACGGCTGGACCTTACCGTGGCGGATGAACAAGGGCGTCAAGGAATTCCATCTCGTCGCCGAACCGGTCGTTCGCGAAATCGCCCCGGGCATGAAAGCCCATTTGTGGGGCTACAACGGACAAAGCCCTGGTCCGACTATTGAAGTGGTCGAAGGCGACCGCGTGCGCATCTTCGTGACCAATCGGCTGCCGGAGCACACCACCATTCACTGGCATGGCCAGCGCCTGCCGAATGGTATGGATGGGGTGGGTGGCCTCAATCAGAAGCAGATTCCGGTCGGCAAGACCTTCGTCTACGAGTTCGTTGCACGACGCCCGGGTACCTTCATGTATCACCCGCATGCCGACGAGATGACTCAGATGGCGATGGGCATGATGGGTTTCTGGGTGACCCACCCGAAGAGCAAGCATCCGCTCATCGAGGAAGTCGACCGCGACTTCTGTTTCCTGCTGAACGCCTATGACATCGACCCCGGCAGTTACACGCCACAGGTCAATACCATGCTCGAATTCAATCTCTGGACCTGGAACAGCCGGGCATTTCCAGGCATCGATTCGCTAAATGTCCGCAAGGATGACAAAGTTCGCATCCGCATGGGCAACCTGACCATGACTAATCACCCGATGCATTTGCACGGGCACGAGTTTGTCGTCAGTGGCACCGATGGCGGCCCGACGCCAATCGCTTCCCGCTGGCCGGAGGTGACGACCGATGTCGCGGTCGGCCAGATGCGACAGATCGAATTCCTGGCCGATGAGGAAGGCGATTGGGCTTTCCATTGCCACAAGAGCCATCACACGATGAATGCCATGGGACACGATGTGCCGACGATGATC
Source organism: Azonexus sp. GW821-FHT04F04 (assembly GCF_059420025.1). Lineage (NCBI taxonomy): Bacteria > Pseudomonadati > Pseudomonadota > Betaproteobacteria > Rhodocyclales > Azonexaceae > Azonexus > Azonexus sp. GW821-FHT04F04. Next base: position 2,804 of record NZ_JBWKSX010000016.1, on the reverse strand, counting down.
GGCGTCGATCACCGGGGCGTGGTCAAGCAGATCACCGATCTGATTCCCGACTACATGGTGATGGGCGAACGCGGCATGGCGGACATGGGCGCAATGGAAATGCCGATTCCCGACAACACGCTCCCCATGATGACCGGCCAAGGGCCCTATGGCGCTGTCGAAATGGGCGGTATGTTCTCGATGCTGAAAGTGCGCCGCGATCAGAAGCCGGGGGATTATCGCGACCCTGGCTGGTACAAGCAGCCCGCCGGTACTCAGGCCTCCGAATGGATGGGGCCGGTCGCCGAGGCCCCGCGAGCGACAACTCACGGCGGAATGTCGATGCCGGCGAACGGGAAACCAGTGAACCAGGAACTGACCGTGCGCAAACCCGGCAAACATGCCGGCCACTAAGCCGAATTTACTTGAAGAGGTGCTCATCATGCGCAATCGTTGTGATCTTGCCTTGCTCGTCATACTGTCCATGCCCGGTTTTGCCGCCTACGGCGATGAAAACCACACCGCTCCGACCAAACAGCCGGCGGGCAAGCCATCCGGTCAACATGCCGCCGACCTCGGCAGACCGGCTTCGATCAGCGCGGCCACCCGGACGGTCGAAGTGGCCATGGGCGACAGCATGCGTTTCAAACCCGAGCGCATCGAAACCAGACGAGGAGAAACGATTCGCTTTGTCGTGCGCAACCATGGGCAAGTCAAACACGAATTCGTACTGGGTACGCCGGCGGAATTGAAGAAACACGCCGCACTGATGGCGCAGTTCCCGCAGATGGAGCACGACGACCCGAATGCGGTGTCGGTAGAACCGGGAAAGACCGCGGAATTCGCCTGGACATTCGCGAAATCGGGGAGTTTCGATTTCGCCTGTCTCGTTCCGGGACATTTCGAAGCGGGGATGAAAGGCAAGATTAATGTGCGTCGGTAGTTCGCAAGATTACATAAATCGGATTCCATTCCGCTTTGGCTTCCCGGTCGGAAAGTCGCACGCCAAGTCGATATCGTCAGCCATGTTTGCCTCGATCATCCTGTGCCAGGATATGTTGATGCGTTCCCTGTACATGGCTTGCCGACTTTTCGCCGGGCATGATCGCTTGAGACAACCCGTCAAGAATGCCGCAGTGGGCAGCATCCCGCGCCTCACCGCAGCGCTCGCGTAGGTCTTTCAGTTGCCTTTCCAGTTCCTGGAGTTCTTGCATCCGTTGGGTGACGTGCCCAATGTGTCGGTCAAGGAGGCGATTCACATCCGCGCAGTTCTCCTGGGGTGACTCCTTGAAGTGTAGCAAGACCCGGATCTCATCCAACGTCATGTCCAGACTGCGACAACGCCGAATAAAGGACAGTCGCTGGACATGGGTTTCCCGATAGATGCGGTAGTTGCCTTCGCTGCGTGCCGGTACGGGTAGCAGCCCATCACGCTCGTAATAGCGGATCGTTTCCACATTCGTCCCGGCAAGGCGGGCCAGTTCGCCGATTTTCATCTTCGCCTCCTGACGATCAAACGGACCGAGCCGGTTGGAGCATAATGATCGCCATACCGGCCAACGTGACCGCACTGCCGACAATATCCCATCGGGTCGGCACAACGCCATCGATCCGCCATAGCCAGATCAGGGCAATCGCCACGTAGACACCGCCGTAGGCGGCGTAGATTCGTCCGGCGGCACCTGGATGCAGGGTCAGCAGCCAGGCAAACAGCCCCAAGGAAACGGCGGCGGGGATCAACAGCCAAGGTGAACGCTGCTGGGTCAGCACCAGCCACGGCAGATAGCAGCCGAGAATCTCGGCCAGCGCGGTTATGGCGAACAATCCCAGAACTTTGACAAACTCAAGCATTGCTTCGGCTCCGACTATTTTCTTTTATTGTAATCGCTTGACTCTGTAGTCACTCAAGGGTTTCTAATGCAGGAAACAAGGAGAACGCCATGAGTCTTGATCCCAGCCCGAAGCCCCTTCAGGAAGCCGCCCACAGCGGCTGTGCCGGCGGCTGTTCAGCCGCAGTGACTACCACCGTAGAAATCCCAGCCGCCGCCGATCTCGCTCAAAGCGATGGCGTGCCCGTTTTCGTGATTCCAACCATGGACTGCCCGAACGAGGAGAATGACATCCGTCGTGCGGTGGCCGGTATCGATGGCATCCGTTCCCTGCGTTTCCAACTGTCGGCCCGCACCGTTTCGATCGATGCGACGACGGATGCTCTCGATGCCGCCTTGGCCGCTATCCGCCAGGCGGGGTTTAGCCCCAAAGCGGTTTCGCCAGATCAGGCGGCAACGGAAAACGTTGGCGTCAGTGAGCTATGGCGAAGTGTTCTGGCGCTGGGGCTGGCCGTCGGTGCGGAAGCGCTGGATTTCTTCGCGCCCGACACATTGCCATTCAAGGGCTTCGGTATGGCATTAGCCGTTGTTGCCATCTGGCTGTCCGGCATTTCCACCTATAGCAAAGGCGTAGCGGCATTACGGCGCGGGCAGTTGAACATGAACGCGCTGATGGGTGTGGCGGTGACCGGTGCCTTCCTCATTGGACAGTGGCCCGAGGCGGCGATGGTCATGGCCTTGTATGCCATTGCCGAACTGATCGAAGCCCGTTCCGTGGATCGGGCGCGTAACGCCATCAAGGGCTTGCTCGACCTGACGCCGGAGACGGCGGAAGTTCGGCAGGCTGATGGGACGTGGCTGGAAGTACCGGCCGCAGTGGTAACGCTGGAGGCCAGTGTGCGGGTCAAACCCGGCGCCAGGATACCGCTCGATGGTCAGGTGACGGCAGGAACCAGTGCGGTCAATCAGGCGCCGGTCACCGGCGAAAGCATCCCG
>NZ_JBWKSX010000015.1:0-71055 GCF_059420025.1 Azonexus sp. GW821-FHT04F04 | reverse complement strand
TTGGCAGGCGATTCCCATCGCCCATTGAAGCAGAGATTTCACTTAACCGGATGTCCTGATTCGCGGAGCCACCTCTGAGCTACCCAACACCGTGGGCATGAGCCAGTTCGCGGACGGCGGCAAGCTGGCCACCAAGCCCTACGTGTCGAGCGCCGCCTACCTCGACCGCATGAGCGATTACTGCAAGGGCTGCCATTACGACAAGAAGGCGCGCCTTGGCGAACGGGCCTGTCCCTTCAATGCGCTGTACTGGGATTTTTTCGCCCGTAACGGCGAACGGTTGGCCGCCAACCCAAGGCTGGGGATGGTCTATCGTCAGCTTGCCAAAATGAGTCAGGAAGCTCTGGATGCCGCGCAGGGCAGGGCGGATGAAATTAGAACCGGTATCGAGGGTTTATAGAAGGCCAGGCGTCGATCAATCAATACGTCGGGCCGCTTCGGCTGCCTTGGCGGAAAAGGCCGGGCCGGCAACGTCGGCTGCGTTGAGGCCGCGATTCACATCCAGCCCGATCAGCCGCCAGTCATGCACCGGCAGGCTGGGGATCGGCTTGCGCAGACGCTCGTAAAAACGGGTTGGCCAGGTGACGCCGGCGATCTCCTTGTGGTCGAAGAAATCGACTTCTGCGACAGCGCCCTGTGTCGATTCCAGACCTTCCATGGTGAAGCGGACGCGGCGTAGCAAATGGTTTTCAGCGTCGATGAACAGCAGGTAGCGATCTTCCGCTGACAGGCCATGGCCGGGGCGGCGCACGGCGACCAGCGTCGTGCAGGCACGGCCTTCGACGGTTTCGTCTTCACCCATTTCCAGACTGAGGTTGCCGTCGAGAAAATAGAACGGCCCGGTCAGAAACATCCGGTAGCCATCGGCGACCAGCGCCGCCGCAGCGAGCACATCACGGTCGTTGGCTGGCGCATCGTTGTAGAAAACCTGCACCTCGCCGTTGTGGCGGATGACCTGCTTGCTGCCCTTCGGGCCAAGATGGCGCTGACCGATCAGCGGCCCGCCCTTGAAAATGATCCGCTCCTGCGAACCCTGACGGAAATCGGCGTCGATCAGCGTCGGCTGAACCTTGCTGACCAGTCCGTACCACTCGCCGGCATAGCCAACGTTGAGGTCGTCAATCTGGCGGAAGGCAGCCAGGCCATGCGCTTCCGCCGACTTCTGCAGCATGGCGCGCGCTGCCGGCTGTTCGCCGCTGCCGGCAGCCTGCGGAATGCCACGCGACATGCAGCCGCCGAGGAGCAGCACGAGGGCTATTGGCAGCAATCTGATCAGGCTTGAGCGCATATTTTTCTACTCCGTGTTATGGCAGAACAATTTCAATTTTGGCCGTTTTTCCCGGTTGACCGTAGCAAGCCCCGGTTGACCGTGGAACTCACGAATTTCCGGCAGAAACCTCGGCCACCCACAACGGCGGGCCGCCGGCCGCCAAGTGACACAGATAGGCACGCAGGTCAAATTCCAGCTGGAAGTAATTCGCCTCCATGTGCTGGCACAGCTGATAGAACGCCTTGTCGTGCTCCGGTTCCTTGAGATGCGCGATTTCATGGACAACGATCATGCGCAGGAATTCCGGCGGCATCTCTCGGAAGAGGCTGGCGACGTGGATTTCGCGCTTGCTCTTGAGCTTGCCGCCCTGGACGCGGGCTATCCGGCTGTGTATCCCGAGCGCTTTTTGCAGCGTCTGCAGCTTGCCGTCGAAGGCCACCTTGCTCGGCTGCGGCGCGTTGCGCAAATACGTCGCCTTGATCTCCTGAACGTAGTCGTAGAGCGCCTTGTCGGTGCGCACCTGATGCACCTCCGGATACTTCTGGCGCAGCACTTTGCCGAGCTGATCCTGTTCGATCAGCCGGTGCACCGATTCCGTCAGGTGCGCGGGGTAGCCGGCGAGGTAGTTGGGCGAGGCGGGTTTGGTCATGGCGGGCCGATTTTACTGGAAGGCACGCCAGATCGTTTTTTGGCGTGATTTGTGAAAATCGGCGATAAGCTAGCGCGAATTTACGAAATCGATTCACTCATGCAAAACCCCGTCCTCATCATCGTCATCGCCCAACTGTTTGGCACTTCGCTATGGTTCTCCGCCAACAGCGCAGCCGACAACCTGATCCGCGCCTGGGGTGTTGCGCCAGGCGACATCGGTACGCTGACCAATGCCGTCCAACTCGGCTTCATCCTCGGCACGCTGACCTTCGCCATCTCCGGTCTGGCCGACCGTTTCGCCGCGAGCCGAATCTTCGCCGTCTGCGCCGTGCTCGGCGCCGTCTGCAACGGCGCCTTTGCCCTGCTGGCCGATGGCATGGCCTCGGCTGTGCCGCTGCGTTTCGCCGTCGGCTTCTGTCTGGCCGGCGTCTACCCGCTGGGCATGAAACTCGTTGTCAGTTGGGTGCCCGAGCGGGCCGGTGCCGCGCTGGCTCAGCTGGTCGGCATGCTGACGTTGGGCACGGCCCTGCCACACGGCATCCGGCTGGCTGGGGCGGGATGGTCGTGGCAGGCCACCATTCTTGTTTCGTCCGGGCTGGCATTGCTGGCCGCCATCATGATCTTCCGCCTCGGCGACGGGCCGCACCTCAAGCGCCGGCACGGTGCGCCGCCTTTGCGTCTGGGCCGCGTCTTCTACGCCTTCTCGGTCCGTGAATTCCGCGCCTCCGCCTTCGGTTATTTCGGCCACATGTGGGAGCTCTACGCCTTCTGGACACTGACCCCGGCGCTCATCATCCTGAGCGGACTGGCCGAGACGGGTAGCCGCCAACTCTCCGGGCTGGCCTTCGCCATCATCGGCATCGGCGCCCTTGGCTGCCTGTTCGGCGGCTGGTGGAGCCAGCGCATCGGCAGCCCGCGTGTGGCGGCTGTCGCCCTGGCAGGCTCGGCCATCTGCTGCGCCCTGTTTCCGCTGACCGGCGACTGGCCGACCGCCGCCAAAATCGTTTTGCTGCTCCTCTGGGGCGCTATGGTCGTCGCCGATTCGCCGCATTTTTCGGCCCTCTCGGCCCGGGCCTGCCCACCGGAAATCGTCGGCAGCGCGCTGGCCTTTCAAAACTCCATCGGCTTCGCCATTACCATGTTTTCCATCCAGCTCGGCACGGTATGGATCGCCGACTGGGGCATGAGCATCGCCTGGCTGCTGCTGCCCGGGCCGCTGCTCGGCTTGCTCGGCCTTTTCCCGCTCTGGCGTTCGGCGCGCTTACCAGGGTAATTCGGGGTTGCCGTCGGTGGCGCTTCGGTAGGCGGCGAAGCGGTCGGTCAGGAAATCGAGAAAGACCCGCACCTTGGCCGACAGGTTCAGGCGTTGCGGATACAGCGCGTAGATGTCGGCAGGGCTGCCTGACCATTCCGGCAAGACGCGGACCAGCCGGCCGGCCCGCAGTTCGGCCGCCGTATCCCACAGCGAACGGAGCAGGATGCCGTGGCCGTCGAGCGCCCAATCGACGGCCACCTCGCCGTGATTGGTGCTGAGCTTGCTGCTCACCTTCACGTTACGGCGTTGCTTGCCGGCGCACAGCGTCCATGTCCCGAAGGCGCCGCTGCCTTCACGGATGACGATGCAGTCATGGCTGCCCAAATCGTCCGGATCCAGCGGCTGGCCGCGGCGGGCCAGATAGGCCGGCGAGGCAAACAGGTAGCGCTGGTTGGAGGCGATCTTGCGAGCGACGACCCTTGCCTCCGGCGGTTCGCCAAAGCGGATGGCAATATCGAAGCTCTGGTCGCCCGGCATGACAGCCTGGTCGCCCAGCGTAAGCTGAATGTCGACGGCCGGGTACTGCCGAACGAACTCGGACACGGCCGGAGCCAATTGCCGGCGGCCGAAGCCGTAGGTGGCGTGGATGCGCAGCAGGCCACGCGGCTCCGCACGGGTGCGGGTCAGCGTCTGTTCCAGCGCCTCGATTTCGCCAAGGATGCGCCGGCTTTCGGCCAGGTAAAGCTCGCCCTCCGGCGTCAGGCTCATCCGGCGCGTCGTCCGCGTCAGTAGGCGAACGCCGAGACGCTGTTCGAGCTGAGCGAGACGACGGCTGACGGCCGGCCCGGTCAGCCCAAGCTCGCGGGCCGCCCGGGCCAGGCTGCCCTGCTGGACAAGCAGGCTGAAGAAAGCGAGTTCGGATGACATCGGTTTATTGGTAAATGTAATTTACGAATCAAGTTAATTTAGCGACATTTTCGCCTTTGTGCAAAGCAGTAACATGGCCCGACATTCTTTCTGAGTCCAGCCATGATCCTCGCCCTAAGCCTTGCCTTGCCCCTGCTCATCGGTGCCGTCCTGGGTCTGGCCGGTGGCATCTTCGGCATCGGCGGCGGCATCATCGCCATTCCAGTGATGACCGGGCTGTTCGGCATGGACCAGAAGCTGGCGCAGGGCACGGCGTTGGTCATGATGGTGCCCAACCTGAGCATTGCCCTGTGGCGTTACTGCCAGCGCCAGCCGCTGCCAAAACTGCGCACCGCCCTGCTGGTGGTCTGCGCGGTGACGGCAACGGCCTTGACGGCGCACTACGCGAGCAACCTGGCCTCCAGCCAATTGCGCCGCTACTTCGGCCTCTTTTTGCTCTGGCTGGCCGTCCATAGCCTGTGGTCCCTGCGCGCCGGGCGCTCGAACTGGTCGTTTGCGCTGCCTGAACGGCTGATTCCGCTGGTCGGCCTGATCGGTGGTACCTGTCAGGGCCTGATCAGCATCGGCGGCGGCATGATCACGCCGCCCATTCTGGTTACCATCTTCCGGCAAACACAGGCCATGGCCCAAGGCTTCGCCATCGCCCTGGTCATGCCCAGTTCCATCGTCGCCTTGCTGACCTTTGCGAACGCCGGGTTGGTCGATTGGAAGATGGGTGTGTTGTTCGCCTTGGGTGGCGCCCTGACCGTTTCCTACGGCGTCCGCATTGCCCATCGCTTGCCCGAACGCCGCCTGCGTGTCGCTTTCGCGCTGATGCTCGTCGCGACCGCCTTATGGATGATCTGCCACGGCTGAGTTTTTGGCACAATGGCAGCCCCGCCCGAGCGTCGCCGCAAATGAACCCCGAAGATCTGCTCCTCCTCGTCACCCGCGCCATGCCCTTCGGCAAGCACAAAGGCACGTTGATCGCCGATCTCCCCGGCAACTACCTCAACTGGTTCGCCCGCGAAGGCTTCCCGCCCGGCGAAATCGGCCGCCTGCTGGCGCTCATGCAAGAGATTGATCACAACGGGCTGTCGGATTTGCTGAAACCCTTGCGCCGACCTTAGCACCTGCCGGTTGCGATCTGGTTCAGCGAACGCCAGAGGCAGCTTGTTAGTTATCCAGCCGCCGGTAACTCGCGCATGGCGGCCAGTTTGACGTAGAGCGTGCTGCGCGAAATACCCAGGTTTCGTGCTGCCATCGACAGGTTGCCGTGGCTGTTGGCAACAGCGGCATTGATAGCGGCCCGCTCCATTTCAGCCAGGCGGCCGGCTGCCATGGCCGGCGTTACCTCACCGCGTGCCAGCACCGCATCAACCGCAGCACCGGCAATGTGCGGCGGGAGCAGGCTGCCATCAATACGATTGCCATCGCTTAGAGCAAACATGGCTTCGAAGACATTCTGCAATTCGCGGATATTTCCCGGCCAGCGATAGCGCAGCAGATGATGCAAGACTTCCGGGTCCAGGCTCTTCGGTGGGCAGCCGTATTTTCGGGCCAGGCGCTGGTTAAGATAGCCGATGATCGCTTCGGTATCCTCCGGGCGCTCGCGCAAGGGCGGCAGATGCAGGCTGACGACGCAGAGCCGGTGGAAAAGATCTTCACGGAAGCGGCCGGTGCTGGAATCCGTTTGCAGGTCGCGATTGGTCGCGGCAATGATGCGCACCGCCACTTTGCGTTCCTTGGTGTCGCCCAGCCGGACGACCACGCCATCCTGCAGCACACGCAAGAGATGAGGCTGCATGTCGAGCGGCATTTCGCCGATTTCATCGAGGAAAAGGGTACCGCCGTCAGCCTGTTCGAACTTGCCAGGCAGCCCGCCGCGGCGGGCGCCGGTAAAGGCGCCTTCGCTGTAACCGAACAATTCACTGGCCAGCAGCTCGCGGGTCAGGGCACCGCAATTGACTGCGATGAAAGGCCCTTCCGGTTTGCTGCTCGCCTTGTGGATGGCGCGGGCAAAAATCTCCTTGCCGGCACCGGTTTCACCGAGCAACAAGACGGGCAGATCAAGCGGTGCGATTCTTCTGGCCCGGGCTTTCGCTGTCGAAATGGCCTGGCTGGTGCCGATGATCTCGGCAAAGACTTCGTCAGTCGCTTTACTCGCCGGCGAGGGGATGCTGACCGCTTGTCGAGTCGGCGTGCCAATCGGGATGACCAGCAAGGTGCCGAGGTCGCCATCGCGGGAACGCACCGGGTGCAGCCACTCCGGGCGCAGCCAGAGTGGCGTCTGGCGGATGCGCTCATCGGGATGGACAGCAAAATCAAGGGCCGTTACCTGGCTGCCGACCTCGAAAGGCAGGCGCACGCCATACATCTCGCGGGCCTGTTGCATGCTGCCGCTGGTTTTGACGATACGGCCGCGCTGGTCGAACAGGACGACGCAATCGTTGCCATAGCGGCTGAAACCATCCATGGCGTGCTCGAGCAGGCGGCCATGTAATTCGGCATCGCGCCGGGCCAGGATTCCTTCGATCTGCTTGGCCGCCGAAATGACCAGGCCCAGCGTATGGCCATGAAAGGTTTCCTTGACACCGGAGACGTCGACGACGCCGAGCAGGTTTCTGCCCAGCGGGTCAAGGATGGGGGCAGCGGCACAGGTCCAGTGCTTGACGTCGATGCAGTAATGCTCACTGGCGTAGATCTGCACCGGTTGATGCGTGGCAATGGTTGTGCCGATGGCATTGGTGCCGATCAGGTCTTCGCTCCAGCAACCGCCGGGGGCCAGGTTGATCTGTTCGCCAGCGTCGCGGGCGCGGGTTTCGCCATTGAGGTCGAGAATGGTCCCACTCGGGTCGCTGAGCATGATCAGCGTGCCTGACTCGCGCAGGATTTCACGCAGGGTCTCGAGCACCGGCTTGGCCGCCTCGTATAGATCATGGGAGCGCGCCCGCAACAGGTGAATCTTGTCGCCATTGGCCGTCGGGGCGCTGCCGATGCCAGGATCGACGGACTCCGAACGGCTGCGCCGCCAAGAGTCGAGGACCACATTGCGGACGCCGACTCCGGGCAATGGCCGGTTCTCGAGGAATCGTTCCCATGAACTGGCGACGGCCGACTCGTCACCGATTCGTGGAATAAGGAGATTGCTGTTGGGGGTCACATTGGGCTCGTGGCGGGCTCCGGGGTATTCACCGTAAAACAATAAATTAACTTAATCATAACCGTAGCCGACGATTGGGTTGAAGTCAATAAAGTCGTTTTGTATCAATGGCTTGTGCGCCGCAACAAAAGGCTTGTGAGGTGTCCGGAATCCGGACAGTTCGAAATTGGCGTCGTTATTCAGGACGTTTTTCGCTTGTTCGTCGGACAGCTGCTGTTTTCCACAAGTTTTCGCCAAGTTGATGATTCGTCGTGGGAATTCAGTGAGTCCCCCGCTTTTTCGCGGCCTGGCCCGGCCCTTGCCATTAAGTCAGCGTGGGATCACTCGCCACGACACACCAATGACAGGAGACAAACATGGAAACTCAGCAGTCAAACGTACAGGTGATGGGAATCGATGCCGGCGGCACGATGACCGATACCTTCTTTGTCCGGGCCGACGGTCGTTTCGTCGTCGGCAAGGCACAAAGCAATCCCGGCGACGAATCGCTCGCCATCTATAACTCTTCGGTCGATGCGCTCGAACACTGGGGCCGCAACGTCGACGACGTCTATCCGGAACTGGCGACCTGCGTCTACTCCGGAACGGCGATGCTCAACCGTATCCTGATGCGCAAGGGTCTTGATGTCGGCCTGATCTGCAACAAGGGTTTCGAGCAGATCCACTCGATGGGTCGCGCCTTGCAGAGCTACCTGGGCTACGCCCTGGAAGATCGCATCCACCTCAACACCCACCGTTACGACGAGCCTCTGGTGCCCGTCTCCCGCACCCGCGGCGTCACCGAGCGGACCGACGTGCAGGGCAAGATTGTCATTCCGCTGCGCGAAGAAGAAGTACGCCAGGCCACCCGCGAGCTGGTCGAGGCCGGTTCCCAGGCCATCGTCATCTGCCTGCTGCAATCGCACAAGAACGAACTTAGCGAACAGCGGGCGCGCGATCTGGTGCGTGACGAACTGAAAAAGCTCAAGTCGGACATCCCGGTCTTCGCCTCGGTGGATTACTACCCGTCGCGCAAGGAAAGCCACCGGATGAACACCACCATCCTAGAAGCCTATGGCGCCGAACCGTCGCGCCAGACGCTGAAGAAGGTCAGTGACCGCTTCAAGAAGCATGGTGCCAAGTTCGACCTGCGCGTCATGGCGACGCACGGCGGCACGATCAGCTGGAAGGCCAAGGAACTGGCCCGCACCATCGTCTCCGGCCCGATTGGCGGGGTCATCGGCTCCAAATTGCTCGGCGAATACCTCGGTGACGAAAACATCGCCTGCTCCGACATCGGCGGCACCAGTTTCGACGTGGCGCTGATCACCAAGGGCAACTTCGCCATCAAGTCCGACCCCGACATGGCTCGTCTGGTCCTCTCGCTGCCGCTGGTGGCGATGGATTCGGTCGGTGCCGGCGCCGGCAGCTTCGTCCGCCTCGACCCCTACAGCAAATCGATCAAGCTCGGCCCGGACAGCGCCGGCTACCGCGTCGGTACCTGCTGGCCGGAAAGCGGCCTCGACACCGTTTCCGTCTCCGACTGCCACGTCGTGCTCGGCTACCTCAATCCGCAGAACTTCCTCGGCGGCGCCATCAAGCTCGACGTACAACGGGCCCGCGACCACATCAAGGCGCAGATCGCCGATCCGCTCGGCCTGTCGGTCGAAGATGCGGCGGCCGGCGTCATCGAACTGCTCGATCTGACGCTGTCCGAATACCTGCGTGCCAACATCAGCGCCAAGGGCTACAACCCGGCCGAATTCACCTGCTTCTCCTACGGCGGCGCCGGGCCGGTGCATACCTATGGCTACACCGAAGGCGTCGGCTTCAAGGACGTCGTGGTACCGGCCTGGGCGGCCGGCTTCTCGGCTTTCGGCTGCGCCTGTGCCGACTTCGAGTACCGCTACGACAAATCGGTCGATCTCGGCGTCGCCCAGTTTGCCAGCGACGAGCAGAAAGCGGCGGCCTGCGCGACCCTGCAGGAAGCCTGGGGCGAGTTGGCGGTCAAGGTCATCGACGAGTTCGTCATCAATGGCTACAAGCCGGAAGACGTGCTGCTGATCCCCGGCTACAAGATGCAGTACATGGGCCAACTCAACGACCTCGAAATCGTCTCGCCGGTCACCAGCGCGGCGACTGCCGCTGACTGGCAGCAGATCATCGAGTCCTTCGAGAACACCTATGGCCGCGTCTACGCCAATTCGGCGCGTTCGCCGGAACTGGGTTTCTCGGTCACCGGCGCCATCCTGCGCGGCATGGTCGTCACCCAGAAACCGGTGCTGCCGGAAGACGCCGATGCCGGGCCGACGCCGCCCAAGGAAGCCTATCTCGGCACGCGTCCGTTCTACCGCCACAAGAAGTGGGTCGAAGCGGCGCTGTGGAAGATGGAGTCGCTGAAGGCCGGCAACCACATCGTCGGCCCGGCCATCATCGAATCCGACGCGACGACCTTCGTCGTCCCCGACGGCTTCGAAACCACGATCGACAAGCATCGCCTGTTCCATCTCAAAGAAGTCAAGTGAGGAGACCCACCATGAATATGATGAGCACAAAAGAAATCGGCATCGGCAACCTGCTCGAAAGCGGCATGACGCTCAAGCAGCACCGCGACGCCATCCTCGAGCGCACCCAGTCGACGGGTTACTACAACGGCCTGGAAAAACTCGAATTCCGTGACAGCGACCCGATCCGCTACGAGAAGCTGTTCTCCAAGCTGCGCGGCGGTCTGGTCCATGCCCGGGAAACGGCGAAAAAGATTGCCGCCAGCCCCATCGTCGAGCAGGAAGGCGAACTCTGCTTCACGCTCTATAACGCCGCTGGCGACTGCATCCTGACCTCGACCGGGATCATCATCCACGTCGGCACCATGGGCGCGGCGATCAAGTACATGATCGAGAACAACTGGGAAGCCAACCCGACGATCAACCCCGGCGACATGTTCACGACCAATGACTGCGCCATCGGCAACGTGCACCCCTGCGACATCGCCACCATCGTGCCGATCTTCTGGGCCGGCAAGCTGATCGGCTGGGTCGGCGGCGTCACCCACGTCATCGATACCGGCGCCGTGACGCCGGGTTCGATGTCTACTGGCCAGACGCAACGTTTCGGTGACGGCTACATGATCACCTGCCGCAAGACCGGGATCAACGACGAGCCGCTGCGCGACTGGCTGCACGAGTCGCAGCGTTCGGTACGCACGCCGAAATACTGGATTCTCGACGAAAAGACCCGGATCGCCGGCTGCCACATGATCCGCGAACTGGTCGAAGAAGTGATCCGGGCCGATGGCCTCGAGGCTTATGACAAGTTCTCGCAGGAAGTCATCGAAGAGGGCCGCCGCGGCCTGATGAGCCGGATCAAGGCGATGACCCTGCCGGGCAAATATCGCAAGGTGTCCTTCGTCGATGTGCCGTTCAAGCATGAAGACATCCAGGTTTCCAACGCCTTCGCCAAGCTCGACTCGATCATGCACTCGCCGGTCGAAATGACCATCAAGCCGGACGGCAAGTGGCGTCTCGACTTCGAAGGCGCCAGCCGCTGGGGCTGGCATACCTTCAATGCCCACCAGGTGGCCTTCACCTCGGGCATCTGGGTCATGATGTCGCAGACGCTGGTGCCGACCCAGCGCATCAACGACGGCGCCTACTTTGCCACCGAGTTCCACCTGCCCAAGGGCACCTGGTGTAATCCGGACGACCGCCGCACCGGTCACGCCTATGCCTGGCACTTTCTGGTCTCCGGCTGGGCAGCATTGTGGCGCGGCCTCAGCCAGTCCTATTTCAGCCGCGGCTATCTCGAAGAGGTCAATGCCGGCAACGCCAATACCTCCAACTGGCTGCAGGGCGGCGGTATCAACCAGGACGGCGAGATCCACGCGGTCAACAGCTTCGAGGCTTCGTCTTGCGGTACCGGTGCCTGCGCCGTCAAGGACGGTCTGAACCACGCCGCCGCCATCTGGAACCCGGAAGGCGACATGGGCGACATCGAGATCTGGGAAATGGCCGAGCCGCTGCTGTACCTGGGCCGCAACGTCAAATCCAACTCCGGCGGCTACGGCAAGTACCGCGGCGGCTGTGGTTTCGAAACCCTGCGCATGGTCTGGAACGCCCAGGACTGGACGATGTTCTTCATGGGCAACGGCTACATGAACAGCGACTGGGGCATGATGGGCGGCTACCCGTCGGCCACCGGCTACCGTTTCGAAGCGCACAACACCGGCCTCAAGGAGCGCATCGCCATCGGCGACTCGCTGCCGCTGGGCGGCGACATCGATCCCAGCGCGCCCGACTACGAGCGCCACCTCGACGCAACGGCCGTGGTCAAGCGCGACAAGCAGTGCATGACGACCGAGGATTGCTATGACAACCATGACCTCTATCTGAACTACCTGCGCGGCGGTCCGGGTTTCGGCGATCCGATCGATCGTGAAGTCAGTGCCATCGAGAACGACCTCAACCAGAAATTCCTGCTGCCGGAATTTGCCGAAAAGGTCTACGGCGCCGTGTTCACCCAGGATGTCAAGGGTGTGTTCAGCATCGATGCCGAACTGACCACGCAGCGCCGCACGGAAATCCGCAAGGAGCGTCTGGCCCGTGCCCTGCCGACCCGCGAGTGGATGAAGGAAGAGCGCGAACGGATCATCAACAAGCATGCGGCGGTGCAGGTCCAGCACATGTTCGCCACCAGCTTCGGACTGTCCGAGAAGTTCACCAAGGAGTTCAAGGATTTCTGGAGCCTGCCGGCCGACTGGCAACTGCTCGAAGACGAACTGGGCGTGCCGACCTACGGCTCGAAGCACCGCATGGATCTCTCGCTGATGCCCGACGTGAAGACCGTCGTTCAGGTCGAAGAGTAAGCAGCGCAATCGATTATCTGAATCAAGGAGACAAAAATGTCATACACCAATGAACAGGTTGCACATCTGGTCGAAGGCTCGCTGGACTGGGAAACGACCTGCCGCATGCTGTCGATGCCCAAGGACAACAGCCGCTTCGAGCAGTACCTCGCGGCGCTGCAGGCCAAGGTCAGCTTCAAGGATCGCATCGTCCTGCCCCTGGCGCCGCACATGTACATCGTGCAGTCGGCCAAGACCAAGCAGTGGCTCATCAAGTGCGACTGCGGCCACGAGTTCTGCGACTACAAGGAGAACTGGAAGCTGCATGCCTCGATCTACGTGCGCGACACCGAAGAGGCGATGACCGAGGTGTACCCGAAGCTCATGGCGCCGGATACCCAATGGCAGGTCTATCGCGAGTACTACT
Organism: Azonexus sp. GW821-FHT04F04; assembly: GCF_059420025.1. Classification (NCBI taxonomy): domain Bacteria; kingdom Pseudomonadati; phylum Pseudomonadota; class Betaproteobacteria; order Rhodocyclales; family Azonexaceae; genus Azonexus; species Azonexus sp. GW821-FHT04F04. The sequence continues at coordinate 58,564 of NZ_JBWKSX010000015.1, read as the reverse complement.
GCCCGAGCTGCGGCACGCTGCACGACGTCGAGGCGCCGACCCCGTGGTATCCGGTGATCCACGACTTCGAGCCGGACATCGAGGCCTTTTACAAGGAATGGGTGCACCTGCCGGTACCGGAACGGGTTGATTAAGACCTGAGCCTGGCGGGGAGCGAGTGGTCGCTCCCCGCTTGCCCCAAAGACAAGAAGAGGGAACAGCACAACATGAACAAGGTTTATGCAACGAGCGAGGCCGCGCTGGACGGCCTGCTTTTCGACGGCATGACCGTCGCCGCCGGCGGCTTCGGCCTGTGCGGCATTCCGGAGAATTTGATCGACGGCCTGCTGCGAGCCGGCACGAGCGATCTGACCATCGTCGGCAACAACGCCGGCGTAGACGATTTCGGCATGGGGCCGCTGCTCAAAACGCGGCAGGTCAAGAAGGTCGTCGCGTCGTACGTCGGCGAGAACAAGGAGTTCGAGCGTCAGGTGCTGGCCGGCGAACTGGAGCTCGAACTGGTGCCGCAGGGCACGCTGGCCGAACGGCTGCGCGCCGGCGGTGCCGGCATTCCAGGCTTCTACACGCGGACTGCCTTTGGCACCCGATTGGCCGAAGGAAAGGAAACCCGCCAATTCGACGACCAGGAATACGTCCTGGAACCGGCCATCCGGGCCGACGTCGCCATCGTCAAGGCCTGGAAGGGCGACCATGCCGGTAACCTGGTCTTCCGCAAGACGGCGCGCAATTTCAACCCGATGATCGCCACCTGCGGCCGGGTCACGGTGGCCGAAGTCGAGGAACTGGTCGCGCCGGGCGAACTTGATCCGGACCAGATCCATACGCCGGGCATCTATGTGGACCGCATCATCCAGGGCGCCGGCTATCAGAAGCGTATCGAGTTCCGCACCACGGCTGGCGGCGCGACGCCGGGCAAGCAGGACCCGCTGCGCGAACGGATGGCCCGGCGGGCGGCGCAGGAATTGCGCAGCGGCTATTACGTCAATCTCGGCATTGGCATTCCGACGCTGGTCGCCAATTACATTCCCGAGGGCACGCACGTCACGCTGCAGTCGGAAAACGGCCTGCTCGGCATCGGCCCCTTTCCCGGCAGCGAAGATGTCGATGCCGACCTGATCAACGCCGGCAAGCAGACCATCACCAGCATTCCCGGCAGCAGTTTCTTCTCCAGCGCCGATTCCTTCGCGATGATTCGCGGTGGCCACATTGACCTGTCCATCCTCGGCGGTCTGGAAGTCTCGGAGAACGGTGACCTGGCCAACTGGATGGTGCCCGGCAAGATGGTCAAGGGGCCGGGCGGGGCGATGGATCTGGTGTCGGGCGTCGGGCGTGTCATCGTCCTGATGGAGCACACGGCCAAGGACGGGGCGCCGAAGATTCTGCCGAACTGCAGCCTGCCGCTGACCGGCAAGGGCGTGGTGGACATGATCATCACTGACCTCTGCGTATTCACCGTCAATGCGGGCGGCGGCCTGACCTTGAGCGAACTGCACCCCGGCGTTTCGGTTGACGAGGTCAGGGCGAAAACAGCTTGCAGCTTCTCCGTGTCGCCGGGCCTCAGCGCGCGCCATGCCACGGAGCTTGCTGCCGTCTCATGAAGGCCGATGCTGCCACGGCGGGCGGTGGCCTGTCGTGGCTCGGCAATTCGCGTCAAACGATAGATCTGGTCGGCAAGCTGTGGGATATTGAGTGCCGCCATTTACTCGGGAAACTGACCCGGGCCGAGTACCGGCGCGCCCTTGTGGCGCTGCGCGGCGACTCGGCAAGATGGCGCTCGCCAACTGCCAACTCAAGGAGAAAGATCGATGACTGATGCCTATATCGAAGGGCTTGAAGTGCGCCGACAGGTCATGGGCGACGAGTTCGTCGACAAGGCTTTTGCCAATGCCACGGAATTCACCCGACCCCTGCAGGATTTCATTACCGCCAACGCCTGGGGTTCCGTCTGGTGCCGCGGCGGCATAGATCTGAAAACGCGTAGCCTGATCACGATAGCCATGCTGACCGCCCTGGGGCGGCAACACGAATTGCGCGGGCATGTCCGGGGGGCGCTCAATAACGGCGCATCCGCCGCGGAAATTCAGGAAATCCTCCTGCACGCTGCTGTCTATTGCGGCGTGCCGCTGGCCGCCGATGCCTTTCGGACGGCAGAGCCCATTCTCGCCGAGCACGCGTTGACCAGCCCTTAATCGGAATGCGGTCGCTTTCCAGGACGGAATGCGGCCAAAAAAGCTACGGTTGATCGAGCGCCATGCTGATTTTTGCAATCCCACGGTCAACCGGAATTTTTGCCCAAAAATGAAATGCCGGCTGCCCGGCATTTCGTGGTTTGGGTTGTGTTCCCAATTGTCATTTGGCGGAGTTCGGCCAGCTGCGGCCGTAGATCACTTTGCCCCAAAGCGGACAATCAGTTGTGCAACAGGTATGCTATCGGCGTTTTATGGCTCGGCCGCTACTGAAAACGCGAGCCTGGCCTCTTTAATTGCTTTAATTCGCCCTTGCCAAACCAACAACGCCAGCTCTCTAAGTAGCGATTATTCTGAGTTGCCCCTTATCGCCAGAATCATCCGATTGGCAGGCATCGATGCTCCCGACAAGAAACAGCCTTAACAATTAAGTTTGGAATGATAATTAAATTACACGACGACAATCTTCTTAAGGCGGCTGGTGCTGTGGGGGCGCTTCTACCTCAGGCGGCCAGCGTTGCTGTTGGAATATCCTTTATTGCATATTTCGCTGGTTGGCGCGAGGCAAATGCCTATTTCACGGCACTCGGATCGCCTTGGGCAGTTTCACAACTTCCTGCAAGTCGCCTTCTCTACTTGAGCGGCGAACTTGTTGCTGGGGTTCTTATGTGCGCGTTCCTTGCTGTGCACTCCCTTGCTACTGGAACGGTAGGACTGAAGGGGCTTAATTGGTGTTCAGCGGTGGCATTTATACTTGCTGGGCTATTTGCTGGTCTTACGAATTTGCCGCCAATGACTTTTGCGTCGCCAAAAATAGTCTGGAATTTATCTATATGTGCAGGCGTTTGCTATGCCGTTGGGTCGGGAGCTACGTTGGGGGAACTTGTCTCTCGCTTAAAAGAAAGCGAATTGCGATGGACGGCATCCCACGCTTACTTAATTTACATGGCGATCTTGATGGGCGTGTATTTGATGCCGTCTCAGATGGGTGCAGCGAGGGCGAAGTACCACCTCGCATCTTTGGAAACTACGTTACCGGCTGTTCGTCTTGCTACGTCCGTCCCCAATGAAAACTGGCGGCTAGTAGAGACCATCGGAGAATCGGCCTTGCTTATGGATCGCCAAATGGCCACTACAAAGCCACTGTTCAGAATGGTCAAAACAACCGATATCCTGTCGATCAACGCCACCGAGATTCAGACAACCAAGTGAGTGTAAGTTTTGGCTGGCTCCGCTGCCGTCAAATTGAGTGGGCAATTTGGCATAACCCCAGAATTTCTGAGGTGGTTAACCCCTTATTGCACCCGGATCTTCGCAAAAACCGCGCAGGCTGGTGAATTCGCACGTTCCTGAACGTCAGCTTCCCCCTGCCAGCTACTTCTGCTTTGGGCACACACCAGACCCACCATCGCTTCTAAATACCCCCAACAAAAAGGAACCCGAGAGGTTCCTTTTTGTTGGGCAACTATCTCGTTGATTGTCCCAATTTCACGGTCAACCGGAATTTTTGCCCAAAAATGAAATGCCGGCTTCCCAGCTTCCCAGCTTCCCGGCATCCCATGGCTTTATTTCACGCCGAACTGCTCACGCAGGCAGGCTTTGTGTTCCGGGCCGATTTTGTCCTGGCAGGCGGCGCGGGCTTTTTGGTGGAGGTCGCAGCGGGCCTGATTCGGGGCTTTGCTGCAGTCTACCGGTGGCATTTTCTGTTGCATGCACTGGCGGAAGGCGGGGCCGGTCTGGCCCTGGCATTCCTTGTAGGCCACCTTGCGCGCTTCGCATTGTTGCGGGTTGCCGGCCTTGGCGCAGTCGAAGTTCTGTCGTTGTTCCTGCATGCATTGCCGGCGTTGCGGGCCGGTGGTGTTCTTGCAGGCTTCTCGAGCCTGGGAGCGGGCTTCGCGCTGGGCGGTGCAGGCGGCCGGGTTCGGGGCCTGGCTGCAGTCACGCGGGGCACGGGCGCGCGGGCCGCCGCCTTGCATCATCCCGGCGCCGCCGCCGGGGCCCATGCCGTTCATGCCGCCACCCATGCCTCCCGAACCTTGAGCGGGCTGGGCGCTGGCCGGCAGGCAGATCAGGGAAGTCAGCAGGGCGCTGGCGATCATCATCAGGCGGGTTTTCATTTTTCGCTCCTTGCGCGTGGGGTAGAGCTTCATTCTAGGTGCATGGAATCGATTGTTTCCGGCAAGTTGTAAAGGTGTGCAAACAGAGTGCTTTCTGGTTACAAATCGTTACCTGCTGCGTGCTATATTGCCGCGCATGAGTGACAAGAATATCGGCGAACATCGCCTGGCACTGACCGAAGTGCTCGACTGGATGGTGGAGGATGGGCTGGTCAGCCAGGAGGCGGCTGATGCGCTCAAGAGCGAGCGTCGCCTGCATGGCGGCAAGACGCATCCGCTGATCGTCATTGCCGATCAGAAATGGCGACAGACCGAGCCGACTGTCCGCCTGCTGACGTTGGAAGTGCTGACCGAATGGCTGGCTGGCCGGGTCGGCCTCGACTACCAGCATATCGACCCGCTCAAGATCGATTTCACCGGCGTCGCCGAGGTCATGTCCAGCGCCTATGCCGCCCGTTTCGGCATTTTGCCGGTGCAGGTGACGACGCGCGAGATTGTCATCGCGACGGCCGAGCCCTTCGTTCGCGAATGGGTCGAGGAGTTGCAGCAGATCCTGCGCAAGCAGATTCGCCGGGTGATGGCCAACCCGGAGGACATCAGCCGTTACCTTGTTGAATTCTTCAACCTCGCCAAGTCGGTCAAGAAAGCCAACGCCCGGGGCGATGTGACCTCCGGCCTGTCGAGCTTCGAGCAACTGGTCGAGCTGGGCAAGGCCAACAAGCAGTTCGACGCCAACGACCAGCACATCGTCCATATCGTGGACTGGCTGTGGCAGTACGCCTTCGATCAGCGGGCTTCCGACATCCACATCGAGCCGCGGCGCAATCTGGGTATTGTCCGTTTCCGCATCGACGGCGTGCTGCATCAGGTTTACCAGATTCCGATGGCGGTCATGAACGCCATGACCAGCCGCATCAAGCTGCTCGGCCGCATGGACGTCATCGAAAAACGCCGGCCGCAGGATGGCCGGATCAAGACGCGGACGCCAGCCGGGCAGGAGGTCGAGCTGCGTTTGTCGACGCTGCCGACGGCCTTCGGCGAAAAGCTCGTGATGCGGATTTTCGATCCGGAAGTGCTGGTTCGCGACTTCCGCTCGCTGGGCTTTTCGGATGAAGACCAGGCGCGCTGGAAGCAGATGACAGCGACGCCGAACGGCATCATCCTGGTCACCGGCCCGACCGGTTCGGGCAAGACGACAACGCTCTACACGACCCTCAAGCAACTGGCGACGCCGGAAGTGAACGTGTGCACCATCGAGGATCCGATCGAAATGGTCGAGTCCTCGTTCAACCAGATGCAGGTCAGCCACGCCATCGAACTCGGCTTCGCCGACGGCGTGCGCGCCCTCATGCGACAGGACCCGGACATCGTCATGATCGGCGAAATCCGTGATCTGGAAACGGCCGAAATGGCCATCCAGGCGGCCTTGACCGGCCACCTCGTGCTGTCGACGCTGCACACCAACGACGCACCGTCGGCGATTACCCGCCTGCTCGACCTCGGCGTGCCGGCCTACCTGATCAACTCGACGCTGCTCGGCGTCATGGCCCAGCGCCTCGTTCGCACCCTGTGCCCGCATTGCAAGAAGCCTGTCCAGATGCGCGAAGAGCAGCGTGCCGCCTGGCGCGCGCTGGTCGCCCCGTGGAAATCGGCCGAGCCGACCCAGATCTGGCAGCCGGTTGGTTGCCTGGAATGCCGGATGACCGGCTATTCCGGCCGGGTCGGCGTCTATGAAATCCTGGTCAATTCGCCGGAAATTCGCCGCATGATCAAGCCGCTCACCGAGATTCCCAAGTTGCGCGAACAGGCCTTCCGCGAAGGCATGCGGCCGCTGCGAATTTCCGGCGCGCTCAAGGTGGCGCAGGGGATAACCTCGCTCGAAGAGGTTATCAAGGTCGCACCGCCGTCGGACGACAGCTAGGCCAGCATTTCAATTTTGGCCTTTATTTCCGGTTGACCGTGGAAGAGCGGTTTCGCGGCCGGTTGAACCCCTAAATCAGGCTAGCCTTGCGCTTCACCGCATCAACGTAGGCCATCGCGTCCATCGGCTGGCCCTGGCTCTGGGCGCGCCAGATCGTTTCGCCCAGGCAGTCGAGCAGCACGTGCTCGGCGTCGTGCGGGTCCATGCGGGCACGCAGTTGCTCGAAGGCCATGCGGATGCCCGGCGGCTGGTCGATGCTGACCTGCTCGTGGATGGCGAGGTGCAGCGAGAGGTGGAGGAAGGGGTTCATGGCCCCGCCTTCCGGCGTCCATTCCTTGTCCACAGCGGCTTTCGGATCGTTGAGCAGGGCGTGGTATTCCGGGTGGCGGGCGGCGATGTCGGCGGCGGTGACTTCGGCGCCGACCAGCGGCAGGCGGTCGACGTGTTTTTTCCAGGCATCGCAAAAGAAGAGGCGGACCTGCTCGCGGGAAGGATTAAACATGAGCGCTTTCGAACAATAAGGTGAGTGCGGTGTTGTGGAACAGGCGGTTGTGGCCGGTCAGCGGGGCGATTTGCCCGGTGCCGTAGGCGCCGAGCAGCGGCGTGTCGGGGAAGGTGTCGCGGAAGGCGACGAGGTCGCGGTCATCGTTGCCGTAAAACAGCGGGCCGCGGCCGATGCAGGAAAACATCAGGGCGAAATTTGGCCGTTTTTTCGGGTTGACCGTGGCAGTGAGCGCTTCACGCATTTCCTGCTCGGCGGCGAGCGGCTGGCGGATGGCCCAGGTGATCGTCTCGCCTTCGTTGAGGTTTTCGGCCAGGGTCAGCGAACCATCGGCGTTGGCCGAGAGGATGGCGATGCCCGGCGCATCAGGCTGGCGTTGCGCGGCGATCAGGTGCAGGGGCGGGCGCTCGCGCAAATCGGCGGGCAGGGCGCGGTGCAGGCTGTCGACGGCGCTGTGGCCACCAATGCGGCGTAACTCGTAGCCGGCGCATTGCTCGACGGGCAGCGGCTCGCCAAGCAGGCGCAGGCCTGACGAGCGGACCAGCCGGGCGTTTACGCCGGGCAGACTGAACTCGGCGCAGCCGTTGTCCGCCGTCCGGCCATGCGACCAGGCAGCCGCGTCGGTATCGAGCAGGCCAACCCGTGCCGGGCCGTCCTGCCATTCGAAGGGCAGCCGGCCATGGCCGCTGAAGGAGAGCAGTGGCGCTTCAGCCGGTGCTTTGCCAGCCGGTGTCGAATAAACGAGGGCCGCCGCCGTCGGTTGATCGAGACGCCAGCCGTGCTCGGTAAACAGCCCGCTGGCCGTGCCGCCGCTGACCGTCAGGCAGCCGGCGGCGCGTGCCGCGACGAGTACGGCGGGCTGCGGATTTCGATTGAAATCGTGGGTCAGAAAAAGGATGACGTTATCGGCGCGCACCAGCCCGGCAGCGGCCAGTGCCGCCTCGACGGCGGCCTGGGCCAGCTCCGCTTCCGGTCGCTGGCCGGCAACGAGGGCGGTGCCGACTTTCATACGCTCTTGCTGCGGTAGCTGCACAGGTCGAGCACGACGCAGCGGCCGCAGTCCGGCTTGCGTGCCTTGCAGACGTAGCGGCCGTGCAGGATCAGCCAGTGGTGGGCGTCCTTCTTGAATTCGTCAGGCGTCACCTTGAGCAGCTTCTTTTCGACGTCCTCGACCGTCTTGCCGGGGGCCAGCCCGGTGCGGTTGCCGAGGCGGAAGATGTGCGTGTCGACGGCAATGGTCGGCTGGCCGAAAGCGGTATTGAGCACGACATTGGCCGTCTTGCGGCCGACGCCGGGCAGGGCTTCAAGGGCAGCGCGGTCGTCCGGCACCTCGCCGTCGTGCAGCTCAAGCAGCATGCGGCAGGTGGCGATGACGTTTTTCGCCTTGGTCCGGTACAGGCCGATGGTCTTGATGTAGTCGGTCAGACCCTCTTCGCCGAGCGCCAGCATGGCAGACGGGGTTGGCGCCACCGGATAGAGCCGGGCCGTCGCCTTGTTGACGCCGACGTCGGTGGCCTGGGCCGAGAGGATGACGGCGATCAGCAACTGGAAGGGCGTGGCGTAGTGCAACTCGGTGGTCGGCGCCGGATTGGCGTCGCGCAGGCGGCTGTAGAACTGCTCGATGTTGGCTTTTTTCACGAAGGGGGCTTGGATGGATTGTCAGGCGCGGCGGGATGCGCCATATTGTCACAAACAATTCTACCTGACAGAGAAGGCAGACCCGATGCCGCTTACAACAGAAGGCAGCCTGAATGGGCTGACCCAGTGGCTGGAAGTCAATCCGGTGGCAACGCTCATCATTGACGCGGAGCATCGGGTGACCCACTGGAATCCGGCGTGTGCCGCCCTCACCGGTATCTCGGCCAAGCAGATGATCGGCTGCGCCGAGCCATGGCGGGCTTTCTACCCGTCTCCCCGTCCGATTCTGGCCGATCTGGTGGTGGATAGCGCCCCCGCCAAGGTGGTCGAGCAGTATTACCCGGGAAAGTATCGGCGTCTGGAACCGGAAGACGCGGTTTATGAAGCGGAGGATTTTTTCCCCGCTTGCGGCAATGGTGGTCGCTGGCTGTTTTTCTCTGCTGCGCCCATTCGCAACGCGGCCGGCAAAATCATCGGGGCCATCGAAACGCTTCAGGACGTCTCCGAACGTCGGTGCGCCGAGGCGGCATTGCGCGACAGTGAGGCCTATCTGGCGCAGATTGTCGATGGTTCATCGGTGGCCACGCTGGTCATCGATGCCGGACACCGCGTCACCCACTGGAACCGTGCCTGCGAGGCGATGACCGGGACGCTGGCCAGTGATGTCATCGGCACCAATGGCCAGTGGAAGGCTTTCTATCCGTCAAAGCGTCCGATCATGGCTGATCTGGTTCTGGATGATGCCAGCGAGAATGCGATTGACCGTCTTTATCACGGACGCTTCCGGCCTTCGTTGCTGATTCCCGGCGGTTATGAGGCAGAGGATTTCTTCCCGCATTTTGGCGACAGTGGTCGCTGGTTGTTTTTTACTGCCGCGCCATTGCGCAATGGCAAAGGCGAACTCGTCGGCGCCATCGAAACCTTGCAGGATGTCAGCGAACGTCGTTGGGCCGAGGAGGCGCTGCGCGAAAGCGAAGAGCGTTATCGTTGCCTGAGTCAGACCGATTCGCTGACCGGGCTGTACAACTCGCGCTACCTGCACGAGCGCCTGCCTGGAGAATTGGAGCGGGCCACCCGCTATGGTCGTCCGCTGTCGCTGCTCGTCCTTGATTGCGACAATTTCAAGAGCATCAACGACTGCTATGGCCACCTCGAAGGCGACAAGGTTTTACAGAATCTGGCGGAGGTGATCAGGCATTGCCTGCGCCGGTCGGACAGCGCTTTTCGTTACGGCGGAGAGGAGTTCGTCGTCTTGCTGCCGGAGGCCGATACCGCGGCAGCCCAAGCCTTCGCCGAGCGCCTGCGCAGCATGTTCGCCGCGCAGGAAACCATCTCGCCAGGCGGCGAGAGAATCTGCTGCACGGTCAGTATCGGCGTTGCCCGGCATCTGCCGAGCGATACCGAAAGCAGTTTGATCCGGCGGGCCGACGACGCCTGTTATGCGGCCAAGCAGCAGGGCAAGAACTGTGTGGTGCTGGCCGGTTCAACCAGCTGAGCCGACGCCCGGGACATTTCGTTTTTGGCCAATTTTTCCGGTTGACCGTAGCAACGGGCGAGCGCTTTCGCGGGCCCGCAACTGGCCGCAGCCGCCGTCGACATCCTGCCCGGCCGAGTTGCGTACCGTCGTCCGGATGCCTTTTGCGTGCAGATAGCGGGTCAGCTCGGTGATGCGCTCGACCGCTGGCCGGCGGTAGGCAAGGGCGGCCGTGGCGTTGTAGGGGATCAGGTTCATGATCGCGTACTTGCCGGTGAGCAGGCGGACGATGCCGTCCATTTCCTCGATGCTGTCGTTGATGCCGTCGATCAGCGTCCATTGGTACTGGATCGGATAGCTCGTCGTCCGGGCATAATGCTCGGCAAGCTCGACCAGCTCCGCCGGGTCGATGCGCGACGCCTTGGGCAGCAGTTCGGCGCGCAGTTCGGCGCGGGTCGAATGCAGTGAAATGGCCAGCGCCGGTTTGACCGTTTCCTGCGGCAGCCGCTCGAAAACGCGCAAATCGCCAACCGTCGAGAACACCAGATTCTTGTGGCCGATGCCGCCGGCCGTGCCAAGCAGATCAATCGCTTCGAGCACGTTGTCGATGTTGTGCGACGGCTCGCCCATGCCCATGAAAACGACGCGCGTTACCTTGCGCCGGGCCCGGCCGAGGATGACCTGGGCGACCATTTCGCCGCTGCTCACCTGACGTAGCAGGCCGTCACGACCGGTCATGCAGAAGGTGCAGCCGACGGCGCAGCCGATCTGCGTCGAGATGCACAGGCCGTCGCGCGGCAGCAGCACGCTTTCGACGGTCTGGCCGTCGGCCAGTTCGACGAGCAGGCGCGACGAACCATCCTCGCCCGGGTGTTCGGAGCGGACGCGGGCCAGCGCTGAGAGTTCATCGTGCAAGCCGGGCAGCGCATTGCGCAGGGCCAGCGGCAGAAAGGTTTCCGGTGGGTGGCTGCGCGGCCCGGCATCGAGCGGCTTACCTTGCGCCCAGGCGCGCATGACGCGGTCGACGTGGCAATCCTTGGCGCCCGTGGCGAACAGGGCTTGGCGGATGGTTTCGATGCGCATGCGGGCGTTTTCGTCAGGCCCGCAACGGGCCGCCGGGAATGATCAGTGGCAACCGGCCGTGGCGACCGGGGCTGGCGGCTTGCGCTTGGCGCGCTCTGCGGCCTTGGCTTCCATCCAGTTCTTCCAGGCGATCATGCAGCCGAGCAGGATGAAGGCGCCGGGCGGCAGCAGGGCGAGCAGGAAGCCGGGGTAGCTTTCCGGCAGTACCTGGATCGGTTGCAGGCTCGGAAAAACCATGTCGATGCCACCGAGGATGGTGCCGCTGCCGAGAAATTCGCGCATGGCGCCCAACAGTCCGAGCGTCCACAGCATGCCGATGCCCATGAAAATGCCGTCAAAACTGGCCTGTGCCGGGGCGTTTTTGGCGGCAAAGGCTTCGACGCGGGCAAGCACGATGCAGTTGGTGACGATGAGCGGAATGAAGATGCCGAGGACCAGGTAAAGCTCATGCAGGTTGGCGTTGAACAGCAGGTCGACGACGGTGACCAGGGCAGCAACGATCAGGATGAAGACCGGGATGCGGATTTCGTGCGGAATCAGGTTGCGCAGCGAGGCGACAGCAAAGCCCGAAATGGCCATGACGATAATCGTTGCCAGCGACAGCATGATGCCGTTGACGGCGTTGGTGGTGACGGCGAGCAGCGGGCACAGGCCGAGAATCTGGACGATGGAGGTGTTCTGCTTCCAGATGCCGTTGCCGGCGATGGTCTTCAATTCGTCACGCGTGATCATTTGGCGGCTCCTTCGGCGAACAGTCGGTCACGATTGGCTTCGGCCCATTGGACAGCCTTCAGCACAGCCTTCGACACTGCCCGCGGCGTCACGGTGGCGCCGGCGTGGTAGTCGATCTGGCCGCCATCCTTCTTGAGCTTCCAGTCCTTGTCGGCGACCTTGGCCAGGGACATGCTGTTGAATTGCGTGATCCACGGCCGGGCCTTGTTCTTGTCCTTCTTGATCTCGACGTAATCGCCGAGGCCGGGCGTTTCCTTGTGCTGCGTCACGCGTACGCCAGCCACTTCGCCATTGGCGCGCATGGCAATGATCAGGCGGATCTTGCCGGCGTAGCCATCGGGGGCAACGGCTTCAAAAACCAGCGCGACCGGCTGGCCACCCTGGCGGGCGCGAAACAGCGTAGTCGGGTCTTTCAAACCAAGTTCAGGCGTGGCCGGCAGGGCGACGGTGTCTGCGAGCAGGGCGTTGTCGTACTCGGTGCGCGGCAGCACTTCGTCGACCAGTTTCATTTTTTCTTCGGTAGCCGAAGCCTCGATGGCCGGCTTGGTCCACAGATAGGCACCGGAAAGCAGGCCGGTAAAAATGGCGACAAAAACGAACAGCGTCGCTGCCGTGCGGGCAGCCATGACGGGTGCGGTGTATTCCTTCGGCGCGCTGGTCATGCCTTGTCCTTCATGCCGAAGACCGGCGGCTGGGTGAGCAGGTCAATGACCGGGGCAGACAGGTTCATGAGCAGCACGGCGAAGGCGACGCCATCCGGATAACCGCCAAAAACGCGAATGATGTAGGCGAGCAGGCCACAGCCGGCACCGAAGATCAGCTTGCCGCGCGGTGTCGTGCAGCCGGAAACCGGGTCGGTGGCGATGAAGAAGGCGCCGAGCATGGCCCCGCCGGAAAGCAGGTGAAAGAGCGGGCTGGCAAACTGGCTCGGGTTGTAGAGCCAGAGCGCGCCGGAAATCAGGCTCAGGGATCCGACGAAGGCGAGCGGTACGTGCCAGGTGATCAGCTTGCGATGCCATAACCAGAGGCCGCCGAGCAGGTAGCCGGCAGCCACCCATTCCCAGCCGCGGCCGGCGAAGTTGCCATAGATGTCCTGGTTGGCGAGCAGCGTGCTGACATCGAAACTGCCTTCGCCGAGCTTGAGCGCCGTCTTCATTGCATCGAGCGGCGTCGCGCCGGACAGGGCATCGACGCGCGGCGCCCAGCCGAGAATGATGTTCATCTGGTCAATCAGGCCCAGTTGCAGGCCGACGCTCGGCCACTGCGACATCAGTGCCGGGAAGGCGACGATGCAGACGGCGAAGGCAACCATGGCCGGATTGAAGGGGTTCTGGCCCAGCCCGCCGTAGAGGTGCTTGGCGACGACGACGGCAAAGACGGTGCCGGTGACGACCAGCCACCACGGCGCCAGCGGCGGGAAGGTCAGGGCGATCAGCCAGGCGGTGACAATGGCCGAGCCGTCGGTCAGGAAGAGGGCCAGCGGTTTGCCGCGCACCTTGAGCATGACCGCTTCGGCGACCAGCGCGGCGAGCGTGGCGATGACCAGCTGAACCAGGATGGCCGGGCCGACCAGGCTGGCGTAGGCGGCAATGCCCGGGATCAGCGCGACGCAGACCTGGATCATGACCTGGCTGACGCTGACGTCTTTGAGAAGGAAGGGGGCGGGGGCGAACATTATTCGGATTTCTCGCTGGCCGGAGTGACCGGCTCGGGTTCGATCAGGTGGGCGGCGATCCGGCGCGCCTCGATGTCGGCGGCAGCCTTCTGCTGCTCCGCCGTCAGGTTCTCGGTGTTCTTTGGCTGAACGGCCTCGCGCTGAGCCTTGGCACGGGCCATGGCAGCCTCGATGGTGGCGCGTTTTGCGTCTTTTTCCGGGTTGACCGTGGCAGCCGGTGCATCGTCGGGGGCGGCGACTGCCGGTGCAGCGGCCGTATCGGCGGCCGGCGCGGCTCCGCTTTCCGCTGCCGCTGCAGCCGCTTCAGCAGCCTTCTTGGCAGCTTGAGCAGCGGCCGCCTTGGCCAGTTTTTCAGCCTTGTCGGCCTTTTCTCGTTCTTCGCGCAACTGCTTGAACTCGAAACGGGCCTTGGCCTGGTCGGAGGCATTCTTTTCGCGTTCGCGCGCCCAGATTTCGCTCTTGGCAAAACGGAAATACTGGACCAGCGGGATGCGTGACGGGCAGACGTAGGAGCAGCAACCGCATTCGATGCAGTCGAAAATGTTGTATTCCTGCGTCTTGCCGAAATTCTTGGCGCGCGCGAACCAGTACATTTCGAACGGTTGCAGTTCGTGTGGACAGGCCCGGGCGCAGGCACCACAGCGGATGCACGGCATCTCCGGGGCCTTGGGCGGGAACAGCCGGTCGTCGTGGGCGATCAGGCAGTTGGTCGTCTTGACCACCGGGACCTGCGGGTTGGGTACCAGGAAACCCATCATCGGCCCCCCCATCAGGATACCGTCGGTGTCCGGATGTGGCTGGGCGAGGGTCAGCAACTCATCCATCGGCGTGCCGATCAGCACTTCGTAATTGCGCGGCGCGTGGACGTTGCCGGTGATGGTCAGAATACGCGAAATCAGCGGTTCGCCGTGGGCGACGGCGCGCCAGGCGCTATAGGCGGTGCCGACGTTGAAGACCTGAACGCCCATGTCGGCGGTCGACCGCATCGAGCCCGGTACTTCCTTGCCGGTCAGCACGCGGATCAACTGCTTGGCACCACCGGCCGGGTAAAGCGTCGGTACGGCAACGACGGAAAACGGCTCTTTTTGGGCGTCGACCGCAGCACGCATGGCGGCGATGGCTTCCGGCTTGTTGTCCTCAATGCCGATCAGCACCTTTTTCGGTTGCAGCAGGTCACGGAAAACGGCGATGCCGCGCACGACTTGATCGGCGCGCTCACGCATCAGCAGGTCGTCGCAGGTGATGAAAGGTTCGCACTCGGCGCCGTTGATGATCAGCTCATCCATCGGCACGCCCTTGCTCGGCGTCAGCTTGCCGTGAGCCGGGAAGCCGGCGCCGCCGAGGCCGACGATGCCGCATTGCTGCAGGTGATGAAAGACATCGGCCGGCGCTACGGCCTTGTGATCGATCGGCGTGCGGGTGATCCACTCGTCCTTGCCATCAGGTTCAATGACGACGCACAGCGAGTCGAGACCGGAGGGGTGAGGACGAACATGCATCGCCACTTCGCGTACGGTGCCCGAGGTCGGGGCGTGCACAGCGGCGGAAATCCAGCCGTCAGCCTCGCCGATCATCTGGCCCTTGAGGACATGATCGCCAGCGGCGACGATCGGCCGCGGCGTGCCACCAATGCTCTGGTGGAGCGGTACGACCAGGCGCGAAGGCATCGGCACCTGGGCAATCGGCAGATGGTTCGATTGCAGCTTGTTGCTCGGCGGCTTGACGCCACCCTTGAACTTGAACAGATTCATCAGCATCAGGCGGCCGCCTTGATCTCGATGACCGGATACTTCCACTTCCAGTTGTCGATGGTTTCGGGGATGACTTCCATGTGGATGCACTCGACCGGGCAGGGCGGCAGGCACAGCTCGCAGCCGGTACATTGCTGGGCGATGATGGTGTGCATCTGCTTGGCAGCGCCGACAATGGCATCGACCGGGCAGGCCTGGATGCACAGCGTGCAGCCGATGCAGGTGTTCTCGTCGATGATGGCGACCTGCTTCGGTTTTTCCTCGGCGTCAAGCGGCTTGACTTCGCGCCCGAGCAGGTCGGCCAGGCGCTGCACGCCCTCAGCCCCGCCCGGCGGGCACTTGTTGATTTCTTCGCCATTGACGATGGCTTCGGCATAGGGCTTGCAACCGGGATAGCCGCACTGGCCGCACTGGGTCTGGGGCAGGATGGCTTCGATTTTTTCGACCAGCGGGTCGCCTTCGACCTTGAACTTGATCGCGGCAAAACCGAGCAAGGCGCCCAACACGACGGCCCCGAGGGCCATGATGGCGATGGCGAGCAGGATGTCCATTATTGGTACTTGTCCAGACCGGCAAAACCCATGAAGGCGAGTGCCATCAGGCCGGCGGTGACCATGGCGATGGCCGCGCCGCGGAAATGCGTCGGCACCTCGGCGCCCTCGACCCGCTCGCGGATGCCGGCGAAGAGGATCAGGACGAGCGAGAAACCGACCGCACTGCCGGCGCCGAAGAGCAGGGATTCAACGAAGTTGTAGCCGTTCGAAATATTGAGCAACGGCACGCCAAGCACGGCGCAGTTGGTGGTGATCAGCGGCAGGTAGATGCCCAGCGTTTGCTGCAGCGTCGGCGAGGTCTTGGCGATGACCATCTCGGTCAGCTGGACGATGGCGGCGATGGTGACGATGAAGGACAGCGTGCGCAGGTATTCCAGCCCGAACGGCATCAGCAGGTAATGGTCGATGATGTAGCTGGCGCCGGTTGCCATGGTCAGCACGAAGGTCGTCGCGGCGCCCATGCCGTAGGCGGTCTCCAGTTTCTTGGAAACGCCCATGAAGGGGCAAAGACCGAGGATCTTCACCAGCACGACGTTGTTGACCAGCACCGCGCCGACGAGGATGAATAAATAGTGGCTCATAAATTGGGCAAGCTTGAGGCGCGTATTATCGGGCTTAGTGACAGTGCAAACAACCGCACGCTGCTTGTGGCTTTAGCTGGTTTTCCGCATGACGTGGGCCAGGGTTTCCGCCACTTCGGCCACCAGATCGGGGCCGCGGTAGATGAAACCGCTGTAGAACTGCACCAGGCTCGCGCCGGCGCGGACTTTTTCGGCTGCATCTTCGCCGCCCATGATGCCGCCGACGCCGATGATCGGCAGTTCGCCAGCCAGGGCAATCGACAGTTTTTTCTGCACTGCGGTCGATTTGGCGAAAACCGGCTTGCCCGACAGGCCGCCCGTTTCAGCGCCATTCGGCAGGCCTTCGACGCCGTCGCGTGACAGCGTGGTGTTGGTCGCGATGACGCCGTCGAAACGGTGACGACGTAGTGCGTCGGCGATGGCGGTGATCTGTTCGTCGTCGAGATCGGGGGCGATCTTGAGGGCCATCGGCACGTATTTGCCGTGCTGGTCGGCCAGTTGCAGCTGTCTGGCCTTGAGCTGGGACAGCAGGTCGTCGAGTGCCTCGTCCTTCTGCAGTTCGCGCAAATTCTTGGTGTTCGGCGACGAAATGTTGACCGTCACGTAGCTGGCGTCGTTGTACACCTTGTCGAGGCAGATCAGGTAGTCGTCGGCGGCCTTCTCGATTGGCGTCGTGGCGTTCTTGCCAATATTGATGCCGAGGATGCCGCCCTTTTTCGGGAATTCGGCTACGCGGACGTTTTCCAGCAGCTTGTCGACACCGGCGTTGTTGAAGCCCATCCGGTTGATGATGCCCTGCGCTTCCGGGATGCGGAAGAGGCGCGGCTTCGGGTTGCCATCCTGCGGGCGCGGCGTGATCGTGCCGATTTCGATGAAACCGAAGCCGAGCTTGGCCAGCGCATCGATGTGGTCGCCATTCTTGTCGAGGCCGGCGGCCAAGCCGACCGGATTCGGGAACTTGAGGCCCATGACGTCGACCGGGCAGGCGGCGACCTTTTTGGCGACCAGGCAGGAGAAGCCGGCGGCGTTGAGGAAATCGATGCCATTCATGCCAATGCCGTGAGCGGTTTCGGCGTCGAGAGCGAAAAAGAACTTGCGGATAAGGGGATAGAGCATAGTGGGCGCGATTTTACCGCAATGCCGGTACCCTTGCCCGGCGAATCAGCATCATTCGCGGTACGTTTTTCTTGATTTCCGGGGTTGGCGAAGCCCGCCAGAGCTGGCGATAATCAGCTTGCCCGGAACATTGGCAAGCGCTGGCGATTGACCCCGGACGGCTGGTTGCGAGCGGTGCCAGGCATTGCTGCCGGAAACAAACTGTAACGACTGATCTGTCAGGCTGAGGCTAAACTTCCGTCCATGCGATTTTTACCCTGTTTTTTCCTGTTGACCGTGGCATTTCCCGCCTGGGCGGGTGGTCTGGACGATCCGTTTGGCACAGATGCCATGGCGCCGCTCAAGGTGTCGCCCAGTCTGGCTGCCCGGGTTGGCGAAGCGCCCTGTGCCACGGCTTTGCCGGTCACGCCACTGACGGCCCTCGATGCGGTCGATCTGGCCTTGTGCAACCATCCGCAGACGCGCGAAGTGTGGGCCTCGGCGCGGGTGCAGGCGGCGCTGGTCGGCGTCGCCCGGGCCGGCTGGTTGCCGAATCTCGATGCCAGCGCCAGCGCGACGCGTTTTCAGTATGACGATGGTTCGTATAACCGGCGGGCCGCTGCGCTGACGCTGTCCTGGCTGCTGATCGATTTCGGTCAGCGTTCGGCCAATGTCGAGAATGCGCAGCAATTACTCAATGCGGCCGCGGCGACGCAGGATGCGACGGTCCAGTCGTTGTTCCTCGCCGCACTGCAGACCTACTACACGGCGCAGGCGACGCAGGCGGCGGTGATTTCGGCGAGCGAGGCCGAGCGTTCGGCGCGTGAGAGTTTTCAGGCCGCTGATGCGCGCTACAACGTCGGCGTCGCCACGCCGGCTGATCGCCTGCAGGCGCAGACGGCGCTGTCGCAGGCGACGCTCAATCGCATCCGGGCCGAGGGCGAGGCGCGCAACGGGCTGGGGGCGCTGGCCAATGCGCTCGGTTTTGAGGCGCAGCAAAAAATCGCGTTGGCTGAACTGCCGGCCTTGCCGGCCGAGCTGGCTTTCCAGAAGGAAGTCGATGCCATGATTGCCGAGGCGCAGGCCCGGCGGCCTGATCTCAAGGCGGCCGAGGCGCAGCTCAAGGCGGCCGAGGCTAGCGTTGATCTGGCCCGCGCCCAGGGCCGGCCGACCGTTTCCTTGGCTGCCGGACCGAGCTGGCAAAACACCGCCGGCGTCGTCACGCAGGGTGGCAGCATTGGCCTGACGCTCAACGTGCCGATCTTTGCCGGCTTCGACACGACTTACCGCGTGCGTTCGGCCGCGGCGCAGGCCGACGTGCGCGCCGCGCAGCGCGACCGGATCAAAAACCAGATCGCCCTCGATGTCTGGAAGTCCTACCAGAGCCTGACGACGGCGACGCAAAGCCTGAAGACCTCGGCTGATCTGGTGGCCAGCGCCGAGCAGTCGGAGCGCGTCGCGCTTGGCCGTTACAAGGCTGGCGTCGGTACCGTACTTGATTTGCTGTCGGCGCAGAGTGCCTTGGCCAGCGCCCGCCTGCAGCGCATTCAGGCGCAGCTCGACTGGAATGTTTATCGCGCCACGCTGGCTCAGTCCATGGGCGCGCTCGATTACACGCTGCTGCAACCGGCGGCGGAAGGAAGACCATGAAACAAATCGGCAAGATTTTGCTTGGTGTCACGGTGATTGCCGGCCTGATCGGCGGCGGCGTCTGGTACAGCAAGCAGCGCGCGGCACAGAACCCGGAAACCCGCTACAAGCTGGCGACGGTCGAGAAGGGCGGCGTGACGCAGACGGTGTCGGCCAATGGCACGCTCAATCCGGTGGTGCTGATCAGCGTCGGTACGCAGGTGTCGGGTACGGTGAAAAAGCTCTACGTCGACTTCAACGACAAGGTGAAGAAGGGCCAGCCGCTGCTTGAACTTGACGATGCGCTGGTCTCGGCCACCGAGCGGCAGAGCGCGGCGAATGTGGTCAATGCCCAAGCGACGCTGGAACTGGCGCAGGCCAACGAGGCGCGCATGAAGTCGCTGATTGCCCAGGAATACGTCTCGAAACAGGAATACGACCAGTCCATCCAGGCCCTCAAATCGGCCCGGGCGCAACTGGCGCTGGCCAAGGCGCAGAACGAGCGCGACCGGGCCAACCTCAATTTCACGGTGATCCGCTCGCCGGTCGACGGCGTCGTCATCGACCGCGTCGTCGATCTCGGTCAGACGGTAGCGGCCAGCTTCCAGACGCCGACGCTGATCAAGATCGCCCAGGATCTGTCGGAAATGCGCATCGACACGAGCTTTGCCGAGGCCGATATCGGCAACATCCGCGAGGGGCAAAAGGCGCGTTTCACGGTTGATGCCTTCCCGAGCCGCAGTTTCGTCGGTGATGTGCAACAGATTCGCCTGAATCCGACCAATCAGCAGAATGTGGTGACCTACAACGTTCGCATCAACGTCGCCAACCCCGAGCAGGTGCTGTTGCCGGGCATGACGGCCTACGTCAATATCGGCGTGCAGAAGCGCGAGGGCGCGCTGCTCGTGCCGAATGCCGCGCTGCGCTTCAAACCGGCCGATGGCGGTGAGAAAAAATCCGAAAATGGCCAAAAATCGCCGTCGACCGCAGGACCCTCGAGCGTCGGACCGGGCATGGGTGCCGGTTCCGATGGCAGCGCCGCCAAGGCTGGTGCCGGCAAGGGCAAGAAGCGCGATGGCCAGAGCGGGACGGTTTATGTGCTGACCGGCGAGGAACTCAAACCGGTCAGCGTCCAGCTCGGCATCACCGACAACCGCAACACCGAAATCGTCGGCGGCGAGTTGAAGGAGGGCGACCGCATCGTTACCGGCGAGAACGGTAGCGGGCAGACCGGCAAGCCGTCCAGCGTCGGCATGCGGATGTTCTGATGACTGAACCAGTTATCCGGGTTGTCGGCCTGGGCAAATCCTATGAAACGGCGGCGGGCTTGTTCCCAGCGCTGAAGGGCGTCAATCTTGATATCCAGCCCGGCGAATACATCGCCATCATGGGCCCGTCCGGCTCGGGCAAATCGACTTTCATGAACCTGCTCGGTTGCCTCGATACGCCGACCATGGGCGACTACTTTCTGACCGGCAAGAATGTCGCGCAAATGGACAAGGACGCCTTGGCCATCCTGCGCAACCGGACGCTGGGCTTCGTTTTTCAGGGCTTCAATCTGCTGCCGCGCATGAGCCTGCAGGACAACGTCGCGTTGCCGCTGGTCTATGCCGGCGCCGACAAGGAATCGCGGCGGGCCAGAGCGCGCGAAATGCTCGCCAAGGTTGGCCTCGGCCAGTACGCCGAATCCCTGCCCAACCGGATATCCGGCGGCCAGCAGCAACGCGTCGCCATCGCCCGGGCGCTGGTCAATGCGCCGCGCCTGATTCTCGCCGACGAGCCGACCGGCAATCTCGACAGCCACACCAGCGAGGAAATCATGCGCCTGTTCGGCGAACTTAACGCCGAGGGCATCACGATTGTGCTCGTCACCCATGAGCCGGACATCGCGGCCCACGCCAAGCGGCAGGTCAAGTTTCTCGACGGCGAGATCGTCAGCGATCACCTGACGGAGCACGCACCGGCATGAGGGCGGACATTTCAATTTTGACCAATTTTTCCAGTCGACCGTGGGAATCACCAAAAAGCCGCAACCGTGAGGTTTCCCCGTGTTGAAAGCGATGCTCGGCGAAGCCTGGCTGGCCATGGGCGCCAACCGCCTGCGGACGGCGCTGACCATGCTCGGCATGGTCATCGGCGTCGGCGCCGTGGTCATCATGATGGCCATCGGGCAGGGCGCGCAGTATGCCGTACAGCAGACGATCAGCACGATGGGCTCGAACCTCTTCATCGTCCTTTCGGGCTCCTTCACCACGGCCGGCGTGCGCAGCGGCTCGGCCGGCGGGCCGACGCTCAACGTGGCCGATGGCGAGGCGATTGCCGAACTCGACGGTGTCGCCAACGTGGCGCCAACGCATCAAGGTTCCCGGCAACTGGTCTATGGCTCGCAGAACTGGAGTTCGCAGATCGTCGGCACGACCCCGGCCTATCTCGAGGCGCGGGCGTGGAGCATCGTCAACGGGGCCGGCTTCGGCGATTCGGATGTGCGTTCGTCGACGCGGGTGGCGGTCATCGGCAAGACCGTGGCCGAGAACCTGTTCGGCGCCGAAGACCCGGTTGGCAAGACCATGCGCATCCAGCAGAACCCTTTTCTGGTCATCGGCGTGCTCGGCAGCAAGGGGCAGAACCTCGACGGCCGCGACCAGGACGACACCGTGATCATTCCGCTGAGCACCGCCCAGCGCAAGGTTTTCGGCACGCCTTTCCTGGGTTCGGTGCGGATGATCATGATTCAGGCCGATTCGGCCGAAACGATGCCGAAAGTCATGGACAGCGTGACCAGCCTCCTGCGTCAGCGCCACCGCCTGCGCGACGGCATGCCGGACGATTTCTTCATGCGCAACTTGTCGGCGGCGGCCGAATCCGAGGCCGAAACGACGCGCACCATGTCCATCCTGCTCGGCGCCATCGCCTCGATTTCGCTGCTTGTCGGCGGCATCGGCATCATGAATATCATGCTCGTTTCGGTCACCGAACGGACGCGCGAAATCGGCATCCGCATGGCCATCGGCGCCCGGCAGAAGGACATCCTGAGCCAGTTCCTGCTCGAAGCCGTGATGATTTCCTTTGCCGGCTGTCTGCTTGGCCTGCTCATCGGCCTCGGCGTCGCGCTCGGCATCAATTTCTTCACCGGCATGGTCATCGTCGTCTCCGGCAGCGCGGCGCTCATCGCCTTTGCTGTCGCGGCCGGCGTCGGCATTTTCTTCGGCTGGTATCCGGCCCAGAAGGCGGCGCAGCTCGACCCGATCGAGGCGCTACGCTACCAATGAGGGCAGGGCGCCGCCAGTTCCTGCTTGCAGCCGGGATGCTGCCCTTGGTCCGGCCATTACGCGCGGCTGGCGAGCGGGTGGTGATCGTCGGTGGCGGCTGGGGTGGGCTGGCGGCAGCCAGTCATCTTCGCCGCTTGGCCCCGGAAATTGACGTAGTGCTCGTCGACCGCCAGTCGGCCTTCACCTCGTTCGCCCTGAGTAACCGCTGGCTGGTCGATCATGGCAACAGCAGCATCGAAAAGCATGACTACGCCGCGCTGGCCGCCCGCTGGGGCTACCGCTTCGTGCCGGCCAGCGTCGACAGCATTGACCGTGCTCAGCGCACGGTAAACACGTCTGCCGGTCGCCTGCCCTACGATTGGCTGGTGCTGGCCCCCGGCATCCGCGAAAACTACGCCGCCTGGCAGGTCAACGATCCGCAGGTCGTGGCCGAGCTGCGCCAGCACTATTCAGGTGCCATGCTCAATGCCGCCGACCTGCCGACGCTCAAGAAACGCCTCGCCGGGTTCAAGGGCGGCGATCTGCTGATGACCATCCCGCCAGCGCCCTACCGTTGCCCGCCGGCGCCCTACGAGCGGGCGATGCTGATCGCCTGGTGGCTCAAGACGCAGAAAATTCCGGGCAAGCTGGTCATCATCGATCCCAACCCGATGATGCCGGCCTTCAAGTCCATTTTGCTCGAACGTTTCAAGGCGCAGGTCACCTACCTGGACCACGCCAGAGTTCGTCAGATCGATCCGGCACGCAAGACGGTGAGCACCGATATCGACGACATTCGCTTCGACGAAGCCATGCTCTCACCGCCGCAGGAAGCAGCCGGGCTGCTCTGGCAGGCCGGCCTGATTCGTCGCGATGCTGGTGGAAACTCGACAGGCTGGGCCGACCAGGGCGGGCTCGATTTTCGCAGCGTGGCAGACCAGCGGGTATTCATCATCGGCGATGCGGCTGGCCTCGTTTCGCCGGTATTTGGCCATTACCCGAAAACAGGCCATGTCGCCAACCGCATGGGCGCCATCGTTGCCCGGCAGATTGCTGCCAGTGCGACCGGCAAGACGCATCCGGCGTTGTTGCCGGAAAGCGTTTGTCACGTCGTGAGCAGCGTCGAGCCGCTGGAATACACCCGCATCGAGGCCAGCTACCGGCAGCGCGGCGACGGCTTCCTGATGCAGCAGGTCAAACAGGTGCGCGAGCCGAATCCGGCCGGCGAAGACAGCGCCTGGGCCGAGGCCATGTACCGCGACTTTCTGCGTCCCTGAAAAGCAAAGAGCCAGATGACAGCTCTGGCTCTTGTGGTCGGTTCCCGGCTGGGCAAATGTTTGCCGGCGCTTTGGCTATCAGTGCAGAAGCCTGGCTTCAAAAATTGATTCGGTCTGGTCGGAAAAACTGTACTGGGCAAAGACGCGCTGCAGTTCAGCCGACAATTCGGCCGATTTCATGTCCGGGTTGGCCATGAAGCTGATGCCGATCCGGTCTCCCTGCTTGACCAGCGTGGTGAAGGCATAGTGCCATTCGCGGGCTTCTTCCAGGCGTTCAATCACTTCGCGCTCCTTGCTGATGGCGACGCCGGCGCCTTTGAGCGACTCGATGAACAGGGTGGATTCGGTATTGGGGTTGTGGATCATGATCTCTCCGCAGGGTTTGAGGTGCTATGTCTGCTTAACGATCAGGTTGGCGTTGGCGATGACGAGCGTTGTGTAGCAGCGTGTAACGGTCTGTCCGTCGCGCTGGGCGGGAGTCACTCCGGAGATGTCAGTCTTCGTCCTCGTAGCCGTGTTCAGACTCCAGTTCCTCGGTGAATTGCCGGGTCAGCTCGGCCCGGCCTTGCCGGGTCTCGATGCGCTGTAGCAAGCGTTCGAAAGCGTCGTCGTCAATATCGCCAGAGGCCCGATTGACCGACAGGACATAGACCAGAAACTCGATGTTCTCGAGGTCTTCATCGTTGCCCGGGGCATTGCCCAGGGCCGCGGTCAGGGCGCTGGCCAGCGAGTTGGCCTGGCCTTTCGGCGGTTTCGGGGCAATGTCGCGATGAGCGGCTTGCACAATCCTGATCATGTCAGGGTGGTTTTCCGGGAGTGTCTGTTCCATGGCGCGAGGTTGTCAGGTGAGGAGGAATCGCGTGTCGTTAGCGCAACGCGAACGGGTGGCTGCTCAGCCATTTGAGCAAGGTGTCGAACAGCAGGTCGGGGGCGACCGGTTTGCCGATGTGGTCGTTCATGCCGGCTTCGATGCAAATCTGCCGGTCCTCCTCGAAAGCGTTGGCGGTTATCGCCAGAATGGGCGTGTCCTCATAGCCGGACAAGGACCGGATTGCCCGCGTCGCATCGACGCCATTCATCCTCGGCATCTGCATGTCCATCAGGATCAGTGCGTAGTGCGTCTGGCGCGCCATGGCCACTGCAACCAGACCGTCCTCGGCCAGGTCGACCGACAGCCCCGCTTCTTCGAGCAGGCACATTGAGACTTCCTGATTGATCGGTTCGTCCTCGACGAGGAGGACCCGGGTGCCCGAGAAGCGCTCCTTGATCATCGTTTCCGACGAGTACTTGAATTGCATTACCGGCGGTCGGGCGTCTGCCAAAACCTGCTGCAGCCTTACGGTAAACCAGAATGTGCTGCCGACACCCGGTGCGCTTTCGAGGCCGATGTCGCCGCCCATCAATTTGACGAGACGCTTGCTGATGGCCAGGCCGAGGCCGGTCCCGCCGTATTTCCGGGACATCGAACCATCGGCTTGCTCGAAGGCGTTGAAAACGTGCTTTTGATCTTCCGGCGCGATGCCGATGCCGCTGTCGGTGACCTCGAAGCGCAATACGACGGCGTTGGCGATGCTGTCCGAAAGCCGGATGCGGACAACGATCCCGCCCTGGTTGGTGAATTTGACCGCATTGGCCGATAGATTGAGCAAAATCTGGCCAAGACGAAACGGATCGCCATTGAGCAACAGGCCGGCGACGTCGGGGGGCGAGTCAATTTCCAGGTGCAGCCCCTTGTCGGCGGCGCGTTGCCCAATCAGGCTGCGCAGATTGTCGAGCACTTCACCGATGCGGAAATCTATATGCTCCAGATGCATGTGCTCGGCCTCGATTTTCGAGATGTCGAGAATGTCGTTGATGACGCTGAGCAGGTGATTGGCAGCAAGCTCGATCTTGCCGAGCTGATTCTGCAATTTGGGGTCTGCGGCCTTGCGCAGCGCCAACCCGGTCATGCCGAGGATGGCATTCATCGGGGTGCGCAGTTCATGACTCATGTTGGCCAGGAAGGTGCTTTTCGCCAGGCTGGCCGCTTCGGCAGCTTCCTTGGTTTGCTGCAATTCTGCCGTACGCTCGGCCACCAGCCGCTCCAGATTGTCACGGTGCGTCTGCAGCTCGGCGTGAGCTTGCTTGAGTTCGGTGACGTCCGTTACCGCCCCGATCAGTCCGGCTATTTCACCGTCAACGCGACGGAAAGTGGCTTTGTGGAAGATGACATTGCGCGCCTCGCAGCCTTTGACGGTCAACCAGTCGTAGGTCTGGGTGCCGGGCTGACTGAACAACTCGTCGTCCTTTTCCTTGTAGCGCTGGGCTATGTCGGGTGGCGCCATGTCAAAAACGGATTTGCCGATAATGTCGTGACGGGATTTGCCCAGCGAATCCTCAAAAGCGTGGTTGCAGCCCAGATAGCGACCGGTTGTGTCCTTGTAGAAGAGCGGGACCGGGATGCTCTCGATCAACGTCTCGAGAAACAGGGTCTGATTCTGGATTTTCTGCCAGTAACGTCGCAACAACCAGGCGCCAAGCACTGTCGCCGTCAGGAATCCGAGAATGAGCAACATCGCGTTACGCAATTCGATATTCCAGTCGTCCAGATAATCACGCGGGGCCATGCCGACCGCGACGAAAAAGGGGGTTTGCGGAACACGACGGAAGGTATAGGTCCGCTCGACGCCATCCGGCATATTGGCCGTGTGGAAAATCCCGGTTTGGCTCCCAGCATCCAGTTGGGCCTTGAATTCCGGCGGGACCAGTCGATTGCCGGCCTGCCCTGCCGGCCCGTCGACAGGCGGGAAATGGGCCAGCAAAGCGGAATTCTGATGACGGATGAGGGCCGATCCATGCTCGCCCAGTTTGATAGTGGATAGCACCCCGGTGAAATGCTCGAGATTGACCGCGGCGGTGACAACTCCGGCGAAAGAGCCATCGGCATTCCGATACGAGCGGGTCAGAGCGACGACCCATATTTTGGATACACGCCCCAGGATCGGCTCGGAGATGATCAGGTTTTCCCCCGGCCTGCGCTGATGCTCTTCGAAGAAAGAGCGGTCGGCATAGGTGACAGTGGTTTCGGGCGTTATGCCTTTGCCCCAGACGACCTTGCCATGCTGATTGCTGACCCGGAAGGCATCAACGGCCGGGTGACGCTGCTCATGCAGCTTGAGCATTTGCCGGACTTGGTCGGCATCGATGTGCCCGTCCTTGAACCTGCCCTCCAGCGCGTCAACAATGTCGAGAAGTCCGAGATCGATGCGGCGGACCGAGTCGGCCACGTTCAGTTCGAGTAGTGCAGCCAGGTTGTCGGTCATGCCAACCACCTGTTCCACCGTGCGTTTCTTGTGATCGAGCAGATTGACGACGCTGACCGAAATCATCACGGCGTTGATGAGTAACACGCCAAGTATCAACAAGCCAAAAAAACGGAAAGCCGATTTCCGTGAATCAATGGACGCTGCGATTAAGGATGCGGGTTGGGACAAGTTGATGCAACCGGGAGTTGGGGTGCGTTTACAAAACCTTGATTATTGCACTCCCGGCGCGTTTGGTGGCAGTCTGTCTGGTGCTGTGCCGCTCAGTGGCGGGCAAAGCGGGAGGGCCTGCCCTTGCGGTCAACCAGAAAAGTCTCGAAAAATTCGCGGCGGACGGTTTGTTCGACGCCTTCCTTGTCGAGCATCGTGCACGCCGTTTCGCAGGTCGGGTTCGAGAATTCCCGGCCCGGCGCGCCCTGCGGCAGACCGGGAACAGCGAGGCCAAGGGCGCGCGGCTTTTCACTGAGAAGCAGCTTGATGTCCTCGGCCGGCACATGGCCTTCAATGAAATAGCCGGCAACCAGGGCACTGGGCACCGATTCCATGTCCTTCGGCACCTTGAGGCGGCGTTTCAATGCATCCATGTCGACCGTCGGCGTCACTTTGACCGGGAAGCCGTTCTGGCGCAGGTGCTCAGCCCATTCGATGCAAGTCAGGCAGACCGTTGGCGTGAACACTTCAACCGAAGGCAGCGGGGCTACCGGCTCGGCGCCAGCACTGCCTGCCAAGATGGCGAGCAACAGCGGAATGGCCTTCAGCATGGCTGGCCGGCCTTGCAGCCCTTGAGTACCCACAGCGAAAGGACGCCGGCCGCTTCGTCGGCCTTGACCTTGCGCGCCATCGAGCCGGGGTCGCGGCCGTTGTCAGTCTTGGCAAAAGGGTCGGCGCCGGCTTCAAGCAGCATCTGGACATTCTTGGCCCGGCTCGAATAGGCAGCCATGTGCAGCGGCGTTGCCCCGTCGTTATCACGGGCCATTACATTGGCGCCAGCGGCGATCAGCGCCTGCATGGCTGTCGTATCCGGGTTGGTGGCGGCCAGGTGCAAGGGGGTCGAGCCTTGTTCCGTGCGTATTTCACGCTGTTTCGGGTCGGCCTTGAGGAGGCGGCGAACGTCGTTACCGCTACCGGCCCGCGCGGCATCATGGATCGGCCGGTCGAAACTCAGTACCTCGGCAAACACCGGGAAGGCGAGACTGGCAGCGAAAAACAGGGAGAGCAGGCGCTTCATGCGGGCATCCGGAAATGGTTGATCTGGCGATTGTTGCCGCTTGCGTATCGGACAGCCTTGATCTGCGCTAGTTTCAGTTTTTGCTGATATGGCCGCGCCGCGCCAATGAAAAACGCCCTGCCGGGCCGGGCAGGGCGTCGATGGCATGAAGATGGCGCTCAGATGACCAGTTGCGTGCCCAGTTCGACGACGCGGTTGGTCGGAATGTGGAAGAAGTCGCTGGCGCTCGTCGCGTTCTTCGACATGATGGCGAAGAGCCGGGCGCGGATCGGCAGCATGCCACGGGACATCGACGGGACAATGGTTTCGCGTGACAGGTAGAAGGTGGTGTCCATCATGTCGAAACTCTCGCCGAAGCGTTTGCATTGCTCCAGCGCCCCCGGTACGTCCGGACTTTCCATGAAGCCGTAGCGGATGATCAGGCGCTTGAAACCCTTCTTCATGTCGTGCAGGTAGATGCGGTCCATGTCGTTGACGTGTGGCGTCGGCATGGTTTGCACGGTGACCAGCACGACGCGCTCGTGCAGCACCTGGTTGTGCTTGAGGTTGTGGAGCAGGGCCGGCGGCACGCCGTCCTTGGCGCTGGTCATGAAGATGGCCGTGCCGTAAATGCGGTGCACGTCGTCGATGGACTCCAGAAAGTCGTCCATCGGGATGCTTTGCTTGGCCATTTCGTCTGAGACCATGCGCCGGCCGCGCCGCCAGGTGGTCAGCACGGTGAAGGAAACGATGCCCATGGCCAGCGGAAACCAGCCGCCCTGCGGGATCTTGATCGCGTTGGCGGCGAAGAAGGCGATGTCGACGACGAGCAGCGAGCCGGCAATGAGCGCAACGAGCAGCCTGTTCCACTTCCACATCAGAACCATGACAAAGGCGACGAGAATGGTGTCGATGAGCATCGTGCCAGTGACCGCGATGCCGTAGGCGGCGGCGAGGTTGGACGAATTCTTGAAGCCGATGACCAGGGCGACGACGGCCAGGTAGAGCGACCAGTTGGTGAAGGGCACGTAGATCTGGCCTTCTTCCATGCCCGAGGTGTGGATGATCTGCATGCGTGGCAGCAGGCCCATCTGGATCGACTGGCGGGCGACCGAGAAGGCGCCGGAAATGACCGCCTGCGAGGCGATGACGGTAGCAGCGGTAGCCAGGCCGACCATCGGGATCAGCGCCCAGTCGGGGGCGAGGTGGAAGAAGGGGCTGGCGATGGCTTCTGGATCGACCAGCAGCAGGGCGCCCTGACCGAAGTAATTGAGGACCAGCGCCGGCATGACAAAGCCGAACCAGGCGAGGCGAATCGGGAAGCGGCCAAAGTGGCCCATGTCGGTGTACAGCGCTTCGCCACCGGTCACGGCGAGCACCACCGAGCCGAGGGCGAGGAAGGCGAGGCCGGGGTGCTCGGCGATGAAAACGATGGCGAATAGCGGATTGAGGGCGAGCAGGACGGCCGGGTTATGGGCGATCTGCAGCACACCGAGCACGGCGAGAATGGCGAACCAGGCCACCATGACCGGTCCGAAGAGTTTGCCGACGGCGCCGGTGCCGTGTTTCTGGATGAAGAACAGGCCGGTCAGGATGCCGAGCGTGATCGGGATGACGTAGGGCTTGAGGTCGGGCGTGATGATCTCCAGACCTTCGACGGCGGAGAGTACGGAAATGGCCGGCGTGATCATGCTGTCGCCGTAGAACAGGGCGGCGGCGAAGATGCCGAGCAGGGTGACGATCCACGCCAGGCGCGGGTTCTTGGCCCGTTCGGTGACCAGCGCCAACAGCGCCAGCGAGCCGCCCTCGCCGCGGTTGTCGGCGCGCATGATGATGGCGACGTATTTGATCGTGACGAGAACGATGATTGCCCAGAAAACCAGCGACAGCACGCCGAGAATGTTTTCCGGGGTGACCGGGATCGGGTGGTGGCCGTTGAAGATTTCCTTCAGCGCGTAAAGCGGACTGGTCCCGATGTCGCCGAAGACGACCCCGATGGCAGCGACCGTGATGGCCGGCAAGGCTTGCTTGTTTTGCGACGACATCTATTCCCCTGTTGCGCCTGTGGCGCAGAATTTTGCAGTGCTGCTTGCCTAGCTGCGCCTTTCTCTGGGGAGCGCGGTCTGGCAAGCCCGCCAATCTAGCACTTTGCACCGAGCTTTGGTATAGATGGCAGCATCGGCAGCATGCTGGCACGGAGCGAAAAATGGCAAGAATCGGGCGTCATCTGGTGGTCGAGGGACGGGTTCAGGGCGTCGGCTATCGCTGGTCCATGGTCGAGCAGGCGCGGGCGCTCGGCGTTGTCGGCTGGGTGCGCAATCTGGCTGACGGCCGGGTCGAGGCGATGGCGGTCGGCGAAGAAGTGGCCGTGATCGAATTGATAAACTGGGCGCGGCGCGGGCCGAGCCATGCGATCGTTCAGCGGGTCAATATCGCGCTGGGCGACGGCGATTTTCGGAGTTTTGAGCAGGTTCCGAACGGTTGATGGCAAATGCCACGGTCAACCGGAAAAAACGGCCAAAAATGCAATCCGGGATCTGCCATTGAAGGCCAATCAGCCACCCGGTCCGCAAGCCTTCTTCGATGACCGGGTGATTGCCCACCAGGCCTTCGTTGCCAACCAGCGCAGTTTCGCTCGAAGAGCCGTCTTCAAGGGTATAAATCAGCGAAACGATACCGGAGACGGGAAAGTGCAAAAAGTTAACATGGTCTCCAGATTCAGAAACCGTCGATCGCAACGGCATCTCCACCAATTTCAGATCGGGTAGCAAGCGCGCGTAATCTTTCGCGGGAAGGCTTGCGAGAATGCCGTTTTGCCTTGGCTCTGGCGCCCACCGCAAACCTCGAATAGTGCAACTCTGCCAGCAAAACGTCTGTGCGTTGCCGCACATTGGCGTTAATTTCGTTCGGTGCTCAGGCCGCTCTCAACAGGTGCCGTCTGCGGCTGGCTGGAAGGTGTGGTCTCGACCAACTCAGGGCAGCGCGAAACTGGTTTTTTCGCTGACTTGCTGGCCACCGGCATGCGGGCTGGTGATGTTCAGTCGAATCGGTTGCAGGCCGGACAGGGCGGTGCCACCCGGCGCGGCCAGCGTCAGTTGGACCGGTCGGATATTGCCGGCGGGGACCAGGAATCGTTGCGGGCCGACGATGCTCAGGTTCGGGATGCCTTCGGCGCCGATGCTCAGTTCCTGTTCGTGATCGGCCAGATTCATCAGTTTCAGCGTGTAGGCGTTCTCGATGCGGCCATCCGGCATTTCGCGCAGCAGGGCGCCGCGGTCGCGAATGACGTCGACCAGCAGCAGCGAGCGTTGGTCCAGCGTCCACGCGCCGAGGGTGAGGAAGACTGTGAGCAGGGCGAGATAGACGGCGAGGCGTGGCCGGTTGCTGGTGCCGGGTTGGCCGGACAGTTCCCATTCCGAGGCGAAGCGGATCAGGCCGCCCGGTTTGCCGGTGCGGGCCATCACCTGGTCGCATGCGTCGATGCACAAGCCGCAGTTGATGCACTGGTATTGCAGGCCCTGGCGGATGTCGATGCCGGTCGGGCAGACCTCGACGCAGATGCCGCAATCGATGCAGTCGCCTCCGGCCTGGCGCGGTTCGCCGCGCCGGCTGTCATAGGCAACGTTGCGAGTCGCCGGGTCGAACATGACGCCCTGGAAACGGGCATAGGGGCACATGTGCTGACAGACCGCCTCGCGGGCCAGACCGGCCTGAATGTAGGTGAAGCTGCCATAGAACAGCAGCCAGAAGCTTTCCCAGGGGCCGACGGCCAGTTCGGCCAAGGCCGGCAGCAATTCGCGGATCGGCGTGAAGTAGCCGACGAAGCTGATCGCCGTCCATGCCGCGATCAGCAGCCAGATGGCGTGCTTCGTAAGCTTGCGTATCGCCTTGCCGGCGCTTGGCGGGGCGCTGTCGAGTTTCAGTCGGGCCAGATGGTCGCCTTCGATCCGGCTTTCGATCCAGACGAACAGGCTGGTATAAACCGTTTGCGGGCAGACAAAACCGCAGAATAATCGACCAGCCAGCGCGGTAACGAAAAACAGCCCGAGTGCCGCCAGGATCAGCGCGATGGCCAGCAGTAGCGCATCCTGCGGCCAGAGCACGAGGCCGAACAGGTAGAGCTTTTCATGGGCGATGTCGAACAGGATGGCTTGCCGGCTCGCTCCGTCGACCTGCCATTGCAGCCAGCAAGCGCCGTAGAAAACGATCTGAGTCAGCCAGACCATGCTCCAGCGCAGGGTGTTGAACCTGCCGCTGACCGCCTTGGCGTGAATCTTTCCCTTCTTGCGGTAAAGCTCCAGTTTGGCGCTGCGAATTTTGCTGACCGGCGTGTCCATTGCTGCGTTCCTTGGCTAATTATCGTAGATGCCAAGTTAATCAGCCGGCGTTCGATAGGAACAGATTCAGACGGTCGTGTTTTCTATAGGAACAGATTCAGCAAAGCGCTGTGGCCAGGCGGCCAAGGGTGGCCACAGCGGCTTCCAGCCCCGGGCTGTCCGGATGGCCGAAATTGAGCCGCAGGTAGTGAGCGAAGGCGCGCTGTGCCGAGAAAATTGGCCCGGGCGCGGTGCTGATGCCGAGCGCCAGTGCCTGTTGATGCAGGGTCAGCGCATCGACCGTTGGCGGCAGCTCCAGCCACAGGAAATAGCCGCCTTGCGGCCGCGCCAGCCGGGTTTTTGGCGGAAAATGGCGGTTGACCGCAGCAACCAGCAGCGCTTCCTGCTCAGCCAGCGTCCGCCGCAGTTGGCGCAGG
Organism: Azonexus sp. GW821-FHT04F04; assembly: GCF_059420025.1. Lineage (NCBI taxonomy): Bacteria > Pseudomonadati > Pseudomonadota > Betaproteobacteria > Rhodocyclales > Azonexaceae > Azonexus > Azonexus sp. GW821-FHT04F04. Next base: position 25,839 of record NZ_JBWKSX010000015.1, on the reverse strand, counting down.
TGGTGGTCGTAGCCGCCGTGCTTCAGGTAGTCGGCCAGCGCGATCTGGACTGGCACGGTGGTAGCCAGGCTGGTGGACAGTTTCTGGCGCTGGATTTGCCCGGCAAAACGTCCGGCAGCGACCCAGCCGAGGCGATAGCCGGGGGCCAGGCATTTGGCGAAGGACGAAATGTGCATGACCAGCCCGTCGCTGTCTTCAGCCTTGCTGCACAGCGGCGCTTGCGGCCCGAAATACAGCTCGCTGTAGACGTCGTCCTCAATCAGCGGCACCTGGTGGCGGCGCAGCAGGGCGAGCAGTTCCTTCTTGCGCGCGTCGGGCAGCAGGCTGCCGCTCGGGTTGGCGAAGTTGAGCATGAGCAGGCAGGCCTTGACCGGGTGCTGCTGCAGGATGTCGGCGAGCGCTTCCAGGCTGACCCCGTCGCGCGGATGGGTGGGAATCTCGACGACACGCAGGCCGAGCCGCTCCGCCGCCTGCAGGCCGGCATAGAAGGTCGGTGATTCGACGGCGATCAGGTCGCCGGGCCGGGTTACGGCTTGCAGGCAGAGGTTGATCCCTTCCAGCGCGCCTGAGGTGACGACGATTTCATCTGGCGCCACCGGGGCGCCCCGGGCCAGGTAGCGCAGGGCCAGTTGGCGGCGCAGTTCGGCGTTGCCCGGCGGCAGGTCGCTGATCGTCGCCTGCGGGTCGAGATGGCGGGCAGCGTGGGCCAGGAAGCGGCCGAGCTTGGCCAGCGGAAACAGGGTGGGGCTGGGGAAGCTGGAGCCAAGCGGGACGACGGCGCGATCCTTGACGCTGTCGAGGATGCGGAAAATGAAATCGCTGATCTGCAATTCACTGGCCCCGGCCGGTGGCTGGCTCATGTCCGGCTCGGCCAGTTGCAGGGCCGGACGTGCCCGAACGAAATAGCCGGAACGTGGGCGGGCTTCGATCAGCCCCCGGCTTTCCAACTGGTAATAGGCCTGGGTAACCGTGATCGGGCTGACCCCATGCGCCCGGCAGGCGTCGCGGATCGACGGCAGGCGCTCGCCGGCGCGCAGCACGCCTTGGGTGATCAGGTTTGTAGTGTGCTCGGCCAGTTGCTGATAACGACTCATGGGGTGATGTTAGCAGCAGCCCTTGCCCGGTGGATCAGTTCTGGTCATCCTTGCCCAGACTGCTCGCCATCGACTGGATGACGCCACGCACCGCAGGCAGGTTCATGCGAACCGGATGCGGGAGCAGCGGCAGCAGTTGTTCGGTCACGGCATCCAGATCCGTTGCCGCCAGCTTGATCAGCGCTTCCCGTTTCGCACTGGCCTCCGGCGTATCGGGGCGCGCCGTCGTATCCATCAGCACCAGTCCGGTCACCCGCTCCGGTGCCTGGCGCATGATTTCGAAGGCGACATAGCCGCCAAGTGACAAGCCAAGCAGCACAAAATGCTTGGCCGAGGTCAGCTTGAGGACGCTGGCTGCGAGATCGGGGATTGTTTCAGCAACCGTCAGGTCGCCAACTTCGACGGTAGACATTGCCGACAAGGCGGCAACCTGGTTGGTAAAAACGCTCGCGTCATTGAGCAAGCCGGGCAACAACAAAATGTTTGGTTTCATGGTTTGTTCCTGAATTGACAGTGAAGGCCGTGCCTGACAAAGACCGGTGAAATAACTGAAAAACAATCCATGTCCGGCACCTCGAGGCAAGTTGCCGAGAAGAGTCATGGCTTCATATTGCCCGCAACCAAGGTGACGACTCGGTGCGCGAGCGCACATAAAACCGCAAGTTGTTACCGCACCATCAACGGTATTGCTCTGTGTCCAATCGAACTGAGCCGCAACGGACTCGCTGAAATAATCAGCGAACCGGACTCAAGCGGCTTCAGGAGACAGCAATGCTGAATGCAATAAACAATGAATGCCTTCATCATCACAGTCCGTGGCGATGAGGCGACGCATCGCGATGTCAATCATCGATTTGCGGGCCAGCTGAGTTCATTGGAGCTGGGATAAAAGCTGATTCCGGTGTTCGTTTCCGGATATGAATGGGCTGGCTCAGTGGGGGCTCTGAGTCTGCAGCCTCTTCCGCTTCGTGCCCATTGCTGTCATTCATCACCATGATCACCCAACGGCAGGTGGTTGAACGCAACAGTCATTTCGGTTCCTTTGCGAGCTGGTACTCCTCGGACTTAACGCCATTGGTTCGGTTGTCAGGATTGGCCAGCAACTCGCTGGACAAAGATGTCGCCTGGAAGCATGGGATCAGAGGGTAAATATGGACGCCAACACATTGAAGCAGCTAGCTAGGTGGAACGGATAATGCGCGGCTTGCGCCGGAATCTTCCTTACGCTGGAACATAGCGAACAACCAAGCGCTTCTTAGCGTTGTTCAAGAGTTGGTTTTGTTCTATGTGGCGATGGCTCCAGCGCGATACCAGCCATGTGCAGACGGTGACTAGGACTAGGATCAGCAGGGTATCGAGCGAGTTGCCGGTAAAGTACAGAAGCACATTGATGGTCAGCATATGGGCTAGATAGGTCGAATATGATTCGTCACCCAACCGTATAAGCGTCTTGAGTACAGCCGAGTCGGGATTGACGAACTTTTCGAGAAGCAGGAACTGGAAGACAACGGTCATCGCCAAGGGAAATTTCAGGTCCGGAAACCGGGGCAGCATGAAGCACATCGCCAGCAATATAGGCAAGACGATGAGTTGCGTGGGCAGCGCGCGGGCGTCGAGAAAGCGTTGCGCCCGCGGGTTGGAATACAACATAGCGAGGCTCAACCCGAGGACGAATTCATAAAGTAACTTTCTGCCAGCAATTTCGGCATAGTACATATTGGACGGATAGACGATCGGCAGAATCAAGATGGCGGCCATGCAGATGAATATCGCGTGTTTTCGATTCAGCATCAGGCAGCTGCCCAGCGTTAGGTAGAAAAACATCTCGAAATTCAGGGTCCATCCCACCGGCAGCAAGGGAAACACACCAATTCCGGCTGGGTTTTGATGTGGCAGAAAGAACAGCGACATTAGCACGCTGTTGGCGTCAATATTAGTAAAGCGGAAGGTGCGCGCGAAAACGACGGAGCACAGCATGGTGGCTGCGGTGTAGAACCAGTACACCGGCATGACGCGGAAGGCGCGATTTACCAGAAATTCCACCCCAGACTGATTTTTGTTGCGGGCGGAAAAATACATGACGAATCCGCTCAGCACGAAGAAGATATCCACGCCAAAGTTTCCGTATTTGGCAAAGAAGTGCCCGATGGCGGAGTCGGCGTGAAATGAGAAATAGAACTGCATTACGTGGTGATAAACCACCATCCAGGCAGCGATGCCGCGCAGAATCTGCAATGAGTGAAAGTGCGATGACACCAATGGCATGGACGGATCGCTGGATGTGGACATCATGCGGAAGCGCTTTTCGATTGGGGCGACGAGGACGGCGTATTCTCCCGACTTGATGCCGGTGGGGGGAGTGCCCGGAAGGGGGTCATTATAACGCCTTGGGTCGGCGCGACTTGATGACCGACCGCTGCCATCATGATGGCAAACGGACCTCTTTGATAACCTGTATGGGAAATACCTGAACACATCTTTAAGGAGGGGAATGGCTGTCGCGCAAGCGAAAAAGGGAACAGAGACCAACTTGCAAGGCTACCGCCGCGGACCGCAACGTTGCTGCGCCTCGCCGCGACGCACCTTACCATCCGCGTTTTTGTCGAGGTGCTAACGCAGTTCGTATGGCAGGTTTCAAAGTGAAGCAGCTATTTGGTCGTCCGTTTACTAGATTGGGCGAGAGGCCGGTCTTGGCCGACTTGAGCCGGTGGCCAAGCCAATAACCCCTAAACCCCCGGCGGAAGCTTGGCGGCCATCATCTTCTTCCGGTCGATCTTGCGTCCGTCGACGATGAAGGTTCCGTCGCCCACGGCGTGAACCGTGCGCTTTTCTTTGCGTTCGCCGTCGATGTAGGCGGCGACAGCTTCCAGCACGACGATGTTGTGCTTTTCGATGATGTCGATGACCTTGCATTCGATGTTGGCGAGGCATTCCTTGATCAGGGGCGGCTTGACGAGTTTGGCCGGGACTGGCGTGAGCTTGAAGCGGGCGAATTTGTCGGTGTCTGCCCCGGAGCATGTCCCGATGCCGACGACCGTGTCGAGCAGGTCGACGGTGGGAATGGCGATGACGCATTCCCGATGCTTGCGCAGCGCCGCGTAGGAGTGGTTCCATGCGCCTGTGGTGATGGCAAATATCGGGGTGAAATCCATCACCATGGTCCACGAGATGGTCATGATGTTGTCTTTCTTGCCGTCATGGGTGGTGACGAGGATGACGGGCCCTGATTCGATCAGGGTGAAAGCCTTGTTCAGTTCCAGTTCTTGCATGGGAGCACCTCTGATGATCGTGCCTAGCTTGTCTGTTCGATGTCGCCCCTGAAAATCAAAGCAGCGTTGGCGCGTCGTCCAGTTCGTTCGGGTTGTCGCCGGTGGCCGGGAAGTGCTGGGCGAGCAGGGCCGTGATGCGCTCGATGGCGTCCACCATGCCGGTTTGGTAGTTACCGGCGGCAAATGCTGTCTCCATGCGGCGGCAGACGGCTTCCCATTCGGTTGGCGGGACGAGGGCAGAAATGCCGCGGTCGGCAAGGATTTCGACCTGATGGTCGACCAGCTGAACGTAAACGAGGATGCCGTTGGCCTCGCGTGTCGCCGCCACGCCGAGCGACTGGAAGAGTGCTGCCGCCCGGTCGCGGCAGGATTCTTCGCGGAGCAGGGCGCGGAGCGGTAGCGGGCCTTCGATGGCGATGCGGATTTCGCCGCGCTGCTTTGCTTCGGAAGCCTTTACCGCCGCGCCGATGGCTGCCAGATCGTTGGCGCGGAAGGCTCTTCTGGCCCACCAGCCGGGCGATGAGAGGTGTTTGAGCAGGCGTGTCAGCATGGTTTTACCAGTTCCCCGAGGCGCCGCCGCCACCAAAGCCACCACCGCCGCCGGAAAATCCGCCGCCACCCGAGCCGCCGCCAAATCCGCCGGGGAAGCCGCCTCTACCGCCGGAGGACCAGCCGCCGCGGCCAAGGCGGATGAAGGAGAGCACGAAGGCGACCAGCGCGGCGCCGCCGGCCAGGCCGAGCGAGGCGAAGACGGTCCACGCCAGCCAGCCGGCGATGCCGGACACGGCCAGCGAGCCGAGCAGGCCGAACATCGAGCGGATGACGCCGGCCATGAAGAAAACGATGAGCAGGAAGGTCAGCGCGTCTCCGGGGTCGGTGCCGCCCTCGGCGGTTTTGACGACGGGCGCTGGGAGTTGTTCTCCGCGAATGACCTTGTCGAGCGTCGCCACGGTGGCCCGCAAGCCGCCGGCGAAGTCGCCCTCGCGGAAACGCGGCGCCATCTGTTCGGCCACGATGCGCTTGGCGATGGCGTCGGGAATGGCGCCCTCCAGCCCGTAGCCGACTTCGATGCGCATGCGCCGGTCGTCCTTGGCAACGATGACGATCACCCCGTCATCAATGCCCTTGCGGCCGATTTTCCAGGCCTCGGCGAGGCGGATGCCGAATTGTTCGATGCTTTCCGGCTGCGTTGTCGGCAGCATGACAATGGCGACCTGCGCGCCCTTGTCTTTCTCAAGCGCTGCGAGGCTGGCCGTCAGCCCGGCTTTATCCGCGGCCGACAGCGTGCCGGTCAGGTCCGTGACACGCTCGGTCAGCGCCGGCAGCGCCACCTCGTTGGCGCTCCAGCCGAGCAGCGGCAGCAGCGCGAAACAGAGAGCGGCGAGCCAGCGGAGCATCGGGATTTATTTGGCTGGTGCCGGAGTGTCGAATTTGACGACCGGCGGCGTCGAAATGGCCTTCTCGTCCTCGACCGTGAAGTTGGCCTTGGGCTTGTAGCCCATGACCATCGCCGTCAGGTTGTTCGGGAAGGTACGGACCGAAATGTTGTACTGGCGCACGCTGTCGATGTAGCGGTTGCGCGCCACGGTGATGCGGTTTTCGGTGCCTTCAAGCTGCGCCTGCAGGTCACGGAAATTGGCGTCGGCCTTGAGGTTCGGGTAGTTCTCGGCGACCACCAGCAGGCGAGACAGGGCGCCGGACAGCTCGCCCTGCGCCTTCTGGAATTTGGCGAAGGCGGCCTCGTCGTTGATCAGTTCCGGCGTGATCTTCATGCCGGCAACGTTGGCGCGCGCCTCGGTGACGCGGGTCAGTACTTCCTTTTCATGCGCGGCATAGCCCTGGACGACGGAAACCAGGTTGGGAATCAGGTCGGCCCGGCGTTTGTACTGGTTGAGCACTTCTGACCACGCGGCGTTGACGCCTTCGTCGTTGATCTGAATCTGGTTGTAACCGCAGCCGGAAAGCAGGCTGGCGATGAGGACGAGTACGGAGTAGAGACGAATGCGCATGAAGGTGGCTCCCGAAAAATGGTTCGCGATGAAGCATACCATCGTGATATTTTTTCATAGCAGGCAAAGCCAGGTTTGGCCAGCCGGATGCCACGGTCAACCGGAAAAAGCGGCCAAAATTGAAATCGTCGGGCGACCGCCTCAGCCCGGTTTGCGGCGCAGCAGATGCATGACGATGAAACTCAGCACCGCCTCGCCACGCTGGTTGACCGCCTGATACTTGAGGCGCGCAATGCCGCGGTCCGGCTTCGAGTTCGATGGCCGCACCTCCAGCACTTCGATCTCGCTGTGCAGCGTATCGCCCGGCCGCACCGGCGCCAGCCAGCGCAATTCGTCGATGCCCGGCGAGCCCATGCTCGATTCGGCCAGGATGCCGGACTGGATGAACAATCGAAAGCAGATGGCCAGACTCTGGAAACCGCTGGCGATCAGCCCGCCATACGGCGAGTCGGCAGCGGCATTGGCGTCGAGATGGAAAGGCTGCGGGTCATAGCGCCAGGCGAAGTCGATGATCTCGGCTTCAGTCAGCGTCAGTCCCGGCGAGGTGAAGCGCTGGCCGGGGGTGAGGTCGTCGAGAAAACGGGTGTCCATGGCGGTTAGTCCTTTGATTGTATGGGGCTTACGGATTCCGGCACTGCGCCACCTGCGTGTCGCCGGCCTTGCCGCAGGGTGTCAGCGTGCCGGGCATCGGGTGCGGCGTGCCGTGCTTGTCCATGTGGGCGGCCAGGGTGTCCCATTCGAGTACGCCGGTTTTGTCGAGCTTGAGGCGGAGCAGCCAGCCGACTTTGGCTTCCGGGGCGTCGAAGCCGTCGAAGACGAAATTGCCGAGGCTGTAGATGATCGGTTTGCCCTGATAAACGTCGGCGCCTTGCGTGACGTGCGGGTGGCTGCCGACGACCATGCTGGCGCCTTCGTCGATCATGCGCCGGGCGAAGCTTTGCAGGCGCGGGCTGGCTGCCGGCTCGTATTCCCAGCCCCAGTGCATGAAGGGAATGATCAGGTCGGCGCCGGCGGCCTTGGCGGCGCGGATGTCGGAGATCACGTGATCGTCCTCGCTCCATGCCGTGCCGGGCGTGTCGGCACCGGCTTCGAAGGCGCGCGGGGCGAATTCGTTGTAGCCGAGGATGGCGATCTTGAGGCCCTGGCGTTCGATCCACAGCGGTTTGTGGGCTTCGACGAGGTTCTGGCCGGCGCCGAAATGGGCGATGCCGGCGTGGTCGAGGCGCTGCATGGTTTCGAGCAGGGCCTGGTGGCCGTAGTCGCCGACGTGGTTGTTGGCCAGCGTGACGGCGTCGAAGCGGCCTTGCAGGATGCGCAGGGTGCGCGGGTGGGCGCGGAAGGTGTAGGGCTTGTCGGCGAGGCGCCTGCCGCTTCTGGCGACGGAGGTTTCGAGGTTGGCGATGCGGTAGTCGGCGGCCTTGAGCGTTTTGGCAAAGGGCGCGAGCGGGTCGCCGCCTTTGGCGATGAGCCGGCCGGGGCCGTCGTCGAGCATGACGTCGCCAGCGAAAATGAGCGTCATGGGCTCAGCCTGGGCGTTAAGGGCGGCCAGAAACACCATTGCCACGGTCAACCGGAAAAATCGGCTCATTTTGAAATGCCCTCGCGCAGTTCGCACCAGTAGTCGAGAACCAGGCCGTAGCGCGGCTCGTAGGCGTGGTTCAGCCCGGTGAAACCGTAGGCGCCGGCAGGGACAGGCGGGTAGGCGTAGGTCGCTTGATGAATTAGCGGACGGCCGTCGACGTCAGCGTGCTGGGCGTAGGTGTAGAGCTTGATGCTGGCGAGGTCGGCCGGTTCGTTGCGAAAGACGATGCGGAACAGCAGGTAGGAGCCGAATTTGATCGGCGCCACGGTGTAGGGCGAGGTAGTCGGTCGGGCTTCGACGGTTTTGGTCTCGCCGCCGTAGGTGACGTGGCAGGCCACTGTCTCGCTCGCCCCGGCGTGCGCCGTTGCGGCGCCGAGGAGCAGGGCGCCGATCAGCGCCCGGCTTCTAGCGCGGAGTGCCACGGTTCGCTGGTTTGAGCACGATGTCGACCGGAATCGGCTGGCCGTTTTTGGTCGCCGGAGTGGGTTTCGCGCTGGCAAAAAGCAGTTTGCCGCCGGCCTCGATCCGGGCGCTGACGGTGGCGTTGGCTTTCTTGCCCATCAGGTCGCGGTCGACGGTGGCGCTGAAGGGAATCGGCACCTGGGCGCCATTCAGTTCGTAACGTTGATCGGCCAGCGTACGCTGGCCGGACTGGATGCGGATCTTGAGGATGGCGTTGGGTGGCAGGGCAATGCGGGCGAGATAGCTGACGCGGCCGGCGATGTCGATGAAGCTGCTGGTCGCCGCCGGCTGCGCTGCGGCCTGGGGCATGACCGGCGCCACGCTGCCGCGCGTACAGCGGCGCAGGTTGTTCTTGCCATCCTCGAAAATGGCGTCGTCGCCCTTGGTGGCCAGGCGGATGTCGCCGCTGCGATAGAGGGCGCCGGAGGCGGCTGGCACTTGCGGCAAAACGACGGCCTGGTCGGCGAAGTGCAGTGTCGCCTGCGGTCGACCGGAAATGTCGGCCGAAAATGAAATGTCGATGCGGCTTCCGTTGTCGCAGGTGTAGGCGAGGCGTTCGTCGCCGGCCAGGGCGCTGAGCGGGAGGAGCAGGACAAGCGGCAGCGCCAGCAGGGGGCGGAGGTTCATGGGTTTTCCGGTTTTGGGAGAGGAATCCAGCGCCCGTCGAGCAGACCTTCGATGGGATGAAAGGCAGATTTGTAGGCCATCTTGCGGCTTTCGGCAATCCAGTAGCCGAGGTACAGGTAAGGTAGGCCGAGGGCGGCGCACTGGGCAGCTTGCCACAGGATGTTGTAGGTGCCGAAACTGGCGTGCTGGATGTCCGGGTCGTAAAAGGTGTAGACCGACGACAGGCCGTCGTCGAGGACGTCGATCAGGCTCACCATGCGCACGATGCCGTTTTCCGAGAACTCGATCAGCCGCGTGTCGACGCGGCTTTGCAGAAGGAACTGGGCGTACTGGTCGTGGCTGTCCTCGTCCATGCCACCGCCGGGGTGGCGGGCCTGCTGATAACGGTTGTAGAGCAGGTAATGCTCTTCGTAATAAAGCAGCGGCAGTTCGCGGGCGCGCAGGTTGGCGTGGTGCTTTGTGGCCCGGCGCTGGCTGCGGTTGGGCTGCAGCTCGGCGACCGGCAGGCGCACCGGTATGCAGGCCTGGCATTTGTCGCAATGCGGCCGGTAGGTGAAGATGCCGCTGCGGCGGAAGCCGGCACGAACCAGCGTGCTGTAGATTTGGCTGTCGATCAGGTGGGCCGGCGTCGCCACCTGTGAGCGCGCCTCGCGGTCGGCCAGATAGCTGCACGGATAGGGCGAGGTAGCGTAGTACTGGAGCAGCGAGAAGGGCAGTTCGGCGTCGTCAGGCTGGGCCATGGCTTACCACGCGAGTTCGAGTTGCTTGGCCGACCAGCGGACGCGCGCCGACTCGGCTGCGGTCAACGCCGACAGCCGGGCCAAAAACGAGTCCCGCGGAATTTCGCGGCCGCCGAGCGAGGCGAGGTGGTCGGTATGCATCTGACAATCAATCATGCCGAATTGGTTGGCCACAAGATAACTCACGAGATAGGCAAAGGCGACCTTCGATGCGTCGCTGCGATGGGAGAACATCGATTCGCCGTAGAACATGCGACCGATCGCCAGCCCGTACAGGCCGCCGACCAGCGTATCTCCCTCATAGCTTTCGACCGAGTGCGCCCAGCCGAGTTCATGCAGGCGGCAGTAGGCTTCCTTCATTTCCGGCGTGATCCAGGTGCCATCCTGGCCGGCCCGTGGCGTCGTCGCGCAGGCGTCCATGACACCGGGAAAATCGGTGTCGAAGCGGACCGCGAATTTCCCCGCGCGCAGCGTTTTCCGCAGCGAACGGGTTAGCCGGAACTCTTCGGGAAACAGCACCATGCGCGGATCGGGCGAATACCACAGGGGCAGGCTATCGACCGTTCCCCACGGGAAAATGCCCCGCCGGTAGGCGTCGAGCAGACGGTCCGGCTGCAGGCCGCCACCGACGGCTAGCAGGCCGCCCATTTCTTCCCGGGCCATGTCGACCGGCGGGAAAAGGTCGTGCGGGCCGAGAAACGGGATCATGCGTGATCGTGAAAAACTAGCGGGCGCTGTTGGTGGCGTGCCAGGTGACCGGCTTGACCTGCTGTTCGAGCTTGATTTCGCAGGCCGGATCGTCGCATTCCTCATGCTTCATGAAGGCGATGACATGGTCGGCATCGAGCCGGATGCCGATTTTTTCGCCGAGCGCATGATTGTGGTGCGACGGAACCAGCGACAGGACCTGCGTGCCGCTGGCCAGACGCAGCGTATACAGGATGTCGGCACCGCGGAAAGCCTTGTTCAGCACTTCGGCCTGGACGGCACTGGTGTCGTCGTGAACGATATCGTCCGGCCGCAACAGCACGTCGACTTTGCAGCCGTTGTCGCAGGCGGCGCAGGTTTCGTTGCACTCGACCGGGGTGTCGGAAGTCAGCGTGCCGAGTTCCATACGCACACTGTTGTTGTCGCCGACCGTGCCAGTCACCAGCACGCCCTGACCGATGAAGTCGGCGACGAAACGATTGGCCGGCCGGTGATACAGGTTGTACGGGACGTCCCACTGCTGGATGCGGCCTTCGTACATGATGCCGATCTCGTCGGCCATGGCGAACGCCTCGTTCTGGTCGTGCGTGACCATGACTGCCGTCGAACCTTCGCGCTTGAGAATTTCGCGCACCTCGGCCGACAGCCGCTCGCGCAGGCCGACGTCGAGGTTGGAAAATGGTTCGTCGAGCAGGATCAGTTCCGGCCGCGGCGCCAGGGCGCGGGCCAGCGCTACGCGCTGCTGTTGGCCGCCGGAAAGCTCATGCGGAAACTTGCTGCCCTGTCCATGCAGGCCGACCGTCGCCAGCAATTGACGAACACGCAGATGGGCGTCCTCGCCCGGATTGCGACCGAGGCCGAAGGCGACATTTGCTTCGATGGAAAGGTGCGGAAACAGCGCGTAATCCTGAAAAACCATGCCGATCCGCCGCTTCTCGGGGGAGACTCGCTGGCCGGCCTGGCTGACGACTTTGCCATGCAGGCGGATTTCGCCACCGGCGATGTCCTCGAAGCCGGCAATGCAGCGCAGCAAAGTCGTCTTGCCGCAGCCGGAAGGACCAAGCAGGCAGGCGATGCTGCCGGCTTCGAGCGAGAAGTTCACGCCGTCGACGACGGTGTGGTTGCCGTAGCGCTGGACGACGCCATTTAGTTCAAGTTGGGCCATAGCGGTCGATTATAATTCGCATTCACACACATGCGTACCGCCCTTTATTCCCCCCTGCTGACGGTCGGAATCGTCGTCGCCCTGCTCGCTGGATTGCCGGTGGCCAGCGTCGGCCTCAATCTCTTTGTTGGCGGTACCAGCGCCACCTGGACGCATCTGGCCGACACCGTACTTTCCGAATACATCGCCAATTCGCTCTGGCTGTGCCTCGGCGTTGGCTGCGGCGTCGGCATCGTCGGCGTGGCGACGGCCTGGTTGACGGCCATGCACGAATTCCCCGGTCGGCGCTTCTTCGAATGGGCCATGGTCCTGCCACTGGCTGTTCCGGCCTATGTCATGGCTTACGTGTACACCGATTTCCTGCAGTTCGTCGGCCCGGTGCAGACTTTCCTGCGCGACACCTTCGGCTGGGAACACGGCGACTACTGGTTTCCGGACATCCGCACCTTGCCCGGCGCCATGCTGATGTTCGTCAGCGTGCTCTATCCCTACGTTTACCTGCTCGCCCGCACGGCCTTTCTCGAACGCGCCAGCGGCATGCTCGAAGCAGCGCGCACGCTGGGCATGGGGCCATGGTGGGGCTTCTTCGCCGTATCCCTGCCGTTGGCTCGTCCGGCTATCGTCGTCGGCATCGCGCTGGCGCTTATGGAAACGCTAGCCGACTACGGCACGGTGGCCTATTTCGCGGTCAACACCTTCACCACCGGTATCTACCGCGCCTGGTTCTCGCTCGGCGACCGCGTCGCTGCCGCCCAACTGGCCGCCATGCTGCTCGCCTTCGTGCTCTTCCTGCTCATGGCCGAACGCACCTCGCGGGGCCGGGCGCGCTATCACAACACGACCGGCCGCAACCGGCCGATGGCTGGCGCCCGGTTGCGCGGTCCGGCTGCCTGGCTGGCGACGCTGGCTTGTGCGGTGCCCTTGCTGCTCGGTTTCGTGCTGCCAGCAATCCTGCTGCTCAAAATGGCCCTGACCGAAGGTGACGCCCAGTTCGGCGAACGCTTCCTGGTGCTCGCCCGCAACAGTTTCGTGCTGGCCGGCGTGACGGCCGCCATCGCGGTCATGCTCGCCCTGCTCATGGGCTACGGCGCCCGCCTGTCGAAAACGACCTTTGCCAACGGCCTGAACCGCCTTGTCGGTCTGGGCTACGCGGTGCCGGGGGCGGTGATCGCGGTCGGCGTGCTGATTCCCGTGACGCGCCTCGACAACTGGCTGGCCGGGCAATGGGAGCTGTGGTTCGGCCACAACCCCGGACTTTTGCTGACCGGCGGCATCGCCGCGCTGATCTACGCCTATCTCGTGCGTTTCCTCGCGGTGGCGCTCCACACGGTTGAATCCAGCCTGGCCAAGATCACGCCGAACATGGACGACGCGGCGCGCAGCCTGGGCCTGGGGCAGGGCGAAACCCTGCGCCGCGTGCATGTGCCGATGCTGCGCGGCAGTCTGCTGACGGCGGGTTTGCTGGTTTTTGTCGATGTGATGAAGGAATTGCCGGCCACTCTGGTCATGCGGCCCTTCAATTTCGATACGCTGGCGACGCAGGCCTATACGCTGGCCTCGGATGAGCGGCTGGCCGAGGCATCGACGGCCGCCCTGGCCATCGTCGCCGTGGGTTTGTTGCCGCTGATCGCCCTGTCGCGGCAAATTACGGCAGCGCGCCGGCACTAGCCGGCTTTCTCCGTTTTTGGTTGAGAACCAGGCAGATCGCTAGTGTTTCTCTGGCGGCTGCGGCGAGGCGTCCGGATTGTCGTCTTCTTCGAGAAAAAGCAGGTCCATGCTCAGCAGGCTGGTATCGGTCCCGAAGTGGCTCGGCTCCTCCGCTTCGTCGGCCGAGAGGGGTAAGTCGGAAGACGAAAATTCGATGAGGTTGCCAGGTTTGCTGTCGGGAAGTGGCGGATAAATCGCTTCTCCGGACGGTGGAGGGGCGATGGAGTGGGTAAATTCGATGACGTTGTCCGGCCTGGTCTCGATGGACTTGGTGATTTCGTCGGGCAACGGGACGCTCGGCACATCCAGGATCACAGCGGGAAGAACCATGCCGTCGGGAGGTGTGGCACCCTTTTGCAGCAGCAGATCGGTAATGTCCTGATGCCCTTTTCTCAAAGCCAGGCGCAGTGGCGCTCCCGGGCCATCGCTGGCGATGGCGTTTGGATTGGCGCCACGATTCAGCAACTCGCGAACGATCGCCAGATTCCCTTCAAAACAGGCCGTACGTAGCGGCAAGCCGCTGTAGCCGTGCATGTCGGGCAGTTCGATGTCACCGCCGTCGTCCAGCGCATTGAGCACATCACTCAAGCTGCCAGAGTGGATAGCGTCAATCAGTTTATTTCTTGTAAAACCTTTGACCGTCATATTCCAGTTATCCCGTAGGCCCCGGGAATTGTAGGGAATTGCCGGGGCTTTGGCGAGAACTGGCGTTATTTGAATCCGGCCCGGTCAAAAATGATCTGGGCTTTGGTCTGGTACATGGCCAGATCTTTGACTGGCAATTTATCGGCCTTGAACTTGCCCATGGCATCCAATGCCGGATTCGCCACTTTTACGCTGTCGACCGCAGGCCATTCGTTGTTGCCATCGGCGAAATAGCGCTGCGCCTGATCGGAGGCCAGGTATTCGAGGAACTGGATGGCCGCTTCGCGATGCGGCGCAGTCTTCAGCACGCCGCCGCCGGAAACGTTGATGTGGGCGCCATTTCCGCTCTGGTCCGGCCAGACGATGCCGACCCGCTCCATCATTTTCAGTTCTTCCACCTTGGTCGAGCGGAGCAGGCGAGCCACGTAGTAGGTATTCGAAATGGCGACGCCGCATTCGCCGGCGGCAACCGCCTTGATCTGGTCGGTGTCGCCGCCCTTCGGGGCGCGGGCGAAATTGGCGACCATGCCACGGGCCAGTTCTTCAGCCTTGGCTTCGCCTTGGTGAGCGATGATCGATGCCATCAGCGACAGGTTGTAGGGGTGCGAACCGGAACGCGAGCAGAATTTGCCTTTGAGCTTCGGATTGGCCAGGTCGGCGTAGTTCTGCACGTCTTCCGGCTTGACTGCGAGCTTGTTGTAAACGATTACCCGCGCCCGTGTCGAAAACGAAAACCAGTCTTCGGTGCGCAAGTGGGTCGGGATGCGTGATTCGAGCAGCTTGGACGAAATCGGAGCAAACAGGCCAAGTTCATGCGCTTTGGCCAGGCGGGCTGCATCAACGGTCAGGAAAATGTCGGCGGGGCTGTTGGCACCCTCGTTCTTGATCCGCTCGAGAAGTTCATCCTCCTTGCCTTCAATCCGGTTGATCTTGATGCCGGTCTGTTGCGTGAAGTTGGCATAGAGTGCCTCATCCGTCTGATAGTGGCGGGCGGAATACAGGTTGAGGATCTTTTCCTGCGCAAACGCAGGGCAGGCAACGGTAAAAGTTGCGGCGGCGATCAGGGCGGGCATCAGCTTCATGCAGGAACTCCGGCAGGATATGAGAATGGCCTCAGTTTACTTGCTGCGGGAAAATATGTAAATGAGAATGATTATCTTCTTTGGGTGTAAAAAAAGCGGCTCGAAGCCGCTTTCGTCTAGTTACCTTCGAGTATTCGTCGCGCCCCGTTGTAGCGGGTCATCCAGTAGTTGCTCTCCATGCTTTCAACGCGTACTTCGGCGCCTTTGCGCGGAGCATGCAGGAAATGGTTGTCGCCGAGATAAATGCCGACGTGCGAAAAGGTGCGGCGCATGGTGTTGAAAAAGACCAGATCGCCTGGCTTCAACTGGTTGGCATCGACCTGCTGGCCGACTTCGCTCATTTCGCGGGCGGTGCGTGGTAGCGAGGTGCCGGTGCTGTCCTTGAACACCAGACGGACGAAACCGCTGCAGTCCAGACCGCTGTCTTCGTCGTTGCCGCCCCAGCGATAACGAACGCCAACCAGCTTCAGACCTTGCAGGATGACATCCTGAGCGGCGTTGGTGTAACGTTCAAAAAATGACTGTTGTTCTTCTGGCTTGCGAATCGATTCTGCTGCCGATGGCGCACTGATCCCGCCGACGAGCAGCGAGGAGGCGAGCAGAAGCGAAACCAGTACTTTATGCATAGCGGCGAAATATATTTGAAAAGTAGTCGGCTGTAAAGGCGATGAAAATTCAGCATCTGCAACTATGTTCATAGTCTGTAATTATGAATACAATTTCGTTCCCAAGGCGCGAGGCAAACATGGATTCCTTCAAGGCACTGCTGATTGAAGAATGCGATGGCAAGGTGAGCAGTGGCTTTGTCCAGATGGACGAAAGCGGGCTTGATGCCGGGAACGTGACGATCAAGGTTGCCTATTCGAGCATCAATTACAAGGATGCGCTGGCCGCAACGGGGGCCGGCAAGATCATTCGGCGCTTTCCATGCGTCGGGGGCATCGACCTCTCCGGAACGGTGATCGAGAGTGGCGATGCACGCTTCAAGCCGGGCGATCCGGTGATTGCCACGAGTTTTGATATCGGCGTCGCGCATCACGGCGGCTATGCCGAATTCGCCCGGGTGCCGGGTGACTGGGTGGTGCCGTTGCCGGCCGGCCTGTCGCTCTATGATGCGATGGCCTTGGGCACCGCCGGGTTTACCGCGGCGCTGGCCATTGTCCGCATGGAAGAAAACGGTTTGCGACCGAGCAAGGGGCCGGTCATCGTCACCGGCGCCACCGGCGGCGTCGGTAGCCTGGCGGTCGATATGCTGGCCAGGATTGGTTATCACGTGGTGGCGCTGACCGGCAAGGAGAGCGAAGCGGATTACTTGCGTGGCCTGGGGGCCGCCGAGGTCATGCTGCGCCAGAGTCTGGACCTGTCGAAAATCAGGCCGCTGGATCGGGCGCGCTGGGCGGGGGCCGTGGACAATCTCGGGGGGGATGTTCTGGCCTGGATCGCCAGCACCATGGAGCAGGGCGGCACTATCGCCAGCATCGGGCTGGCGGCCAGCATGTCGCTGAACACGACGGTGGCGCCTTTTATCCTGCGTGGGGTTTCCTTGCTCGGCGTCGATTCGGGCTATATCCGGGAGCCTTATCGGAGCGGTGTCTGGCAACGTCTGGCCAGCGATTTGCGTCCACCACATTTGGCCGCGATGTCGCGCCGGATTCCGTTTGACGATCTGCCGGCCACTTTCGGTGATTACATTGCCGGACAGGCCAAGGGGCGAGTGGTGGTGGACATTGGCGGAGGCTGACGTGGCCGAGTTGCCGCGCATTCTGGTGGTCGATGACTCACGGGTGGTCAGAATATCGCTCATTCAGCATTTGAAGGGGCAGTACGAGGTTCGGGAGGAGGGTGACGGCGAAGCGGCGTGGCAGACGCTGGTGCTCGATCACTCCATTTGCGCTGTGATATCCGATCTGCAGATGCCGAAACTGAATGGTTACGAGTTGCTGGAACGCGTCCGCACGTCGAAGCTGCGACGCTTGCAGCAATTGCCGTTCATTCTGGTTTCCGGCGAGGAAACCGAGGAGGAGCGGGCCAAGGCCAAGGCGCTTGGCGTTTCCGATTTCGTCACCAAGGGCGCGGGGTGTACGGAGCTTTTGACCCGTCTGAATAACTTGCTGGTCTTGACTGACGCCAAGGAACATCTTGATGCCAGTCGCGAGCATATGGTTCAGGATCCGGCCAGCGGGTTGTTTACCAGAAAATATCTGGAATTGCAGGCGGCTCAGGCGATGTCTCATGCCACCCGACATGGCGTCGATGTCAGCGTGATGGTGCTTGGCTTCGATGGCTACGAAAAGATGTGCGAGCGGCTTGGGAGTCTGGTTGCCGAGGAAGTCGGTAACCGCTTTGCCAAGATGCTGAGTGCCAAGATGCGCCAGGAAGACAGCCTGGGCCATTTTGGCGCCGGGCAGTATTCAGTTGTTTCGCCGGGGACTGCTCCGGCGTTTTGTGCGACTTTTGCCGAACGGGTGCGCGAAGCGGTCGAGGTGGCGCGTTTGTCGGTTCAGGGGCAGACCGTAGCGCTGACGGTCAGTGTCGGCCTGGCCAGTGTGCCGACCGATTTGGTGACTTCGGCCGGGGCGCTGCTTGATCTGGCCGGTGAGCGCATGCATGCCGCCATGCGGGCGGGGGGGAACCGAACAGAGTCAGGCGGCGTCTCGCCTGCCTCGAGGCCGATTTCCATTCACCACGCGCTGGAGTTGCTGGCCGCCAATCGGTTGGCGCCGGTGATTCCGCATCTACCGTCGCTGGCCGAGCGCTTGTTGCCGTTGATGAAACTGATGAATCAGGAACTCGATTTGGCTTTGCCCGTGGCAGAGATTGAACGTCTTTTGAGTGAACGGAAATCTCAAAATAATTAGTCCGTTCTGTATTTTGTTGTGCAGGAATTTTAGCTAGAGGGATTTTTATGGCGACGTACAAGGAGTTTCATCAGTATTCCATCGAAAAACCGAACGAGTTCTGGACCGAGCAGGCCCAACTCGTGGATTGGAAGGAGCCGTTCACCCAGGTGTGCGACTATTCCCGTCCGCCGTTTGCCAAATGGTTCGTCGGTGGCAAGACCAATCTGTGCCACAACGCGGTTGACCGTCACGTGGCCAAGCGTCCGAACGACCGGGCGCTGATCTTCATTTCGACCGAAACCGATGAAGAAACGGTCTACAGCTTTGCCGAACTGCAGCGCGAAATCGAGCGCATGGCGGCGATATACCAGAGTCTCGGTGTCAAGAAGGGCGACCGCGTCCTGATCTACATGCCGATGATCGCCCAGGCAACCTTTGCCATCCTGGCCGCAACGCGCATTGGCGCCATCCACTCGGTGGTCTTCGGCGGCTTTGCCTCCGGTTCGCTGGCCACCCGCATCGACGACGCCAAGCCGGTGCTGATCGTTTCGTCCGACGCCGGCATGCGTGGCGGCAAGGCGGTTCCGTACAAGCACCTGCTCGACGAAGCCATCGAGCTGGCCGAACACAAGCCGGCCAAGGTGCTGATGGTCGATCGTGGTCTGGACAAGGCTTTCAACAAGGTTGCCGGTCGCGATGTCGATTACGCTACCGAACGCGCCAAGTTCATGGATGCCAAGGTGCCGTGCGAATGGCTGGAGTCTTCCGAGCCGTCCTACATCCTCTACACCTCCGGCACGACCGGCAAGCCGAAGGGCGTCCAGCGCGACACCGGCGGTTATGCCGTGGCGCTGGCTTCGTCGATGAAGCACATCTACTGCGGCGGCGAAGGCGAAACCTTCTTCTCCACCTCCGACATTGGCTGGGTGGTCGGTCACTCCTACATCATCTATGGCCCGCTGATCGCCGGCATGGCCACCGTGATGTACGAAGGCACGCCGCTGCGTCCGGATGCCGGCATCTGGTGGAAGATCGTCGAGAAATACAAGGTCACCGTGATGTTCTCGGCGCCGACCGCGGCTCGCGTGCTGAAGAAGCAGGATCCGGCCTTCATGCACAAGTACGATCTGTCGTCACTCAAGCACATCTTCATGGCTGGCGAGCCGCTTGATCAGCCGACCCATGAGTGGTTCATGACCGAACTGCAAAAGCCGGTCATAGACAACTACTGGCAGACCGAAACGGGCTGGCCGATGCTGGCCGCGCTGCCGGGCGTTGAGCAGACCCCGATCAAGTACGGTTCGCCGTCCTTCCCGGTCTATGGCTACAACCTGCAGATTTTCCGCGAAGACGGCTCGGTTTGCGGTGCCAACGAGAAGGGCATCGCCGCGGTCATTCCGCCGCTGCCGCCCGGCTGTTTGTCCACCGTCTGGGGCCAGGACGACCGTTTTGTCAGCACCTACTTCACCCTGTTCAAGGAGCCGCTGGTTTATTCCTCATACGACTGGGCGATCAAGGATGAAGACGGTTACTTCACCATCCTTGGCCGGACTGACGACGTGATCAACGTTGCCGGTCACCGTCTGGGCACCCGTGAGATCGAAGAAGCCATCCAGAACCACCCGGCGATCGCCGAAGTGGCCGTGGTCGGTGTCGAGGACAAGCTCAAGGGCCAGGTGCCGATGGCGTTCGCTGTCGTTAAGGATGCCTCCAAGCTTTCATCGCCGGAACTGATCAAGGCGCTGGAGAAGGAAGTCTTCGGTACGGTCGACAGCATTCTCGGCGCCATTGGCCGTCCGGCCCGTGTGCATTTCGTGACCGGTCTGCCCAAGACCCGTTCCGGCAAGATGCTGCGCCGTTCGCTGCAGGCGCTGGCTGAAGGCCGTGATCCGGGCGATCTGACGACCATCGACGATCCGTCGACGCTGGAGCAGATCAAGAACGCGCTGGCCAGCTAAGCGTCGTTCTCGTCTTATCAAGCCCGCCGATGCGAATCGGCGGGCTTTTTTACGTGCGCCATTTCAATTTTAGCCATTTTTTCCGGTTGACCGTGGAAGTCTGCGCAATGACGGCGTTTGCTTCGGCGTCACAATCCGTCCGAGGGTCGGGTGGTAGAATGCCCGCCAACTGAAGCTTTCTGTGGTTTTTGAAAAATGATTTACGAAACCGTTGCCGCCGTCGATCTGGGCTCCAACAGCTTCCGCCTGCAGGTCGGGCGGGTGGTGGATAACCAGATTTACACGCTCGATTCGATGAAGGAGCCGGTTCGCCTGGCCTCCGGATTGATGGCTGACAAGCGCCTCGATGCGCCGGCCCAGGCTCGCGCCCTGGACGCGCTGCGCCGTTTTGGCGAACGCTTGGGTGGGCTGGACAAAGGGGCGGTGCGGGCCGTGGCGACCAATACGCTGCGCGTAGCCAAGAATGCCTTCGAGTTCCTGCCGCTGGCCGAAGAGGCGCTCGGCTTCCCCATCGAAGTCATCGCCGGTCGCGAAGAGGCTCGCCTGATCTACATCGGCGCCTCCCATTCACTGCCGTCGGCGGCGCACAAGCGCTTGGTCATCGACATCGGCGGCGGGTCCACCGAATTCATTATCGGCAAGCGTCACGAGCCACAGCTCATGGAGTCGTTGTACATGGGCTGCGTCAGCTACACGCTGCGTTTTTTCCCCGATCGCAAGATCGACCGCAAGCGCCTGCGCGAGGCGCAGGTGGCGGCCGCCAAGGAAATCGAGCTGATTGCGGCCGATTATCAGCGCTTGGGCTGGAAGGAGGCCATTGGCTCCTCCGGTTCGGCGCGGGCGATTGCCGATGTGCTCGAACTGAACGGCCTGAATCCGAACAACGAAAGCGGCATCACGCGGGTCGGGCTGGACAAGCTGTGCAATCTGCTCATCAAGGCCGGTTCGGCCGAAGCGCTCGACCTGCCCGGGGTCAAGGGCGACCGCCTGCCGGTATTCCCGGGTGGCGTGGCGATCATGTCGGCGATTTTCGAAGAGCTCAACATCGAAAAAATGTCCTATGCCGACGGGGCTTTGCGCCTGGGCGTGCTCTACGACCTGCTCGGCCGCTTTCATCATCACGATATGCGGGATTCGACCGTGGCCCAGTTCCGTCGGCGCTATCAGGTCGAAGGCGACCAGGTCGAGCGGGTCGAAGCGACGGCGCTCTCGGCGCTGACCCAGTTGTTTGACGGCGTGCCGGGCGAGGCCGATGTCCAGTTCCTGTCGTGGGCCTGCCGCCTGCATGAAATCGGCATTTCCGTGGCGCACAACGCCTATCACAAGCATGGCGCCTACATCCTGACCTACGCCGACATGCCAGGCTTCTCCAAGAAGGATCAGGCGCGGCTGGCCATGGTGGTACTCGGCCATCGCGGCAAACTCGAAAAACTGGGGGCGATTCCCGCGGTCGACAGCGCCTGGGACCTCATTTTCTGCCTGCGCCTGGCGGTCCTGCTGCACCGTACGCGCGATGACCGGGCCATTCCTGCCTGGCGCGCCAGCCGTGGGGCAAACGGCTATGTTATCGAAGTCCCTGCTGACTGGCTGGCCGCCAATCCGTGGACAGCCGCCGCTTTCGGCGAAGAGGCCAGCGTCTGGAAACAGCTTGGGCGGGACTACATCCTCCACTCTAAGCCGACGAGGAAAATTGCATGAGCGAATCCCCGTGCTTGCTGGTCGAGCCGGGGAGAGTGGTGCTGTCCGGTTGCTGGACGCTAGCCGAAATGCTGCCTCAAATGCCGGCCTTGCAGGCCGATCTGGCAGCTTGTTCAAGCGGTATCGAACACTGGGATTTGTCGCCGGTAACGCGGCTGGATAGTGCTGCAGCCGTCCTGTTGTGGCGTACCTGGGGGGCGACGTGGCCGCCTGGACTGATCGCTGGGAAACTCCACCGGCAGGTGCTTCAGCGGGTGGCCGAATTGCCTCTGGAAATTCCGGCACTGGCCAGACCCCGAGCCCGGTTCCCCGAACTCGTCGGTGCCCTGGTGCTCAAGGCTGTCGTCAACCTGCGCGGCATGATCGCCATGTTCGGCCAGTTGCTGCTCGATACGGCCTATCTCTTCCGCCATCCGCAGGATGTGCCTTGGAAAGAAATTACCGCCAATGTCTACAAGTCGGGGGCGCAGGCGCTGGCTGTCACCGCGCTGGTTGGCTTCCTGATCGGGGTGACGATCAGCTATCTGTCGGCGTTGCAGCTCAAGAGCTTTGGGGCCGATCTGTTCATCGTCAATATTCTCGGCATCTCGATCATTCGCGAGTTGGGGCCGGTGCTCGTCGCCGTGCTGGTCGCCGGTCGTTCCGGTTCGGCGATGACGGCGCAAATCGGCGTGATGCGGGTAACCGAGGAAATCGACGTGCTGTCGACGATGGGCATTTCGCGCAGCATCCGTATCGTTTTACCCAAAATTTTCGGGTTGACCGTGGCAATGCCTCTGCTTGTGCTGTGGACCTCCGCCGTGGCGCTCTTCGGAGGCATGCTGGCCGCGCTACTTCAGCTTGACCTGTCCCTCGTCTATTTTCTCGACAACCTGCCGCGCGCCGTGCCGGTCTCCAATCTCGTCATCGGCCTGAGCAAGGGGGTTGTCTTCGGCTTCGTCATCGCCGTCGTCGCCTGCCACTTCGGCCTGCACGTCAAACCCAATACCGAGAGCCTGTCGGCCAATACGACCAGTGCCGTGGTGACGGCGATTACCACGGTCATTCTTTTCGATGCAGTTTTCGCCGTGTTCACACGGAACATTGGTGTGCCCTAGCCATGAGCCCGTTACCTGTCATCGAACTGAACGGCGTTGGCGTGAGTTTCCGCGGAAAAGCTGTTCATCGCGATCTTTCGCTGCGTGTCGAGGAGGGGCAGATCGTTGGTTTGCTCGGCGGTTCGGGTAGCGGCAAGACAACCTTGTTGCGCGAAATTCTCGGCCTGTTGCGGCCGGATTCCGGCAGCGTTCGCCTGTTCGGTATCGATCTCAATGACCCGGATGTCCAGATGCAGCGCAATCTGCGTCGGCGTCTCGGCATGCTGTTTCAGCAAGGCGCCCTGTTTTCGGCCCTGTCGGTCTTCGACAATATCGCCTTTCCGCTACGCGAACTGCGTTGTCTCGACGCCGATTGGATTCGCCGCCTGGTCCATCTCAAGCTGGCGATGGTCGGGCTGGAGCCGGACCACGGCAAACTGATGCCGGCCGAACTCTCCGGTGGCATGGTCAAGCGCGTTGCGCTCGCCCGCGCCCTGGCGCTCGAGCCCGAACTGCTGTTGCTCGATGAGCCGACGGCCGGCCTCGATCCCGACCGTAGCCAGAATTTCGTTGAACTGGTCGGCGATCTGCAGCGCGAACTCGGCCTGACCGTTGTCATGGTCACCCACGACCTCAACACCCTGGCCGGGCTGGCCACCCATGTCGCCGTGCTGGCCGATCAGCACATCATTGCCTTTGGTCCGAAAGCCGAGGTCATGACAGTCGATCATCCGTTTGTTACCGGCTTTTTTGGCGCAGACCGCCGGAAGCTGCTTTAATTGGCATCCATGGAAAACAAGTCATACGCCTTCGCTGCCGGTCTCTTTGCCCTACTCCTCGGAGTGGCTGCGCTGCTGGCCGTGTATTGGCTGAGCGACAGCAAGGACTCTGAGCACGAATACATCGTCGTTACCAAGCAGAATATCGGTGGCCTGAACCCGCAGGCGCAGGTCCGCTATCGTGGCATCCGCGTCGGCAAGGTCAGCGACATCCGCCTCGATCCCGAGGATTACAGCAACATTCTGGTGACCATCTCGGTCAACGACGATGTGCCGCTGACCAAAGGGACCGTGGCCAAACTGAACTATCAGGGGGTCACCGGCCTGGCTCACATCCTCCTGCTGGAAACCGGCAAGGACAACGAGCCGCTGGCGCCAAACGACGCGCAGCCGCCACGCATCACGATGATTCCCTCCTTGCTCGAGGAATTGGGTGAAACCGGCATGGCTACGCTCAAGCAGGCGCGTCAACTGATGGCGAGCGCCAACGCCTCGCTGGATGATGAAAATCGCGCTCTCCTCAAGGCGACGCTGGCCAATCTTGAAGCAGCCTCCGGCAACATGAAGCCGGTTCTCGAAAACCTCAACACGACGCTGTTGCAGGTCAATAAGCTGCTCGACGACCGCAATATCCGGAATTTGTCGCAGGCGGCTGGAGAGGTTCAGCCCCTGCTGGCCGATACTCGTGTCCTGATCGGCAAAATGCAGGTGGCCACCGACAAGTTCGATGTCGCTATCGGCGATGCCTCGGCTGGTGGAACCTCGGCCCTGATGCCGCGCCTAAACGAACTCGCCACTGATTTCTCGCTGACCTCGCGCCAGTTGAGCCGCGTTCTTCGTGTTCTCGAAGATACGCCGCAAGGCCTGGTCTTTGGCGCGCCAGCCCAGTTGCCCGGTCCGGGCGAAGCCGGCTTCAATCCGGGCGGGGAGAAATAAGATGCGCTGGTTGCTTTCCCTGCTGCTTTGCGGCCTGCTGTCAGCCTGTTTCACGGCTGGCAAGCGCGGCGGCGATAGCGCGCTGGCCGTCTATGATTTTGGTCCGGCGCCAATGAGCCTGCTGGCCGCGCCGCGCAAGCAGCCTATGGCGCTGGAGGTGCGGGCGCCATTGTGGTTCGATTCGCTGGGTATCGATTATCGGCTGGCCTACGTCGATGTCGCGCGTTTGCGCGAGTACGCCCGGGCGCGCTGGGCCGGACCGCCGGCGCAAATGATTCAGCAGCGATTGATGCAGCAACTCGATTATTCAATTTCCGGGCAAGGGCAGGCGCGTTGCCTCGTGCGTCTGGAAATTACCGAATTCAGCCAGTTGTTCGCCAGTCCGGAAAGCAGCAAGGGCGTGCTGCAAGGACGTGTCGTTTTGCTCGACCAGTCGCGTCGCCAGTTGGCCGAGCTGGATTTGAGAATCGAAAAAATGGCGGTCAGTCACGATGCGCGCGGTGGCGTCAGCGCCTTGACGGCTACCGTGGAGCAATTGGCCGCAGATCTGCTGGCTTGGGAAACGTCGCAAGGTGCTGGTATTTGCGCTGGCTAGCTGGCAATGATTCGGTCGGCGATGCGTTGTTTGAGATCTGCCAGATTGTCGTCGAAGTGCGTGTAATGCATCAGCGACAGTCCGAATACGCAAGCGTAGAGCAATAAGCTGCGGCTCTTGGCCTCGGCATCCGACATGCCTGATTCAACAAATAATTTACGCGTGCATTCCAGTCGATAAAGGTCTACCGCCTCGACGACTGCCGCGGCCCGCGAGTCGTGGCGCGCCCAGTCACGAATGGCCAGTTCGATCGACATGCCCTTGCGGTTTCGGCTGGCGCCGTACACTTCGATGGCGTAGTGCAATTGCTGGCGCTCATTGCCGGCGGTAACTGAAGTCGTTTTTTCGATGTCGCGAATGCGGCCGATTTTCCATTGTTCGAGAACGGCATCAAGCAGCGCCTGCCGATCCTTGAAATGCCAGTAGAAACTGCCTTTGGTAACGCCGCAACGTTTGGCCAGCACCTCGACGCGCAAACCAGTGACACCTTCTTTCGCCAGAACGTCGATAGCCTCATCAACCCAGCGTTCGGGGTCGAGTTGCGTGCGTGTTACGGCGGCCCGCTTGCGGGGTTTGACGGATGAGGATCTAATCAAGGGCTTGACAGGTTTGTTTTCCATACGCTACCGTATGCGTTTCCATACGACACAGTATGGTCATTGTGCTGATTGAGTGATCGTCTGTCAAACAGGCGGCAGTAATTCAAAAAAGTCGAACCGAAAAGGAGATGCTGGTGAAGATTCTCGTACCCGTAAAACGTGTCGTTGATTACAACGTCAAAGTTCGTGTGAAGGCAGATGGTTCCGGAGTGGATCTGGCCAACGTCAAGATGAGCATGAACCCCTTCGACGAAATCGCCATCGAAGA
>NZ_JBWKSX010000014.1:0-88898 GCF_059420025.1 Azonexus sp. GW821-FHT04F04 | reverse complement strand
GCTTTCCCGGCAAACCCTTCTAACCCTGCGCTCAACCCGACCGCCCTGACGGGCGTCGGGTTAGCTCCACGTTAGAGCGCTACTTCCGTGCCCGACGCACCATTCTCACTCCTTGACCAAACGCAGTGGTTTCTGCCTCTGTTTGCAGCAATGTGGTTTGGTATTGGCGGGTTGCTTGCCCACCTTGGTGGCTGGGCGCGTCTGGCAACATGCTTCCGTGCCGTAGCTCCTGCCAGCGGCGAGCGCTTTCGCTTCGTGTCCGGCTCAATGGGGCTGCGCTTCATTCCAGTTAGCTACGGTAGTTGCCTTTTCGTTTCCGTAAACGAAAGTGGGCTGCATCTCTCGCTCTTTCCTCTGTTTCGCTTTCAGAGCCCCCCACTGTTTATCCCGTGGTCACGCGTGCAGTCGGTTGAAGAGAAGACGTTTCTGTTTACTCCCTATGTCGTTGTCCGCGTGCGCGATCACTGGCCAACCATTGCGGTTTGGGGAAATGCAGGCCGGTGTATAGCTAAGGCGTTCAAGAATGCATCGTCATCAACCGCGCTCTAACAATGCGGTCAAGGCCGCGCCCTCCGGTCGCTGGACGCTGCGCGATAAAGCGCCGCGCAGCGCCCCTTACCTACAACGTTAGAAGGCTTCTGCTTTTTATGCTTCTTCGCTTCCCGTCGCTTGCCCTTGGCTTCGTGCCGGTTTTGGCCCGTCAGCTTGGCGTTTTCGTCGTTGCTACGGTCAACCGGAAATTTTGGCCAAAATTGAAATCGGGTTTGGGCGCTTTCCCGTCTGCCCAACATTCCCCGTTTGCAGCCAGCGGTCGCGGCTTCAAGCATTTCGCTTGCGCCGCCGCTTTCCCGGCAAACCCTTCTAACCCTGCGCTCAACCCGACCGCCCTGACGGGCGTCGGGTTAGCTCCACGTTAGAGTTTTTTCAGATGGCCGAGTACATCTCACCTGGAGCAGAAGTATTTGGGGAAGGTCACCATCCCAATACTGAAACCACATTTCTTGAGCTCCATCGGCTCTTAGCCATCATCTTCGCGAGCAAGAGCTTTGCTGAGTTGCGTGTAGGAAATGGTGAAGAGTGGGACCCCATTGATCATCTTCAGCAATTTGAGGACGACGAGATAACTCGCATACTGCTGTCGGTTTCTATCACGGCTCGCGTGATTGATGACCGCTACGACAAAGTTTTCGACCTTGTCGCGGGGAATTGTGGAAGTCTGTTCGAAACAGATGAAAAGGGCACAACTGAAAGCGGCCTAACGCTGCGTGAAGCGTGTAACAAGATAATCCACGCCCAAAAGATTCGCTTCGATATATCGGAAACAGAGGCAACACAAAGATATCTGAACCCAATCATTTATCTGTATGGCGAGCGCAGGAAAGGGCAAGAGTGGAAAGCAGTGCTGAACGTTATTGATTTCGCAAAGGAAGACGTGTCGTGCCTTCGGATCCTTTAACCCCGCCCCGAACAACCAAAAACTCTAACCCTGCAGTCGAGAGGGACAGCCAACAAGCTGCGCTTGTTGGTTCCCTTCGCGCTCCGCGCTCCGGCTGCCCCTCACTTCCACGTTAGTCCCTAACCCAATCCACTCTCCTGCAAGGAGGCTTTTCACAATGGACATCCCCCGAATATTCACCATCACAGAAAGCGCTCACCGCATCCATAACCCGTTCACACCCGACAAGTTCGCCACGCTCGGCACGGCGTTGCATCTGGAGCCTGGGGCACGGGTGCTCGATCTCGGAAGCGGTTCGGGGGAGATGCTGTGCACCTGGGCACGCGATCACGGGGTCTCCGGCACTGGCATCGACATGAGCCGGCTGTTTACTGAGCAAGCGAAACTTCGTGCTGAAGAACTCGGCGTTGCGCATCAGGTCAAGTTCATTCATGGCGATGCGGCGGGTTATGTCTCTGAGGAGAAGGTCGACGTGGCCGCCTGCATTGGCGCGACCTGGATCGCTGGAGGAGTGGCTGGCACTATCGAACTACTGGCGCGAAGCCTGCGTAGCGGAGGGATCATCCTCATTGGCGAGCCCTACTGGCGGCAATTGCCACCGACAGAGGATATCGCCAAGGGGTGTCTTGCCAACTCGATCTCTGATTTCCTCGTGCTTCCTGAACTTATCTCGTCTTTTGGCACGCTCGGCTACGACGTGGTTGAAATGGTTCTGGCTAACCAGGACGGTTGGGACAGATACGAAGCGGCCAAATGGCTCACCATGCGCCGATGGCTTGATGCCAATCCCGACGACGAGTTAGCCAACGAGGTTCGCGCCCAGCTGACCTCGGAACCCAAGCGCCACGCGGCTTACACGCGTGAATACTTGGGCTGGGGCGTGTTTGCGCTGATGCTGCGGTGAGTTGTGGTGTCTAAAAACAACGGATGGCAGACCACGGTTTATACCTTCCAGCCGACCGTCAGCCAGCTACGCTGCCTGGGCGTGCGTTACTAGCTGGCTGCCGATGAATTCCATCGCTGTTTCCGCGCTGTATCTTGCTTCCGCCCTGACCTTCGTCGCGGCTTTGCTGCATTACGCCTGCATCGCGTGGGGGGCGCCCGGTTTCCGCTTTCTTGGCGCGGGCGAGCCGATGGCGCAAATGGCCGAGCGCGGGCACTGGTATCCGACTTTTATTTCGATCGTGATCGGCACGGTACTCGTGGTTTGGGCTGCATATGCCTTGTCGGCGGCAGGCGCGATCGCTCCGCTGCCGTTGCAAAGGCCGATACTTCCGGCCATCGCTGCCGTTTTCCTGGTGCGCGGGATCGCATTCCCGTGGCTGAAGCCGATCTTTCCGGACAACAGCCCGTTGTTCTGGCTGATTACCTCCGGTATTTGCCTGGTCATCGGCAGCCTGTACGCGCTCGGCACCTATGCAGTCTGGGAGCGGCTGTGAGGCCTGCGCCGAGGTGCGGAATCCGGAAATACCTTGCCGTCTGGCTGGCCAGGTTGCGGTTTTGACGTTGCCACGGTCAACCGGAAAAATAGGCCAATTTTGAAATCGGCTTTGGTCGCAACCTTCTGAATCAACTGCGGTCCATGCCAGATCATCAATAAAAAGGGGAAGGGACAATGAGCACAGGAACGGTCAAGCTTCACCGCGTACTGCGGGCCAATCCGGAGCGCATTTATCGGGCTTTTCTGGATGCCGACGCCATGGCCAAATGGCTGCCGCCCTATGGGTTTACGTGCCGGGTACAGCATCTGGACGCCAGGGTCGGCGGCTCTTTCCGGATGTCGTTCACCAACTTTACGACGGGCA
This sequence comes from Azonexus sp. GW821-FHT04F04, assembly GCF_059420025.1. Classification (NCBI taxonomy): domain Bacteria; kingdom Pseudomonadati; phylum Pseudomonadota; class Betaproteobacteria; order Rhodocyclales; family Azonexaceae; genus Azonexus; species Azonexus sp. GW821-FHT04F04. Next base: position 85,637 of record NZ_JBWKSX010000014.1, on the reverse strand, counting down.
ACGGCCATTCGTTTGGCGGTGATTACCTTGAACTGCAGCCCAACGAAAAAATTCGCTACACGGACAAATTCGACGACCCGAACCTGCCCGGTGAAATGCAGACGACGGTGAGCCTGCAAGCCGTTTCCTGCGGCACCGAGTTGAGCATCGTGCAGGAAGGCATCCCAGCCGTCATTCCGACCGAGATGTGCTACCTCGGCTGGCAGGAATCGCTCGAACAGCTGGCCAGGCTGGTCGTGCCGAACATTCCAGACTGACTAGCCGGCCTTCAGCCAGCCGAGCAGTTCGTCCTTGCTCGGCATGCGGCCGGAGACCTTGACCGCTTCATCGACGACCAGCGCCGGTGTGGTCATGATCGGATAGGCCATGATCTTGTCCATCTCGGTCACGTGTTCGAAGCTCGCCTCAAGGCCGAGTTCAGCCACCGCTTCGCGGGTCAGTTGTTCGAGGCGGTTGCACTTGGCGCAGCCGCTGCCGAGAATCTTGATCAGCATGATTCACTCCTCAGTTTAGCCTTGCGGCCACGTTCGATCAGGTGCAGCGAGGTGACGATCAGCGCGACGAAGCCGACCACGCCCGGCGCCAGTATGAGCAGGGATGTGCCATCGACCCAGGCGCCGTAGGTCAGGCCGGCCAGCGTCGAGAACAGGGCGACCAGGCCGACGTAAGTCCACGCCTTGAGCTTGCCGATGATCGCCGAGGTGATCAGGATGCTCTGCAACGACAGCTCGGGGTCGGCCATCAGGTAGGCGATCAGCGGCCCGGGGTGCATGCCGAGCGACAAGAACATCTTGGCGATGGGCACTTCGACCAGGGTCGGGAAGTACATGAAGACGCCGAAAACCACGCCAGCCAGGTTGGCGAGAACGGTATTGGCGCCGGCGATGCTGCGTATCCACTCGGGCTGGATGAAGACCCGGATGATGCCGACGAGGAAGACGCCAACGACGAGCAGCGGGAAAATCTGCTTCACGAAGCGCCAGGTTTCCCACAGCCATTGCTGCACGTCCCACCCATCGAAACGCCGGGCCAGCGGCCAGATGGCGAGACAGAGGGCGGACACGGCGAGCGTTCGGCCTGTCACGGTGAGCAACACGCCGGTTTCGGTGACGCGCATGCCGAGGGCGGCAAAGGCCAGGGTCAGCGCGGTGAATGTCAGGGCGACCGGGGTCAGGCGATTGAAACCGTTATCGACCTGGCCCAGCCCTTTCCAGGCAAAGACACCAATGGCGCCGAGCAAGGCAATCAGGATGAGGCCCTGCAGGCTCAGCCCTTCGGCGCCGGCCGCCTCGTTGATCGGCACCAGCAGGTCGAGCCCGGCCTGAACGGCGGCGGCGCCAGCCCAGGGCATCTCGACGTGCAGCAGCCCAGCGGTCAGAAAGTCGAGTTTGAGCGTGCCGGCAATCAGCAAGGCGACGAGCGCGCCGAGGAAAAGCAGCGTCCGGCCCGGAATGCCGCCGCCGGCCGCGAAGGTTTCCACGTCGGCCAGCCGGGCGACATCGCCCTCGCGATACAGCGCGGCCATGATCATCCCGATGCCGATGCCGAAGGACAGGGCGAGCACGATGCGGGCAATGGCGAAATCGGCGCCAAGCGCGACGCCGGTATAGGCCAGGGCAAGGATGTTGGCGGCCGGGGCGAAGAACAGGAAGGTGATGGCCGGCCCGAGCCCGGCGCCCTTTTTGTAGATGCCGGCAAATAGCGGCTGGATGGTGCACGAGCAGACGGCGAGCAGGCTGCCGGCGCCAGCCGCGGCCGGGTAGGACACCCATTTCGAGGTATTCGGCCCGAGAAAGCGAATGATCGATTGCTGCGGCACCAGTGCGGACAGCGCACCGGCGATGAAGAAGGCCGGCACCAGGCAGAGCAGGACATGGGCAGCGAGATAGGAAGCCAGGCTGGCCAGGCCGCCCTGTAATGCGGTGATCATCCATTCCATTTTGTGTGCCTCTTTGTCAGGCCTTTTCTTGCTTCGCCTCGCGGCGAAGGCTCCCTAGCCTGCTTCGTACCACTCCTTCGATGCATTGACGACCTTGACGACCAAGAGCATGGCCGGCACTTCGATCAGCACGCCGACCACGGTGGCCAGCGCCGCCCCCGACTCGAAGCCGAACAGGCTGATGGCCGCCGCGACGGCCAGTTCGAAGAAATTGCTGGCGCCGATCAAGGCCGACGGGCAGGCGACATTGTGTTTCTCGCCGACCTTGCGGTTCAGCCAGTAGGCCAGCGCCGAGTTGAAGAATACCTGGATCAGGATGGGCACGGCGAGCAGGCCGATGATCAGCGGCTGGCGCAGGATGGCTTCGCCCTGAAAGGCGAAGAGCAGCACCAGCGTGGCGAGCAAGGCGGTTATGGACCACGGGCCGATTTTCTCCATGGCGGCGTCGAAGGCACCCTGCCCCTTGGCGAGCAAGGCTTTGCGCCAAAGCTGGGCGATCACGACCGGAATGACAATGTACAGCACGACCGAGGTGAGCAAGGTGTCCCAGGGCACAGTAATCGCCGAGATGCCGAGCAGGAAGGCAACGAGCGGCGCGAAGGCGAAGACCATGATGGTGTCGTTGAGCGCCACCTGCGACAGCGTGAACAGCGGATGGCCGTTGGTCAGCCGGCTCCAGACGAAGACCATGGCCGTGCACGGCGCCGCGGCGAGCAGGATGAGTCCGGCGATGTAGCTGTCGAGCTGATCGGCCGGCAGCATCGGCGCGAACAGCTGGCGAATGAACAGCCAGCCGAGGAAGGCCATCGAGAAGGGTTTGACCAGCCAGTTCACGAACAGCGTGACGCCAATGCCACGCACGTGCTGCTTCATTTCGGCCAGCGCGCCAAAATCGACCTTGACCAGCATCGGGATGATCATGACCCAGATGAGCAGGCCGACCGGCAGATTGACCTGGGCGACTTCCATGCGGCCGATGGCCTGAAACAGGGTCGGCGCGAACTGGCCGAAAACGATGCCGGTGATGATGCAGAGGAAGACCCAGATGGTCAGGTAACGCTCGAAGAAGCTCATCGGCGCGCCGGCGGCGGCCTTGGCGGTGATTTCACATTGGGCAGACATTGGTGACTCCTTAAAGGCCCAGTGCGGCGCGCACGGCGGGGATCAGGCGGGCGCGGATATCGTCCCGGACGGCGATGAAACTTTCCAGCGGTTCGCCGTGCGGGTCGTGGAACGGCAGGTGAATGCGCGGCACCGGTCGCGGAAAGATCGGGCAGGTTTCCTTGGCGTTGTCGCAAACGCTGACCACGAGGTCGATGTTTTCACCCATGACGGCTTCGACATCCTTGGCGTAAAGCCCCTCGGTCGGCAGGCCGGCCAACTTGAGCGCCTCGATGGCGCCATCGGCCACCTTGGGCTGCGGCTTGGTCCCGGCCGAGATGCTGCGGACGAGGCCGGCCAGATCGTGGTTGATGATCGCTTCGCCCATCTGGGAGCGACAGGAGTTGCCGGTGCACAGCACGAGGACAGTCTTGAGATTCGACATCAGGCGGTCTTTCCGGTTTTGGCGCGACGCTTTTCGGTGGTGTCGCAGCAGGTGGTTTTGGGTAGGCAGGCTTCGCCTTGGCAGCAATTGCTGGTCAGGAAGGCAATCAGTTCATCCATCGTCGTGAAGTTGGCCGAATAGTGAATGAAACGGCTTTCGCGCTCGCCGGCTATCAGCCCGACCCGGCTCAGATGCGCCAGGTGAAAGGACAGCGTGGCTGGCGCCATGCCCAGTTGTTCGCCGATGGCGCTGGCGTTGACGCCCGCCGGCCCGGCTTCGACAAGCAGACGGAAGATGGCCAGTCGGGATTCGTGACCGAGGGCGGCGAGAAGTTCAGCAGCGTTTAACGTTTCCATAGTTCGAGTATCGTCGAATTATGAATCAAAGTCCACACCCGATGCCTGGTGAATGCCATTGCCACGGTCAACCGGAAAATATCGCGAAAAATAAAATGGCCAGATCGTTGGCCGCATGAGCAGAACCCTCCTGCCATCGAAGCAACGGATGCCTATGTCATCAAAAATCCACAAAAGAATAAATACACCAAAATCACTAATATTGAAATTCCATTTTCATAACGGCGCATATAAAGTTAATTATCGACATAAATATGAAATACTTCATCGCTACTCTGCAGTCATTCCTGCACTAGAGGCTTGCCCATGATTTCGTTCGACAAACTCTCCATCCGCCTGAGGTTGTTCGTCATGGTTGGCATTGGCGCCGTATTTGGCGTGATTTTGCTATCGACCGCGCTCTATTCGCTGAATGCTTTTCGGAATGACACCCAGCTGGTAGCCCATGATGTCGAGCGCTCAACCCATGCCCTGACCCTCGTCAGCGGCGCCCAGAATGCCTTTCAGGCCCAGATGCGCGGCCTGAAGAACATGGTTATTCGCAATTTCATGCCCGCCGAATTCGAGAAAGCCCAGAATGAGTTCCTCTCCGAGCGCACCAAATTCTGGCAACAAATCGAGGAACTGGAAAAAATAGACGCGACGGGAACGATCAAAGGAACAGGAAATCTGCCCGAAATCCGCAAGCAGGCTCAGGAACTGAACAAGCTCTACGACGACGTGATCGCCGAGAACGAAGCCGGTATGCCGAAATATACGGTCATGGTGGACGCCGCCCTGCGCGGCACCGAGCTGCCGCTTACCGCAGAGCTGGCCAATGCCTACCAGGCGATCAGCACAGCCACTACCGTGCTCGTCAGCGAAGCCTCACAGCTTGCCGACCGCCGCTTCATGGCGAGCCTGATTTTGGTCCTCGTCGTCGGCCTGGGTGGTTCAGCTGCTTCGCTCTTGCTGGCTGCCATGCTGGGCGGGCGCATCCTGGCGCGGCTGGGCGGTGACCTCGAGCCGGTCGTGGCCGCCACCCGTCGCGTTTCCGAAGGCGATCTGACCGGTACCATCCAGTCCGGGAAAGCTGCCGCCGACTCGCTGGTCGCCTCCGTCGAGGCCATGCAGAAGCGCCTGCGCAGCCTGATCGCGCAGGTCAAACAAGGGGCCGAAAAAACCTCGGGCAACGCCCGGGCACTGAGCACTTCGGCGGACGAAGTCGCCCACGCGGCCAGCGCCCAGAACGATGCAGCCGCCCTCATTACAGCCGCCATCCAGGAACTCACCGTAGCCATCTCGGCCATGGCCGAAAGCGCCGGCGCCGCAGCCGACGCGGGCCGACTGACGCGCGACAAGGCGAACGAAAGCGGCAGCATCATTCTTGAAGCGATCGGCGAAATCGGCAACATCGCGTCCCAGGCACAGCGGTCGACCCGGATGATCGGCGATCTCAACCAGCACACCCAGGAAATTGCCCGCTTCGCCCAGGAAATCAAGGAAATTTCCGACCAGACCAACCTGCTCTCACTCAACGCCGCCATCGAAGCGGCACGTGCCGGAGAGGCCGGGCGCGGCTTTGCCGTGGTGGCCGACGAGGTCCGCAAGCTGGCCAACCACACCGCCAGCACCACGCACAAGATCGAAAACCTGGTCCAATTGCTCGATGGCGCCGCCCGCCAAACCGCCGATGCGGTCGCCACAACAGCCCATCTCGCCGAGCACGGAACGCAGCTCGCCTCGAACGCCAGCGATGCAATCTCGACGATCAAGGAGAATTGCGAGCGCACCATGCACGCCACCAACGACATCGTCGATGTCCTTGCCGAGCAGCGTCAAGCCGCCGAGCAGATCGCCCGGAACACCGAGCGTGTCGCCCAGATGATCGAGCAGGGCGTCGGTGCCGCCGCAAAATCATCCACCACAGCCAGGGAAGTTGCCTCGCTGGCCGAAGGCCTGCGCCAGGCGACGCTGCAGTTCAGCGTCTGAAATCCGCACTTTCGCAAGACGACGCATTCACCACGCGGCTTTCTTGACCAAACGGTATCGCCACCCGGGCAGCCCATTGCACGAAAATCTTGGGAGCGGCGGCGCGGCGAACTAAAATGGACGCATCGCAGGCCGGCAGGTACCTTTCACCGTATCCTGCCCTGGCCAGCCCCTTACCCGGAACAACAGCCGAATGACCGAGTCCGCTCCATGTTGAAATACCTTCGCAACCTGCTCGCCATTGCGACCATCACCGGCAGTCTGGCCGGCTGCGCCTCGCTCGACGAGAAGACCGACGGCCCGGACACCATCGCCCCGGTGGTTGATGCCATTCCTGATCGGGCGGCCGGCGATATCCAGAAAATCGCCGAACTGGAGCGCCAGCTGGTCAAGGAGCAGCGTCAGTGCTACGCCGAAAAACGCCGGCTTGACCTTTCGCTCAAGGAATCGCAAAAGCAGAACGAAGAGTTGCAGAAAAAGCTCGACGACCTGCAAAAGAAGCTCGACGCGCTGCTCGCCATCGACCGCGACCTGCGCAGCCGCAACCGGAACCGCTGAACGAGCCGGCGAGTGGCGTACCCCGTGCGGGATACGCCACATGAAACAACAAGAGGATCAGGCGGACTTGCGACGGGCGACGGCGCCGATCAGACCCAGACCAGCCAGCAACATGGCGTAGGACTCGGGTTCCGGTACCGGCATGACTTCAACGGAGAGCAGCGGACGAAGATTGGCCGTAGCGAATTCGCTGGCGTAAAAGTCGATGCCGTTGGTGCCGCTGGCAAAGGGCGTCATCACCCAGCCGTAGTTGGTGGCGCCTGCCTGCCAGGCCAGAAGCGAGCTGGTCACGTCGATTACCAGCTTGCCGTTGGCGATGTTTTCGCTACCGTTATTGGCGCCGAAGGTAGCGACCGCAGTTGCCGAGGCATCGGTTCCATTGGTCTGGACGCCGCTCACCAGACTGTTCCAGGTAGACGACTCGCTCCAGCCGGTGAGCATGTTGTAGACCGACATGCCGCTGCCCGGATTGAAGACTTCCAGGGTCAGCTTGGCCGAGACGATGGTGTCGGTGCTGGCGATCTGGCCGGCGACATTGCCGAACAGGTTTTCAAAACGGAGCAAGCCCTGATTCGGCTTGTTGCCAGGGCTGCCGTCGTCGCCATCAACGCTGACGTAATCAAGCGTACCGAAAGCCAGGCCGCGGGAATCGCCATTCGACGTCTGGCCGGAGCCACTGGCCGTTTCGTTGCTGCGGATCATGGTGTCCTGGGTACCTGTGTAGCCGCCGACGCCTTCCTGAAAGCTCAGGGTCGTGGTGGCAGCGAAGCCCGGCAGGGAGAGAGCGAGGCCGATGGCCGTCGCCAGTACGCGTATTTTGTTCATGTCGTGTCCTTGATGAGTCGAGAAATAAGTCCCGGCTGTCGGGCAAATTCGCTCCTGCCCCCGCAGGTACCCGCAACCGGATCAATCAGGTGGCCGACGCTAATCAGACTCGCCGACATTGGCATCCTGCGCCGCTGTTGTTACGGTTTGACCTATATCTTTAGTACTAAAACGTAGGTCGAAACGACCAGTCGTTGTCATACGCTTGCGCATTGCTGCAACATGACAGAAATATCCTTTTTTTTGGCTGGCCGACGTCGTCGAATGGCGATCAACTTTCAATCGCCACGGTCTTTGTCCAGCCTCGAACAGATATTCTTTCGGGTGGTGGCCAGACCCACCCCGAAAGAGCGCGCTTGAGATTGGTGGTTTTCTCAGGAATTGTTGAGCCGTAGCGGCGGTACGCTCTTCAGTTTGAAGGCCAGCAGCGACAGACCGAGCAAAACAACGAGATAGCCCGACATCAAGGCCCACAGCGGTGCCTTGCCGTAAGCCAGGCCATGGGCGAGGCCGAGGAAAGCGCCGTAGATCCAGCAGGCCAGGCTGACTGTTCCGGCAATGATCATGGGTGTGCGCTGTCCCTCGCGGAAACGGGGAAGCGCATAGGCCCGCATGGTTTCGGTCGAGATCGCCCAGATCGTGATCAGCGTGACCTTGGTCCACAGCTTGGGGTTGGCCAGGTAGGTTTCCGGGCCATTGATAACCAGGCCGACGGCGATGATGGCAAAGCCGGATAACCAGAGGTGGCGGTCGGCATGACGAATGATGTGATTGTGGCTGCGGTCGTACTGGGCACGACCGAACAGCGCCAGATAGCTCTGGAAGACGAACAGGAAGCCGCAGGAAAAGGCGACAACGTGCCACAACGAGGTGAGGGTTTTGAGTACTTCGAGCATGAGCGTTGCTCCGATCGGGTGGGCAATCGAGGGGGGCGGGACGGCCAGCCCGGTTCACGGAAATGCCCGGGCGGAGAACCGCCCGGGTGTCGAACTGGCCGTGGCTGGCAGTTAAGTGCGCTGGCGCCGGGAGACCAGGCCAATCAGGCCGAGGCCGGCCAGCAACATGGCGTAGCTTTCCGGTTCCGGCACGGCGGCGACAGTCAGTTTGCCGAAGATGCCGTCACGTTCCTCGTCGGGGCCGGCGGTGAAGTAAAGGCTCTTGGCATCACCCAGATGCACGCCGTTGCCGAAGGTCAGGCCCCAGATCCCATCGATGCTGATGACGTTGCCGTTGGCGTCGCGAAGATAACCAAGCGAAGCGCCGCTGACGCGGTCGTAGGCAGCGATGGTGCCATCGCCGAAGTTGGCAACCAGCAGAGCGCCGCTGAAAGCGCCAAAACCTTCCGGCGCGATGACCATGCCCCACGGATCGTTGAGCAGGCTGTGGTCGGTGTAGTCCTGCAACATGTTGCCGTCGCGGTCATAGGCGACGATGCGGCCGATGCCGGCGCCGGGTACTTCTTCCGTCGGCTCGTCGATTTCCAGTGAATTTTCTGCCCAGGCGACGTAGATCCGGCCATCGGAAAGCTGCTGCACATTGAACGGCATCCAGACTTCTGAGAGGTCGGCCGGACGGGCAAAGGGCGTCGAGGCCGAGATGTCGTTCCACTGGTTGTCGAAAGTCATGATGTTGCCGTTGGCAAAATCGGCGACGTAAAGCCGGTTATCGGCGACCTTGTTGCCGTTGGCATCAAGCGTCCAGTGGTCGGTGGTGAGTGCCACGCCGTTGAAGCCGGGGCGGCGTTCGCCGGCAAGCTGCGAGCCGGGAACGATGCTGCTGGCCATCGAGTAGTCCTTGATGACAACAGCTTCGAGCATGCCGGGATCGGTCTTGGTGCGCCAGGCATTGATGGTGCCGTCCTGGGTAACGAAGATGAACTTGGCAGAGCCTGAATCAGTGCCGTAGTTACTGCCATTGGAGTAGTTGATGGCCGGGCCGCTGACAAAGAATTCGACAGGTTGGCCGGCGTAATCGCTGGCCGCGTTGTAAACCTGACCGGTGACCTGGGCAACGCCATCGGCACCGGTTTCGAGCAGTTGCTGGTCGTAAGCGCTGGTCACGATGGGGACGACCTTGAGGCCGTCCTGATAGAGCGGCAGGCCGGGAACGTCACCGATGTAGGTGGTGGTGGTGCCGGTACCGGCATTGCTGGTCCAGAAGTGGCCGCCGGCGCCGGGCGGACGCAGGGCAATACCCCAGGGATTGACCAGATTCGGGTCGACCATGATGGTCGGGTTGTATTTGGCGTCGTTGGCGACGAGGTTGGTTTGCTGGTAGGCATTGCTGCCTGCCGCGTACGCGCTGTGGGCGAATAGGCTGCCGACGGCCAGCGCGAGTACCGTGCAGTAGCGGAAAGCGAACTTGTTCATGACGATAGGCTCCGGTTTTTGTGACGTGGCGGGCAAATATCGGCTGGCTGGGTCAGTAAATGCGAAAGGTCGCTTGCAGACCTGATGTCCGTGGTGCAAGCAACCTGAGTACGACGTTTGTCCGAGAAGACGGCAGCACTTTCCGGGAGAGCGTCGCCGCCCTCCCGGTCAGGGCTTACTTGGCAGCGCGGCGACGGGCGGCAAAGCCGACCAGGCCAAGGCCGGCCAGGAACATGGCGTAGCTTTCCGGCTCCGGAACAGCCGAGATCTGGATCAGGCGATCGACACCGGTATTCGGATGCTGGATATTCACGTAGGCGACGTTGGCGTTGAACTTGTCGAAATACAGACCGGTGAACTCCGAACCCGGGGTGCCATTGGAAGCCCAGCGGCCAATGCCTTCGCCTGCATCAAGCAGGTCGCCGTCGTGGTTGATGTCCTTGGCGAACCAGATGTCATCATCAACACCACCATTGCGGTCTTCGATGATGTAGATGTTGCCGGCGGCATCGATCGCCAGGTTATCGGGGCTGGTCAGGGCACTGCCGACAGCCACACCCGTAGCCAGGTCGATGGTGTTGCGGTCTACGAACAGCTTGACTGCGGTGTTGCCGGCGCTGTCGAGCTCCATCATGAAGACCTGTTGCGAGTCGGTGGTGGCGAAGAAGATGCCTTCGTTGCCGTTGGCCAGGGTCTTGGTCTCCAGATCTTCCGGACGGTTGTATTCCGTACCCAAGAAGCTCGTAGTGGGGTTGGTCGCTTCGCTACCAAGGTTGCCAGCGCGGCCAAGGTCGGCGGTGGCGCGGCCATCGACGGCACCGTAGCTGGTCATCACCACGCCAGCAAGGGCAGCGCCGTTGGTGTCGGTCAGGGCAACCCAGGAGGCAGCACCGGTGCCGCCGAAAGCGGAACCGTCACCAACGCGCATGACGAAGCTTTGGCCCGAGGCGAAGTAGTCGTCACCGTTGGTGGCATTGGCGTTGTTCGACACGTACTTGTAGACCGAGCCACCGTTCAGCTCGTCAATGAAATACATGGTGTTTTGCTTGTCGAAAGCCAGGCCTTCGTGGGAGACGCGCGGGATGATATTGCGCTGGACGAAGTTGCCGCCATTGGCAGCAGCGGTCGTCGAGTTGGTGACTTCAAACAGACGACCCTTAGTGCTGCCCGTGCCCCAGGATTCTTCGGCGGTCAGGTAGCTGCCCCACGGGGTCCAGCGCGAGGCGTCGCCGGAAACGAAGCCCTGCGAGCCCGGCGCAACAATGGTCACGGTGCGGGTGTTGTAGTTGTTGTCCCACAGGTCGACGCGCTGGACGCCACCGGTGTTGGTTTCGAACGGCATGAACAGGTAACGACCGGCATTCGTACCGGTTTCGTTGGCGGTAATCATGTCCCAGCTCCCGGAGTTGCTACCGGCAGCCTTGGCGTTCTGGGTGGTGCGGTCAGCAAGGGATACCTGGCTGAAGTTCGGGCTGGACAGGGTAATCGGCGTTGCCGGGGTAGCCGTCGTGCCGGCCGAGGCGGCCAGCGGTGTGAAGTTGTCGAAATAGGTATCAGCGGCGTGGGCGCCGACAGACATGGCGGCAAGGGCGCCGGCTACGGCAATGTTGAGATACTTCTTTTGCATTTTGTGATGCTCCTGGCTGGCGAGAGTACGAAAAAGATTGCTGGCTTGAGGGGTGACGATCCGGCTTGTGACGAGCTGCGCCATACACACCCCGCGCATGCCGCCACGACGCCCTGATCACTCTCCCCTTGCTGCCTATGATGAAGGTCATTTATTACAGGTAAATGCGCGTCAGGCAGCATAACAACTAGTACTTTCGGACTATTCCCGTGACCCGCCGACTCTTGCTCGTTGTCCGGGTATCAGCGGAAGTGGCTTGCACATACCTGACATTCCGAAGCACGACTTAAGCAAGGCTTAAGCTGCGCTGAATAAACTGTCGAAAACCTGTTACGGATAAATCCCCATGTCGCGTCGACCTTTAATTTTTGGCCTTTTTTTCCTGTTGACCGTGGCAAGCCAGCTTCAGGCTCAGGAAAACCGCCTGACGCTGCAGCCGGCGCAGCTCAAGTCGCTGGGCATTGAAACGGCCGTCGCCGGCGAGATGTCGGGCGGTCGCAATGGCAGTTTCCCGGCCCAGGTGCGCGTCCCCAACGAACAGATGCGCGTCGTCGCCGCGCCGGTCGGCGGCATGGTCGAGATGCTGGCCGTGGCGCCCGGCTCGACCGTCAAGCGCGGCCAGGTCGTTGCCCATCTGAGCAGCCAGCAGGCGCTGGAACTGCAGCGCGACGCGCTGCAGGCCGGCAGCCAGTCCGCCCTGATGCAGCAAAACCTCAAACGTGACGAGCAGCTTTTCGCCGAGGGCCTGATCGCCGAAAGCCGCCTGCAGGCCACCCGCGCCGCCGCCGCCCAGGCCAGCGCCCAGGCCAGCGAACGCCGGCAGGGCCTGGCCCTGGCCGGTGGCACAGCAGGCAAGCTGGGCGGCAAACTGGCGCTGACCGCCCCCATCGACGGCGTCGTGCTCGAACAGGGCGCCCAGCTCGGCCAGCGCGTCGAAACCTCGGCGCTGATCTACCGCATCGCCAAACTCAGCCCGCTGTGGCTGGAAATCCAGGCGCCGGTCGCCATCGCCGCGACGCTGCGCGAAGGCAGCCCGGTGAAGATTGCCAACAGCGAGGTGAGCGGCAAGCTGATCGCCATTGGCCGCGCCGTCGATCCGGCCAGCCAGACCGTCCTGCTCCGCGCCGAAGTCGGCAAGGGCGCCGAAACCTTGCGCCCCGGCCAGGTCATCGAAGTCGAAGTCGCTGCCCCGGCCGGCCAGCAGCAACGCCTGCCCGCCGCCGCCCTGGTCCGCAACGAAGGCAAGACCCTGGCCTTCGTCCAGATTTCCAGCGACGACAAGGGCGTCGTCTTTGAAGCCCGTCCGGTCCGCGTCGTCAGCCAGGGTGGCGACAGCGTCACGGTGGACGGCGTCAAGGCCGGCGAGAAGGTCGCCATCAAGGGCGTCTCCGGCCTCAAGGCCCTGCTCACCGGCGTCGGCGGCGAATAATGCTCGACGCTCTGATCCGCTTCTCGCTGACTCAGCGCCTGCTCGTGCTGGTCCTCACCGTCATGCTCATCGGGGCCGGCGTCCAGGCCTTCCTCGGCCTGCCCATCGACGCCTTCCCTGACGTCTCGACGACCCAGGTCAAGATCATCCTGAAAGCACCCGGCATGACGCCGGAAGAAGTCGAGATGCGCCTCGCCGTGCCGGTCGAGCAGGAGCTGCTCGGCATCCCGCACCAGAAGCTGCTGCGCTCGGTGTCGAAATACGCGCTGACCGACATCACCCTCGATTTCGAGGACGGCACCGATATCTACTGGGCCCGCCAGCAGGTCGGCGAGCGCCTCGCCGCCGCCATGGGCAATCTGCCGCCCGGCGCCACCGGCGGCATGGCGCCGATCACCACGCCGCTCGGCGAAATGTTCATGTTCACCATCGAGGGGGACCTCTCGCTGGCCGACAAGCGGGCCCTGCTCGACTGGGTGATCCGGCCGCAACTGCGCACCGTGCCCGGCGTCGCCGACGTCAATAGCCTGGGCGGCGAAGTGCGCACCTTCGAGGTCGTGCCCAATCCGCAAAGTCTGGCTGCCCGTGGCCTGGCCCTCAAGGATCTGCAGGCGGTGCTCGAAGCCAACAACCGCAATGACGGCGCCGGCCGCCTCAACGATGGTGAGGAATCGCTGCTGGTCCGCGCCGAAGGGGCGATTGCCACGGTCGACGACGTCAAATCGATTGTTTTGCAAGCCAAAGACGGCACCGTGGTGCGCATCTCCGATGTCGCCGACGTCCGCCTCGGCGCCCTGACCCGCTACGGCGCGGTGACCAAGGGCGGCCAGGGCGAGGCGGTGCAGGGCCTGGTCCTCGGCCTGCGCGGCGCCAATGCGCAACAGGTCGTGGCCGGCGTCAAGGCGCGGCTCGCCGAGATTGCGCCAACGCTGCCCGCCGGCGTTACCGTCGAAGCCTTCTACGACCGCAGCAACCTGGTCGGCCGTGCCGTCGGCACCGTCTCGATGGCCCTGCTCGAAGCCATCGTCCTCGTCGTACTGCTCCTCCTGGCCTTCCTCGGCAACCTGCGCGCCGCGCTGGTCGTCGCCCTGATGCTGCCGCTCTCGGCGCTCGCCACCTTCATCCTCATGCGGATGTACGGGCTGTCGGCCAATCTCATGAGCCTGGGCGGTCTGGCCATCGCCATCGGCATGCTGGTCGATGCGGCCGTCGTTGTCGTCGAAAACGTCGAAAGCCAGCTCGCCGAGGCGCAGGAAAACCTGCCGACGCTGCACCTGATCTACCGGGCGGCGCGCGAAGTCGCCTCGCCGGTGACCTCGGGCATCGTCATCATCATCATCGTCTTCCTGCCGCTGCTCACGCTGCAGGGGCTGGAGGGCAAGATGTTCGGGCCGGTGGCGCTGACCATCGTCTTCGCCCTCGCCTCCTCCCTGCTGCTGTCGCTGACTGTCGTGCCGGTGCTCGCCTCCTACCTGATCAAGCGCGGCGTGCATCACGAGCCGTGGCTGGTCAGGAAGCTGGCCGCCCTCTACGACCGCACGCTGAGCACCGCCCTCAACAACAGCCGCACTTTCATGATCGCCGCCACCATCGCGCTGGCCGCGGCGGCCGGTGCCTTCCTGCTGCTTGGCAAGAGCTTCATGCCGCCGATGGACGAAGGCGACATGATCCTGCAGCTCGAAAAGTTGCCGTCAATCAGCATCGACCAGACCATCGCCATCGACAGCGCCGTGCAGAAAGCGATCCTGGCCGAAGTCCCGGAAATCAGGGACATCGTCGCCCGGGCCGGTTCCGACGAACTCGGCCTCGATCCGATGGGCCTCAACCAGACCGATACCTTCCTGGTCCTCCAGCCCCGCGACACCTGGCGCAACCCAGACCCGGCCTGGCTGGCCGACCAGTTGCGCGCGGTCATGGAAAACTTCCCGGGCGTCGGCTACGCCTTCACCCAGCCCATCGACATGCGCGTTTCGGAAATGCTGACCGGCGTGCGCGGCGATCTGGCCATCAAGATTTTCGGCCCCGACCTCGCCACACTGAACCGGCTGTCGAATGAAATCGTCGCCACGGTGAAAAAGGTGCCGGGCGCCGAAGACACTTTCACGCTCAAGAACGACGGCGTGCAATACCTCAAGGTGGCGGTCGACCGCCTGGCCGCCGGCCGCTTCGGGCTCAACGTCGATGACATCCAGAACGACCTCAAATCCCTGCTCGAAGGGCGCAATGTCGGCGTCGTCATCGAACAGGGCCGGCGCGTCCCGGTCGTCCTGCGCGGCCCGGCCAGCCTGCTCAATTCGCCGGCCGATTTCGAAGCCTTGCGCCTGAGCCTGCCTGATGGCGGCAGCGTACCGCTGGCCAGCGTCGCCAAAATCGGCCGCATCGACGGCCCGGTCAAGGTCGACCGCGAAAATGCCGAGCGTTACGTCGTCGTCCAGTCCAATGTCCGCGACCGCGACCTGGTCGGCTTCGTCGACGATGCCAAGAGCGCCGTGGCCCGCGACATCAAGCTGCCGGCCGGCTACCGGCTGGCCTGGGGCGGCCAGTTCGAGAACCAGCAACGGGCCGCCGCCCGCCTCATGGTCGTCGTCCCGGTCGCCCTGGCCCTCATCTTCTTCCTGCTCTTCTCGACCTTCGGCTCGGTGCGCCAAGCCCTGCTGGTCCTCTCCAACATCCCGTTTGCCATGATCGGCGGCGTTTTCGGCCTGCTGGTTTCCGGCGAATACCTGTCGGTGCCGGCCTCGGTCGGCTTCATCGCCCTGCTCGGCATCGCCGTGCTCAACGGCGTCGTCATGGTCACCTACTTCAACCAGCTGCTGGCCCGCGGCATGGCCATCGGCGAGGTCGTCGTCGAAGGCGCCAAACGCCGCCTGCGGCCGGTGCTGATGACTGCCAGCATCGCCGCCTTCGGCCTCGTCCCGATGCTCTTCGCCAGCGGCCCCGGTTCGGAAGTGCAACGCCCGCTGGCCATCGTCGTCATCGGCGGCCTGCTTACCTCGACGGCGCTCACGCTCGTCTTGCTGCCCATCCTGTTCCGCCGCTTCGGCGTCAAAACCACCGTCTCCTTTACCGAGGGCCGCCGCCATGGCTGATGTCCTGCTTTCGCTGACCATGCCCAACGACGTCGCCCAGCACGTCGAGGACCTGCTGCTCTCGCGGCCCGATCTCGTCCGCGGCTTCACCGCCACGATGGCCGAAGGTCATGGTGCCGTCGTGCCCCTGGTCGAACCGGCCGAGCTGGTCAGCGGCCACTCGCCACGTCTGCAGATTCGCATGGCCGGGACGGAAGAAGCGATGCGCGCAGTCCTGGCTCTGATCAAGGCCGAGCTGCCGAGAGCCAATATTTTCTTCTGGCTGGTGCCAATCATCGAGATGGGGCGGTTATGAATTTCGATTTTGCCCGTTTTTTCCGGTTGACCGTGGCAATCGGCATCGCTGGCACCAGCGGCATCGGCGGCACCGGTTTCGCCACCGAAGCGATGCCCAACCTGCCACCGAGCGAAATCGTCACGCGCGTCCTGCAGACCAACCTGTCGGTACAGGCGGCCGCCGGCCAGATCCGCGTCGAGGAAGCCAACCGCAGCCGTCTCGAAGCCGGGCAATACGAATGGAACATCCGCCTCGGCGGCCAGCAGCGCCGGAGCAAACCGGCCACCGGCACCGATGAACGTTTCAACGAATGGAACGCCGCCATCGAGCGCCCGCTGCGCCTGCCCGGCAAGGGCCGGCTCGATGGCGAACTGGGCGCGGCCGGCGTGGCGTTGGCCGAAACGGCCCGCGGCGATGCCCTGCACGAAGCCAGCCGCGACCTCCTCAAATCATGGTTCGTCTGGCTCAAGGAAAGCGCCTCGGCGGCGCAATGGGCCGAACAATTCGCCCTGCTCGACAAGCAGGCCAAAGCCATCCAGCGCCGCCAGCAACTTGGCGACGCCGCCCGTCTCGAGTCCATCCAGGCCGCAGCCGCCCTGGCCCAGGCCGAAGCTGCATTGGCTCAGGCCAGGGTGCGCCAGCAGACAGCCAGCGAAGACCTGCGCCGCCGCTACCCGGGCCTGCCGCTGGTCACCGAGAACACGATTGCCGAGCCGACACCGATCGACGGCAACGAAGCCGAGTGGATCAACGCCATCCTCGAACACAGCCACGAACTCGACTTCGCCCGCGGCGAAACCCGGCGCGCCCAGATCGTCGCCGGCCGGGCCGGCCGCGACCGGATGCCCGACCCGACCATCGGCCTGCATGTCTCGCGCGAACGGGCCGGCGAAGACCAGATTGTCGGCGCCTACATCAGCATCCCGCTGCCCGGCGATGCCCGCCGTGCCGGTTCCGACGCCGCGCTGGCCCAGGCCGACGTGGCCGGTCGGCGCGAGGCCTTCACGACGCAAAAGATCACCGCGGAAGCAGTCATGCTCTACCAGTCGGCCAACGCCGCCTTTTCAACCTGGCAGGCCAGCCGCAGCGCCGCCGAACGCCTGCTCCAGGCGGCCGACATGACAGCCCGCGCCTACCAGCTCGGCGAAGGCAGCCTCAACGACCTGCTCGCCGCCCGTCGGCTGGCCAACGAAGCTCAGCTAGCTACCCGCCTGGTCCAGCTCGACGCACTTGAGCTGCGCTACCGCCTGCTGCTCGATGCCCACCGGCTTTGGGACATGGATTAGCCGCGCATCCCCGATTGATCAGCTCCCGGATAGCCCGCGCCAGCCAACTGCCGCGGGCTGAGCGCACCCGTCAAAATATTTTGTAAGGGTTTTCAGAAGTCTCCGACTAATTGTTCAAGTAGCTCATTGGCGCTGCTTGATGACAAATTCAACTTCAACGGAGATTCAAAATGAAAACGACCAAAATCCTTTCCCTGGCCATCGGTTCCGCATTCGCTGCCGCCACCCTCTCCCCGCTGGCCCACGCTGCCGGTGACAATCCGTTCAGCGCCAGCAAGCTGGAAGCCGGCTATCAGTTGGCGCAGGCCGACACCAAGATGAAGGATGGCAAGTGCGGTGAAGCCAAGTGCGGCGCCGACAAAAAGGCAGGCGAAAAAATGAAGGATGGAAAATGTGGCGAAGCCAAGTGCGGTGCCGACAAGAAGGGCGCTGACAAGAAGAAGGACGGCAAGTGCGGCGAAGCCAAGTGTGGCGCCGACAAAAAGAAATAACCTGCCCATCTGAACGCATTCCGGCTGCCAGACATCCGGAATGCGACAACAAAAACCCCAGGCCCCCCAATATCGCGCCCGGCCCGGGTTGCGCACCAGACGGCATAAAAAATGAAAAACACGCTCACTCGCTACCTTGGTTTTACCTTCTCCCATCTTGACCTGCTGGGATTGTGGCTCGGCCTGCTCAGTCTGCGCCTACTGCTGGGCTGGGACTTCTACGAGTCCGGCCTGGAAAAACTCCATGGCACCAACTGGTTCACCGACATCCAGGACCGTTTCCCTTTCCCCTTCAATCTCGTCCCGCCGGAAATCAGCTGGCAAATGGCGACCTGGTTTGAACTGCTCGGTGGCATAGCGCTGGTCATCGGGCTCGGCACCCGCTTCTTTTCGGTTTCGCTGCTCATCCTGACCATCGTTGCCATCGCCAGCGTCCATTGGCCAGAAGCGTGGTCGAGCTACAGCGAATTGCTGCAAGGCTACGGCTTTACCGACAACGGCTTTGGCAATTTCAAACTGCCGGTGCTGTTCATCGGCATGCTGCTTCCCTTGATGCTGATCGGCCCGGGCAAACTGTCGATCGATCATCTGATCCGCCGCAAGGTGCTTTGAGGTACGCTGCCCGCGATGACCACCTCCACTTTCCGACAAGTCCTGCAGGCCAACCTGCTGGCTATCATCAGCGTGCTGATTGCCGTCGCCAGCCTGTCGTACAACACCTGGCGCAACGATGTTTCGGAACTGAACCGGAATCAGCGGGCAGCGGGGTTTGCCGTGCTGCAGGAACTCGCCAAGCTGCAACTGCTGGTGGACCACCTGACCTACGACGATAAACGACAGCGCGGTGACACCATAGAAGGGTGGACCCGCATCGTATTCATCGGCGACCTCGCCAGCCTGACCTCGCCCGAGGTGGATGCCGGGGCAAAGAGCTTGCGCCAGCAATGGGAAAGCGAAGTCGGCCGACTGGAATCGAGCGAAGCGGCTAACGCAGCCATCAGCCGTTCGGTCGAATCATTGCGCCTCGAAACCTTGCGCACCCTTTCCGATTTACGGTGAACAACGTGCAGTACCAGACGTATCATGAACAAACGATTCCTACCCATGAGGCAATACGATGCCCTTGAATCTGCGCCAACTCGCCAGTCTGTTCTTGGGAATTTTCGCCGTCGTCCTGTCGCTGCCGGCAGCAGCTTGGGAACTGTCCGGCCACAAGACAATCCGGCTGCAAACACGGGATGGACAAAGCATCGTGCTTGGGTCTGTCGAATTCACCCCGAAAGGCGAATCCAGCACCTTCTCACTGCATCTCGACCACACCAGGCTGAAGGATTTCTTCCTCTCCATGAAGGAATTCAAATGTCTGGAAGGCGAAGAAATCCATTGCCACGTGCCTTACCCCTACCCCAATCCGGGCACGGTGAGCCGCAATGACCTGCGCTGGCTGGAGCATTCGCTGCTCTTTCTCTACAAGCAGCCCAAGGATTTCGGCGCCCGCCTGTGGAACGGCCTTTACTACGAGATGGTCCTGACTGAAAAAGGCATCGTCGGCACGCCGCAAGCCGTCGATCTTGTCCAGATCGGCGCCCCGCCGGCCGATACCTCGATTCCGCCTTACGGTCCGGGCGATCGCGGCGAAATTCCGCGTGACTCGCGCTGGATTCGTAGCCTGAGCATCGAGTAGGGCGATCTCAACCCTGAGCGGAAACGCTCAGTTGTCGACCTTCTGCCAGCCCTTCGCCTGCATGCAGGCGTGCATCCGGCGCACGCTGGCATTGGTGACCACGCCATCGGCGGTGGTGTAGACCTGCTGCTTGCAGAAGATTTCGTCGCGCTTGTACTCACCGTCGAGCGCCCCGCGCTTTTCCCAGTGCCACGACGAACAGCCCGCCAGGCCAATGAAGGCAATCATCAGTAATTTCATGGCGCAAATTCTACGCTGATCATCGCAAAGCCACCCTCGCCGCACCACGCAATGATTTATTCAAAATCGACACCTAATTTCACATTTATTCTATAGAATAAATACAAGCCCCATCAGGATACCCCATCATGCCGACTGCCCTGCAAGCCAATCCGCTCTCCGACCGCTCCCGCGTTCTGTCGACGGCCGTGGTTGAAGCCGCCAGACGGCTCGGGCTGGGCTCCACCGACCTCAACGCCATCATCGGCACCAGCCAGCCTTCGGCCTCGCGCCTGCTCAACGGCAAATACTTCATCCCGGAAGGCAGCAAGACCTGGGAGCTTTCGGCTCATTTTGTCCGTCTCTACCGGTCGATTTCCTCGCTGGTCGGTGGCAACGACGATCTGGCCCGGAGCTGGCTCAAGTCCGGGAATCAGGCTTTCGACAACCGCCACCCACTGGACGTCGTCAAACGCGTCGAAGGCCTGCTCCATGTCTGCGAATATCTGGACGCCCATCGCGCTCGCGTCTGAAGCCCGACCCTGGTCGGGCAGGGGCTGGCGCGCCGTTGAGGCACTGCACCGGGTAGCGACGATGACGCTGGTGCACGGCGATCTCGGCGACCAGTCGCTGCTCGAAGATATTCTCGAAGAAGCCAAGCCCGTCTTGCCACGCGCCACCGACGGTCTGCACTGGCTGCTCGCCACGCCTTTCCGCTACTGGCCGAAACCGCCCTCCGGCTCGCGTTTCCGGGCACGCACCGATCCCGGCGTGTTCTACGGCGCCGATGAGGAAAAAACCGCCTGCGCCGAATGCGGCTACTGGCGCCTGCGTTTCTGGCTGGACAGCGAAGGCCTGGCCGGGCGCGAGGCATCGATACCGATCACCCTCTTCGAATTCCACGGCGCCACGCCGCACATGGTCGACCTGACCCAGCCGCCGCTCGTCGCCGACCATGCCATCTGGACCGATCCGGCCGATTACAGTGCCACCCAGAAAATCGCTGGTACCGCGCATGAAGCCGGCATCGAACTGATCCGTTACCAGTCGGTGCGCCACCCCGAAGGCAACTGTCTGGCCATCCTGACGCCGCAGGTATTCAAGGGCGTCGACGAGGCCTTCCGCAATGTCCAGCACGGCTGGACGCTGTGGCTCAAGCCGCCCGGCCTGACCGTCTGGCAACGCGAACTGACACCGGAAAGCCACGTTTTTCGTTTCGCCTGATCAATGGTTTCATCGCCGGATATTTGCCCCAAAAAATCCGGTCAGACATGGAACCAGTAGGCCTCTGCGCGCTCAAACCAGCGCCGGACTATGCCATTCGCCTTTACCTGCCCGGCAATCCGGCTTTCAATGTTGACTGGCGGCAGAACTTCAACGAGGAGACGCATCGATGATCTACAAAGGAAGCTGTCACTGCGGCAAGGTAGCGTTCGAACTGGAAGGTGATATTGAGGGCGCCGTTGCCTGCAATTGCTCGATCTGTTCGCGCAAGGGCTCACTGCTCTGGTTCCTGCCGCGCGAGAAACTGACCCTGCTGACACCGGAAGACGCGGCCAGCACCTACACCTTCAACAAGCATGTCATCCAGCACCGCTTCTGCCCGACCTGTGGCATTCATCCCTATGCGGAAGGCGTCGATCCCAAGGGGAGAAACATGGCTGCGATCAACCTGCGTTGTGTCGAAGGTCTGGATCTAACATCCATTCCGGTCACTGAATTCGATGGTCGATCAATCTAGATACGGAGGTAATCATGAACAATCCGGTAGGCTGGTTTGAAATTTACATACAGGAAATGGAGCGCGCGAAAGCCTTCTACCAGGCGGTTTTCGACGTTGAACTGACCCGGCTGGAAAGCCCGCCAGGCTTGGAAATGTGGGCCTTCCCGATGCAGCCGGATAGCTACGGCGCACCCGGTGCCTTGGTCAAAATGGAGGGATGCGGCTCAGGCGACAACAGCGTTCTGGTCTATTTCAGCTGTGCCGATTGTGCCGTGCAGGCGGCAAAAGCCGTCAAGGCTGGTGGCAAAATTCACAAGGAAAAAATGGCCATCGGGCAATACGGATTTATCGCGCTGGTCGTCGACACGGAAGGGACGATGATCGGCCTGCATTCGATGCAATAGGCGATCAGCAGGCTTTCAATTTTGGCGGTTTTTTACGGTTGACCGTGGAAACCTGGCTTTCCGGCTGGCTTACTCACCCACCACATCGGCACCGGCTGGCGGGGTGAACTTGAAGGTGCTGGCGGGCAAGGCCGGATTGCGTTCGATCTTGTTGAAGCGAATGTGCGTCGTCTGGCCAAAGCTGTCCTGCAACTCCATGGCTTTGAGGTCGTTGCCGGCAAAACCGAGGCGAACTGCCTCGAAACCGCTGTCGCCCGCCTTCGGGGTGGCTTCGACCCAAGCCATGCCTTCGGCTTCGCCGGCTTCCTTGAGCGTGAAGTTCTTTTCCAGCTCGTTGCTGCCCGAGAGCAGCGCCGCCGGCGAACCGCCAATGGCTTGGCCAGCCTTGCGCACGGTGACCTGCTGCAGATCGGGATCGTGAATCCAGACTTTCTCGCCGTCGCCGACAACCAGTTGGGGATACGGCTTCAAAATTTCCCAACGCAGCTTGCCCGGCCGCGAAATGGCGACGGTCCCCGAGGACTGCTGCGGCTTGCGACCGTTCTTGCCGATAACCATCTGCGAAAAATCGGCCTTCAGCGTGCGCGTGCTTTTGAGGAAATCGTGCAACTGATCGACCGCGCCAGCGTGGGCCAGCAACGGGAACAAGGCCAACGCTACGGTCAACCGGAATTTTTGGGCAAATTTCATATTTGAAGCTTAGCGGTTTGGCGCGGGGTGCGCTGTTTCAGGGTGTAACAAATTGCTGGTGAAAATCACTCCGCCGGCTTTTTCATCAACACTTCGCGCCCGCCACGACCGTCCATGGTTGACACCAGCCCGGCCTTTTCCATCGCCTCGATCAAACGGGCAGAACGGTTGTAGCCGATGCGCAGGTGGCGCTGGACCAGCGAAATCGAGGCGCGCTGGTTCTTGAGCACGATATCGACGGCCTGATCGTAGAGCTGATCGCTCTCGGCATCGCCACCACCCTCGCCCGCTTCACTGCCCTCTTCGTCATCGCCTCCCGAACCGGTCAGGATGTCTTCGATGTACTCCGGCGCGCCGGTCGCCTTCAAATGTTCGACGACGCGGTGCACTTCGTCATCGGAAACGAAGGCCCCATGGACGCGGGTCGGATAGCCGGTGCCCGGCGCCAGGTAAAGCATGTCGCCCTGGCCGAGCAGCGCTTCGGCGCCCATCTGGTCGAGGATGGTGCGCGAGTCGATCTTGCTCGACACTTGGAAGGACAGGCGGGTTGGAATGTTGGCCTTGATCAGGCCGGTAATCACGTCAACCGACGGCCGCTGCGTCGCCAGCACCAGGTGGATGCCCGAAGCCCGCGCCTTCTGGGCCAGACGGGCGATCTGCTCTTCGACCTTCTTGCCGACAACCATCATGAGGTCGGCCAGTTCGTCGATGATGACGACGATGAAAGGCATGGTCTTCAGCGGCTCCGGGGTTTCCGGGGTCAGGGTCAGCGGATTCGGGATGTGTTCGCCACGTTTCTCGGCATCGCGGATCTTGGTGTTGAGGCCGGCAATGTTGCGGACGCCCATCGCCGACATCAGCTTGTAGCGTTTTTCCATCTCGGTGACGCACCAGTGCAGCGCGTTGGCCGCCTGTTTCATGTCGGTGACGACAGGGGCCAGCAGATGCGGAATCCCTTCGTAGATCGACAGTTCGAGCATCTTCGGGTCGACCATGATGAGGCGGACCTGATCCGGCTCGGCCTTGTAGAGCATCGACAGGATCATCGCATTGACGCCAACCGACTTGCCCGAACCAGTCGTCCCGGCAACCAGTAGGTGTGGCGTCTTGGCCAGGTCGGCGACCACCGGCAGACCACCGATGTCCTTGCCAAGGCAGACGGTCAGCGGGCTGGTCATGTCGTTGTACGGCTTGCTCGAGATGATCTCGGAGAGCTTGACCATCTGCCGCTTGGGATTGGGTAGTTCGAGCGCCATGCACGACTTGCCGGGCACCGTCTCGACGACGCGGATCGAAACCATGGCCAGGGCGCGGGCCAGGTCGCGGGCCAGATTGACGATCTGGGCGCCCTTGACGCCCACCGCCGGCTCGATTTCGTAACGCGTGATGACCGGACCGGGCATCGCGGCCAGAACCTTGACCTGGACGCCGAAGTCAGCGAGCTTGCGCTCGATCAGGCGCGAGGTGTATTCCAGCGTTTCGGCACTGACCGTCTCGGTGGCCGGCGGCGCCGGGTCGAGCAGATGCAGCGGCGGCAACTGGCCACCGAAGATCGCCTCAGGGAACAGCGCCACCTGCTTTTCGCGCTCGATGCGCGCTTCTGCCTTCTTCGAAATTGGCACCTCGGGCGGTGGTGTTTCGATGATGATCGGATCGTGCAGTTCGACGCGCTGCTTTTCTTCCTTGACGACGACTTCGCGCTTCTGCGCGACTTCCTTGCCGATCTGCCGGTCACGCCAGGCATCGACGCGGCCATAGAAGAAGCCGAGGAAGCTTTCAAGAAACAGCCCCAATTGCTCGAAGGCCCAGACCCAGGACATGCCGGAAAATATGCTCCAGCCGGCCGCCATGACGGCGAGCAGGAACAGTGTCGCCCCGGTGTAGCCGAACTGGGTGGATAGCAGGCGGCCAAGCTCGATGCCGAGCATGCCGCCCGGCACCAGCGGCAGCGCCGCCTTCAGCGAATAAAAACGTAGCGCCTCAAGCGACGAACTGGCCACCAACAGGAAGGAAAAGCCGCCCAGCGCAATGAACAGCGGGTGTTGCTTGTGGTCTTCGGGCGAATGGTATTTGCGGAAGCCCCACCACACGAACATGCCGAGCAGAACAATCCACCACCAGGCAGACAGCCCGAAAATGTAAAGCATCAGATCGGCGATCCAGGCGCCGGCCCGGCCGGCCGGATTGTGCAAGGAGGCCGAGCCGACGGCATGCGACCAGCCCGGATCTTCCTTGCTGAACCCCCATAGCGCCATGGTCAGGAACAAGGCGATAGCGCCAACGCCCAACCAGCGCGACTCCTGCAGCAACGAGCCGATTTTTTCCGGCAGCGGGCTAGGCGCCGCTGCCCGATTCACCATCCGAGCACCCACCGTCAGGCGACTCCGGGAATGACCAGAATGTCATTCTCGTAACGGATGTAACCGCTCAATTCCAGATCGCGCATGACCTTGCTGACCATTTCACGCGATGCACCAATCATTTTCGCCATATCCTGCTTCGACATCTTTTTCTTCACCACACGATTGCCGTCCACAATCTCCGACATATCGAGCAGGAGACGGGCTACACGGCCATAAACGTCCAGCAGGGCAAGGCTTTCGATCTTGCGATCGGCCTCGCGCAAACGCAGGACAAGAATCTTCATCAACTTCTGCGCAACCTGGAAATTGTCCTGCATGCAGCGCTGCAGCGAATCCTTGTCGAGAAACAGCAGCTCGCAGGCTTCGGCGGCGACGACGTTGGCCGAGCGCGGACTGCCATCGATCAGGCCCATTTCGCCGAAGAACTCGCCAGGGCCCAGCCAGGCCAGAATGATCTCGCGACCCTCTTCGTCGGTATTGGTCACCTTTGCCCGACCACTGATCAGGACATACAGGGAATCCGTACTGTCGCCGGCCCGCACGACGGAAGCACCGCGTTCGACACGCTTGCGACCGGCAACTCTGGAGAGTTTTTCCAGTTCATGCTCGTCCAGCCCGGAAAACAAGGGGACATTGCGCAAGACTACCAAGCTCAAACCACATGGGGTTGCTGACATAAATCAGTTTCCGTTCATAGAGTTACGAAATGATTATAAACCGCTTTCCCAAATTACATAGGAACTTCGAAAAAATTGCAGGCTCAGAGAACGCTATAATTTTCCCATTAATCACCCAAGAGGATGACCATGTCCCAAAACGCCCGTCACAACCCACTCATCATTCTCGGCTCCGGCCCGGCCGGCTACACCGCCGCCGTCTACGCTGCCCGCGCCAACCTCAAGCCAGTGCTCATCACCGGCATGGCCCAGGGCGGCCAGCTCATGACGACAACCGAAGTCGATAACTGGCCGGCCGATGCCGATGGTGTGCAGGGCCCCGATCTGATGGCCCGCTTCGAAGCCCACGCCCGCCGCTTCGAAACCGACATCGTCTTCGACCACATCCATACCGCCAAACTGACCGAGAAGCCCTTCACCCTGATCGGCGATTCCGGCACCTACACCTGCGATGCCCTGATCATCTCGACCGGCGCTTCGGCCCAGTACTTGGGTCTGCCTTCCGAGGAAAAGTTCATGGGCAAGGGCGTTTCGGCCTGCGCCACCTGCGACGGCTTCTTCTACCGCAACAAGCCGGTCGCCGTGGTCGGTGGCGGCAACACGGCCGTCGAGGAAGCACTCTACCTCGCCAATATTGCCAGCCATGTGACACTGATCCATCGCCGCGAAAAATTCAAGGCCGAAAAGATCATGCAGGACAAGCTGTTCAAGAAGGAAGCCGAAGGCAAGATCACCATCCTCTACAACACCACGCTCGACGAAGTGCTCGGCGACGATTCCGGGGTCACCGGTCTGCGCGTCAAGAACAAGCTCACCGACGCGACACAGGATGTGGCGGTGCACGGCGTTTTCATCGCCATCGGGCACAAGCCGAACACCGACATCTTTGCCGGCCAGCTGGAAATGGACAACGGCTACCTGGTCACCGAAGCCGGCCGCAATGGCAATGCAACGCAGACCAGCATCACCGGCGTTTTTGCCGCCGGCGACGTCCAGGACCAGATCTACAAGCAGGCTTGCACGTCAGCCGGCACCGGCTGCATGGCGGCGCTCGACGCCGAGCGTTACCTCGACGCGCTCGCCTGAATTTGATCGACCCGGAAGACCTTGCTGCCTTCCAGGCGGAAGTGGCCGACATCAAGCCACTGCCGCCGGTCAATCGCGTTCAGCTGAACAAACCGAAGCTGGTAGCCCCACCCCGGCCGCCGGCCAGCGAAAAAAAGCCTGCCGAACGCAAAAAAGCACGCCCGGAGGCTTTGCCGGCGCACTGGAGCACTCCCGCCGAAGCAAAGCCGCCAGCCAAACTCGATCCGGTCCAGGCCGAATTTCGGGCTGCGATGAGCGGCGTCCAGCCACTCCCCCCGCCCAACCTCGTCGTGCACGGCAAACGGCCACCGCCACCCCGCCCGCTCCAGCATCTTGCCGACGAACAGGCCGCCCTGCACGAAAGCCTGCACGGCCACATCGGCCTGCAGGATCGCCTCGAGGGCGGTGACGAGCCGCATTATTTGCGCACCGGATTGGCCCAGAATGTCCTGCGCGATTTGCGCCGCGGACGCTGGGTAATTCAGGATGAAATCGACTTGCACGGCCTGAACCGGGATGAAGCCCGGCAGTTGCTCGCCGGTTTTCTGGCTGAATGCCTGCATCACGGCAAGCGTTGTGTCCGGGTCGTGCATGGCAAGGGTCTCGGTTCGCCGCAGAAAACCCCCATCCTGCGCCAACTGGTGCGCGGCTGGCTGGCCCAACGCCAGGAAGTGCTGGCCTATTGCCAGGCCAAGCCGCCCGATGGCGGCGAAGGCGCGCTGATCGTTCTGCTGCGCAACCAGAAATGACAAAGGGCAGCCGCAGCTGCCCTTTTCATTTTTGGCCGTTTTTTACGGTTGACCGTAGAAATGCGATCTCCGGCCCGAAGACAGTGATCAGATCGCGGCTTCGTTCGTTTCGCCGGTGCGAATGCGCACTACCTGCTCAACCGAGGTGACAAAAATCTTGCCATCGCCAATCTTGCCGGTACGCGCTGCCTTGATGATGGCCTCGATGGCTGGTTCGACATTGTCGGAATTGACGACAATCTCGATCTTGATCTTGGGCAGGAAATCGACCACGTATTCGGCGCCACGATACAACTCGGTATGCCCCTTCTGGCGACCGAAACCCTTGACCTCGGTAACAGTCAGGCCGGCGATACCGATTTCTGACAGGGCCTCGCGCACTTCGTCGAGCTTGAACGGTTTGATGACAGCTTCGATTTTTTTCATGGGCTGATTCCTCTTTGCAGGTTCTTAAAATTCGTCTGAATATCGATTGGTAATAGGATACCGCCAATCCTTGCCAAAACCACGCGTCGTTATGCGAATGCCGATCGGCGCCTGACGGCGCTTGTATTCGGCGACATGAAGCAGACGAACAACCCGCCGCACCGCATCTTCGGGCAACCCGGCGGCGATGATTTCGCGCGGGCTGCGGTCTTCTTCCATGTAGGCGCGGACGATGGCATCGAGCACCTCGTAGGGTGGCAATGAATCTTGGTCAGTCTGATCGGGTTTCAGTTCCGCCGATGGCGGCCGGACGATGATGTTTTCAGGAATCACCAGATCGCCCTGGCACAGCGTATTGCGATAACGCGACAAACGATAGACCAGCGTCTTGTAGACGTCCTTGATCACCGCGAAGCCGCCGGCCATGTCGCCGTACAGCGTGCAGTAGCCAACCGCCATTTCCGACTTGTTGCCGGTGGTCAGCACAAGCGACCCCGTCTTGTTGGAGATGGCCATCAGGATGTTGCCGCGAATGCGCGCCTGGATGTTTTCTTCGGTCGTATCGGCCGGCAGGCCGACGAACAACGGATCAAGCATGCTGCTGTAGACGTCCATCGCTGGCGCAATGGCGATCTCGTCGTAGCGCACGCCGAGGACGCGGATCATCTCGCGTGAATCATCGAGACTCATCTGCGCCGTATAGGGTGACGGCATCATGACCGCCCGCACCTTGTCGGCACCCAGCGCATCGACCGCGACGCAGAGCGTCAGCGCCGAGTCGATACCGCCGGACAGGCCGATGATGGCGCCCTTGAACCCGGTCTTGCCGATGTAGTCACGAACGCCGAGAACCAGCGCCTGGTAGGCTTCGGCCTCGATCGACAACTCTTCGGCCAGCTGTTCGGAATAGAGGTGGCCGGCATCGAAATCAACGATGCCCAGCGCTTCCTCGAACGAAGGCAAGCGCATGCAGCATTTTTTCCGGGCATCGAGCGCGAACGAAGCGCCATCGAAGACCAGCTCATCCTGGCCGCCGACCAGATTGCAGTAGATCGCCGGAATGCCCGTGGCGTCGATGCGCTCGCCGAGTACCTGGGCGCGTTGCTGATGTTTTTCGAGATGGCAGGGCGAGGCGTTAAGGACCAGCAGCAGTTCGGCGCCCGCCTTCCTGGCCAGCTCGGCTGCGCCCTCTTCCCAGATATCGGCGCAGATATTGATGCCGCAGCGCACGCCACCGAGGGTGACGACACAGGCGTCAGCACCAGGCTCGAAATAACGTCTTTCGTCGAAAACTTCGTAATTCGGCAGGCGAATCTTGCGGTACACCGCTATTTTCCGGCCATTTTCGATGACCGTCGCCGCATTGAAGCAGTGACCGTCATGCTCGGCAGGATGGCCGACGATAACGGCGATGCCATCGACCCGGCAGGCCAGGTCATCAAGCGCCCGGTTGCAGGCCCGGTAGAAATCCGGGCGTAGCAACAGGTCTTCGGGCGGGTAGCCGCATAACGCCAGTTCGGGCGTCAGCAGCACCTGAGCGCCGCGGGCTTTGGCCTCGACGGCGCACTGGATGATGCGTTCGACGTTGCCCGTCAGGTCACCGACGGTGGCGTTGAACTGGGCAACGGCGATACGCAACATGACGTGCTTAGTAAGCCGGCTTGTCTTTCGCGTCGTTGTAACGCTGGATGCCGGTCAGAATCTCGTTTCTGGCGGCTTCAATGCCTTCCCAGCCATTGACCTTGACCCACTTGCCTGGCTCGAGATCCTTGTAGTGCTCGAAGAAGTGGGCGATCTGCTTGCGCAGCAGTTCCGGCATGTCTTCATAGGTCTTGACGTCCTTGTAGAGCGGGGTCAGCTTGTCGACCGGGACGGCCAGAAGCTTGGCATCCTCGCCACCTTCATCGGTCATCGACAGCTGACCAAGCGGGCGGCAACGCACGACAACACCCGGCGGCAAGGAGAACGGGCTGACCACCAGGACGTCGACCGGATCGCCATCACCGGCGATGGTGTGGGGGATGTAGCCGTAATTGCAGGGATAATGCATCGAGGTCGACATGAAACGATCGACGAAAATCGCGCCGCTTTCCTTGTCAACTTCGTATTTGACGGGTTCGGAATGGGCCGTGATTTCGATGATGACGTTGAAATCGTCGGGCAGCGACTTGCCGGAAGGAACGTTGTTTAGAGCCATCGTTATCTCTCTGCGGTTGGGTTTGAGAACTTGTAATTATACCGTCGAGGCAGCGCTTATTTACTGCCAGGCGGCGAGAAACTCTTGCCAGTGCAGCGCACCGATCCGGGCCAACTGGGCCTTGATGAAATCACATTCGGCCAGCTCTTCGGCGGCGGTCAGCTCGCCGCGCATGCGGCGGAAACGGTTATAGACCAGATAGGTATTGATCACATCGGTCTCGCAGTAATCCCGAATCTCGGCGCTCTTGCCAGCCTGCCAGGCCTCCCAGACCTTGCCGCCATCCATGCCGAGCTTGCCAGGAAAACCGTAAAGCTTGGCCAGATCGTCGAGCGGCGCGTTGGCCCGGGCGTTGTAGAGGGCCAGCAGATCCATCAGATCGAGATGGCGCATGTGGTAGCGGCTGATATAGTTGTTCCACTTGAAATCGCGCGAATCGGCGTAGTCGCCGTCACCGAGATCCCAGTAGCGCGGTGCGGCAACACCGTGCAACATGCCGCGGTAGTGCAGGACCGGCAGATCGAAACCGCTGCCATTCCACGAAACGATCTGTGGCGTAAACTTCTCGATGCCATCGAAGAAGCGCTGGATGATGGCGCCTTCGTTGAGATCCGGCTCAGACAGCGACCAAACCTTGAGTCCCTCGCTGGTACGCAGCACGCAGGAAATGGTGACAATGCGCTGCAGGTGCAATTGCAGGAAGTCATTGCCCGTCTTGGCGCGCCGCTGCTGGAAGGCGAGTTCGGCGACTTCATCGTCGGAAAGCCCGGCCGGCAGATCGTTCAGGCGGCGGAGGCCAGCGACGTCGGGAATGGTCTCGATGTCAAAGACGAGAACAGGCTTCATGCCGGGAAAACGCCCGTAGACAGGTAGCGATCGCCGCGGTCGCAGACGATGGTGACGATCACTGCATTTTCCAGCTCCTGCGACAGTCGCAAGGCCACCGCCAAGGCGCCACCGGATGAAATGCCGGCGAAGATGCCCTCTTCCATCGCCAGCCGGCGTGTCATGGCCTCGGCATCGGCCTGACTGACGCTTTCTACACGGTCAACCCGATTTTTATCGAAAATTTTAGGCAGGTAAGCTTCCGGCCATTTGCGGATGCCGGGGATTTGGCTGCCGTCTTCCGGCTGGCAACCGACGATCTGGATGGCCGGATTTTGCGTCTTGAGGTACGCCGAAGTACCCATGATGGTGCCGGTCGTCCCCATGCTGGAAACGAAATGCGTGATCTTGCCGTCGGTGTCACGCCAGATTTCCGGGCCGGTGCCTTCGATATGAGCCAGCGGATTATCCGGGTTGCCAAACTGGTCGAGGATGATCCCCTTGCCTTCGTCGCGCATCTTTTCTGCGACGTCGCGACACAGTTCCATGCCGCCATCCTTTGGCGTCAGCACCAGTTCGGCGCCGTAGGCGCGCATGCTCTGGCGGCGTTCGATGCTCTGGTTCTCGGGCATCACGAGAATCATCTTGTAGCCCTTGATCGCCGCCGCCATGGCCAGCGCGATGCCGGTGTTGCCGGAAGTCGCCTCGATCAGCGTGTCACCGGGCTTGATGTCGCCGCGTGCTTCGGCGTGGACGATCATCGACAGCGCCGGGCGGTCTTTCACCGAACCGGCCGGGTTGTTGCCTTCAAGCTTGGCCAGAATGACGTTGTTGCGCTGGTCGTTTTCAATGCCCGGGATGCGCACGAGGCGAACCAGCGGCGTGTTTCCGACAAAATCCTGCAGGGTTTTATACATTTTTATTGAGCCACTCGATGTATTGGGAGACGCCCTCCTCAACCGTCGCCATCGGCGCAGCGTAGCCGGCGTCGCGCAGGCGCGTCAGATCGGCCTGGGTGAATGCCTGATACTTGCCTTT
This sequence comes from Azonexus sp. GW821-FHT04F04, assembly GCF_059420025.1. Lineage (NCBI taxonomy): Bacteria > Pseudomonadati > Pseudomonadota > Betaproteobacteria > Rhodocyclales > Azonexaceae > Azonexus > Azonexus sp. GW821-FHT04F04. Next base: position 53,793 of record NZ_JBWKSX010000014.1, on the reverse strand, counting down.
CAGCGCCTCGGGGAAGGCGACGTATTCCAGCAAACCCTGTGCCCGCAATTCGTCAAGCGATAGCGGCGCTTCGCTTTTTGCCTTCCGGCAGCCGTTGACCGCAGCAACCGCGACATCGTTGAAACTCTGCGCCCGACCGGAACCGAGGTTGAAAATGCCGGACTTTTCCGGGTGATCGAGGAAATACAGATTGACCTTGGCGACGTCGCCGACGAAAACGAAATCGCGCTGCTGACCGCCGTCCGGGTAGCCGTGCGAACCTTCGAACAACTTGACCTTGCCGTCAGCGCGGAACTGGTTGAAGTTGTGGAAGGCGACGGAGGCCATGCGCCCCTTGTGCGTTTCGCGCGGACCATAGACGTTGAAGTAGCGGAAGCCGACGATCTGCGAAGACGGGTCCTGCGCCAGCTTCTGGCGGACGATCTGGTCGAAGAGGAACTTGGAGTAGCCGTAAACGTTGAGCGGCCCTTCGTATTGGCGCTCTTCCTTGAAAACGTTGCTGGCCCCGTAGGTGGCGGCGCTGGAGGCATAGAGGAACTGGACATCCTGATCGAGACACCAGTCGAGCAGAATGGATGAATAACGGAAGTTGTTTTCCATCATGTAGCGACCGTCGGTTTCCATGGTGTCCGAGCAGGCACCCTCGTGGAAAATGGCATCGATCTCGCCATCGAAATGGCCGGCCTGAATGCGTGCGATGAAATCGTTCTTGTCGATGTAATCGGCAATCTCGCAATCGATCAGGTTCTTGAACTTGTCGGCCTTGGTCAGGTTGTCGACCGCGATGATCTTCGTTAGGCCCCGCTCGTTGAGCGCCTTGACGATATTGGAACCAATGAAGCCGGCAGCGCCGGTAACGACTGTGTACATGATTATTCCTTACAGGGCTGCGGCAAGTTCTTCACGGCTGACAACGGCGGTACCAAGTTTGCCGACGACGATGCCGGCGGCGATATTGGCGACCCGAATGGCTTCGGCCCAATCGGCGCCGGCAGCGATCATGACGGCCAGTGTGGCGATCACCGTATCGCCAGCTCCGGAAACGTCGAATACTTCGCGCGCCAGGGCCGGCTGATGGTGTGTCTCATCAGCGAAAAGGGTCATGCCCTCCTCGCTGCGGGTAACCAGCAAGGCTTCGAGGCCGAGCTCGCCGCGCAACTTGCTGGCCTTGGCAGCCAGTTCGTCATCCGACGACCAGCGCCCGACAACCTCTTTCAGCTCCGAGCGATTTGGCGTGATCACGGTAGCACCTGAATACTTGCCCCACTCATCGCCTTTGGGATCGACCAGCACCGGTTTGTCGTGAGCGCGCGCGATGCGGATCATCTCGGCGATATGCGTCAATCCGCCCTTGCCGTAGTCGGAAAGGACCACCACATCGGACTGGACAACCCGGGTTTCAAAATCGGCCAGCTTGGCCTGCAGCACTTCGTGCGAAGGGGTCGTCTCGAAATCGATGCGCAGCAGTTGCTGCTGACGACCAATGACGCGCAACTTCACAGTGGTGTCGATTTCACGGTCAACGTGCAAATTGGCATCGATTTGACCTTCTTCGAGCAGGCGCCCGAGCGTACGCCCCGCCTCGTCGTCACCAACCACTGACAGCAGGGCTGAAACGGCCCCGAGCGAAGCGGCGTTGCGGGCAACATTGGCCGCCCCGCCGAGACGCTCTTCCATGCGCTGAACCTTGACCACCGGCACCGGCGCCTCGGGCGAAATCCGGCTGACCTCGCCGAACCAATAGCGGTCAAGCATCACGTCGCCAACTACCAGCAGACGAACCTGCGAAATCTTTTCCAGCATGCTGCTGCTCATTGATCAGCGCCCGATTGCGAAATACTCGATGCCTGTAGCACGCACGAATTTCGGGTCATACAGGTTACGGCCGTCGAAGATCACCGGGCTCTTGAGCGTTGCCTTGATGGCCTCAAAATCCGGACTACGGAATTCCTTCCATTCGGTAACGATCAGCAGCGCATCGGCGTTGTTGAGAGCACCCATCGGGTTTTCAGCATATTGCAGACGGCTGTCATCACCGTAGATGCGCTGGGTTTCGTGGATGGCGACAGGATCGTAGGCCGTCACGGTGGCGCCGGCGGCGAACAAGTCAGCAATCAGTTCACGGCTGGGCGCCTCACGCATGTCGTCGGTATTCGGCTTGAATGCCAGGCCCCACAGGGCGAAATGCTTGCCCTTGAGATCGCCGAAGCGTGCCTTGAGCTTGCGCGTCAGCACGTGCTTCTGGGCATCGTTGGCTTCCTCGACGGCAGTCAGTACCTTGAGGGTAATATCTGCATCGTCCTTGGCCGTCGCGATGAGCGCCTTGACGTCCTTGGGGAAGCAGGAGCCACCGTAACCGCAACCAGGGTAAAGGAAGTGGTAGCCGATGCGCGGATCAGAGCCGATACCCTGACGAACCATTTCAATGTCGGCACCCAGCACTTCAGCCAGATTGGCCAGTTCGTTCATGAAACTGATACGCGTCGCCAGCATGGCGTTGGCGGCATACTTGGTCAGTTCTGCGCTCTTGACGTCAGTAATGATCAGGCGCTCATGGTTGCGCTGGAAGGGTGCGTAAAGGGCACGCATGAGGTGGATGGCCTGCTCTTCCTCGGCGCCGACGACGATGCGGTCGGGACGCATGAAGTCTTCGACAGCCGCTCCTTCCTTGAGGAACTCAGGATTGGAGACAACGCTGTAAGGGATATCGATACCCCGCTTGGCGAGTTCGTCAGCGATGGCAGCCTTGACCTTGGCACCTGTACCAACCGGCACGGTGCTCTTGTCAACAACGACTTTATAGTCAGTCATCAAACGGCCGATGTTGCGGGCTGCGCCAAGAACGTATTGAAGGTCTGCAGAACCATCTTCATCAGGCGGCGTACCAACCGCGATGAACTGAATCGTGCCGTGCTGCACGGCTTTTTCAACGTCGGTGGTGAAGTGCAGGCGACCGGCGGCAACATTGCGGCGGACCATTTCCTGCAGACCAGGCTCGAAGATCGGGATACCGCCTTCTTCGAGAATGCGGATTTTCTCCGGATCGACGTCCAGACAAAGAACATCGTTACCTACTTCAGCCAGACAGGTGCCACTGACCAGACCAACATAGCCGGTGCCGACAACGGTGATTTTCATAAGACTTCCTACAAGGATTGATCGAATTCTTCACTGCGCCGCGGCGGATAGGTTTCCCAACCACCACAGGCCGGACAACGCCAATAGAACTGGCGGGCCTTGAAACCGCAATTATCGCATCGATAGCGCGACAGACGTTTCGTGTAGCCCTGGATAATGGTCCTCGCCAACTCGACATCCGGACGAACCTCCGGCGCCACCAGCGGCAAACGCGCGCTCATCAGTTTTTCCAGGCCTAGCAAGGTGGGATTGCGCTGGAGCTCGGCCCGCACCAAACGATAGGCCGCTTCGACACCTTCGCTTTCAAGAACCAGCTGATAGACCACCTCGAGCAGATCGAGCGAGGGATAGCGTTCAAGATAACCGCTCAGCAGTGCAATGCCTTCGGCCGGCCGTTCAAGCCTGCGATAAGCCTCGAGCAGTCGCTGGGCGACCAGCGCCAGATATGCGGGATCCTGTTGCTCGATACGCTGCCAGGCTTCGATCGCGCCGTTGAGATCGACCTCCTGCATCAACAGATCCCCTTGCAGGAGACTCGCCCGCACGCACTTCCGATTCTCCTGGGTCGCCACCTCAAGATACTCACGCGCCGAATCCGGACGGGAACGCATGATTTCGTTGGCCGCCAGTTCGCAGTAGTACTCGGCGATATCGCGATGCGACGCGACATCCGGCAATTCACGGGCTATTTCTATTGCCTTCAACCACTCCTTCTCGACCTGATAAATTTCCAGAAGACTGCGCTTGGCCTCTTCCTCAAAATCAGTTCCCAACAATTTATTAAATATTTCTTCAGCCCGATCGAGCAGGCCCGCCTTCAAATAATCCTGCCCCAACTCCGACAGCGCCTGCAAACGCACTTTGTCATCGAGATCAGGCAAGTCAATCAGATTCTGGTGCATGCGTATTGCACGCTCGGTTTCGCCACGCCGGCGAAACAGGTTGCCAAGAGCAAAATGCAACTCGACGGTTTGCGAATCAACCTTGGCAACTTCGAGAAAGGAATCGATTGCCTTGTCCGGCTGCTCATTGAGCAGAAAATTCAGACCTTGAAAATAGGAACGGGGCAAGGTGCGCGATTCATGCACGACTTGCTGCATGTCGACGCGGGCAGCGATCCAGCCCAAGGCAAAAAAGGCCGGTATCAGCAGTAGCTGCCAGTATTCGAATAATTCGTTCATGCGTTTGGCGGCGCTTCCGGGGTAAGCGAAGATGGTTTTTGCACAACCTCGCGCTTCAGGCTGGAGATTTCACGGCGCTGCCGGAAAATGACACCAAGCAACGAGAGCGCGCCAAGTATCACGCCACCGATAAAGAAGGCCAGCAAGGCGATCACCAGTGGCGTCTGCCAGATCGCCCCAGGAAGAATGCGCAGGCTTACCGGATCGGTGTTCTGGGTCGCAAAAACGACCAGAAAGATAAAAATAATGGCCCGTATGGCCCAAGTCAGTGCTGTCATGACATTCAATAAAAAAGGGCAGTGAAATCATTCACTGCCCTGAATCTACCACATTGGGCCAAGCCCGACGTCAGATCGCCTGATCGACCCTTTCGCGCAATTCTTTTCCAGCCTTGAAGTGGGGAACCCACTTGGCCGGGACGCCAACCTTTTCCCCTGATTTGGGGTTACGGCCAGTACGCGGCGGCCGATAGTTGAGCGCAAAGCTGCCGAATCCGCGGATCTCGATACGATCTCCTCGCACAAGTGCTTCGGACATCGCATCGAGAATCATCTTGACCGCAAAATCAGCATCTTTCGCCACCAACTGGGGAAACCGCTCCGCCAGCCGGGCGATGAGCTCGGATTTGGTCATGCTTTTGCCTTATCAGCCTTGCTGGTTGAGCTTGGCCTTCAAAAGAGCACCCAGGTTGGTCGTACCGGAGGCAGCAGCGGAAGACTCGGCAGAAAGTTTCTGCATGGCTTCGTGCTGTTCGGCATTGTCCTTGGCCTTGATGGAAAGGTTGATACCACGGGTCTTGCGATCCACGTTGATGATCATGGCTTCAACCGTATCGCCCACCTTGAGGTGCTGCGACAGGTCGTCGATACGATCACGCGAGAATTCGGAAGCACGCAGGTAACCTTCGTTCTCACCATCCAGCGTCAGCACAGCGCCGCGAGCGTCGACCGTCTTGACGGTGCAGTTCACGATGCTGTTCTTTTCGTGGGTAGCGATGAAGTTGGTGTACGGATCACCTTCCATCTGCTTGATACCGAGGGAGATACGCTCCTTCTCGACGTCGATGCCGAGGACCAGCGCCTCAACTTCGTCGCCCTTCTTGAAGTTGCGGATGGCTTCTTCGCCGGTCGCAGACCAGGACAGGTCGGACAGGTGAACCAGACCATCGATACCGCCAGGCAGACCGATGAAGATGCCGAAGTCGGTGATCGACTTGATGGCGCCCTTAACCTTGTCACCCTTCTTGTGGTTCATCGCGAAGTCGTCCCAAGGATTGGCTTGGCACTGCTTCATACCCAGGGAGATACGACGACGCTCTTCGTCGATCTCGAGGATCATGACTTCGACTTCGTCGCCGAGCTGGACAACCTTGGACGGATGAACGTTCTTGTTGGTCCAGTCCATTTCAGAAACGTGAACCAGGCCTTCGATGCCCTGTTCGATTTCAACGAAGGAACCATAGTCGGTCAGGTTGGTGACCTTGCCGAACAGGCGGGTGCCGGCCGGGTAACGGCGGGCGATGCCGACCCACGGATCGTCGCCCAGTTGCTTCATACCCAGGGAGACGCGGTTCTTCTCGGCATCGAACTTGAGGATCTTGGCGGTAACTTCGTCACCGACGTTGAGCACTTCGCTCGGGTGACGGACACGACGCCAGGCCAGGTCGGTAATGTGCAGCAGGCCATCGATACCGCCGAGGTCGACGAATGCGCCGTAGTCGGTGATGTTCTTGACGATACCCTTGACGGTGGTGCCTTCCTTGAGGTTCTCGAGGAGCTTTTCGCGATCTTTGTCAGCGGTGGCTTCGAGCACGGCACGGCGGGACATCACGACATTGTTGCGCTTGCGGTCAAGCTTGATGACCTTGAACTCCATGGTCTTGCCTTCGTACGGCGTGGTGTCCTTGACCGGACGCATGTCGACGAGGGAACCCGGCAGGAAAGCGCGAACACCGTTGGACATGACGGTCAGACCGCCCTTGACCTTGCCGGTGATGGTGCCAGTAACCAGGGAGTTGTTGTTCAGGGCTTCTTCCAGGAAGTTCCAGGCAGCGATGCGCTTGGCGCGATCACGGGACAGGCGCGTTGCGCCGTAGCCGTCTTCCAGCATTTCGATAGCCACTTGGACGAAATCGCCCACCTTGACTTCGAGTTCGCCCTGATCATTCAGAAATTCTTCGAGCGGAACATAGGATTCCGATTTCAGGCCGGCATTGACCACAACGAAATTGTGATCGATGAGCACCACTTCTGCAGTGATGACTTCGCCTTGACGCATTTCCTGGCGAGCCAGGGATTCTTCAAATAGTTGAGCAAAAGATTCCATTGACGGAGAGAGCTTTCATGCTGCCGCGAATCGTGAAATCCACAGCGGGTTAGGGTTTAAAACAAATTACCAGCCACCTGACTGGCAACACCTTACTGCAACGCTTCCCTGCTCCATTCCAGCACCTGATTCACCGCCTGTTCGATGGTGAGATGCGTGGTGTCGAGCAGCTTTGCATCTGCCTCTTGCCGAAGAGGAGCAACGCTACGCTGAGAATCGCGCTCGTCACGTTGCTTCAAGTCCAACAGAAGGTCCGCGAGATTAGCAGAGAATCCTTTTTCGATCAACTGCTTATAACGACGCTCAGCGCGCGCTTCGGCACTCGCTGTCAGGAACACTTTTAGCACTGCGCGGGGGAAGACGACCGAGCCCATATCCCGCCCGTCACCAATCAGGCCAGGCGCCTTGTTGAAGACCCGTTGGCGAAAAAGCAGCGCCTCCCGTACAGCAGGCAGGGCCGCGACTTTCGAGGCCCCCACCGAGAGTTCTTCTGTACGAATGGCGTCACCGACAAGCTCACCATTTAGACGGATGTCACCCCCTGAAAACTCGACGTTGAGCTCAGCGGCAATGGCAGCCACAGCAGTCTCATCCGCCCAATCGACAGCTGCCTGTCGAGCGGCCAGTGCGGTCAACCGGTAGAGGGCACCGGAATCGAGATAGGCGTAACCAAGTGCTGTAGCCACCCGGGCTGCTACTGTTCCCTTGCCGGAAGCCGAAGGGCCATCGATGGCGATGACCGGCGCTGCCTTGGTGACGGCCGCAAAGCGTTCAAAATAATCAGGGAAAGTCTTGGCCACACACTTTGGATCATTGATGCGCAGCGGTGTACCGAAAGCGGCCAATGAGAAACACATTGCCATGCGATGGTCGTCGTAAGTATCAATGGCGGCTGGTTTGAGAGTTGCCGGGGTAACAGATATGAAATCCTCCCCCTCTTCGACCACAGCACCCAATTTACGCAATTCGGTTGCCATCGCCGCAATTCGGTCAGTTTCCTTGACCCGCCAGCTAGCAATATTGCGCAGCGTGGTCGTACCTTTGGCAAACAGCGCGGTCGCCGCCAGCGTCATCGCTGCATCGGGAATGTGGTTGCAATCGAGGTTAACCGCAACCAAGCCTGATTTTGGCGCACGCGCCTCCATCCAGTTCGGCCCCATCTCGATTTCCGCACCCATTTTGGCCAAAGCCTCGGCGAAACGAACGTCGCCCTGGATAGAGTCTCGCCCGACACCTTCAACACGTACGGGTCCGCCGCCTATAGCCCCCTGGGCGAGAAAATACGACGCCGACGAAGCATCACCTTCAACGTAAATCGTTCCCGGCGAGACATAGCGACTACCACCCAGGACTGTAAAACGCTGCCAGCCGTCACGCTGAACCTCTACCCCAAAACGCGCCATGGTCGCCAGCGTGATTTCGATATAAGGTTTGGAAATCAACTCACCAACGACGTCGACCGCAACAGTCTCCCCGGTCAATGGCAACGCCATCAGCAAACCAGTCAGGAACTGGCTGGAAACATCACCACGCACCTTGACCACGCCGCCCGGCTGTATATTAGCCGGCTTCAAACGCAACGGCGGATACCCTTCGTTGCCTAGGTAGGTCACATCCGCCCCCAACTGGCGCAAGCCATCGACCAGATCACCGATCGGCCGCTCATGCATGCGTGCCACGCCCTTCAGCACATAATCACCACCGGCCAGCGCCAGCGCCGCGGTCAATGGGCGAAAAGCCGTGCCGGCATTGCCGAGAAACAATTCAGCCTGCCGGACCGGGCAATTGCCAGAACAGCCCTTGATGTGCCAGTTCTCACCCCCGAGATGGGTAATCCCGACACCAAGCATCTTGAGCGCATCAAGCATGCGTTCAGTATCATCCGAAGCAAGCAAATCACGTACTTCGGTCTCGCCATCGGCCAGTGCGGCAAGGAGCAAAACCCGGTTGGAAATACTTTTCGAGCCGGGCAAACGAACCGAGCCGACAGCGGAAATGAGTTGGGGCAGATCGAGGAATTCGTGGGTCACACAGTCACCGTGGTCATGATGCGGCAGTCGCCGGAGGGATAGTCAAGAGGGATTGAAGGCGGCCGGGGTGTATTCCGGGACCCATTGCTGTAGCGCCTGACGCACCAGCGCATCGCTCTGGCTGGTTTCGGCGAGCCAGGGCTGCAAGTTCATCAGGAATTCGTCGTCAACCGGCCGCGCCCGGGCAATGCGCAGCTTGGGATGCGGCGTCGGCTGAGTCTGTTCGGCATCGGCCAGCAATTCTTCATAGAGCTTTTCGCCGGGACGCAAGCCGGAAAACTCGATACGTATCTCGTTATCTGTATAACCGCACAAGTGAATCATCTTGCTCGCCAAATCGACGATCTTGACCGGATCACCCATGTCGAGAACGAATATCTCGCCACCCTGACCCATCGCTGCCGCCTGCAGTACCAGTTGTGCGGCTTCTGGGATTGACATGAAATAACGAGTAATTTCCGGATGGGTGACCGTCACCGGCCCCCCTCGAGCAATCTGTTCCTGAAACTTGGGAATCACGCTACCAGTGCTGCCCAGCACATTGCCGAAGCGCACCATGCCAAACTTTGTGCCACCGCCCTGACGATGCAATGCCTCGCAAACCATTTCGGCCAGACGCTTGGTAGTGCCCATCACGTTGGTCGGATTCACCGCCTTGTCAGTCGAAATTAGCACAAAGCGTTCGGCGCCGAAGCGGCTGGCACATTCTGCCACCCGCAAGGTGCCCATGACGTTGTTGCGTACAGCCTGCCAGGCATTGCCCACCTCCATCAACGGTACATGCTTGTAGGCTGCGGCGTGAAATACCACTTGCGGCTGGTAGGCGGCAAAAACCTCATCCAAGCGAGCCGCATCCTTAACATCGCCGGCCAGCGGCACCAGGTTGATGTCCGGCAAATGGGCCGAAAACCACTGTTCCAGCGTATACAGTGCAAATTCGCTCTGCTCAAAAAGAACCAGCTGTGTCGGCCCGAAACGCGCCAGTTGCCGGCATAGCTCGCTGCCAATCGAGCCACCTGCCCCGGTCACCAGGATGGTCTTGTCTGAGACCATGGCAGCAACATGTTCCGAGTCGATCCAAACCGGCTCGCGGCCCAGCAAATCCTCGATCGCCACCGGACGAATCGATGAAATGGCGACCCTTCCCGCCATCACGTCCCCCAGTCCCGGCACCGTGAAGACATGCGCTCCCGCCTCCACCGCCAGATCGGTTGCCCGTCGACATGCTTCTGTGGCAGCTGAGGGCATAGCCAAAATCACGTGAGAGGCTTTCTCGGAGGCCAGCACCTCTGGCAAAGCGTCAATGCCGCCCACTACCGGATGCCCGGAAAGCTCCCTGCCCCATTTATCGCGGTCGTCATCGACCAGACAGACCACCCGCCAGTCGGCGCTGCGCTCCAGTTCACGCACCAGGGTGACCCCGCCCCGCCCCGCCCCGACAATGACTACCGGCTTACCTTGGGCGATCAGGCCACCATACAGGCGATGCTCTTTCCACATCCGGTAGGCAGCACGACCGCCCCCCATGTAGACAACCATCAACAACGGATAGAGCACCAGCAAGGAACGCGGCACGACCTGCTGTTCGTGGCGATACAGCACAAAGAAAATCAGGAGGGCAATGGTGGACAGCCAGACAGCGCTCAGCACGCGTTTGAGATCCGGCAAGCTGGCAAACATCCAGATTCCGCGATACAGACCGGCAACGCGACAAGCCACGGCATGAGCCGGCAACAGAAACACCAGCCCCCAAGTCAATACCGAAACAAAATTGGCCGGCACGTCGAAATTGAAACGCAGCAGAAAGCCCCCTCCCCAAGCGAATAAGAATGCGGAGAGATCAAATATAAAGACAAAAAAAGATAGGAAGGCTTTGGTCATTTGTATCGGTTGGTTGCAGGCGCGAATCCAGTCACACATATCCTGAATTCAGCCCACTATTGTAACTGCTCCGCACACCATGCCGAACAGCCGACTACGCAGACAGCATTAATGGGTCACTCCATCGCGCCGCAGCACCTTGATAAACGTCATCCACAGAATGCGAATATCAAACCACAATGATCGGGCGCGCTGATATTCAACATCGAGCGCGACCTTCTGCGGAATCGGCAGTTCATCCCGCCCATTGACTTGGGCCCAGCCGGTCAAACCCGGGAGCAGTTCATGTACGCCTTTTTCCGTACGTAGCGCGATCAGGTCCTCCTGATTGAACAACGCCGGCCGCGGCCCGACAAAGCTCATGTCTCCGACCAGAATGCTCCACAACTGCGGCAGTTCATCCAAACTTGACTTGCGCAGGAACGAACCGATCGGAGTTAGGCAGGCCTTCGGATCGCTGAGTAAATGGGTCGCCACCGCGGGTGTCCCCACGCGCATGCTGCGAAATTTCGGCATACGGAAGATCTGGTTGCGGCGCCCGACACGATCAGACCAATAAAGCGCCGGCCCAGGCGACGTCAGCTTGACCAGAATGGCCACTAACACTAGTGGAACGGCCAACGGTACGGCGGCAAGCAACGAAAGAGACAAATCAAAAAGACGTTTCATTGTTTGAACATTCCAGCCAAACCGTCGGTCAGGGATACCCTGGCCGACCAGTTCAATTCCTGTTCGATGCGCGCTGGCGAATACCAGGCCGAGCCAAGCAGACGCCCGACTACCTCACGATCCAGCGGAAGACGGCGCCGCAACAGAGATTCCAAACCATCCCCAAAGCTTGCCGCCAGGTGCCAGAGCTGAACAGGAACCGACCACCGGCATGGTGGCAACCCATTTGCAGTCCGCAAAGCATCATACAGGCCGCGCCCCGAGGGTGCCAGGTGATGAGCAACGATATAGGTTTTCCCAACAGCCCGTACGTCGGTGGCAACCTGCCGCATCGCCGACACAACATCATCCACATGCACCAGCGAGCGATGATTGCCCGTTTCCGGCAAGGGCGGAAAAACTCCTCGCCCGACCAGACGCCCCATGCGCTCAAGATTTCCCCGCCCGCCGGGGCCATAAACCATAGCCAGACGGAGATTAACCACCTGCATGCCAAAGCGCAGGCCGGCTGCCAGAACAGCTGCTTCCGCCGCACGCTTGGATTGCCCGTAGGCTGTTTCCGGCTCCCCTGGGAAATCCTCGTCGACACACTTGTTGCCGGGCTCGGACATGGCCTTGACGCTGGACAGAAAGACAAAGCGCTTTACACCAGCCTGCCCTGCAACCTCGACCAGGTTGCGCGTGCCCTCGAAATTGACACGCCAATGCATTTCCGTATCGTCACCAGATAAGGAAGAAAATGCATGCGCATAGCCGGCGCAGTGAAAAATCGTGTCGGCCCCGGCACAAGCGACCGCCAAGGCTTGCCTATCAACCAGATCAGCCACAACGCTGTTCTGAGCGCGCGCTCCCGACCGGCTCAAAACGCGAGTAGTGACACCATCGGCATTCAGGCTCTGCACGAGTCGTCGCCCGATAAAGCCTGTTCCCCCGGAGACTAGATGCACTTTTCCCCCAATATCCATCCCCTTCCTATCCGCCAATCCAGCCAAGCCGGACGTGCGTCGATCAAGCCGGTCAGACCGGCTTTGACCAAACAGTACGATTTACATAATCGACGTAACTCATGACAACACGAAGAATCTGCTTGGAAACCGGGCCTGCCTCGTAATCCTGCACCGGCCGCATCACCCGCGCCGCCTTGTCGTGCTGAGAAATGATCACCTGCACCGCATCAAGCACCCGCTCCTCATTCAGGCCACTCATGATCAGGGTACCGACATCCATCCCTTCTGGACGTTCGTGGGCGTTGCGAATGGTAATTGCCGGCAGATTCAGCAAGGAACTCTCTTCGGTGATCGTGCCGCTGTCAGACACGACACACAGCGCTTCCATTTGCAGCTTGATGTAGTCACAGAACCCGAACGGCTTTAGAAATTGGATATGGGGGTTGAGTTGACCCAACTCCAGCACATCCAGACGCTTCCGGGTACGCGGGTGGGTAGAAACGATGACCGGACAGTCGTACGTTTCCGCTAACGCATTCAGCGTCTTGATCATGTCGAGAAGATTTTGCGGGGTATCGACGTTTTCTTCCCGATGGGCACTGACGATGAAGAATCGATTCGATTCTAGGCCCATGCGCGCCAGGATGTCCGAGCGCTCGATATCGGGCATGTAGTGATCAAGCACTTCGCGCATGTGAGAACCAGTCTTGACGATCGTTTCTGGGCGGATGCCTTCCGCAATCAAATAGCGACGTGCATGCTCCGTCAAGACCATATTAATGTCGCTCAGATGGTCCAGCACCTTCCGGTTCAGTTCCTCCGGAACCCGTTGATCAAAGCAGCGATTACCGGCTTCCATGTGGAACACTGGAATCTTGCGCCGCTTGGCGGGGATTACTGCCAAGCAGGTATTCGTGTCGCCATAGAGCATCAGAGCATCGGGCTTTTCGCTTTCGAATACCAAGTCGACCTTGGCGATAATTTCAGCAATCGTCTGAGCCACTGTTTCGCCAGCCGCCCCAAGAAAATGGTCAGGCTTGCGGATATCAAGGTCTTCGAAAAACACCTGATTCAGTTCGTAATCATAGTTCTGCCCCGAGTGCACTAGAACGTGGTCGACCTGGCGGTCGAGTTCTGCGATCACCCGGCTCATCTTGATCAGTTCGGGCCTGGTGCCGACTAGCGTCATCACTTTAAGCACGCAGCACCTCTTGGATGTAGTCGAGTTTCAGCAGCAGTTCCTTGATTCCGGCCACATCGAGTCGGAAGGTATTGTGCGAGGTGTAGTCATCGAGCTCGTTGATTCGCCGCTCACCCTCGACGAAGTATTTCTTGTAGTTGAGGTCGCGATTATCGGCCGGAATACGGTAGTAGCGTCCCATATCCTCCGCCTTGGCCATTTCCTCGCGCGAAACCAGCGATTCGTAAAGCTTCTCGCCATGTCGGGTGCCGATAACTCTTACTGGGCTGTCCTTGCCCAGCATTTCCTTCAATGCTTGAGCCAGGTCACCCACCGTCGATGCTGGCGCCTTCTGGATAAATAGATCACCCTGCTCAGCATGCTCGAATGCGTACAGCACAAGATCGACAGAATCCTCCAACGACATCAAAAAACGTGTCATCTCCGGATCGGTTACCGTCAAAGGCTCGCCAGAACGCAGCTGATCGACAAATAGTGGAATCACCGAACCCCGCGAGGCCATGACGTTGCCGTAGCGGGTTGCACATAACACAGTGCCTCCCGCGGGAACAGTTCGTGACTTGGCGACCATCAACTTCTCAGCCATGGCCTTGGATATACCCATCGCGTTGATCGGATAGACCGCCTTATCGGTACTCAGCACCACCACCCGACTGACACCACGTGCAATAGCCGCGTTGAGCACGTTCTCAGTACCGAGGACATTTGTTCGAACCGCTTCCATCGGATAAAACTCGCATGACGGCACCTGCTTAAGGGCGGCCGCGTGAAACACGTAATCTACCCCGGTGACTGCCTGAGCCACGCTATCGTAGTCTCGGACATCGCCGATGTAGAACTTTACCTTGTCGTCAGCCAAGGCGATGCGCATGTCTTCCTGCTTTTTCTCATCGCGACTGAAGATCCGTATCTCGCGCACCTCGGTGGAGAGAAAACGCTTGAGTACGGTGTTCCCGAAAGACCCCGTACCACCAGAGATCATCAATACTTTATCTTTGAACATGAAAATCCGAACTTGTCTAATTAATCGTCCCTAAATGACCCCTAGGGTCGGAAATCCGATCAGCCAGAATTGGCCCAGAGGAGCCCCCCTGTGAATCAAGCACTTCTACAAAGAGATGGTGATTTACAGTGATTGTTATCGCCACGTGCTGAAAGAACAATTCTCCGGTTTGCCATCACTCAGGCTTCACTCAAGCCAGCAGCCAAAGCCAGAACCCGCAAAAAAGAACGTAACAATTCAATACCACTACTAATCTCGTGAAATCGGTCGATTACAAATCAATCGGGAGCGCCTAACCATTAATTATAGGTGCGCATTGTTTCTATTAGTTCTGACCATTCCGGTGCAACATAACCTGTCGCTTCACGGAAGCGCGTTGCATCGAGCGAACGGTCGATCACCACCTGCTCACTCGGTGAAATCTCTATCGTCTTGCGGTATACCGCAGCAATCAGCTTAAGCAAGTCGTACTTCGATATAGGTTTTGCGGAGACATGATACACGCCGGACAAAGCAGCGTTCGGTATTACCAAATCGCGTACGATCTGCGCTAACACGACAGTGGGCAAACCCGAAAAGATCGCCTTTGTATAGCCATTGCAGCTCCCATTCTGCGCTAGGAACCAGCCAACCAAACCGTGAGCACTCTGCAACTCATGCCCAATAATGGAAGTGCGCAGAGTAACGGAATGTGGATAGGCAACTTCACCCAAGTATTTGGAACGCCCATACAGGTCTTTCGCATCCGACGGGTCGGACTCGAGATAACTTCCCTTGTCGCCTGAAAAGACACAATCGGTACTCATGTGCACCAAACGCGCGCCGGACAGTTCGCACATCCGGGCCAGCCGGTGCGGCAGCAACGCGTTGATGGGAATGGCTTGCAAAGGATCGTCCGCATCCGCCAATTGTTTGATCAATCCGACGCAATTGATCACGACTTCGGGGCGTACCTGAATAAAGGTCTGCAACAACGAATCCTGCTGCTCTGCATCCACACCTGCGATCAAATACCTCGCGATATCAGGCTGGAAGGCCCGCTTCGCGCTTTCCGAACGGACCGTGCCATGCACCTGCCAGTCCGTCATTTCGCTCAGCACACGAATCATCGCGTTACCGAGCATGCCGCTGGCCCCCAATACTAATACTCTCATTTGGCTCTCATTTTATGGTCGCACAATGACAGGAGGTGCATTGTCAACTGGTCGACCAGCATTTCATGCGCAAAATGCTGCGTGTAGTATAAACGACCGCGCGCACCCATCGCTTCCCGTGCCTGCGGCGGCATACGGTAGAGTTCCATTACCGCGGCTGCCAATGCCTTTGCATCTTCAGCCGGCACTGCCAGTCCTGCCTCGGCTGCGCTAACTAGATTCGCCCCTTCACCATTGAGACACGCTAGGATAGGGCGTCCCGCCGCCAGATATGCCTGCACCTTGCTGGGGATAGTCGCTTTGAATATCTCCTGGTCAGCCAATGTCACTAACAGTGCGGAGGCTTTCTGCAAAAACCCGGGCATGGTTTCAACCGGGAAGCGGCCTGGCAGATGCAGATTGTTCAAGCCAAGCTTTAGCGCTTGCTGGTGCATCCATTGCCAGCGGCTGCCTTCACCCAGAACTACAAAGTGGATATCAGACTGCTCTTTGAGCAAGCGGGCCGCCTCCACTATCACCTCCACCGCCTGCGCAGTGCCGATGTTGCCGGCGAACATAACAGAGAATCCTTCGTCCAGGCCGTCCACCACAGGAAGCTCACCTTTGGCTGGAAGAGCAAAACTGTCATCCACCGAGTTCGGGTAGTACTCAATGGGTGTATCCGCAGCCAGCGCACGGACCGGAGCAACGAACGCGCGTGATTGCACAAGAAGCAGGTCGGAGTGTCGGTAGATAAAGCGCACAACCCATTCGACCACTTTAAGCGCCCAGCGGTTGCGCACGTAGCCCGTTGCAGAGAGGCTCTCTGGCCAAAGATCCTGTACCCACAACACAACGCGGCACCCCAGCAGCCAGCCGAGAAAAATAGCCGGGATGGCTTGTAGTATTGGGGAGGGCGCATAGACAAAGATCACATCAAAACGCTTCCTGCGCAGCACCCAAGGCCCGAACAACAAACCGGAGAAGATGAAGGACAGGTAATTCAGCATCAGGTGCATGCCGCCGCGGTTCCTTGGCAGCAAGGGGATACGGTTTATTTCGACACCCTGCCAAGTCTCCTGTTGGCATCCCGCAGCGCGGTAGCCATCGAAGATAGTCCCGCGAGGATAGTTCGGTTTTCCTGTCAGCACATCAACCCTGATGCCTTTATCCAATAAGGATCTGGTTACCTCGTTGATCCGGAAGCTTTCTGG
This sequence comes from Azonexus sp. GW821-FHT04F04, assembly GCF_059420025.1. Taxonomy (NCBI): domain Bacteria; kingdom Pseudomonadati; phylum Pseudomonadota; class Betaproteobacteria; order Rhodocyclales; family Azonexaceae; genus Azonexus; species Azonexus sp. GW821-FHT04F04. Next base: position 37,071 of record NZ_JBWKSX010000014.1, on the reverse strand, counting down.
CCAGAAGTATTGGCTGAAGATCAGAACACGCATGCTAGCTCACCGCCTTGTCCGGAGCGATCAACAGTTCTCGCCAATACCCCATGCAGATGATGAGTGCCAGCCCGATGAACAGCCAGACCGGGAAGATCTGGAGCCGCGTGACAAAACCAGTAATCAAACAATAGAGCAACAAGACTAGTGCGTAGACGCTAGCGGGAGATGGATGTGCCAAATACGCGCCAATCCCACGTACGACCAGCAGACCGCCCCCCAAGATCACTGCGCCCAGTCCGGTCCATCCGACATCCTGATACAGAACCAACCAGCCCGCGTCGCTGTACTCGCCGACAAAACGTCCTTCGATCGACACCGCGATCTCCTTCAACACCACGATCTCCGCCGGGATGCCGATGTATTGAAATATGTAGTTGACCAAATGGATAGGAGCAGCGACGAACCTCTCGCCCAACAGGGTGATCTCCTGCCAACTTGCATAGCCCAGACATGCGACTCCAGAATAGATTGACAGCATAGTCAGTAGTAGAACCAGTAGGGGCAGCCACTGCAAGCGCTTCCTAATTAGCGCCGGTGGCAGGAATAGCAGGGCCATCAGCAAATACCCCGCGCTTCTCGATCCGGAAAGGTATATCGCAGTCGCGACCAGCACCATACCCAGCAGGAACATCCATTGATATTGCTTATACGCCTGCATGCCATAGGCACAGCCTAGATACACCAGCGAGGCCCAAAATGCATACAGGTTCGGATTGAACAAGACAGAAGCGGCGCGATACACAATTGCCCCGGAACTCTCCAAAAAAGACGCCCACGCATGCCGTGTAAGCACCTCATACAAGGCGATGCCGTCTATGATACCTAGTATGAGCAGCCCGACCAGTCCCCACGCATAGACCTTTCCTGGTTGCAAAGAAGGCACACCTGCTGCCGTAGCAAGATAGCCCAGCATAACGAGCACGAACATGGTCTCGATCGAGACGATATTCTTCAGTTGCAACAAGTCACCAGTTCTGTAGTTGAGCAGATATCCCAATAACAGCATCCCCATCACAAGCAACGCGAACACAATATCCTTCTTCTCTCCCGCGCGACCGGAAACATACGTCTCGTAAGCGTGCCGACCCAGCAAGCTGAACACGATAACCAGCAGAATCAAAGTTGAGAGCCGCGCCAGCAGACCACCGCCCTCGTTATGCAGGTCAATCAGCAAGCGGCTGGCGTCGTTAGTCGTCAGCGCCATCACGGCAAAACTGAAATGGAACGTGCCACATACGAACAGCACAAACAACAGCGTGACGACATCCCTCTTGCGCAACAGCACCAAGCCAAGTCCAAATACGATCAGGACATTGACCAATTCGATATCATTGAATTTCAAAATTCCCACTCACATTGTTCTGAGAGTCGTTCGAGGAAGCCCTTGGCATCCAGCAACGGCAATGCGGGTTCTTCGTTACCCATGAATCGCTTCACTGCCCTGGCGATGGAAAGCGCTGAATCAGGATCAAAGGTCTGCTCCGGATCAAGAACATCGCGCACATAGTCCATTTCCGATGCCAGCACAGGCAATTCAGCCTGCCGCGCTTCGAGCAGCGGCAACCCGAACGATTCGAAGGTCGATGGAAAAATAGCAGCGTTTGCTTTCCGGAAGAGAGCCAACGCATCCATGTGAGTCAGTTCGCCGACGTTGGCGACTTTAATCCGATGGTATTGCCTCAAAGTCTCGATGTCGTCGCACAAGGAGGCAAAACGAGTCGCATCCAATGTCAGGCACAGCGAGGGAAAAAGTCCGTCTTCGGCTAACAGACACCAAGCCTCAAGCAAACGCCGGTGGTTCTTGTGGGGTTCGCCGGTGGCGACATAGACGAATTCATGTTCCTTGTCACTGCGCGAGAGCGGCTTTACGGCGGAGCGCGCGTAACCATTGGGTTCGGCCATAAACGGCAAGACACGCACAGGAATCCTGCCACCAGACTTCCTTGTCACAAGTCTCTTCATCGTCGGAGTCTGCACAACGAAGTCATCGACGTGCGCCATCATTAAAGATAGCCACAGTCGCTCGATAGACAGACGCAATCTCACCCATATCGGAAAACCATCTAAACCAACATCGTCAATAAGATAGCGGTTCTGCACAAAGACCACTGTACGTGCACGCAGCCTGAACAATGGTGGCAGGTTGCCGAAGCACAAAACGGTATCTTCAGGCTTGGCGTTTCGGGCCAGCCATCCTTCGGCGCTCATTCGTTGCAAGATCGACGGCTCCACCCTTTTTATTGCCGCGCTTTCCGGTACATCCTCGGGTAAAGTCATGCGGCTATCGAGCAAATAGACGGCCAGGTTTGATCCGGCCATAGCACGGATGATCGACCAGAGCAGGGATTTACCGCCACCCTGGTGGACGTTTACTGCATGAACAATCAGCTTTCCTGGACCCATCATATTTGAGAGCGTCGTCTAACCCAGAAGGGCTCGGTGCAGCGCTTCCAGATAGGCATGACCCCAGCGCGTGTCAGGCTCCATATAGTTGCCCTCGGCCCATTCGTTCCAAGACTTAAGAAAGACAATGCGGTGCTCGTCATCGCGATCGCTGACCGCAGCGACCGCATCGCGCATATGCTTTTCAAATAACTCAGGCGTAGACTCAGTCAACACAAGTCCCTTGCGCCCGGAACGCGGCGTGTGGTCCCAATTGGGATACGCGCAAGGGTAGGCATCGAAACAGAACTTTGTCAAATCCGGGATTAGGTGCTCAATCGCTTCCTTATATTCGACGGTGCGAGGACCGCCAAGGTCTAGTTTCTTGCTGACCCCCCAGTACAGCCATTTCGCCTTGTTCATCACTGCGTTTTTCGTTGTGATAACGCCCAAGGTCGTAACCACAGCACCATCCAAACCAAGAGCAGCAGCGTCCTCAAAATCCAACAGGTTGTTGCCGAGGATGTACAACCCCTTTAAACCTGCCTGAAGCGCCCACTCGCGCCAGCGATCAAGGCGCCGCTTAGCATCAGGCAGCTTTAGGGGTTTATAGATGAACAACAGTGGTTTGCCGTCCACGGTGATGTAGCGGCGGTCGGCAAACGCGCTCAACAGATAATCGAAATGCGCCCGGTCATCTTCTGCCCCAGGATATGTTTGCTCCATGAGCATACGGCGCGGTTCGTTATTCCAGACACCGGTCCATGACTCATTGGCCCAGCCAAGACAAAACGGAAAATCCGGCTGTCCCGAAGCAAGAACTTCGGCCAGCGGTCTTTCCAGCAAGCGACGGCCACCAAACCAGTAATGCCAGTAGCAGAAACCCTCAACACCATAAGCCGCAGCCATCTCGGCCTGAGCAACACGAAGCTCGGGTAAACGCAGGTCGTAAAAACCCAGATCAGCGGGAAGATGTGGCTGCTCATGCCCCTTGAACAGCGGCCGAGCCCTAACTACATTGGTCCACTCCGTGAAGCCCCTTCCCCACCATTCGTCATTTTCCGGGATGGGGTGAAATTGCGGCAAATAGAAGGCGATTACGCGAGCTTTTTTCAACGCAGCTTTTTCGTTCATTATCAGTAAACCGTTGCTAATTGATCGTCACAACCTCGACTTCAGGCAACGGGAAAACCAGTTTCATGCCAGAGAGCTTTTTATTCGAGATAAAGAATTTCCGGAAATGCCACGGTAGCACAATCATGTAATCCGGCTTCTTTGCGAGCAGTTCCTGTTCTTCGATGATGGGTATCCAGGTTCCCGGCGTGTAGGAGCCGAATTTCTCCGAATTGACTTCACCCACACAGTCGACCTCCCTGGTGGTGAGGCCGCAGTACTGCAGTAGCACATTACCCTTGGTCGATGCCCCCAAGACCGCCACGGTCTTCCCCTCCGCATGTGCCTTCCCAATAAACGCGCGCAGGTCGCATTTTGTCCGCACAACTCGTTCCGCGAACGCTTGATAGGGCTTCAATGTATCCAGCCCTCTTGCACACTCATCGTCCAGTATCTTTTGTACTGCAGGCTCAGTCGACGTGTCACCATGCGATTTCGCCACTGTCACGGAGAAGCTACCACCGTTGATGTCGTTAAATTCGACATCAACAATACGGAAGCCGACACGGTCAGCCATCCACTTTATCTGGCGCAACGCGTAAAACTCGAGATGTTCGTGGCACACCGTGTCATACGAATTCGTGTCCAGCATGGTAGGCATATAGCTCTGCTCAAACACCCAGATGCCGTCATCAGCGAGCACTTCGAACACCTGACGCATGAAACCCATCGGGTCTTCCAAGTCGTAGAACATAGAGAACGAAGTTACGACTTTTGCCTTCTGTTCGGGGAAACGCTGTTGCACCAAGCTTGCCGAGAAAAAATCCGGGATCAACTGAATGTGCGACGGATAGTAACTGTGGAATTTGATGCCGGTCGGATCGACCCCTACCAACACCGGGCCGATTTCGGGATACGCCTGCAGCGTGGTGCTGTCGTTGCTACCGATATCGATAACGAGGTCGCCCATCTGCAATTTCACAAGCCCCAGAATGCGCATCACCTTTTTATTGAGGTGCGCGACCATACTGGCGTTCAGACCAGAACGGTAACCGTAGTTTTCACCATACATCTCACCTAGATCGTAAGAGTGCTCCATCTGTAGCAGGCCACAGGCATCGTCGTTACCGGTGCACTTCACTAGGCGCAGCGGGCCAGTCGTGACTTTCGCCCCCTTCTCGCGCGGAAAGACACCGGTCAGCATCTGCTCGCCCAAGTCCAGCACACGTTCCAGATACGTATTGCCGCAGATTCTGCATTTCTCGATTTTCTTGTACATCATCTTTGCCTCGTTCCTTTGTTAACTCTTTGCACTCAGGCTACGCAAATCTGCATCCACCATCATCTGCACCAGTTCCTTGAATCCAATTTCCGGGCGCCATTGCAACTTGGCACGTGCTTTAGATATGTCGCCAACCAACAACGCCGTTTCGGCTGGGCGAAAGAATGACTCACCATCACGCACATAATCTCGATAGTCCATACTCAAATGGCTGAAGGCGAATTCACATAATTCGCGCACGGAGTGCACTTGCCCTGTCGCCAAGACATAATCATCTGCATGTTCCTGTTGCAGCATCAACCACATCCCACGCACATAATCACCAGCAAAACCCCAATCTCTTAGCGCATCCAGATTGCCGAGGCGCAACTCCTTTGACAGCCCCAACTTTATCTTCGCGGCCTCATGCGTGATCTTCCTAGTGACGAACCCCAATCCGCGGCGTGGACTTTCATGATTAAACAGAATTGCAGAACAGGCGAAGAGGTTATATCGCTGGCGATAAATTCTAATCATCGAATCCGCATACAGCTTCGCTGCTCCATAAGGACTACGGGGGTTTACCAGTGTCGTTTCACTCTGCGGACTCTCGATCGCTTCGCCGAACACCTCTCGACTGGAAGCTTGGCACAATCGAATATTGGCATCCACCGCACGAATTGCTTCGAGTATGCGAGTTACAGCTAAACCATTGATTTCGCCTACACCAACGGGATCATCAAACATTCCCGCACCGGATGAATATGCGGCAAAGTTGTAAATCTCTTGCGGCCGATATTTAGTCAGCACTTCAGTCACGCAACGAGCATTTAGCATATCCCAAACGACCAGTTCAACCTCATCCTTCAGCGTAGGTGGAAGCGCTTTAATGGCTTTCTGGTTGTCTCGCACAGTGCCGACGATGCGATAGCCTTTAGCAAGCAACTGTTCCGCTAGGTACAACCCATCCTGCCCCGTTACCCCTGTGATGAGTGCAGTTGGCATCCCTCTCAACGAACACCTCGATCGAAAACATGCGAGGATAAGCGGCTCAACCATCCTGCATTCGGGCTGAACAATAGATCATCTAACGCCATCCTGGCCGGCTTAGGCGAGCGTGCAAAATATGTCACCATAACCAGATTCGCCAATGATGCTGGAAAAACACTGATCAGATACGCTACAAATCTTTCAGTCTTGCCAACATCATCCGGCCAAAACTGTTTGAATACGGCAGAAGAATAAGCACCAAGGGCACGGTTATGGAATAAGGCCTTTGCGCTACGCCAGGGCTCGCGTCGGCAGATTTTTCTTTTTGCCGCCTCAGAAAAATCCGGAAACGACCATATTAGCCTAGGCCACTTGAACATCCAGACTTCGAAACTACGCGATGTCCACATTGCATTGCCATAACGAATGATGATCTGTGGCTCGGCTACAACCCTGACGTTGGCCACCGGAGGGCTCTGGAAGATTACACCGACATGAATGAACAAGGAACCGAAATAAGCGATGCGCTCCCTGGCAAGCCAGAAAGTTCGCCTGATCACCACACAGCCAATGAATGAAAGGTAGGCTGCGGTTTCCGCGAAGAACGCTTCGCGAGCATCCGCGCGATAAATCTTATCCGCATTAAACACCAAGCGTTGTTTCTCGAACAGCTCTGAAAGATCCGCGCTTCTTACCTCGGCATTGACGATGACTAAGTCGTCCTCGCCTCCAATTGTGGACAACACAGCCGCCACCGCCCCCGGACGCAGCAGGTCATCGTCGGTCATGAGCCAGCAGAACTCACCTTTCGCATAGCCCACCGCCTTGTCGAAATCTGCATCCACACCGGAGTTTACGGATTCCCGGAAGTAGCGAATCTCTGGGTGTGCCGCTGCATATCGCGCCATTACCTCAGGAGTTTCGTCCGGTGATGCGCCATCCACAACGACGATCTCTACGCCTGGCGCCATCTGGCCAAGGATGGACTCCAACGTCTCCCCTATGAATAGCCCCCTTTTAAAGGTCGCAATACAGATGGACAGCTTTGGTGTTTCATTAATTGTCATCGCTTCTTGGTTCAAGTCATTTTGTCGTAAGGTGGATCCGACCTTCTCTCGCCCTAAATAGTCACGAATTTCTGATCGGCGATCAGCTCAAACTGCAGCTCGCTCGGGGTACGGAATTTCTTGTATTGAGATTGGTTCTCCGCAAATTTAAGGCCCCTAATCCCATCAAGGAAGGAAATATCGAAATGTACTGGATCCACAAAGAATCCATTCACGCCGTTGCGGTCTACAGTCACGAATCGATAGCCATGCTGCTCAAAGAATTTCCGCCAGCCCGAGATCGACACGCCGTAATACAAATGCGTGGGATGTGCTTGGGTGAACACGAATGTCGGCTGGTATTCGATAGTCATGCTTCGTTCCGGACCATAGACCGAGTTATATTCAACCGCAAAAATCTTCGGGCGGAAGCCGACATCGAAAATGGCTTGGGCGATGTAATAGTCGTTTCCGTCGATATCAAGAGAGAACACGTCCGGGTCGTGGTGCATCGCCATTACCTTCAGGTCACGCACGCTTTCCTTCGTGACGAACATGTTGTGGATTTCGGCTCCGATACTGTATCCGAGCACCGTGCGTCTTGCTCTCTCCACCAAGTGCGCGCTACCTTCGACTAGCATGCCGTTGTATTTCTCTGCAACAAGCAACCAGCCTGAATTATTTTCGATGCCATCCGCGGCGCCAATCTCGATGAAATAGCGGTTGCTTTCCTTCAGGTTCTTGCGCAAAACATCTAGGATTCCATCCTCGCCATTCTGGCTGAATCCGGAAAACTCCCAGCTTGCCGGCACTTTAAGATCAATGCTGCGCGCGTGCATCATTGAACCGCCTTTGCTCAAAGCAATGGCGATACGCTGACGGTCGCGTACATCAAGCAGATAATTCATCAGTTTTCTAAACATATTTTTACCTTCTATTAAAACTTTGCTGACTCATATGGCAGCCACCTTCTTCCATTTCAGCTTGCCCTTAATCGCAGTGCGCAGACGCTTCGACGCTACTATAGAAAGGATCATGGCTATCAGTGCCAGCAGACCTCCGCCTATCAATTTCGCGAGAGCCGGATATTGATAGCTATGCACGGTGAAATGTCCCAGCACGCCGATCAGTAGCGTAAGCATGAACGGAATCCCGATATCTTGCAGCACGTCCCCGAATCCAATGCCCTTTAGCAATCGATGGTGCGTCAACCACATGCCTAAAAACATGTAAATAACATGCAATAGCAGCCACGCCAGCGCACCTCCGATCGCACCATAGTTAAGCGCGAAATAAATGATCATTGGGAGGAAAACCATCATTAACATGATGTTGATGGTCAGCGGCAACCGCGTCATGCCATATGCCAGTTGCAAAGCATATGGAAAGTACATTGCGCCATGCAAACCCGAGCCTATTGCCAGTAGCGCGATGACCGGTGCCACGCTTGAAGCGATGGCCGGATTACCAGTCCAGACCAATACCAACTCGTACCCAAATACCGCCAGAACCATTGCGATCGGGAAGATGGCGCTCACCAGCAACCGCGTCCCCATACGATAGAGATCGGCTAGTTTTTCAGTGTCGCCGGTTACCACAAGCGCCGAGAAGCGCGGGTAAATCACGTTGTAAACTGGCGTAATGAATACATACAGGCCGCTCACAACGACAGTGGCCAGCATGTAATGTCCGAATTCTTCCAGCCCCAGCATTTTGCTCAGTATCACCTTATCCATCTGGGTGAATATCAAAGCCGTCAATCCAATGCCACTCATCCCTGCCGTAAAACGCCATACGCTTTTCAGTTTCTCAATATCGAATCGGTTGTGTCCTGACTTGCCAACGATACGCCAAGCAGCGAACCGCATGGTTACCGCGTAGGCGAGACCTACGCAAGCCTGCCAGATGAAGAAGGCCTCTATGGTGGGCGAAACAAAGGCAAGCACCGCTATCGCCCCCACGCTGCCGATCGTCACCATGGTAATATTTATAGTGCTTGATATTGTCAGTCGCTGCGCCCCGATCAGCGCCCCCTGATAGAGTCCGATTGGCCAGCGGCACGCCACCACCACCCCCATCAGCATTACAGCATGCGAGATAGTTTGCGGCGACAATTGCTTGGATCGTAGCCAATACTCTGAAATCAACGGGGCAAATACCAGCATCAATAGTGCGATCACGGCAGCCATACCCCAATAAACCACGGCAAGGGTATACAACAGTTTGCCTGCCTCCTGAATCTCCCCGCTTGCCGAACAACGTGCGACCTCTCGATTGATCGTGGGTGCCATCCCCATGTCCAGTAACTGGAGCAGTGCCTGAGTAGTCACATAGAAACCGATCAATCCATAGGCTTCAATCCCGAGATATCCGAGATAGAACGGAACCACGGTCAAGCCGACCAGTGCTGACCAGATAGAATTGGCTAAACCTGCAATTAGATTGCGACCAAGCGTCACACGCGATCACTCATGGTAGGTGTTCGCATAGTAGCCATGGCTCTTTACAAGCTCATCGCGCTCAGCTGTCTTGAGATCTTCGCGCACCATCTCCTTAACCAGTTCCTCAAAAGAAGTCTTGGGCTGCCAACCTAGCTTTTCTCTAGCCCTGGAAGCATCTCCCAACAGTGTTTCCACCTCAGTGGGGCGGAAATAACGTGGATCTACCGACACGATGCAATTGCCATCGGCGTCATAACCCCTCTCGTCAACACCGCAACCTTCCCAACGAACCTTAATGCCCAGTTCTGCAGCAGCAGCATTCACGAAATCTCGCACGCTGTATTGGACCCCTGTTGCAATCACAAAGTCCTCCGGCTTCTCCTGTTGCAGCATCAGCCACTGAACTTCCACATAGTCGCGGGCGTGCCCCCAATCCCGCTTTGCATCCAGATTGCCAAGATACATCTGCTTCTGAAGACCCAGTTTTATCCGTGCCAATGCACGCGTAATTTTACGAGTTACGAAGTTTTCGCCACGTACAGGTGATTCATGATTGAACAGGATGCCATTGCATGCGTACATCCCGTAAGCTTCGCGGTAGTTCACCGTTATCCAGTAGGCGTATAGCTTTGCCACCGCATAAGGGCTACGCGGATAGAACGGCGTCGTTTCCTTCTGCGGAATCTCTTGAACTAGCCCGTATAACTCCGAAGTAGAGGCTTGGTAGAAGCGTGTCTTTTTCTGCAACCCTAGAATGCGAATTGCCTCCAGTACCCGCAGAGCGCCCAAAGCATCTGAATTGGCTGTGTATTCAGGCTCTTCAAATGAAACCGCAACATGGCTTTGCGCTGCCAAGTTGTAGATTTCATCTGGCTGCACCTGCTGGATGATTCTGATCAGGCTGCTTGAGTCGGTAAGGTCGCCGTGATGCAGAAAAAAGCGCACACCATCCTCGTGAGGATCTCGATAAAGGTGATCGACTCTTGCCGTATTGAATGACGATGCACGCCTTTTTATGCCATGAACAATGTAGTTTTTATTTAAAAGAAATTCCGCCAGATAGGCACCATCTTGCCCCGTCACTCCAGTAATCAATGCGATCTTATTTGCCATTTCCATTCTCTCCCATCTCTGGATATCTACGTATCAAACGCAGATATCCGTTCAATTATTCCTCACACCATCAAGTAGAGACTCTTTATCGAGCTGAATTCCCACCTGAGCAAAAATGCCCAGGAATATTTCGAGGACTCGTCGATTCATTAGCTCAACACAAAGAAGATTCTTAATTCAGCCAGAGCAACGAATCCATGTCCTCAGATCTTTAGCAGAATACTGAAGCGTGTCGGTGAATAGACAGGACCACCAAATTACCGAAAACCATTTGGATTCTTGCTTTGCCAGCGCCAGGCGTCGACACACATGGCATCCATATTCCGTTCAGCACACCAGTTGAGCAGTTCGGCAGCGAAGGCTGGATTGGCATAGCAGGAGGCCACATCGCCAGGCCGGCGCGGTGCCAGCTCGTAAGGTATCGGGCGGCCACTGGCTTTTTCGAATGCTTTGACCACGTCAAGCACGCTATAACCGGTACCTGTGCCAAGGTTTACCTCAAAGCATTGTGCTTCGTTCAGGCGTTCAAGCGCCTTAAGATGGCCGAGAGCCAAGTCGACGACATGGATGTAATCGCGCACCCCGGTACCGTCTGGCGTCGGGTAGTCGTTGCCCCAGACCTTCAATTGCTCGCGCCGGCCGACGGCCACCTGGGCGACGAAGGGCATCAGGTTGTTCGGGATGCCTTGCGGGTCTTCGCCGATCAGGCCGCTTTCGTGGGCGCCGACCGGATTGAAGTAGCGCAGGATGCCGATCCGCCAGGTTGGATCGGAGCGATATAGGTCGCGCAGCATGTCTTCGATGACCAGCTTGGTGCGGCCGTAAGGATTGGTTGCCGAGAGCGGGTGATCTTCGGTCAGTGGCAGGCGTTGCGGTTCGCCGTAGACGGTGGCGGAGGAGCTGAAGACCAGCGTCTTGACACCGCATTCGCCCATCGCGCCGAGCAGACGATGCGTGCCGATGACGTTGTTGTCGTAGTATTCGAGCGGTTTTTCGACCGATTCGCCGACCGCTTTCAGTCCGGCAAAATGGATTACCGCCTGGCAATCGAATTGTCGCAAAGCAGCAGCCACGGCCGCCTGGTCGCGGATATCGCCCTCGACACAGTGGATATTCTTGCCAGTGATTGCCTCGACGCGTTTCAGCGATTCCCGATGGCTATTGGAAAAGTTGTCGAAAACGACCACTTCCTGACCGGATTGGAGAAGTTCAACGCAGGTATGCGAGCCGATATAGCCAGCTCCGCCAGTCACGAAAATCATCGCTGTTCGCCGTTGAAAATAAAGGTGGAATTTTACCCGTTCGAGGTCATGGACGCATTACAACCGAGGTAAAGAATTGGCGCCGGACTTGTACCGAGTTATTCGTCCCGGATGCGCAGAAAACTGGCAAACCGGGGCTGTCCCTTACTCGTGATATCGCGGTAGCGGTACGTCACCGTTGTACCCAACGCAGGCGGCTCACGTCTCTGCTTCGCCGAAAAACCGGTGCCCAACAGAAATTCCTTACCTCCTGGCGTGCGCACTTTCAAGGCCCCCAGCATGCCGGCAAAACGGCCTTTGCCCGGCTGATGACCGATGACCACCGCTTCGGCATCCTGCCAAGGTTTTACTTTGAGCAGCACATCGCTGCGCCCGGTCTCGTAAGGCGCATCGGCCAGATGCAGCATCAGTCCTTCGCCACCAGCCCGAACGACCTCGTCGAGGCGTTTTTTGAGATTGCCACGGTCAACCGGAAAAAACTGCTTAATTTCAAATAGCCACGGGACGTTGGCCTGCCGTACCAAAAACCGTATCTGTTCGGCCCGCTCGCTGAATGTACCCGGCGCACCCGGCAATTCAAAAATCATGTAGCGCACCTCACGCCAGGCCGCGTCGTCGGAAATCTCCCGCCGGACAATGCCGGAAACGCGCTCGAACTGACCGCGAGCAATCCACAGTTCGCCGTCGAGCGGCTGTTTCGGCAAGCCGGCGAGAAACCAGCCCGGTGCGTTGATGGTTTTTCCGCTACGGAAGCGCAGCGTCTGCCCGTCCCAGATTGCCCGCACGCCATCGAGCTTTTCACTGGCCAGATAGCGGGAGACGTCGACCTGATCGCGATAGACATTTGCCAGCAGAATGACCGGCGTTTCGGCTTCAGCGATGATCGGCAGCGTCAGCGCCAACCCGAGGAGCAGCGCCTGAAGCAGCCGGGACATCAGCCCTCGCCGGCCCAGTCGCGGCGGGCGCGACGCGCGATGCCGAAGACTTCTTCGAGGCGCTCGCCATCGTTGCGGGCCAGCGCCGTGCGCAGTTCGTCGAGTTGGGCGCGGTAGCAGTCGAGTTCGCCGAGCAGCGCTTCGCGGTTGGCGAGGCAGATGTCGCGCCACATTTCCGGGTGGCTGGCGGCGATCCGCGTGAAATCGCGGAATCCCGAGGCGGCGAAGGTGAAGAACAGATCGGCGTCATCGCGCACGGCCAGTTGATGCACCAGCGCGTAGGAGAGCAGATGCGGCAGATGGCTGACCGCGGCGAAAACACGGTCATGCATTTCCGGCGTCAGCTCGTAGATATCGGCGCCGCAAAGCGACCAGGCGCGCTTGATGTGATCTAGCGCCTCGTCGCTGTTTTCCGGCAAGGGCGTAACGACGACCTTCTTGCCCTGGTAAAGATCCCAGCGCGCTGCCGCCGGGCCACTGTTTTCCGCACCGGCAATCGGGTGAGCCGGCACGAACTGGCCGATCCGGTCGCCCAGCGCAGCTCGAGCAGCAGCAACCACGTCGCCCTTGGTCGAACCGCCGTCAGTAACGATGGTATTCGGCCCTAGATACGGTCCGATACGCTCGAAAATATCGGCCATCTGCGCCACCGGCGTTGCCACCAGAACGATGTCGGCATCCTCGATTTCGTGGGTTGGATTGATCCCGGCCCGATCAATGACGCCCAGTTCCTGCGCCTTGCGCAAGGTAGCCGGCGTACGGCCGAAACCGACGACCTCCTCGACCGCTTCCGCTTCCTTGAGCGCCAGCGAGAAGGAGCCGCCGATCAGGCCGGTGCCAAAGACGACGACTTTGCCGAATTTGGCCATGGTTTTAGATCACCTGCTCCAGCGCTTCGAGGAACCGGGCATTTTCCGCCTCGGTACCGATGGTCACGCGCAGCCATTCCGGCATACCATAGCCCCCGATTGGCCGTACGATGACGCCCAGGTTCAGGAGCTTTTGATTGATCCCGGCACCATCGCCGACCTTGAAGGTGACGAAGTTGCCGTGCGGCTTGATGTATTCGAGGCCCAGCTTTTCCAGGCCGGCGACAATCTGCGCCATGCCACGCCGGTTCAGCTCGTAGCTAGCCTGCAGGAATTCGTCGTCATCAAGCGCCGCCAGTGCCCCGGCCAGCGCCAGATTATTGACGTTGAACGGCTGGCGAACACGGTTCATGAGGTCGGCAACCTCGGCCGAAGCCAGTGCATAACCAATGCGCAGGCCGGCCAGGCCGTAGATCTTCGACATCGTGCGGCAAACGACGAGGTTGGAGAAATCCTTGATCCAGGTTGCCGTATCGACGCGATCTTCCGGCGGCAGGTATTCGTTGTAAGCCTCGTCGAGCACGACAACGACATCCTTCGGCACAGCTTCGAGGAAGGCGCGCACTTCCGGATAGGGCACGAAATTGCCGGTCGGATTGTTCGGGTTGGCGATCCACACGATGCGCGTATCGGGCCGGATAGCGGCGCGCATGGCGTCGAGGTCGTGACCGTAATTCTTGGCTGGTATCGAGATCAGTTCGCCACCGATCGACAGCGTGGCCAACGGATAAACGGCGAAGGCGTGCTGGGCGAATACCGCTGAGCGGCCCGGCGCCAGGAAAACGCGGGCGATCAGGTCGAGCACGTCGTTCGAGCCGTTGCCGAGGACCACCTGGTTTTGCGCCAGACCACAGCGCTCGGCCACTTTGGCGATCAGGTCAAACTGATCGGGATAGCGTTCGACGCCGCTGATCGCCGCCTCAACGGCCTTCTTCGCCTTCGGGCTCATGCCCAGCGGATTTTCGTTGGAAGCCAGCTTGACGATCTTGTCTACCGGAATGCCCGTTTCACGGGCCAGTTCGGTGATCGGCTTGCCCGGCTGGTAGGGCGAAATGGCGCGAACGTAAGGCAACGCCTGATCGGCAAGACTCATCGAAACTTCCTCAATAAACGGCAACCGGGTAAGACCCGAGAATTTTCAGATAGGCGGCGTAGCCAGCCAGTTTTTCCAATGCGGCCTTGATCGCCGGCTCGTCGTGATGGCCTTCGATATCGACGTAGAAAACATATTCCCACAAGGCGTTCCTGGCCGGCCGCGACTCCAGCCGACACATCGAAACCCCCGCCGTCGACAGGGGCAGCAGCAGTTCGTGCAGGGCGCCGGTGCGGTTTGGCGCCGACATGATCAGCGAGGTCTTGTCGCGACCGGAAATCGCCGCGTCGTGCTTGCCGAGGATCAGGAAACGCGTCGTATTGTTCGGCTCGTCCTCGATGTTTTCGACCAGCTTGGGCAGGTTGTAGCGTTCGGCCGCAGCGACCCCGGCAATTGCCGCCGTGCCTGGCTCGTCAGCAGCCATCTGGGCAGCCAGTGAATTGCTCGACACCGAAATGCGCGGGATACCCGGCAGGTTGCGATTGAGCCATTCGTGGCACTGGGCCAGCGACTGGGCGTGCGAATAAACCTTGGTGATCTTGCCCAGATCGGTTTCGTTGGTCAGCAGGTTCTGGTGGATGCGCAACACGACTTCGCCGCAAATCTTGAGCGGCGTGCCGAGCAGCAGATCCATCGTCCGGCCGACGGCGCCTTCGGTCGAATTCTCGACCGGCACCACGGCATAGTGAGCGTGACCCGATTCGACTTCGCGGAACACGTCGTCGATCGACGCCTGCGGCAACAAGCGGGCAGCGTGGCCGAAATGCTTGGTCGCCGCGCTGCCGGTAAAGGAACCGAGGGGCCCGAGGAAGGAAATGCCGAGCGGCTCTTCGAGCGACAGGCAGGCCGACATCACTTCCCGGAAGAAGAAGGTGATATTTTCGTTTGGCAATGGACCCGGATTGGCGTCCTGCAGACGGCGCAAAACCTGGGCTTCGCGCTCGGGGCGATAGATATGCCCGGCTTCGCCATGCTCGGCCTTGATCTCGCCAACCTTCTGGGCGCAACGGGCCCGCTGGTTGAGGAGGCGCAGCAATTCGCTGTCGATAATATCGATTTCGGCGCGCACGCCGGCCAGGGCTTTTTGCAAGTCGGTTTGCTGCGGGTCGCTCATAAACTCAACCGTTACGTTTGGCGAAATCGTTCATGAATGCCACCAGCGCCTGCACGGCTTCCAGCGACACGGCGTTGTAGATCGAGGCGCGCATGCCGCCAACCGACTTGTGTCCCTTCAAACCGAGCACGCCGGCCGCCTTGGCCTCGGCCAAGAAAGCGGCATCAAGGTCGGCATTGCCGAGAATGAACGGCACGTTCATGGCCGAGCGACAATCCGGATCGACCGGGTTGGTGTAGAAACCGTCGGAATCGTCAATGGCGGAATACAAAATTCGTGCTTTTTCGGCGTTGACCGCAGCAATACCCGACAAACCGCCCTGCCGCTTGAGCCACTGGAAAACCAGGCCGGCGATGTAGATGCCGAAGGTCGGCGGCGTGTTGAGCATCGACCCGTTTTCGGCCATCACGGCGTAATCCATGACCGTCGGGATATTCAACGGCGCCATGCCGAGCAGGTCGCGATGCACGACAACTAGCGTCAGTCCGGACGGACCGATGTTCTTCTGAGCCCCGGCGTAAATCAGGCCGAATTTCTCGACATTGACCGGCCGCGACAGGATATGCGACGACATGTCGGCAACCAGCGGCACGCCGGTATCGGCAATGCGCTCGGCGGGAATTTCTACGCCGTGGATCGTTTCGTTGGTGCACACGTGCAGGTAGGCGGCGAACGGGTCGAGCTTGATTTCCTCGGCCACCGGCAGGCGGGTGAAGCCGCTGCTCTCGGTCGTCGCGGCACAACGAACGTTACCGATGCGCTGCGCTTCCTTGAAAGCCTTCTTCGACCACGAACCGGTCACGATGTAGTCGGCCGAACGACCGGCCAGCAGGTTCATCGGAATCTGCGCGAACTGCTGCGTCGCCCCGCCCTGCAGGAAGAGGACCTTGTATTGCTCGGGAATGCCCATCAGCTCACGTAGGTCGGCTTCGGCCTGGCCGAGAATGCTGCCGAACTCCTTGCCGCGATGGCTCATCTCCATGACGCTGCAACCGGCGCCATGCCAGTCGAGCAGCTCTTCCTGCGCCTGGCGCAGGACTTCCTCGGGAAGAGCAGCCGGACCGGCGCTGAAATTCCAGATGCGGCTCATTTATGCTTCTCCACCTTCGTTGGGTTCGGATGATTCCGGATTTGGCCCATTTTCCGGGTTGACCGTGGGATTCACGATTTCTGCCTCGGATTCTGCTTCAGCATCGACCTCGGCCACCGATTCAGCGACCTTCTCCAGACCGGCCAGCTTCTCGCCGTCATCCAGCGAGATCAGCGTGACGCCCTGCGTCGCCCGGCCCATGCCGCGGATTTCCGCGACGCGGGTTCGGATCAGCACGCCGCCGGTGGTGATCAGCATGATTTCGTCTTCGTCATTGACCAGTTTGGCGCCAACGACAATACCGTTGCGCTCACTGTCGGCAATGGCGCGCACGCCCTGCGTGCCGCGACCGGAGTGGCGGAAATCGGCCAGCACGGTGCGCTTGCCGAAACCGTTCTCGGTGGCGACGAGCACCGTCTGTTGATCGCTCTCGGCGACCAATAGCGAAATGACCGACTGACCTTCCATCAGACGCATGCCACGCACACCGCGAGCGCCACGGCCCATCGGACGGACGTCTTCTTCGTCGAACCAGACGGCCTTGCCGGCATTCGAAACAAGCACGATATCGCTCGTCCCGCTGGTCAGCTCGACGCCGATCAGGTAATCGCCCTCGTCGAGCGCCACGGCAATGATGCCGGCCTTGCGCGGGTTCGAGTAATCGGACAGCGGGGTCTTCTTGACGGTGCCCATGACGGTGGCCATGAACACGTACTGGTCGTCGGAAAATTCCTTGACCGGCAGCACGGCGTTGATCCGTTCGCCCTCTTCGAGCGGGAACAGATTGACGATCGGCTTGCCGCGGCTGACCCGGCTGCCCTGCGGCGCTTCGTAAACCTTGAGCCAGTAGCAGCGTCCGCGGTTCGAGAAGCACAGGATGTAATCGTGGGTATTGGCCACGAACAGGTGATCGACGAAATCCTCGTCCTTGATCGCCGCCGCCTGCTTGCCCCGCCCGCCGCGCTTCTGGGCGCGGTAATCGGCCAGCGGCTGGGCCTTGATGTAGCCGCCGTGCGACAGCGTGACAACCATGTCCTGCGGCGTGATCAGGTCTTCGAGGCTCAGTTCATGGGTCTGCAGGATGATTTCCGAGCGACGCTCGTCGCCGAACTGTTCGCGGATCGCCACCAGTTCGGTGACGATGATTTCGGTGATGCGTTCCGGCTTGGCCAGGATGTCGAGCAGATCGAGGATCTTGGCCATGACGTCCTTGTACTCGCTGACGATCTTGTCCTGCTCCAGCCCGGTCAGGCGTTGCAGGCGCAGCTCGAGAATGGCCTGGGCCTGGGCATCGGACAGCCGATAACCCTGCTCCGACAAACCGAACTCCGGCGCCAGACCGTCCGGACGCGAAGCATCGGAAGCGGCACGTACCAACATTTCCTCGACCACGGCGCTGCGCCAGGTACGCTCCATGAGGCCGCGTTTGGCGTCAGCCGGCGTCGGTGCCGCCTTGATCAGGGTGATGATGTCGTCGACGTTGGACAGCGCGACAGCCAGACCTTCAAGAATGTGGCCGCGTTCGCGCGCCTTGCGCAGCTCGAAAACAGTGCGTCGCGTAATGACTTCGCGACGGTGCGACAGGAAGCACTCAAGCATCTGCTTGAGGTTGAGCAGGCGTGGCTGGCCATCGACCAGCGCCACCATGTTCATGCCGAAGGTGTCCTGCAACTGCGTCTGCTTGTACAGGTTGTTGAGGATGACCTCGCCGACTTCGCCACGCTTCAGCTCAATGACGATGCGCATGCCCGACTTGTCCGACTCGTCGCGGATGTCGGAAATACCCTCGATCTTCTTCTCATTGACCAGCTCGGCGATCTTCTCGATCAGCGACTTCTTGTTCACCTGGTAGGGAATCTCGTCGACGATCAGCGCCTGACGACCATTACCCTTTTCCATGTCCTCGAAGTGCGTGCGAGCGCGCATGATGACGCGGCCGCGGCCAGTCTGGTAACCCTCGCGGACACCGGTCATGCCATAGATCAGGCCAGCCGTCGGAAAATCCGGCGCCGGAATGTAGGCAATCAATTCCTCGATGGTGATTGCCGGGTTTTCCAGCATGGCCAGACAACCAGCGATAACTTCATTGAGGTTGTGCGGCGGAATATTGGTCGCCATACCCACCGCGATACCGGACGAACCGTTGATCAGCAGATTGGGGATACGCGCCGGCATGACCAGCGGCTCATTCTCGGAACCGTCGTAGTTCGGCCCGAAATCGACGGTTTCCTTGTCAAGGTCTTCGAGCAGCTGATGGCCGATCTTGGCCATACGGACTTCGGTGTAACGCATCGCCGCCGCGTTGTCGCCATCCACCGAACCGAAGTTACCCTGGCCATCAACCAGCATGTAGCGCAGCGAGAAATCCTGCGCCATGCGGACGATCGTGTCATAGACCGCGGTGTCGCCGTGCGGGTGGTACTTACCGATCACGTCACCGACGATACGGGCCGATTTCTTGTACGCCTTGTTCCAGTCGTTGTTCAGCTCGTGCATCGCGAACAACACCCGGCGATGCACCGGCTTCAGGCCATCGCGCGCATCCGGCAATGCCCGGCCAACGATCACGCTCATGGCGTAATCGAGATAAGAACGCCGCATCTCGTCTTCGAGGCTGATCGGCAATGTTTCTTTGGCGAATTGGTCCATGTCTCACATTCGCACCGCTTGCGCGATGCCTTATTAGTTGATTCAAGCGTAATTTGCTATTTTAACACGCCAACTTAACCGTACAGACCCCGTTTTACATGACAACAACACCCGAAGTAATCGACCTGCTGATCGACGCCCGCTGGATTGCCACGGTCGCCCCCGACGCCGTGTTGACCAATCACGCCGTCGCCGTTGACGCCGGTCGTATCCTGGCCGTTCTACCCAGCGGCGAAGCGCACGCCCGCTTTGCGCCAGGCAAGCACATCAGCCTACCGGATCACATCCTGATCCCCGGCCTGATCAACCTGCACGCCCATGCCGCAATGGCGCTGATGCGCGGCCTGGCCGACGACCAGCCGCTCATGGACTGGCTGCAAAAACATATCTGGCCGGCCGAAACTGCCCACATGTCGGCTCAGTTCGTCTATGACGGCACCCGCCTCGCCTGCGCCGAAATGCTCAAGGGCGGCATCACCTGCTTCAACGACATGTATTTCTTCCCTGACGCCGCCGCGGCCGCCGCCTCCGAAGCCGGCATGCGCGCCATGCTCGGCATCATTGCACTCGAATTCCCGACGCCCTACGCCAGCGACGCCGACGACTACCTGAACAAGGGACTGGCTGTTCGCGAAACCTGGCTGAACGACCCGCTGATCGGCTTCTGCCTTGCCCCGCACGCCCCCTACACCGTCGCCGACAGCACTTTCGACAGAATCCTGACGCTTTCCGAGCAGATGAACTTGCCAGTGCATTGCCACATCCACGAAACGCGACAGGAAATTGAGGACAGCCTCAAACAACACAATCGCCGGCCACTGGAACGCCTGCGGCAACTTGGCCAGCTTGGACCCAACTTCCTCGGCGTGCACGCAGTACACCTTGACGAAGACGAATTGCAGCTACTGGCGGCCACCGGATGCAGCATCGCGCACTGCCCGACATCCAATCTCAAATTGGCCAGCGGCTTTGCGCCTGTGGCGCGGATGCGACAACTTGGCATTAATGTCGGCTTAGGCACCGATGGCGCAGCCAGCAACAATCGCCTCGACATGTTCGGTGAAATGCGCCTGGCCTCCCTCCTCGCCAAAGGCCTGACAGGAGATGCCAGCGCCCTGCCGGCCCGAGACATCCTGCGCATGGCAACTCTCAATGCAGCCAACGCCTTGGGCCTGGGCAACGAAATCGGCTCGATTTCCCCTGGCAAGTCCGCCGACCTATGCGCCGTCGATCTCGGCACTCTTGAAATGCGCCCATGTTTCGATCCGCTGTCACATCTCGTCAATGTTGCCGGGCGAGAATGCGTCAGTCATGTATGGGTGGCCGGAAAGTGTTGCGTAGACCACAAAACTTTACTCAACAACGACCAAAAGCACTTGGAATCGGCCGTTGCACTATGGCAAAATGGTTTGGAAGTCCGCCGGCGGCCTTGAGCTTTGCCATAGCGCGGGTTAAAGATTTTCAAATTTTCTTCAACGAGGGAAAACAATGATCAAAAATATCGCCAAAAAATCTCTGGTTCTGGCCCTGCTGGCCGGTATCGGTTTTACCGCTGTTGCCCAAGAACGCGTTTACCTGATCGACGGTCGTGACGTCGTCGCCAAGTCCGGCTTCGGCCTGTGCTGGCGCGATGGCTACTGGACCCCGGCCGCTGCCGCTGCCGACAAGGCAGGTTGCGAATGCGACAAGGACCTGCTGCCGAAGGAAGCCTGCGAACCGAAGGTTGCAGCTGCTCCGGCTCCGGCCGCTGCTACCGGCGTCAAGCCGTCCGGCGAAAAGATCACCGTCGCTGCCGACGCCCTGTTCGACTTCAACAAGGCTGTCCTGCGTCCGGCCGGCAAGGCCAAGCTCGACGAGCTGGTCTCCAAGGCCAAGGCCATCAAGCTCGAAGTGATCCTGGCCGTTGGCCACACCGACCGTATCGGTGGCGACGCCTACAACCAGAAGCTGTCCGAAAAGCGCGCTGCCGCGGTCAAGGAATACCTGGTTGCCAAGGGCATCGAAGCCAACCGTGTTTACACCGAAGGCAAGGGCGAGAAGCAGCCGGTCACCGGCGACAAGTGCAAGGGCAACGCCAAGACCAAGGCCCTGATCGACTGCCTGCAGCCGGATCGTCGCGTTGATATCGAAGTCATCGGCACCAAGTAATCGGCCGACGCTTCAATGAAAGCCCCGCCCAGCGGGGCTTTTTCTTTTCCGATCAAATTTTCTCAACATAATGACCATACTCAACGCCGACCCAGCCGAACTGGAAAAGTTTGGTGATCTCGCCCACCACTGGTGGGATCCGAACAGCGAATTCAAGCCGCTGCACGATATCAATCCGCTTCGACTGGACTGGATCGACCAGGCCATCGGCCTTGCCGGCAAGCGCATCCTTGATGTCGGCTGTGGTGGCGGCTTGCTGTCGGAAGGCATGGCGGTACGTGGCGCCAACGTGACCGGCATCGACCTCTCGGAAAAACCGCTCGGCGTCGCCAAATTGCATTTGCTGGAAAGCGGCCAGAAGGTTGATTACCGCAAGATTTCGGTCGAACATCTGGCAGTCGAAATGCCGGGCGCTTTCGACGCGGTGACCTGCCTCGAAATGCTCGAGCATGTGCCGAACCCGTCCAGTGTCATCGCCGCCTGCGCGCGTTTGGTCAAACCGGGCGGGCAGGTTTTCCTGTCCACATTGAACCGCAATCCGAAGTCCTACCTCTTCGCAGTGATCGGGGCTGAATACGTCATGAACATGCTACCCCGAGGGACGCATGACTACGCCAAGTTCATCAAGCCATCCGAACTGGCGCGCTGGGCCAAGCTGGCTGGCATCGAGCCGGACGAAGTGGTCGGCATGAGCTACAACCCGCTAAGCAAAGTCTATTCGCTGGGAACGGACACCAGCGTCAATTACCTGATGCGCGCGACACGGCATGTTTGATGCCGTTCTCTTCGACCTGGACGGGACGCTGGCCGACACGGCACCCGACCTCGGCGAAGCAGTCAATATTTTGCTGCAGGAGGAAGGTCGACCGCAGCAATCCCTGACCGCGCTCAGGCCATATACCTCGCAAGGCGTTCGGGGACTGCTCAACGCGGGCTTCGGTATCGATAGCTCGCACCCGAGCTACGAACGTCTGTCACAGCGTTTTCTTGAGATTTACGCCGGGCGACTGTGCGATGCCACCCGCCTGTTCGATGGCATTCCGGAATTGCTTGATGCGCTGGAGGCCTTGAATCTGGGTTGGGGCATCGTCACCAACAAGCGCATGCGCTTTACCGATCCACTCGTCGAGTTATTGCAGCTGACACCCCGCACCAACTGTGTTGTCAGCGGCGACACCACGGCCGAGGCGAAGCCTTCGCCCTTGCCTATCCTGCATGCCTGCCAACTGCTCCGCTGCCGACCGGAACGGGCGCTTTACGTCGGTGACGACCGGCGCGACATCGTCGCCGGCAACGCCGCTGGTTGCAAAACGGTGGCCGTTTCCTATGGTTATCTCGGCGACAGCGGGCCATTGCATGCTTGGGGTGCCAATCTGATCATCGACCATCCGAGCCAACTGGCCGATTATCTGGCTAGGCTAGTCGTGCCGAAATAAGCAGGTTGCGCGGCGTCAGACGCCGGTTGCAGAAGCTACCCAGGCCTACCTCGTAGCCCCGCTCAGCGAGAAAACAAGCCTGATCGAGGGCAAGCCAGACTTCGATGGCCCGGCGGAAGGCATGGCGGACGATGGATAGCCGCATGACTTCGTTACGCCGCTGCCAGCCGCGGACTTCGAACTCTGCGACAACAGATGCTGATGGTAGCGGCAAGCCCTCCCGTTCCGCCATCCGCCCCAAAAAATCGGCAAATTCGGCGCGTATCCAGACTTCGGGCACTGGTTTGAAATTGTGGTAGACATCGTCCGTCACCGCCCGGCGATAGGTATCGAACCCGAGCTTCCAGGCGATGGCCCGATCCCGCTGCCGCGTTTCCCGTGGTGACGAAGTGACAGTTTCGGTCACGGCCAGACGGGTGTCGTCGCGCGTCAGCGACAATTGCAGATTGGCCGACTGCGCCTGATAGTTCTCGGCCACGCCGCGGTGATAGCAACATGGCGCAACATCAAAGGCAGCCACGCCTTTGGCGACACCATCGCGGATCAAGCGGCGATGCAACTCGCCGCAGGCGTGCAGGGCGACGGCATGCTGGCCGGCCCGCGGCCAGGCTGTTGCGGTCAACGCATCAGAAACGACAAATTCCTGCCGTACTCCGGCGCGTTGGGCCAGACCCTCGCCCGCCTTGCACAAACCGGCATCGATTTCGAGGGTATGCACTGGCGTCTGCCAGGTCAGCGCCAGCAGGCGGCCAAGGTGGCCCTTGCCGCCGCACCAGTCGAGTACTGGTTGCCGGCCCTGACCGGCCGCTGCGGCGAAGGCTTCGATCTGCTCGCGCTTCCGCCCGGGGATTTCCCAAGCCCAGTGCGCGCCTCGGTCGGGCAACGATGCTCCTTGTAACACCGGCAATTCGGCCAAAGAAGCCAGCGTGGAGACGGCCGGAATATGGCGGGCGAGCAGAGCCAACGCAGCCTCGCTGTCATCGTTTAGGCGCGCAATATCGGTTTCGGGCAACCCCATCAGTTCATCGAACAACGACGGCCAGCGCTCGCACCACTGCGGGCGAGGATCACGAAAGGGCTGCGGATGCCACAGGTCGTGAAAGTTGAGCAGTTCAGCATCCAGCCCTTGCTGGCGCTCGACCAGCTTCACTTGAGCGCGGCCCGACGCTCGCGGCGACGATAGCCGACAACGGCCGGGATGATGGCCAGCACCAGCACCAGCAGGCCGAGTCCGAGCGGCCAGAGCACAGGGCCATTCCATTCGCGGCGGGCAGCAGCGCGTTCAGCGGTGTCGATGCGCTGGTATTTCAAGGTGTTGTTACCAACGTCGCTCGGCTTGCGATTCTTGAGCCAGCGATGGCTCAGAGTGTAGCTTTTCGGGTGCAGGCCGAAGACCCACGGCGCGTCGTGGTGCAGGATGCGGTTCATCTGGCGGACGATGCCCAGGCGCTCGGGTGTGTTGTCCATGTTCTTCATGCGCAGGAACAGGCGGTCGAATTCCGGGTTGGCGTAGTTCGAGGCGTTCTCGCCGCCCTTGGCGACCTTGCTTTCATTGCCGTCGAGCAGGAAAAAGAAGTTTTCCGGGTCCGGGTAATCGGCGTTCCAGCCGAAGTAATAGAGCTGGACGTTGCCCTTGCGAATCTTGTCTTGAAAGCGGTTGAAGTCGGTCGAGCGGACGACCAATTGCACGTCGATCTTGGCGAATTGCCGGGTCAACCAGTCAAGCCGCGATTTCTCGCCCATACCGCCGCCCGTGGTATCGAGGTTGACGACGAGCGGCTCGCCGGTCTTTTCATCGCGGCCGTTCGGATAGCCGGCTTCGGCGACCAGTTTTTTGGCGACCTCGACCGGCTTGCGCTTCGGCTTGCCATCGACCCAGTCGTAAACGGTGCTGTCGATCCCCTGCTCACCCGCTTCGAAACCGAAGATACCCGGTGGTAGCGGGCTTTGCGCGGCGATGCCGCGGCCATTCTGGAAGATGGAGATGTACTCTTCCTGGTCGATGGCAATCGAAATAGCCTGGCGCAACTTGGTCGCCCGTGGCGAAAGGCCGCCGATGACCGGGTCGAGCATGTTGAAACCCATGTAGAAGGTCGACGACTTGACCGAGGTGAGCAGGCGAATGCCTTTGTCACGCATTTCATCGGTCAGCGCCACGTCACCGCCGACATTGACCCGCACGGCCTGGTCGAAGCTGTCGGAGGAGATTCCGGAGGCGTCGTAGTAACCCTGCAGGAACTTGTTCCAGTAGGGAATCGCCTCCTTTTCCCGGGTAAAAATGGCCTGGTCGAGGAAAGGTAGCGGCTTGCCGCAATCGTCGAGCAAGCCGGCGGCATGGTCGCCCGGCTCACCTTCGCAGGGGTAGGCCTGGCCGTGAAAATTCGGGTTTCGGGAGAGAACCATGCGGCGGTTCGGATCGTTTTCGCTGAGCATGAACGGGCCGGTGCCAACAGGCCACCAGTCGAGCGTCAGGTTCTTTTCGGCCATGCCCGGCTGGCTGAAGAAGCGGTCGACCTCGCGCGGCACCGGTGCGAAAAACGGCATGGCCAGCCAGTAGAGAAACTGCGGGTACTTACCCTTGATGCGAATGCGCCAGGTCAGCGCGTCGACCTTCTCGACGCCGCTCAGCGGGTAGGCATCGAGATCGAGCCATTCGTTCGCCGGCTTGTCCCTGGCTGCTTTCTGCAGGCTGTCACCGAGCGCCTTGAGGCCGACGATCTTGTCGGCCATCATGCCGAAGATCGGCGAATGCAGGCGCGGGTGGGCCAGGCGCTTGATCTGGTAGATGTAGTCGTCAGCCGTCAGCTCACGTGTGCCGAAGTTGGTGAAATCAGCCATGGTCTGCCGTTTGGCGATTTCATTTTTGGTCAAAATTTCCGGTTGACCGTGGGAATCGAGGGCGAAGGCCGGATGCGGCTGAAAACGGATGCCCGGCCTGAGTTTAAGCTCGTAGACGCTCTCGACGATGCGTTCAACCGGTGCATCATGCGGCAGTTCACGCCCGGCGGCGTCGTAGAAGCGCGGCACCGGCACTTGCTCGACGGTAGACGGATTCAACTCGTAAGGCCGCTTCAGGTAGTGGTATTGCAGCGGCGGTTCGTAGATTTGCCCGGTGAAGGTAATCTCGTCTTCGGCATAGGACTGCGCCGGGTCGAGATGCTTGGGGCGGTCAGTAAAGGCCGTGTAGAGAATGTTGCGACCAGCATCGGCGACCGGGTACGGATCGTTCCAGGCCTGCCCGCAACCGGACAGGGCAATGACGACAACGAGGCTCGCACAGATTTTTCGCATGGGCAGAAGTTTAACAAATGCCCGCCGCGCCGCTTGACCTGCCTGCAGTGAATTGCCCACAATGCCTCAAACACCACAACACAGAGGCATTGCCATGCTCGATACCCCAATCCCCGACTTCTCACTGCCGGCGACCAGCGGCGCCACTTTCAACTTGGCCGCCCAGGCCGGCAAGGTCGTCGTGATCTATTTTTACCCGAAGGACAGCACCCCGGGTTGTACCACCCAGGGCCAAAATTTCCGCGACCTGCATGACCAATTCGTCGCCGCCAACGCGGTCGTTCTCGGCATTTCGCGGGACAGCCTGAAGTCGCATGAGAACTTCAAGGCCAAACAAAGCTTCCCCTTCGAACTGGGCTCGGATGTCGATGAAGCCATCTGCACCTTGTTCGCTGTCATGAAAATGAAAAACATGTATGGGAAACAGGTGCGGGGCATCGAACGCAGCACCTTCGTCATCGACCGCAACGGCGTTCTGCGCCGGGAATGGCGTGGCGTCAAAGTTCCCGGCCACGTTCAGGAAGTGCTCGATTTTGTCAAAACCCTTTAACCACCCTCAATCAACCTAACCCAAGGCCCAATCCATGCCGCGCAAGCCCGCAGCCACAAAAAAGCCCGCCGTTACCAAGATTTTCGTCCTCGATACCAACGTGCTCATGCACGATCCCAGCAGTCTTTTCAGATTCGAAGAACACGACGTCTTCCTGCCCATCATGACGCTGGAAGAACTCGACAACCACAAGAAGGGCATGTCCGAAATTGCCCGCAATGCCCGCCAGACGTCCCGTATGCTCGACGAATTGCTGGCCGCCAATGGCGAGGACGACATCGACGAAGGCATCGACCTCTACGCCCCGTCGAAAAAGCTGGCCAGCGGCCGGCTCTACCTGCAGACCGAAGCAATCAGCGCCGATCTGCCGCAAGGCCTGCCGACCTCCAAGGTCGACAACCAGATTCTCTCGGTGGTTATCCACCTCCAGAAGAAATTTCCCAAGCGCCCGGTGATTCTGGTGTCGAAAGACATCAACATGCGCATCAAGTCGCGTGCCCTCAATCTGCTCGCCGAGGACTACTTCAACGACAAGGTGCTCGAGGATACCGACATCCTCTACACCGGCACCCGCGCCCTGCCCGACAATTTCTGGGACAAGCACGGCAAGGGCATGGAGTCGTGGAAGAAGGACAGCCGGACCTACTACAAGGTCACCGGCCCGCTCTGCCCGCAGATGCTGGTTAATGAATGCATCTGGCTCGAAAAGGACGGCTTCACGGCCATCGTCAAGGAATCTGCGGGCAAGACCGCGATCCTCGAAACCCTGATCGACTACACCCATCCGAAGAATGCGGTGTGGGGCATCATGGCGCGCAATCGCGAACAGAATTTCGCGATGAACCTGCTCATGAACCCGGACATCGATTTCGTCACCCTGCTTGGCCAGGCCGGTACCGGCAAGACGCTGCTGACGCTGGCCGCCGGACTGACCCAGGTGCTCGAAAGCAAGCTGTTCGCCGAAATCATCATGACCCGCGCCACCGTTCCGGTTGGTGAAGATATCGGCTTCCTGCCAGGCACCGAGGAAGAAAAGATGGCACCGTGGATGGGTGCCCTCGAAGACAACCTCGACGTCCTGACCCACACCGACGAAGCGAGCAGTGGCGCCTACGGCGGCGACTGGGGCAAGGCGGCGACCAACGACATCATCCGTTCGCGGATCAAGGTCAAGTCGATGAACTTCATGCGCGGCCGGACCTTCCTCAAGAAATACCTGATCATCGACGAAGCGCAGAACCTGACGCCGAAACAGATGAAAACGCTGGTCACCCGTGCTGGCCCGGGCACCAAGGTCGTCTGCCTGGGCAACATCGCGCAGATCGATACGCCCTACCTGACCGAAGGCAGTTCCGGCCTGACCTACGTCGTCGACCGCTTCAAGGGTTGGCCGCACTCCGGTCACATAACGTTACAACGCGGAGAGCGCTCCCGCTTGGCTGACCACGCGGGCGAAGTGCTATAATTAATTCATTAATCAAGGGGCCGTGTCAGTGACACGGCCTTTTCGTTTCAACCACGGATTGTTTCAGCCGGAGGAGTTTCTTGAAACGTCGCGACTTTCTGGCATCAGCCGCAGCACTCTCGCTATTCGTTACCGACGCCTGGGCGGCAAAAAAGCAGGCCAAAGCCACTTCATCCAAGGCAACAGCAGGCAAAGCCAGGGGCTCAGCCGGCAAGGGGTCGAAAAAGCCAGCCTTGAGGCAAAAAGGCAAAGTCAGCTACAAGCCGCGCGAACCGGTCGCCCATACCGCTGACGACCCGGTCATTGAGCGACCGCCGCAAGGCACGTCCGCCTCCCGTCTGCCGCCCGTCAAAGCGCCGGAACCACCGAGCGAATGGCGTACCTTTGAAATCACGACGACGGTCAACCTCAAAAACAGAAGCGGTGCCGCCAAGCTCTGGCTGCCCCTGCCTCTCAACCAGGATACGCTGTATCAGCGGACCCTCGGACACACGTGGGCCGGCAATCAGGCCAACGCCAGCATGCGCCGCCTGCCAGATGGCGACCTTGAGGTCTTCTACTGCGAATGGCCGGACAGCGGCGATGCCCGACTTCAACTTACCACGCTGGTGACCACCGCCGACCGCCATTTCGACGTCACCAAACGGACAGTTGCCCCAGAGCGGGAAGATATCCTGCGCCGCAACCTGCAAGCCTCCCAGCTCATCCCCAATGATGGACTGGCCTTTCAGCTCGGTGAACGCATCCTCGGGCGCATCAAGGATCCGGTTGCCCAAGCCAAAGCCATCTACGAATGGGTTGTCGACAACACGACTTATGACTTAAGTCTGCCCGGCTGCGGTACCGGAGATGTGCGCCGACAGTTAATCCAAGGACAATACGGCGGGCGCTCGGCTGACATCAACGGCCTCTTCGTTTCCATCTGCCGGGCCATCGGCATCCCGGCACGCTGCGTTTACGGCATGCGTACCGGATCGTCACGGCTGTTTAGAAGCCTCGGACTGAGTAGCGATGATGCGACGCACGGTCATCACGTCCGGGCCGAGTTTTACGTACCTGGCTACGGATGGATCCCCGTTGATCCCAGCGATGTGCGCCGGGCAATTTCTCTGGAAGTTCTTTCCGATCGCGACAGCAAGCTGATCTCGCTGAAGAAAATCCTGTTCGGCGTCTGGGAAATGAACTGGATTGCCTTCAACCTGGGAACTGATGTCGTCTTGCCAGGAAAGAATTCTGCCGTCCCATTTCTCCTCATGCCGCAACTGGAGTCATCGGGTAGCCGCCCCGAGGCAGCCCTCCAGTACAGCATCCGGACCCGGCAGGTCGTACTGTAAACGAACCTCAGTTCTGCGAATCGATGAAGCCGCCGCTAGCCAGATTCTGGAAGCGAGTAAATTCGCCGACGAAGTTCAGGCGCACCGTACCGGTCGGGCCGTTACGCTGCTTGCCGATAATAACTTCAGCCAGACCCTTGTTGTCCTGGCTTTCCTTGTTGTAATACTCGTCGCGGTACATCATCAGGATCACGTCGGCATCCTGTTCGATAGCGCCTGATTCACGCAAGTCGGACATCATTGGTCGCTTGTCAGTCCGCTCCTCGACCTTCCGCGACAACTGCGATAGGGCAACAATGGGCACCTGCAGCTCTTTGGCCAGGGATTTGATCGAGCGGGAAATCTCCGAAACTTCGGTCGCCCGATTCTCCCCTTGCCGGTTACCGCTCATGAGCTGGATGTAGTCGATGACAATCAGCCCCAATTTCCCGCCATATTGACGCGCCAGACGCCGGGCGCGAGCGCGCAGATTAGCCGGGCTCAAGCCGCCCGTTTCATCGATATAAATCGGCGCTTCATGCAGCTTTCCCAGCGCGAAGGATAGCTTTGACCATTCCTCGTCGTTCATCCTGCCCGTACGCAGGCTTTGGGAATTGAGACGCCCAATCGAAGCCAGCATCCGCATGGCCAACTGGGCACCACCCATTTCCATCGAAAATACGCCAACCGGCAAACCGCTTTCGACCGCAACGTTTTCAGCAATATTCAGCGCAAACGCCGTCTTCCCCATCGACGGACGACCCGCAACAATAATCAGGTCTCCCGGCTGAAAACCTGACGTTTTCTGGTCAAGATCGATGAAACCGGTCGGAACGCCCGTTATATCGGAAGGATTGTCTCGATCATGCAACTCCTGAATCCGCTCAACCACCTGGGTCAACAAGGGGTTGATATGGACGAAACCTTCGCTATGCCCGGCACCTGCTTCAGCAATCCTGAAAATCTTCGATTCCGCTTCATCAAGCAGCGTCTCGGCATCCCGGCCCAGAGGATTCAGCGCATCGGCAGCGATTTCATCGGCTGTGGCAACAAGCTTGCGCAACACAGAACGCTCGCGAACGATTTCAGCGTAACGTTTGATATTTGCCGCCGAGGGCGTATTGGCCGCCAGCTCACCAAGATAAGCCAGCCCACCGGTTTGGTCGCCCTCCCCAGCCGCATCAAGCGCCTCGGCAACAGTGACCACATCGGCCGGCTTGGCGTTATCCAATAACTTGCGAATCTGCCGGAAAATACGCCGGTGCTCATCCCGATAAAAATCGGTTTCGGCAACCTGATCGCCGATTCGGTCCCAAGCCTGATTATCAAGCAACAAGCCACCCAAAACAGACTGCTCGGCCTCGATTGAGTGAGGAGGAACACGCAGGTGATCGAGGGTGGAATCAGAGATTCTTGGCTTTGGCGGACGTTGATTCATGGCGGCAAGTTTAAATTAAAAAGGCCTCGCAATCGCGAGGCCTTTTTGGTGGGTGATGTCCGGAATTACTCGGCGACCACGGCCACGGTAATGTTGGCCAGCACATCGGTGTGCAGAGCCACGTTGAGCGGGAACTCGCCGATTGCCTTGAGCGGACCGTCCGGCATGCGGATGGACGCCTTGTCGACATCGAAACCAGCAGCCTTGAGAGCTTCGGCGATATCAACGTTACCAACTGAACCGAACAGGCGACCGTCCATGCCGGCCTTGCGGGCGACGGAGACAACAGTACCGTTCATCTTGTCGGCAACACCCTGGGCAGCAGCGAGCTTTTCAGCAGCGAGCTTCTCCAGTTCAGCGCGGCGGACTTCAAATTCAGCCATGGCAGCCGGCGTAGCACGCTTGGCCATGCGTTGCGGAATCAGGAAATTACGGGCATAGCCGTCCTTGACCTT
This sequence comes from Azonexus sp. GW821-FHT04F04, assembly GCF_059420025.1. Lineage (NCBI taxonomy): Bacteria > Pseudomonadati > Pseudomonadota > Betaproteobacteria > Rhodocyclales > Azonexaceae > Azonexus > Azonexus sp. GW821-FHT04F04. Next base: position 5,581 of record NZ_JBWKSX010000014.1, on the reverse strand, counting down.
GACGACATCACCGAGGTTACCGAGGTTGACAACCTTTTCGAGCAGAATGATTTGCATGTTTCGTCTCCTCGAAAATTATTGATGGTTGTCGGTGTACGGCAGCAGTGCCATGAAGCGGGCGCGCTTGATAGCAGTACCCAGCTGGCGCTGATAGCCGGCCTTGGTGCCGGTCAGACGAGCCGGCATGATCTTGGCGTTTTCCTGGATGAATTCCTTGAGGACATCCACATCCTTGTAGTCGATCTGTTCGACCTTTTCAGCTGTGAAGCGGCAGAACTTGCGACGCTTGAACAGGCCGCCACCGCGCTTCTTTTTCTTGTCGTCATCCTTCTTCTTGAAGAACCGAGCCATTTTCATTTCCTTCCAAAAATTCGAGTGTATTCACATGCAGCACGGGAGCTTTGCTGTTGCGGCTCTTGGCAGCAAGAAATCCGGTCAGTTTGACCACCCCTCCGAGGGGTGCTGCCTCCAGCCAGCGGGCAGTTTCGCCCAAGGCCACGACAGCAATTTCCACTTCCACCAAACGCTCTGCACCACTTTCAGTTTGCGAGGAGCTGTGTTGCAGCCATCCTTCGCTAACCGGGACACCAGCCGGTGTGTAGCGCAATGCCTTGCGCTCGACCAGTTTTCCCGAGAGTGTGATGCAGTTCAGCCCTTACTTCCCGTACAGAGTCTTAAGCAGCAGCCGGTTCAGCCTGAACAGCCGGAGCTGCGTCAGTAGGCATCATCGACTTGGATTTCTCTTCCTTCATCATCGGGGAAGGAGTCGTCACAGCCGCTTTCATCTTGACGGTCAGGTGGCGCAGCACGGCGTCGTTGAACTTGAACGAATGCTCGAGTTCGTTCAGCGTTTCGCCGTCGCACTCGATGTTCATCAGAACGTAGTGAGCCTTGTGGATCTTCTGGATCGGGTAAGCCAGTTGACGGCGGCCCCAGTCTTCCAGACGATGAATGGTACCGTTCTTGGCAGCAACAATGGCGCGATAGCGCTCGACCATGCCGGGCACCTGTTCGCTTTGGTCCGGATGGACGATAAAGCAGATTTCGTAATGGCGCATGCAATCTCCTTTTGGGATAAACCCTCCACCATGCGGGTGCGGTAGGGCAAGGTTGAAAAGCCCACGATTATATCAACTATCGTGGGCTTTTGGGGAAAACAGGAGACTGATTGTCAGAAACTGTCGTCTGCCAGCTCCAGGGCCCCGACCGCACCAGCCACCACAGACTCGGCCAGACCAGCAGCCTGAGTCAGGAAATGATCGGCATAAAACCGCGTCGTTGACAGTTTTGCCACCCAGAAAGGATCTGTTTCTCCTGCGGCAATCTTGCTGCGCGCGATCACGGCGGCACGCCCCATCTGCCAACCGCCCGCCACGATACCGAACAGGTGGAGAAATGGCACAGCTCCGGCATGTGCAGCTTTGGGATCCGTAGAGAAATTCGCAACGATCCAGAAAACAGCCTTTTCCAGCGCGTCGACCGCAGCATTCTGGCGCGCACCAATTGCCGCCAGATCGCCATCAAGTTGTGTTGCCGCTGATCGCATGTCTGCAATCACAGTCATGACCGTTGCACCCTTTTCACGAGCAATCTTGCGCCCAATCAGGTCATTGGCCTGAATGGCCGTCGTTCCCTCGTAGATGGCGGTAATGCGCGCATCGCGCAGATGCTGCGCGGCACCGGTTTCCTCGATATAACCCATGCCACCATGGACTTGCACGCCCAGCGAAGCGATATCAATGGCGCTCTCGGTACTCCACCCCTTGACAACCGGAATCAATAAATCGGCGAAAGCCCTGGCTTTTTCACGCGCAACGTCATCCGGATTGCCATGCGCGTTGTCCTGCGCGGCGGCCGTCACATAAGCCAGAGCCCGCATCGCCTCAATGCGGGCGCGCATGGACAGCAACATGCGGCGAACATCCGGATGCTTGATGATCGGCACTTTCGGGCCACCCCGGACACCAACTTCCGTACCCTGTACGCGCTCCCTGGCATAGACCACTGCACGCTGATAGGCACGCTCGGCGTCGCCCAGACCTTCAAGGCCGACGTTAAAGCGGGCAGCGTTCATCATGATGAACATGTACTCGAGACCACGATTTTCCTCGCCAACCAGCGTGCCGATAGCGCCACCGTGGTCGCCGAAGGCCAGCACGGCCGTGGGGCTGCCATGAATGCCCAATTTGTGTTCGATGGACACGCAATAAACGTCATTTCGCTCACCCGGCGTGCCGTCAGCCTTGAGCAGGAACTTCGGCACAACGAATAGAGAAATGCCCTTGACACCTTCAGGTGCATTCGGGGTTCGCGCCAACACGAGATGGACGATGTTGTCCGCCATGTCGTGCTCACCGTAAGTGATAAATATCTTCTGTCCGAAAACCCTGTACGTCCCGTCACCGACTGGCTCGGCGCGCGAACGCACTGCCGCCAAATCGGAACCCGCCGAAGGCTCGGTCAGGTTCATTGTGCCGGTCCACTCACCGGACACCAGATTTGGCAGATAAGCCGCCTTCTGCTCATCTGTACCCGCAATCATCAAAGCCTCGATGGCGCCCTGTGTCAACATCGGGCACAGCGAGAAGGCGTGATTGGACGCTTTCCACATTTCACTGACAGCCGTAGACAGGAGCTTGGGCAAGCCCTGCCCACCAAACTCGGGGTCGCAACCCAGGCCGTTCCAGCCATTGTCAACAAACTGGCGATAGGCTTCCTTGAACCCAGGCGAAGTCGTAACAACGGTATCCTTCCATTTGGCGCCATCCCTGTCGCCAACCCGGTTCAATGGTGACAAAACCTCACCGGCGAAGCGGGCAGCCTCTTCCAGAATGGCGTCAACGACGTCTGGCGTTGCCTCTTCACACCCGGGCAGAGAAACCACCTGATCAAGACCAGCCAGTTCCTGCATGGCAAAACGCATTTCTTTCAGGGGGGCAAGATATTCGCTCATCAGATTTTTTCCATACGGTTAGCGGTTTCTTTTAGCTCGATCAGGAACAGCACATCCTCGACCACCGGCAACGAAAAGCCCAGGCGTTGGCCACCCCGGTTATCACGCAGCAATTGGTACATGTAGCCCACGACATCACCGGAATTCCACAGATCGACGATCGTGGTAACCAGACGAGGCAGGTCTTCCAGGGTCTGTGGCCGGGGCGCGACGGGATGTTCGCCGGATACATCTATTCCCGAAAGAGCGTCATCCCAACTCTGAACCTCGACATTAAAATGCAGGTTGAGGTTGCGGGCGACATTTTCAAACTCGGCACGCATACCGGCCATCCGGTACACATCCATCAAGCGAATCCACGGTTGCAATGCTTCTTGCGGGTTGTGGTCGATGTATTCCTGCAAAGCCTGGGCAGCGCCCTTGACCCGACCAAATGAGAGCATGATGTCGGCCAGCTCCATGACAGGATTGGCTTCAAAATGCTCATCCAAAGTCGTTGCACTGATCGACATCAGCGAGTCATGCCCGCGCTCAGGGGCCTTCGCCGGCATTTCCGATGCACTGGAGGCGGAGGAGCTTTCGCTCCCACCAACATCAAGCTCGACATCCACCTGCATCGGCATGCCCATGGCCACCGGCTCGAAGGGAAGGTCGACGCCACCAAGCTCCTCGTGCTCTTCGGCGCGCTTCGGGTCAATTTTCAATTCGGGAATCAGGACCGCGGATTCGGAATCGCCGGCACCCAGCATCTTCTCTCGATAATTTTTCCACCCGAGCCAACCGGCCAGCCCGAGCGCCGATCCAAGCAGCACCCCGTAAAGCATCCACTCCGATAGCCCTGACGACTGCTCGTCGGCTGCCGAAGGCTGTATTGACTGCTGCCCGACGGCGATACCCCCGGCAGGCGATGGTGTAACGGCGGAAGGTAGTGAAACATCTGGAGCACCGGCACCAACCGAAGAGGAGCCAGGAACGGGTACCGCGCCATCCGCTTCCACCCGCTTGGCAAACTCAGCCGCACGCTGCTGGAGTTCGCCCAATGTGCCTTCCATGTTCCGCAATTTCTCGGCGGTCGCCATTTGCGACGTGGCCTGTTCGTGCATGGCCATCAACATCCGGAATTCAAGACGCAATATTTCCCGCTGCGCCTCCTTTACCTCTGCACCACCGAGGGACAACCCAGTCGCCAGACGCAGGGATGGCTCAGCGACATAGCCATCGTCCGACAGCATCAGGCGGTCTGGCATCCCACGAGCAACGGGGCGTTTATCAGGACGCCGGACAGGCAACTTCGGCGCCTCATCGCCGGCCGCTGGAGCAACCGAACGAACCCGGACCGGCCGCTGAACCGCCGGCCGATCGGGAGTCGCTGCAACTTCACGTTGGCGTGGCTCATCTGCCAGAGATTGCCCCCCTCCCGGGGATGCCATAAGAACATACTCTCGGGAAATTTCATGCCCGCAACCCAAGTAAACCGTCAATTGCATGATCGGTTCTCGTAAGGGCACATCCGAACGAATTTCGAGAACTGGCTGGACGCCTTTGCGCACACTAAAGCTGGCTTTTCTGAGCCACGGAAGATCGCCGGCTCCGGACGGCTGCACAAGGCGAAAACAACTGGCGTCAAACTTCTGCTTTTCTGCGCCAAGGAGATCGATTTCCAGCTGAATCCGCTCCCCCAAAACCGGCTGCCCACGCAAATCGCCCAAGCCGACTGCAAACGCGCCTCCTGAGAAAGCGAGCATCAAGACCGGCAAAGCATAGCGATAAGCAACGCGCCTCAAAGACGAAACTCCAAATGACATTAAATTATTGAAATTGTAGCTGTTATTTCCCTGCCAGATAAGTGGAATCATCGAAGCTGCCGACCCATTCAGGCCGGTAAACAACGAACAAGGTCATCAACATCCCCGACAACCATGCTTCCGAGAACGCAAGCAGCACAAAATAGGGGAAATATTCGCTGATCAGATAGTCCCACTCATAAGCGCCAGCCGTTGCCAACAGGACCGTAGCAGCAAAACCAACACCGACAATCGTCAATGCAGCGCCAAGAAATCCATTTACGAAGATAAAGACGAAGAAATGTCTGGGCAGCACACCGGCAAAGATGCGGAAGAAAAACTGGCTCAATCCGACACTTAAGCCTGCCAGCAGCAACGCATTGGCCGCATAGGCGAACGGTCCGGCAGCGCCGTTCAAGGTGATGCCGAGCGTTACCAAGGAAAGCCCGACAAAAGCCAGATGCGGCCCGAAGCTGAGGGTAAACACCGTCGCCCCGAGCAGATGAAACGTCAGGCCAGGCTTGATGCCAGCCTTGAGGCTCCAGACAACGGTGAGCAAAACCACCATCCCGAGCCACACGTTGAGCTGCTCGGAATCTTTTAACCGCCGCCATGGGGCACACCAAAGACTGCGGGCGAAAAACAGCCCCCAGGCGATCCAGGCCGCCCAGTACCATCCTTCGCCCATCAAGGTATCTGTCAGATTCACATAGCTATTCTAGCCGACGGCTCCGACCAGTTGCGGTACCACTTCGAACAAATCGCCTACCAGCCCGTAATCCGCCACCTGGAAGATCGGTGCATCGGGATCCTTGTTGATGGCGACGATGACTTTCGACTCCTT
>NZ_JBWKSX010000013.1:0-103136 GCF_059420025.1 Azonexus sp. GW821-FHT04F04 | reverse complement strand
GAGATGATCAAGGTGAACGGCAAGTGGCTGATCAATCGCGAGACGTCGATTCCGTGCAACGGCAATACCGTTGGCGGTTGCAAGGGGCTGGTGAAGTAAGGCCGGCCCGGCACGGCACGGCCGGCTGAGCCGGCCAGCTTGAAAAGACAAAGGCCATGCGAGTGCATGGCCTTTGGCGTTGTGGGGGCGTTGAAATCAGGCCAGCAGGCTGGCGTTCAGCGTATAGGTTCCGGTCAGGCTTGCTTCGGCCAGAACGTGGCTCTGAATGGCGGCGCGGACTTCCGGGCCACCGAACCTGCCATCGAGCGGCAGCTTTTCAATATCCAGCGCGTACACCGTAAAAATGTAGTGATGGATGATCTCGTCGTTCCACGGTGGGCACGGGCCATCGTAGCCGTAATAGTCGCCGCTCATGTCATGGTCGCCGGCGAACCAGTCGGTGTAATTGTTGATGCCTTGCCGGCACCCCTGCGCCGTCTGCGGTCCGGGTTTGCCGCGCGGCGTAACTTGATGGCTGAATTCGCCTTCGGCAATCGTGTTGAACGTGGCTGGCAGATCGATCAGAACCCAATGGAAGAATTCGACGCGGGGCAGGCTGGCGGGAACGGTTCGACCTTCCTGATTGACGTCGTCCCCCTGGCTGGGGACATCCGGATCGTGGCAGATGACAACGAACGATTTCGTTCCGGCCGGGGCATCACTCCAGGACAGATGGGGATTGATGTTTTTGCCAAGGCAAACGTGGTGAGCCGGGTCAGGGGTACAAAAGGAATAGTCGCCCGGAATCTTTTGCCCATCTGAAAAGCTGGTGCTGGTCAGTTGCATCGTTACCTCTCCTGAATTACGCCGCCTGGCGTTTGAAGTCTCTCAGGCGGAAGCCAAGAATCCACAGTGTGCCGAAATAGGTGGTTGCGCCAAGCGGAACCAGCCAAGCCAAATGAATTGTCCGGTCGATGAAGCTCCTTTGCAACCAGCTTTTTTCCAGGCCCATGCCAAACCACAGAATACTGCCCATGACGATCAATGCGAGGAGCAGTTTGCTACTGAAAATCAGCCAACCGGCCTGTGGCTGGTAGATTTCCAGACGGCGCAGGCCGCGATAAAGCATCAGTGCATTGAGGCAGGCAGCCAGACCGATCGACAGGGCGAGGCCTGCATGCGCCAGCCAGCCGACAAAGGCCAGGTTCATGATTTGTGTGGCGGCCAGCGAGATCAGCGCTATGCGTACCGGCGTCCGGATGTTCTGGCGGGCGTAAAAGCCGGGGGCCAGCACCTTGACGAGAATCATGCCGGTCAGCCCGACGGTGTAGGCAACCAGGGCTTCGCGGGTGCGAAAGACATCGTCGGCCGAAAAGGCGCCGTGATAGAACAGCGCCGAGACCAGCGGCACGGCCAGAATGGCCAGGGCCAGAGCGGCCGGGGCGGCAAGTAGCAGGGTCAGGCGCAGGCCCCAGTCGAGCAGTCGCGAATACTCAACCGGGTTGTTGCTGGCATGGTAGCGGGACAGCGAGGGCAGCAGGATCGTCCCCAGCGCGGCGCCGAGCAGGCCGGAAGGAAATTCCATCAGGCGGTCGGCGTAGTAAAGCCAGGAAACGCTCCCGGATGCCAAAAACGAGGCAAAAATGGTGTTGATCAGCAGGCTGATCTGCGACACCGAGACACCGACCATGGCTGGCGCCATCAGTTTGGTGATCCGGCGAACCCCGGGGTCGGCCCATGCCGCACGCCAGTTCAGTGATGGTCGGGGCAGCATGGCGATTTTCTTCAGGGCGGGAATCTGGATCGCCAGTTGCAACAGGCCTCCGAGAAATACAGCCCAGCCCAGCACCAGCACCGGCGGGTCGAAAAAGGGCGCGGCAAACAGCGCCATGCCGATGAATGCCAGGTTGAGCAGGACGGGCGTGAAGGCTGGCAGCGCGAAGCGGCTCCAGCTATTGAGTATCCCGCCAGACAGCGCAACCAGCGACATGAAGAGAATGTACGGGAAGGTGATGCGGGTCAGCGTCACCGTCAGTTCAAACTTGCCTGCATCCGCTGCAAAGCCGGGAGCCGAGACCCAAACGAGGATCGGGGCCGCCGCAATGCCGATTGCGGTGACCGCAAACAGCGCAATCGAAAGCAGGCTGGCGACATGGTCAACCAGCGTACGTGTGTCTTCCTCGCTGCCCTTGTTCTTGTACTCACCAAGGATGGGCACGAAGGCTTGGGAGAAGGCACCTTCGGCGAACATCCGGCGGAGCAGATTGGGCAGCTTGAAGGCGACAAAAAAAGCGTCGGTGGCCATCCCGGCGCCGAAGGCGCGGGCAATGACGAAATCACGCGCGAAGCCGAGAATTCTTGAGAGCAGGGTCATGCCACTGACCGTGGCCAGCGCGCGTAGCAGATTCATTTGATGTGGGTGTCGCCGAAAAGCATGATTCTACGCTGTGCTTCCATGAAGGCCGTAATAGGCATTCAAGATGGATTTTCAGATGCCAAAGTGGGGGATTTCGAATGCGCCTTGTTGCCCGTATGGATCGGCTACTGTAGAATTCGCGGCCTTGGTTTGCCGCTTTAGCTCAGTTGGTAGAGCAGTTCATTCGTAATGAAAAGGTCGCCAGTTCGATTCCGGCAAGCGGCACCATCTTGATTTAGCCCACTTCGTGTGGGCTTTTTCATTTCCGGTGGTGCAGTTTATTCGAGACTGAGCGTTACCCGATTGCGGCCAGCATTCTTGGCGGCGTACAGACAGGAATCGGCCGTTTTAACCAATTGATGCGGCGCTTTGTCCGCGCTCGGGTGCGTGCTGGCAACGCCGAAGCTGCACGAGACGCGGCCATCGATACCGCGTTCGTGCGGGATGCACAGGTCGCGGGCTGATTGACGCATACGTTCGGCCACTGCGTAGGCGCCAGTGGCATCGGTGCCGGGCAGAATGGCAACGAACTCTTCGCCGCCGTAGCGAGCGACGGTGTCTTCGACACGAAACAGCGATTCGCTGAGCGAACTGGCCACCGCCTTCAGGCAGAAGTCGCCGGCCTGATGCCCATAGATGTCATTGAACTGCTTGAAGAAGTCGACATCGCTGAGCACGATGCTGAGCGGGGTGTCATTGCGGATGCAGCGCTTCCACTCAACCGCCAGGGTGTCATCGAAGTGGCGTCTATTGGGTATGCCGGTCAGGCTATCGAGAATGGCGATTTCCTTGAGCTGTCTATGTACTTCACAGATTTCCTGTTGCCGGGTTGAAATCCGCAACATGGCGCGTACCTTGGCCAGCAGTACTACTTCCGAGACTGGTTTGGACAGGAAGTCGTCGCCGCCGGCCAGGATTCCCTGGGCGAGCGTGTCTTCATCGGTGACCGAGGAGAGGAAGACGATCGGCGTCCATGGCGAAATTCCCGTCTCGATTCTGGATAGTTCCCAGGCGCGGATTTTTCGTGTCAGCTCGATGCCATTGGTGTCTTGCTGGGTGGTGTCGAGCAGCACCAGGCTGGGCCAGGCTTCGCGGAATATCTGCAGAGCAGTCTCGCCGTCGCCGGTGGCCATGGTCCGGACCTCCGGCAATTGGCGAAGGCACTCGCAGATCAATGCCCTGTTGCTTGCCGACGGGTCGATGACGAGTACGGTCGGCCTGCTTCTGTCGGGTGCGATCTGCTCGGACATGATCGGGTTGCCTTGAATGGTCTGGATACTTATCGATCATAGCACTGCGTAATGCAGAGATCGAAAGTGAAGGCATTTTCGATCGTCACATCGAGGAGTAATATGTGCCTTCTTTCCATACGGTACCGTCTGGAAAATGACAAATATTCAGGAGATGGTTGCGATGCAAATTCAGGACAAAGTATTTCTGGTAACCGGCGCGGGTTCCGGGCTGGGCGCGGCGACGGCGTGTGCTTTGGTGGAAGCCGGGGCGAAAGTGGTGTTGGTTGACCTGAATCGTCAGGCGGGCGAAAAGATGGCGACTGAACTGGGTGCAAACACCTGTTTTGTCGAAACGGATGTGGCCAACGAGACTTCTGCGGTCAACGCGATAAATACGGCGATTTCCAAATTCGGTGCGCTGCATGGTCTGGTGAACTGTGCCGGTGTCGCGCCGGCCGAGAAGGTTCTTGGCAAGGAAGGGCCGCATCGGTTGGAGAGTTTTGCCAAGGTAATCAACATCAATCTAGTCGGCACCTTCAACATGATCCGCCTGGCGGCTGATGCAATGATGAAACACGAGCCGGATGCCGGTGGCGAACGCGGCGTGATAATCAATACCGCCTCCGTTGCCGCCTATGAAGGTCAGCTTGGGCAGGCGGCCTACGCGGCCTCGAAAGGCGGCATCGTGGCGCTGACCCTGCCGGTCGCTCGTGAACTGGCACGCAGCGGCATCCGTTGCATGACCATCGCCCCGGGCATCATGGAAACGCCGATGCTGCTCGGCATGCCGCCCGAGGTGCAGGACTCGCTGAATAAAATGGTGCCGTTCCCGACTCGCATGGGCAAACCGGCCGAGTACGCGGCGCTGGTTCGGCACATCGCCGAGAACGCGTACCTGAATGGTGAAGTCATCCGGCTGGATGGCGCCATCCGGATGGGCGTCAAATAAACTATACTTCGGCTCTGTCCTTGACCCAAAAGGCACTTCGGTGCCTTTTTATTTGATGCCCCCCGCCTCCTGCTATCACTGTGGCCTGCCGATTCCCGACGATGTTGATCTGTCGGTGAAGATAGACAGCCAGCCGCGGGCCATGTGCTGTTTTGGCTGCCAGGCCGTGGCGCAATCGATTGTCGATAACGGGCTGGCCGACTATTACCGCAGCCGCGATGCGATGCCCGAGTCGCCGCGCGAAGCCATGCCGGCGATTCTCGAACAACTGGTCATGTACGACCACGCCGAATTCCAGAAAAGCTTTGTCAAGGAGCTTGGTCAAAACGAGCGCGAGGCGTCGCTGCTGCTTGAGGGCATCACCTGTTCCGCCTGTATCTGGCTGAACGAGCAGCATGTTGGCCGATTGCCCGGTGTGATGGCCGTCAATATCAACTACACGACCCGCCGAGCCCGCGTGCGCTGGGACGAAACCCGCATCAAGCTCTCGGATATTCTCAGCGCCATCGCTGCCATCGGTTATCGCGCCTACCCGTACGATGCGGCCAAAAACGAGGAAATTTCCCGCAAGGAACGGCGTGAAGCCATGTGGCGCCTGTGGGTTGCCGGCTTCGGCATGATGCAGGTAATGATGTATGCCTACCCGGTCTATATTGCCGACGGCGACATGGCGCCCGACATCGAAAGCCTCATGCGCTGGGCCAGCATGCTGCTGACCATGCCGGTCATCTTTTATTCCTCGGCACCTTTCTTCCGCAACGCCTGGCGCGATATCAAGCTGCGCCGCGTCGGCATGGATGTGCCGGTGGCACTAGGTGTTGGCGCCGCTTTCATTGCCAGTTGCTGGGCAACATTTATGCAGGCCGGCGAGGTCTACTTCGATTCGGTCACCATGTTCATCTTCTTTTTGCTGGGTGGCCGCTATCTGGAAATGACGGCGCGCCAGAAGGCAGTCAGCGTCACCGAGGCGCTGGCCCGCCTGCTGCCTGCCTTTGCTCAAAAAATACCGAAATTTCCGGTTGACCGTAACACTGAGCAATGTGTTGTCGCCGATTTGCGCCCGGGCGACTACGTCATGGTTCGGGCTGGAGAGATTGTACCGGCGGACGGCCGGGTAATCGAAGGTGTCAGTTGCGCCAACGAGGCGTTGCTGACGGGGGAAAGCAAACCGGTGCCTAAGTCGCCCGGCGAGGCGGTGACCGGTGGGTCGATCAATGCCGAAAGCCCTTTGGTTGTGCAAGTCGAGCAAGTTGGCGAGGGAACGCGTCTGTCAGCGATCATCCAGTTGATGGAGCGGGCGGCTGCTGAAAAACCGAAAATCGTCGTTCTGGCTGATCGCATCGCCAGCTATTTCGTCGCGGTTCTGCTTGCCGTGGCGATTCTGGTCGCCGTCGGCTGGTATATCGTCGATCCATCGAAAGCATTGTGGATTACCGTTTCAGTGCTTGTTGTTACTTGCCCATGCGCACTTTCGCTGGCGACGCCGATCGCCCTGACAGTGTCGGCGGGCGCCTTGGCGAAGGATGGCTTGCTGGTAACGCGCGGCCACGCCATTGAAACACTGGCGCGGGCAACTCATTTTGTCTTTGATAAAACGGGCACGTTAACGACAGGGCGGATGCATCTGGTGGATGTCCTCCCAACCGCCGGCGAGAGTCGGGAAACCTGTCTTGCCATGGCGGCCGCACTTGAGCACGCCTCTGAACACCCGGTGGCCACTGCACTTCGTCTGGCTGCCGGGGAAGAGTTGCCTGTTACTTCGGCAGTGTTCAGTGAGCCCGGGCAGGGTATCGAAGCCCTCGTTGGCGGCCGCCGTTGCCGAATCGGCCGCCCTGATTACGCGCTGGCCCTGAGCGATGCCAAACTGCAGGACACCGCAGCCGGCTGGCTGGAAAGCGGTGATACGGTTGTCGCTCTTGCTGATCAAACCGGCTGTCTTGCACTGTTTCGGATCGGTGACGAATTGCGCCAAGAGTCGGCTGAGTTGATTTCGGAACTGCGTAATGCCGGGAAGAAAGTCATTCTCCTGACGGGGGATGCGCCTGCCGTGGCGCATCTGGTTGCCGGCAAGCTCGGCATCACTGATGTCAGGGCCGGGGTTACCCCGCAGGGCAAGCACGATTGCGTCACCGGGCTCCAGGCTGAAGGCGCCATCGTCGCCATGCTTGGCGATGGCGTCAATGACGCGCCGGTGCTGGCTCAGGCGCAGGTGTCGGTCGCCATGGGAGGGGGGGCGCAGCTGGCAAGGACTCAGTCCGATTTCATCCTGCTCTCCGAGAATCTGGATCATTTGCGTCACGGCCTGCGGCGTGCCCGGAAAACCCTGCAAGTAATTCACCAGAATCTTTGGTGGTCCTTCGCGTACAATTTTGTTGCCCTGCCATTGGCCATTACCGGCTACGTAACCCCTTGGATTGCCGGCATCGGCATGTCGGCCAGCTCTTTGCTGGTCGTCCTTAATTCACTGCGCATTCAGCGTGTGGAGACAGATTGATGGAAAGCGTATATCTCCTCATCCCGGTATCGGTCATCCTTGTCTTTGGGATCGCCATCGCCTTTTGGTGGTCAGTGCGGAGCGGGCAATTCGATGACCTCGAGGGGCCCGGATTTCGTGTTTTGATGGACGAGGATCAGCCAAAGCCACTCGACGATACCAAGGAAGCCACCAAACGAGACAATGTTTGACCTGTGTCAACGCTAGGGGCGCTGACACTTGGCATAGTTATTACATTGTGAAGCGGAAGCTTTGCAGCGATTCTCTGTTGGGGTTGGGGTGCGTTACGACGCACCCTTTTTTTGTCCACGCCTAGGGGATCCCATGCTGCGCCTAGATATTACGGACTATCTGCCTTAGATAATAGGTAGGTTGATCTAGGTCAAAACACTGCCCCTGAACTAGAATAACATCGCTTTCCATGTGCCCCCTTGGGTTAAGGGAGGTGGGCATTCCGTTTTTTCTTTACGAGAGGTGGGTTCATGTCTGGAACGAAAACCACATATAACGATAAAGTCGTACGGCAATTCGCTGTCATGACTGTTATTTGGGGCATTGTTGGCATGCTGGTTGGTGTCATCATTGCTGCGCAGTTGGTCTGGCCGGAGCTGAATATTGGCTTCCTGCACTTTGGTCGTTTGCGTCCGTTGCATACCAACGCAGTTATTTTTGCATTTGGTGGTTGCGCCCTGTTTGCAACGTCTTACTGGTGTGTTCAACGCACATCGCACGCCCGTTTGTGGGGCGGTCCGCTGGTTCCCTTTACTTTCTGGGGCTGGCAACTTGTCATTCTGCTCGCAGCGATTTCTTTGCCGTTGGGTTTTACCCAGGGTAAGGAGTATGCCGAGCTGGAGTGGCCGATCGATATCCTGATCACGTTGGTCTGGGTTTCGTACGCGCTTGTATTCTTCGGTACCATCGGCAAGCGCACCGTTTCGCATATCTATGTGGCGAACTGGTTCTTCGGCGCGTTCATCATCGCCGTTGCGCTGCTGCATCTGGTTAATAGTGCTGCTGTGCCGGTTACGCTGACCAAGTCCTATTCGGCCTATGCCGGTGTTCAGGATGCCATGATCCAGTGGTGGTACGGTCACAATGCGGTGGGCTTCTTCCTGACAGCAGGCTTCCTTGGCATGATGTACTACTTCGTGCCGAAGCAGGCGGGTCGCCCGGTTTACTCCTATCGTTTGTCAGTGGTTCACTTCTGGGCGCTGATCTTTACGTACATGTGGGCGGGTCCGCACCACCTGCACTACACTGCACTGCCTGACTGGACGCAGTCCGTCGGTATGGTTTTCTCGCTGATTCTGCTGGCTCCGTCTTGGGGTGGCATGATCAACGGCATCATGACCCTGTCGGGTGCCTGGCATAAGCTGCGCGACGATCCTATCCTGAAGTTCCTGATCACTTCGCTGTCCTTCTACGGTATGTCCACGTTCGAAGGTCCGATGATGTCGATCAAGACGGTCAATGCGCTGTCGCACTACACGGACTGGACTGTCGGTCACGTTCACTCAGGCGCTCTGGGCTGGGTGGCCATGGTTTCCATCGGTTCAATTTACTACCTGCTGCCGAAGCTCTTTGGCAAGTCCGAGATGTATAGCACCAAGCTGATGACGACCCACTTCTGGATCGCCACCATTGGTACCGTACTTTATATCGCTTCTACGTGGATCTCGGGGGTGATGCAGGGCCTGATGTGGCGCGCTGTCAATGCCGACGGTACGCTGGCTTACAGTTTCGTTGAGTCCGTCAAGGGATCCTATCCGTTCTGGGCGATCCGTTGGTTGGGTGGTGTCCTGTTCCTGTCCGGTATGCTGATCATGGCTTACAACATGTTCAAGACCATGGCTGGTGGCAAGACACAGGACATGCCGGTGATCGCTCCGGCCGGTCATCACGCCTGATTAGGGAGAGATAACAATGCTAAAGCATGAGCAAATTGAAAAAAGCGTAGTCCTGCTGATTGTGCTGACGTTGCTTACCGTGATTTGGGGTGGTCTGCTCGAAATCGTTCCGCTGTTCTTCCAGAAATCGACCACGACTCCGGTTGAGGGCGTCAAGCCTTACGATGCTGTTCGTCTGGCTGGCCGTGACGTTTATCTTCGCGAGGGCTGTTTTCTTTGCCATTCGCAGATGATTCGTCCGTTCCGCGCCGAAACCGAGCGTTACGGTCACTATTCTGTTGCCGGTGAGTACGTTTATGATCACCCGTTCCAGTGGGGCTCTAAGCGTACAGGTCCGGATATTCACCGTGTTGGCGGTCGCTACTCTGATGAGTGGCAGCGTGCTCACCTGATGAATCCTCGTGATGTCGTGCCTGAGTCCAACATGCCGGCCTTCGCCTTTTTGGCTGGCAATAAGGCCAAGGATACGGTTGGCGCTGACATCGAGAAGAAGATGCAGGTTATGCGTGGTTTCGCCAATGCCCGCGGTATCCCCACCTATACGGATGAAGAGATCAAGGGTGCCAAGGCTGCCATCGGTGACAAGACCGAACTTGATGTCCTGATTGCCTACCTGCAGGGTATGGGTACGGCACTGAAGAACGTAAAGTAATAGCCATGGACATCAACGATCTGCGTTCCATAACCACAGTTGTCGGGTTGCTTTGCTTCCTCGGTATTGTGGGGTGGGCCTACGGCAGGGGTAGCAAGAAGGGGTTTGAGGAAGCTGCCAACTTGCCGTTCGCGGAGCATGATGATCAGGGTGCGGTGTCAACGCCGTCGCACCCCCGCTGAAAAAAAGGAAAGCAAATGAGCGATTTCGTTAGCGAATTTTGGAACATGTACGTGATTGTGATTGTGGTGGGTAGTATTCTCGCCTGCGCAATTCTTCTCTACATGCAGGGCAAAGCGACCTTTACGCCTGGCAAGACGATGGGGCACGTTTGGGATGAAACATTGGAGGAGTACAACAATCCAATGCCCAAGTGGTGGAGTTGGATGTTCATCATCACTGTGGTCTTCGCTTTTGTCTATCTCGCGCTGTATCCGGGCCTAGGTAACAACAAGGGGATGCTGGGCTGGACGTCCGGTGGTCAGCATAAGGCCGAAGTCGACAAGATGGATGCGACCGTCAAGCCTTTGTTTGACAAGTTCATGGCCATGGATGTCAAGGCTGTGGCCGGCGACAAGCAAGCCATGGAAATGGGCAAGCGTCTGTACCTGACCTACTGCATGCAGTGTCACGGTGCTGATGCGCGTGGAGCCAAGGGCTTTCCGAATCTGACCGACGCCGACTGGCAATATGGTGGTGAGCCGGAACAGATCAAGGAAACCATTTCCAATGGTCGTATGGGCGTCATGCCTCCGCATGAGCAGTTGGGTGCGGACAGCATCAAGGATCTGGCGAATTATGTTCGTTCGCTGTCCGGTCTGCCGAATGACTCTGTCCGTGCTGCCAAGGGTAAGGAAACCTTTACCTCCGCTGGTTGCGTAGGTTGCCACGGTATGGAAGCGACGGGTATGGCTGCTGTTGGTGCTCCCAACCTGACCGACAAGATCTGGTTGTATGGTTCTTCTGAAGCGACCATCACGGAAACGATCACCAAGGGGCGTCAGAATCAGATGCCTGCTTGGAAGGAATTCCTAGGCGATGCCAAGGTGCATCTGCTGTCGGCTTACGTGATTAGCCTGAGCCAAGGCGCCAAGTAATTGGCATATACGGGGCGGCTTGGCCGCCCCGTTTTTATTTCTGCATTTGAAAATCCTGATTTGTATCTAAATTGCGTTGCAATAGCGCCGAACAGTGCATGTTCAGCGTAATTTAGATACGGATAAGACCATGACGGAATCCTCTAGCAATAGTCCCCACGCCAAATCTACCGATCCTAAGGTGGAAGTGTCTTTTTACGAGAAGCACAAAAAGGTCTATATCCGTGACGTCAAGGGGTGGTGGAACAACTGGCGCTGGATTCTGGTCTGGGTCACCCAGATACTTTTCTATTGTGTGCCGTGGCTTGAGTGGAATGGTCGTCAGGCCGTGCTGCTCCATTTGGTTGAACGGAAATTCTATTTGTTTGGCTTGGTTTTATGGCCTCAGGATGTCTTCTACCTTGCGCTGCTACTGATTGTTTCGGCCTATGCCTTGTTCCTGTTTACAGCGATTGCAGGGCGCTTGTTCTGTGGGTATGCCTGTCCTCAGACCGTGTACACCGAAATATTCATGTGGATCGAAAACAGGATCGAGGGGGATCGTTCGGCCCGCATGAAGTTGGACAAGGGGCCGATGACGGCCCGAAAGTTCCGTCTAAAGGCGGTGAAGCACGCAATATGGTTGCTGATCTCGCTGTGGACTGGATTTACGCTGGTGGCGTATTTCACCCCCGTGAGCGAACTGCTGGCGGCGCTTCCGTTTGATTTTTCCGGATGGGAACTGTTCTGGACTTTCTTCTATGGCGGCTTCTGCTATATGCAGGCGGGCTTTCTCCGTGAACAAGTCTGCAAGTACATGTGCCCCTATGCGCGTTTTCAGGGGGTTATGTTTGATCCGGATACGTTGATCATCACGTACGATCCGGAGCGGGGGGAGCCGCGCGGCGCTCGCAAGAAGGTTGTAGATGTCAGCGAGTCAGGCCTCGGTGATTGTGTGGATTGCGGATTGTGTGTGGTGGTTTGCCCGACAGGCATCGATATTCGCAAGGGACAGCAATACGAATGTATCGGTTGTGGAGCTTGCATCGATGCTTGCGACCCGGTAATGGACAAGCTGGGTTTGCCCCGAGGGCTTATCCGCTATACTACAGAGAACGCACTGGCGAAGCATTTCACCCCCAAAGAGGTGATCGCGCATTTGGTCCGCCCCCGAATCATTCTTTATACGGTGATTTTGATGGCTATCACCATTGCGGCTATTTGGTCCTTGGCTGTTCGTGTGCCGCTGAAGGTTGATGTCATTCGTGATCGCTCTCTATTGGCCAGAGAGGCAGATGATGGACGTATCGAAAACGTCTATAACCTGAAAATCATGAATACCACTGAGGAACCCAAGCGCTACACGTTGTCCGTCGAGGGTCTGGAAGGGGTCGAAATTGTTGGTGACCGTATTGTTGAGGTTGCCAGTGCAGAGAACCATGAAGTGACCATCGTCGTTCGTGTCCCTCCGGAGTCCGGAAAAAAGGGCGCGAACACCATTTATTTTGACATCCAGGCCCAGAACCACGACAAGATTGCGGTTCACGAAAAAGCCTCATTCCTGATGCCCTGACATGAGTAATTCAATGACATTGAGCAATGACAATCCTCCTTGGTACAAGCAGCGCTGGCCTTGGTTTTTGATGGCCGGGCCGGGTATCGTCATTGTTGCCGGCTTTATCACGCTATGGCTGGCTGTTGTCAGCAACGATGGTCTGGTAACTGATGATTACTACAAGCAGGGGCTTGCAGTGAACCAGAGCTTGCAACGTGACCATCAGGCGGGCAGCCTTGGGTTGCAGGGCGATGTAATGCGTTCAGGTGCGAATTTGCGACTCCTGTTGCGCGCCGATAGCGATGCTGGCTTGCCATCCGAAATTGTTCTGAAACTGGCACATCCAACCCGTGCCGGGCAGGATCAGTTGATCAAGATGACTATGGAAGGACCGGGCTTTTACAGTGGCATGCTGGTCGCGGATATTTCAGGGCGTTGGCTTGTGTCGATTGAGGATCCCGCTGCTAAATGGCGCCTTCAGGGCGAGTGGCAGGCTGATTCGTTGGAACCGTTGCGCCTGACGGCGCGAGCGGGAAAGTAGTTGGTTTTTTAATTGTTACTGGGAGGTGACATATGGCGTGGGAACTTTTGTTTAGCAGCGATTTTGGTCTGATGAGCTTTGCGGTCATCGTTGGTGTTCTGGTCATCGGCGTGGTGATGGGCAAGATGTACGCCAACAAGATGGAAGAAGATACCCGCAAGGCCGGCAAGTAATATTGCTTCTGATCCTTTCGCTCATTGAGCGCTGAGGCTCCTGAACCCCTGATCGGTTGGCCGATCGGGGGTTTGTTTTTTTCATTGAGAGCGGCGAAACTGAGGCATGCTGACTCGTGCCTTGCTCATTTCGGTTTTCTTGCATTTTGTGATCTTGCTTTCAGCAAGTCGCCCCGGCGTATTGGCCCCGCCAGCCACTTCAGGGCGTGGTATGAGTACCTTGGAAATGCGCATTGGTACGCACGATATGCATGAATTGCATTCTCCCCAAATCTCGACTCAGGGAGTTTCCAACGCGAAGCCTGAAATGACCGTTCGAAAATCCGGGGTAACGTCCGATGTTAAAACGGGGAATTTGAATATTGGCCGTTTTTTCCGGTCGACCGTGGAAGTGGTGGATTCGGGAGGCGCTAAACTCGATCACGCACATGGTATCGAGTCCTCCAAGTCGCAATCGACCACAGTGGAGGAACTCGGGCAATATCGCTTGAATGTTGCCCGTAGCGCGCGCCAATTCAAGGTTTATCCATCGCTAGCGCGAGACAATGGATGGGAGGGCGTGGTCCATGTCTCTGTCGTCATGGCCATTGGTATGGGGGGGCCTACCGTCTCGCTAGATCGCTCGTCGGGTCATGGGGTTCTGGATCGGCAGGCGCTTGACATGGTTGAGCAGGCGGTGAGTCTGGCAATCATGCCGGAAGGCATGCGTGGCAGGAATCTGAGTATTTCGCTGCCGGTCGAATATCGCCTTGCCGATTGAAGGCGCTTAAGCTGCCGGAAGCTCTGTCTCGTGAAAGCGGTAGGTTCCCTTCGCGCGGTCGGCGAGGTAGTACTCAAGACACAAGCTGACGCTACGAAAGGCCAACTCGCTCCAGGGGATCTGTTCTGGATGGCACAGGCTGACCTCAAGGCTCTCCTCGCCAGCGGCAAAGTGCGGGTCGGTCATGCGGCCGCGATAGAACAAATGGACTTGGTTGATATGTGCGATGCTGATCATGGCGAACGGCGCATCGATCAATATCCTTGCTCCTGCCTCTTCGTGGGTTTCACGAACTGCCGCCTGCGAAGTGGTTTCGCCATTTTCCATAAAACCGGCCGGAAGCGTCCAGAACCCGTGTCGCGGCTCGATGGCTCGGCGGCACAGAAGGATTCGATCCTCCCATTCAGCGACGCAACCGACCACCAGGCGGGGATTTTCATAGTGGATGTGGCCGCACGCATTGCAGACGTGTCGCGGTAGCGAATCTCCCGGCGGAACGGTAAAAGTCACATTCGCGCCGCAATGGTTACAGTATTGGATCATGGGGCGTGGATCTGCTTGGCAATGTGCCTCAGTCTACCACCGGGTCTTTCCTTAAAGCCGAAGATCGGCTGATGCCCGCCCTCTCTTTCTTTGCACTCCGGCAATTCAAGTGGCTACAATAGCGAAAACCAATTACCGGGCGGATCTGCGCTGGTTCTAGCTGGCGCGACAGGGGGCTTTGCATGTTTTTGATTGTTGGTTACGTCATCATTCTGGCTTCGGCGCTGGGAACGTATGCACTGCATGGGAGTCTCCTCGCCCTTTGGGTGCCGACTGAATATGTGGCGATTATCGGTCTGACGATCGGGTATTTCGTTGCAGCAAACGATATCAAGATCATCAAGGCGACGGTCGGCGCCGTTCCCGGCATACTCAAGGGCTCAAAGTACAACAAGGCGTTTTATGTCGATGCCCTGGCCATGCTTTTTGAGATTCTTGGCAAGGTGCGCAAGGAGGGCTTGATGTCCATCGAAGGCGACATCGAAAACCCAGAAGCCAGCCCGATCTTCAGCAAATATCCAAATCTGGTGCACGACCATCATGTGATGGAGTTTACCTGCGACTACCTACGGATGATGGTTGGCGGCAACCTGAATACGGTTGAAATCGAGAGCCTGATGGACGTCGAGCTCGAAACGCATCACCACGAGGCTGCTGAGCCGGGTCATGTCGTGTCAAGCATCGCCGGTGCCGTGCCTGCCTTCGGTATCGTGGTGGCCGTGATGGGCGTCGTGAACGTGATGGGCTCAGTTGGTAGCCCTCCGGCGGTTCTCGGCAAGATGATCGGCGGAGCGCTGGTCGGAACCTTCCTTGGTATCCTGATTTCCTATGGTTTCGTTGAGCCAGTAGCCAAGCTTCTGGAGCAAAAAGCCAATGAAGGGGCCACTATCTACAAGACCATCAAGATGGTTCTTTTGGCTTCGATGTCCGGTTATGCACCACAGGTAGCCATCGAGTTCGGTCGAAAGACGCTGGGGTCGCATGAACGTCCCAGCTTTACGGAGCTCGAAGAAGAACTGAAAGCTCGCAAAGGTAAATAGCCTGTCGCCAGGCATTAAATAAATACGATGAGCGACGATTCCACACGTCCCATAATTATCAAGCGCAAGAAGGTCGTTGCGGGTGGCGCGCACGGCGGCGCCTGGAAGATCGCCTATGCTGACTTCGTAACGGCGATGATGGCTTTCTTCCTTTTGATGTGGTTGCTTGGTTCCACTGCCAAGGGCGACCTGCAGGGCATTGCTGATTTTTTCCAGAACCCGCTGAAGGTCTCCAGCCAGGGGGGCAGTGGTTCGGGCGATGCCACCAGTGTGCTTCAGGGGGGGGGCAAGGATTTGACTCGCCAGTCCGGGCAGGTCAAGCGGGGTGATGTCGAGGCCAAAAAATCAACATCCTTTTCCAAAGAGGCTCAGGCGGAGTTTCGTCGCAAGGAGCAGGAACGCCTGGAAAGCTTGAAGGCTGATATCGAAAAAATGATTGAGCAAAGCCCGCAGTTGGCACAGTTCAAGAAGCAGATGCTCCTTGATATAACGTCAGAGGGATTGCGCATCCAGATTGTAGATGAGCAAAACCGTCCGATGTTTGACTCCAGCAGCGCCGACCTTAAACCCTATACCAGGGACATCCTGCGCCAGATTGGCAAGGCTCTGAATGGTGTTACGAACCGGATCAGTTTGGCCGGGCATACTGATGCATCTCAATTTTCAGGCGGTGAAAAAGGTTTTTCAAACTGGGAACTGTCTGCAAACCGGGCGAATGCATCGCGACGCGAGTTGGTGCTCGGCGGTATGGACGATAGCAAGGTCTTGCGTGTCGTCGGGCTCTCCTCGACTGTCCTTTTCGACAAGAATGATCCTCTGAACTCGGTTAACCGGAGAATCAGCATCGTTGTCCTGAACCGCAAAACAGAGATGGCTATTTTGCAGGAGGAAGGGCCTGAGTCGGAGGCCGGGGGGGAGGAACTGCTTCCAGAAGGGTTAAAGCTGCCAATGGGCGGGAAAGGTACCTCTGGATGACATGCAGCCCTGTCGTGCCAGGTAGGTGGCATGAATGTGCCGCGGGGGAGGGCTCCGTTTAAGCTTGCCAAGGTCGTCGCCTCCAGCGTGAGCGATGTGGTCAAGAAGCGAACAGAGCGACAGACGAAGGTGTAGGCAACAAAAAGCAGATCCGTTTTTTGCAAAACAGCGCGACCTCAGCGAAAGCCTTGGCGCTTTTTTTGGGATTATTGGTTGGTGTTTTGGTCATATTTCGCAAAAAATCAGTGTTGTTTCGCAAAAAGTGGGCAATAATCCGCTGGTCAAACAGGCTCCGGCAGTAAGGAGTTTGAGTTGTTCAGACTTATATCGAGGAAAAAATGGCAAAAACCATTCTTGCAGTTGACGATTCCGCATCCATCCGTCAGATGGTGTCCTTTACCCTGAAGAGTGCTGGTTACGACGTTGTCGAAGCTGTCGATGGGCAGGATGGCCTCGACAAAGCCAAAACCAAGAGCATCAATCTGGTGCTGACCGACCAGAACATGCCGCGCATGGATGGGCTGACGTTGATCAAGAGTCTTCGTGGAATGCCCCAGTATGCGTCGACTCCCATTTTGATGCTGACAACCGAGTCGTCGGATGCGATGAAATCGCAAGGGCGCGCAGCCGGCGCCACCGGTTGGCTGGTCAAGCCTTTCGACCCCCAAAAACTGATCGAAGTCGTACGCAAGGTGATCGGCTAAGTTAAGCCGGCGGACCTGTAACAGGGCGGGTCTTTTGCATTCAATTTTCGGTCTCCTGCTTAAGGGGCGCCGAGATCAGGGGGTGGCATGACTATCGACATGAGTCAGTTCTACCAGGTTTTTTTTGAGGAATCGGCAGAGCATTTGGCAGCGATGGAGGGGTTGTTGCTTGAACTGGATATTGAAAATCCGGATTCAGAGCAACTCAATGCGATTTTTCGCGCTGCACATTCCATCAAGGGGAGCGCGGGTACCTTCGGTTTCACTGACCTTGCTGAAACGACGCATATCCTGGAAAACCTGCTGGACCGTATTCGCAAGCAGGAACTGGGATTGCGAGCTGATATGGTCGATGCCTTCCTGGAGTCGGGTGATCTCCTGCGGGAAATGCTTGAAGCCCATCAGGGACGAGGAGAGGTCGATCCAAATGCGGTAGCGTCGATATGCGCTCGTCTGCGCCAGTTATCTGCTGACACGCCTGCTGCTGCGCCGCAATCGGCGACGACGCAAGCCGATGGGGCCATGAAGCACGAAAAACTGGTTGATGCGCGTACTTTCGATATCCAGTTTGTGCCGACAGCGGTTTCGGCCAAGGGCGATGGTGTATCCCACTTACTCGAAGCGCTACGCTCTCTGGGGGCTTTGGAAATACTGAGTCAGCCAGCCTCTGATATGAACAATGTCGGATATTGGCAACTTCGTTTGCTAACTGATGCGGGGCTGGACGACTTTTCGGATCAGATTGACTTTATTGCTGAAAACGGTGCGTGGCGTGTAGTTGAAGAGTCTGTCGTGAATGATCACAACGGGGCGTTCGGTATTTTCGACGATTCTCCTGGGGCGCCAAATGAGGACCAGAGCTACGGTTTTTTTGAACCGCTCAATAGTGCGCCATCCCTCGTGTCAGCTATCGCTGAAGTTGAAGCAAAAGATGACGGGTACGGGTTTTTCGATCCGCTTCCATCGGCCGTGGAGAGCTTGCGAGTTGTCGAAACGGCTGTAGGTGACGATGGTGATGGCTACGGGTTTTTTGCCCCGCTATCCCAGCAAGTTGCTGTACAGCCGTTGGCAGAGGAGGGTGATGGATTTGGTTTCTTCGAACCACTCCCTCCCGTTACTGCTCCTCCTTCACAGGTATCGTCCGCGGTTGCACCAAGTGCTGCCACCCCGAAGCCGGTCGAGAAAAAGGCTGATGAATTGCACACCCGGGCTGCCAAGTCGGCACCCGCGGCTACTGCAAGTGACTCTTCCATTCGTGTCAGCATCGAAAAAGTGGATCAGTTGATCAATCTGGTTGGCGAACTGGTCATCACGCAGGCGATGTTGCTGCAGACGACGGCGCAGATGCAGGAAAGCGCACCAGAGCGTCTGGTAAATGGCTTGGCGCAACTGGAGCGAAATACCCGTGATCTGCAGGAGTCAGTCATGTCCATCCGGATGATGCAGATATCCTTCGTGTTTTCACGGTTTCCGCGTGTTGTTCGTGATCTTTCCGCCAAGTTGGGCAAGCAGGTCGAGTTGAAGACGTCGGGTGAAACAACAGAATTGGACAAGGGGCTGATTGAGCGGATTGCCGATCCTTTGACTCACCTCATTCGAAATAGCCTTGATCACGGCATCGAATTGCCGGATACGCGGATAGCTGCTGGCAAGAGTCCGGTTGGGACCATCACTTTGAAGGCCTATCACCAGGGAGGCAATATTGTCATTGAGGTGGGTGACGATGGTGCTGGGTTGCCTCGCAACAAGATATTGGCCAAGGCTCGTGAGCGCGGATTGCCTGTTTCCGATCAGATGACGGATCAGGAGGTTTTCCTTCTGATTTTCGAAGCCGGTTTTTCGACGGCCGATCAGGTCACCGATGTGTCCGGGCGAGGGGTGGGGATGGATGTCGTCCGCCGCAATATTCAGTCGATGGGCGGGCGTGTCGAGATCGAATCCATGCTGGGAGTGGGGACGCGGATGACGGTTCGTTTGCCGCTGACGCTGGCCATTCTTGATGGAATGTCGATCGCTGTCGGAGACCAGACCTACATTTTGCCGCTTTCATATGTGGTCGAGTCCTTCCAGCCACAGGCCGGCGATATCAAGACGTTATCCAATCAGGCGCGGGTGATTCAAGTTCGCGGTGAGTATTTGCCCGTGGTGGTACTGCACGAGTTATTCAATATCAAGTCGTGCTCGAATAGCTTCACGCAAGGCATCATGGTTGTTGTCGATGCGGATGGAATCAAGGCGGCATTGTTTGTCGATGCCTTGGTTGGCCAGCATCAGGTCGTCATCAAGAGTCTGGAGGCGAACTATCGCCGTGTGCAGGGAATTTCCGGCGCGACCATCATGGGCGATGGCCATGTGGCGCTCATTCTTGATGTGTCGGCTATCGCCGGTATGGCGAAGACTAGCCTGCAAAAAGTCGGCTGACAGTTGAATTAAGGAGCAAGAGATGGAAGCGATGAACCATGGCAGTGGCGCGGCAAGCGATGACGATCTGGTGCCAAGTGAATACCTGACCTTCACTCTGGGCAGTGAAGAGTATGCAATCGATATCCTCAAGGTGCAGGAGATTCGCGGCTACGAGCCACCAACGCTGATTGCCAATGCTCCTCCATTCATAAAGGGAGTGATCAACCTGCGGGGCATCATCGTTCCAATCGTTGATCTGCGTATCAAATTCAATCTTGGCAAAATCGAATACACGCCCTTTACGGTGGTGATCATTCTCAATATCGCGGGCCGTGTGATCGGTGCTGTGGTCGACAGCGTTTCTGATGTGTTTTCGCTGACGCGTTCGCAGATTCGCCAGGCACCAGATTTTTCCGGGACTTTCGATACCAAATACATTCTTGGTCTGGCAACGATCGATAACCGCATGATGATCGTCACTGACATCGAGCGACTGATGACCAGCGCGGATATGGCGCTCATCGATTCGGCCAGCGAATAACGTACAGCCCTCAACCAGGAGCCGTAGCATGTTGAATTTACGTAATTACAAGATTGGCACTCGCCTGATCTTGACGACTGTTGGTGCACTGGCGCTGATGATCGCGTTTGTTGCGATTGCTTGGCTTAGCCTGAATTCGATTAGCGACAAGGTTGATCACATCGCCAATAACAATATCAAGAAGACTGAGTTGGCGGTTGACATGCGCGCGCGGAACCTGTTGATCAGCAGGCACGTGCTTACCGCCATGATCTACGAGGAGACGGAGAAGCAGCTAGGTGAGGAAAAGAAGGTCAGTGCCGATCTCCAGGCTTACGTGGCGTCAGAAAACCAGATTGGTGAAACGCTTGGCTCGGCGCGCGGGAAGGAAATACACGAGCGTATCGTGTTGGCAAGGAAAGCAGCAGAGATATCTATCTCCCGGATGTTCGCGCTGATAAAGGCAGGGAACCGCCCGGAGCTTGAAGATCATTTCTTCAATGGGTTTCGCCCAAAAATGCAAGCGTGGTTCGATGCGGTTGATGAAATCCTGCTGCTCCAAAAGGAAAATAACCTTCGCGACTTGGCTGAAATTGACACAGTCAAGTCGGGTGTCCAAACCACCATGCTATTTATGATTGGATTGGCGCTGATCATCATGGTGCCGGCCGGACTGTGGGTGACCCGCCAGATCACCGGCCCGCTCGGCGAGGCTGTTGGCGTCGCTGATGCGGTCGCTACGGGCAAACTTGATAACAGCATTGATGTAAGCGGCAACGACGAACCCGCGCAGTTAATGAATGCGCTCAGTCGCATGCAGACTGATCTCAAGGCACGTACCGAGGCGGAGCGCAAGGTGGCCAATGAGGCGCTTCGCATCAAGGTGGCTCTGGATGTGACATCAAACAGCGTAATGGTTGCTGATCCGGATGGGATGATTGTCTATTGCAATACTGCGGTGCTGGAAATGATGCGGGTGGCCGAGGCGGATATTCGCAAAGACCTGCCGTCATTCAGGGCAAATTCGATCCTGGGTTCGAATTTTGATATTTACCACAAGAATACCGCGCATCAGCGCAATCTTCTGGCTGGGCTGAAAGGCATGCATCGCACCCAAATTCTGGTGGGTGGCCGTACGTTCAGATTGGTTGCCAGCCCTATCGTCAATGAACGGAATGAGCGTCTCGGAACGGTTGTCGAATGGACGGATCGAACCGCTGAAGTGGCAGTCGAGGAGGAGGTCGGCAGCATTATTGCCGCCGCTGCTTCTGGCGATTTCTCGCGCCGTATTAATGCCAGCGAGATGAGCGGCTTCTTCCGGCAGATTTCCACCGGCATTAATGATCTTCTCGAAGTAAATAGCCGGGCGCTAGGTGATGTTGGGGCCATGCTGACGCGACTTTCGCAAGGAGATCTGACGCGCAAGATCGATACTGAGTATCAGGGGGTGCTTGGCCGCCTGAAGGATGATGCCAACGTTACGGTCGACAACCTCCAGGAGATTATTTTCTCGATCAAGAGCGCGACCGACGCCATTAATACGGCTGCGCAGGAAATCGCCAGCGGCAACCAGGATTTGTCAGGGCGTACCGAGCAGCAGGCATCGAGCCTCGAAGAAACCGCGTCAAGCATGGAACAGCTGACCAGCACGGTCAAACAAAATGCTGACAACGCTCGCCAAGCCAACGAACTGGCGGGTAGCGCGCAGCGGGTTGCAGAAAAGGGTGGCTTGGTGGTTGGGCAGGTTGTGGAAACCATGGGGGCGATTCACCAGGCTTCGAACAGAATCTCGGACATCATCAGTGTTATTGACGGTATTGCTTTCCAGACGAATATCCTGGCACTTAATGCGGCTGTCGAAGCGGCTCGTGCCGGTGAACAGGGGCGTGGTTTTGCCGTGGTGGCAACTGAAGTCCGAAATCTCGCTCAGCGCAGCGCCGCTGCGGCCAAGGAAATAAAGAGCCTGATTTCCGATTCCGTCGATAAGGTGCAAACCGGTGGACGTTTGGTCGATCAGGCAGGGCAGACCATGGGTGAAGTGGTGGCAAGTATCCAGCGTGTCGCCAAGATCATGTCTGATATTTCATACGCCAGTCGCGAGCAGACTGCGGGTATAGAGCAGGTTGGCCTGGCGGTTAGCCAGATGGACGAAATGACGCAGCAGAATGCCGCGCTGGTAGAACAAGCCGCAGCGGCAGCTGAAAGCCTGGAAGAACAGGCGCGCAATTTGGCAGAGTCGGTTGCGGTGTTCCGTCTGTCGGGCGGGTTGATCGTTCAGGGGCAGTCGGAACTTGCCGGCCTGGATTTTGATGGTGCGATAGCCGCGCATGGAAAATGGAAGCAACGCCTGCTCGATTATGTAGCCGGAGGTGGTGAGCAGCTTGATCCGGCTATCGTCGGGCGTGACGACCAGTGTGCGCTCGGTTGCTGGATCCACGGCGATGGCCGCGCGTTGCGCGGTAACTCCAAATACACCGAGCTCAAAGGTGAGCATGCCGGATTCCATCGTTGTGCAGCGGATGTCATTCGCACCCAGTTGGCCGGCAACACGGATGGCGCGCGGGCGCAAATATCCGGCGAATTTACCAATCGATCTGCACGCGTTATCGGATTGCTGGAAAGCATGCGTGGGGGCGGGAAAAGTACACCTCCCAAGCAGTTGACCGCAGCAGCCCCCAAGAATGTTTCCTCGGTCAAGATACCGGCGCTCGTTGAGCCGGATGATGACGAGTGGGAAGAGTTCTAAGACGACAGGTTCATAGAGAAAAAAGATGCGAAATAATCAGCCTGTGACCAATGTGGAAGTCGAATTGCATGAGCGTACGCTTATCGCGTCCAAGACCGATGTAAAGGGCCAGATTACCTATGTAAACAAAGAGTTTATCGATATCAGCGGGTACTCTGAATCCGAATTGATCGGCCAGCCGCACAACATTGTGCGTCATCCGGATATGCCAGCAGAGGCCTTCGTCGATATGTGGCGGGATCTTCAGGATGGCCGCCCATGGACAGGCTTGGTGAAGAATCGCTGCAAGAATGGCGACTATTATTGGGTGCTTGCTACCGCGACCCCGGTGTACGACGGTGGCCGGTTGGCCGGCTACATGTCAGTTCGCCGCAAGCCGACGCGGCAGCAGATCGATGCCGCGGAAAACGCATATCGGCTGTTCCGTGAAAAAAAGGCGGGGGGGCTGCAGATTCGTCACGGCGAAGTGGTCAAGGGAGGCGAAGGCCTTCTTGCCGGATGGTCTTTGAAGAACCGGCTGGTGGCTGGTTTCGGGATGCTATTAGCGGCCATGGTCGTCGTCGCAGGGTTGGGCGTCTGGGGGATGGCGAATACCAATAGCGCGGTCGGCGGTCTTTACAATAATCGCTTGCAGCCGACCCAGGCGCTGGCCACCATCGGCAAGCTAATGGCCGATAACCGGTCGCAGGTTCTGTTGTCTTTGCAGCATGATCCGGTTGGTCAGCATGCCAAGCTGCATGATCATCCACTGGATTTTCACATCAAGCAGATCGATGCCAATCTTGCCGAGATTGGAGGGCAGTGGGAGCGCTACAAGAAGACGCTGGACTCCGATGAGCACCGTCAACTGGCGGATGCTTTCGAGCAAGCTGGCAAGCGTTACGTTGCAGAAGGACTCTTGCCGGCAAAGGAAGCGTTGCTTGCTGGACGTTTCGAGGAGGCAAACCTGATCCTGCTCACGCAGATCAATCCGAATTACACTGCTACCGCAAAAAAGGCTTCGGAACTGTTCAAGTTTCAGGTTGAGCAAGGGCAGGCTCAATTGACTGAAAGCGAGCAAGCATTCGCCAGCGAACGACTCTGGATTGTTTTTGTTGTGCTTTCGGCGCTTGCTGTTGGTGCGGGGATTGCGGTGGCGATGATTCGCTCGATAACCCGTCCTATCGACTCGATTCTCGATACCTTTCGGGCCTTGGCGAATGGCGACTTTACACGCAATGTCAATCTGTCGCGCAATGACGAACTGGGCAAAGTTCTTCAGGGCCTGCAGTCGATGCAGATTCAGCAGGGGTTCAATGTTGCTGAGACGCAGCGAATTGCCAACGATAATCTCCGTATCCGTATCGCGCTCGATTGCGTTTCGGCCAATCTGCGGATTGCCGATGACGATGGGACGGTGATCTATGCCAACAAGGGGCTGTTGAGCACTTTGCGCCAGATAGAACCGGGCCTTCGTGAGCAGCAGCCGGATTTCACTGTGGACGGGTTTGTTGGCAGCAATATCGGGGGGTTTTATCAGGACCCCGCTGCGGCACTCAAAAGCCTGCGCGAGTTGCAGGGTACTCGCCGGACAGAGCTCGATATCGGTCGGCGGATCTACAGCATCATTACCAATCCGATCATCAACGAGCGCGGCGAACGGCTTGGCACGGTGGGCGAATGGGTCGATCGTACGGCCGAGTTGAATGCGCAGCGATCAGTTGCTGATCTCGTGTCGCGTGCTTCGGCCGGCGATCTTGCGGCGCGCCTCGAGACTTCGTCGCTGGAAGGCTTTTACAAGGAGCTTGGTACCGGGATCAATAGCTTGGTTGAAACCAGCGGTGCGGCGATCGGCGAGATTGCCGACCTGTTGTCCAGAGTGGCCGATGGCGACCTGACTCAGACGCTGACCAGCACGTATCAGGGGACCTTTGGTCGCCTGCGCGATGATGCCAACCAGACTGTCACGAAGTTACGCAATCTGGTTGGCGAGATTCAACTATCTGCGCAGACGATCAATACGGCGGCCAAGGAGATTGCATCGGGCAACCAGGATCTGTCGGGGCGGACCGAAGAGCAGGCCAGCAGTCTTGAAGAGACGGCGTCGAGCATGGAGCAATTGACCAGTACCGTGAAACAGAATGCCGACAACGCGCGCCAGGCGAACGAGTTGGCCGGCGTAGCGCAGCGGGTTGCCGACAAGGGGGGCGAAGTGGTGGGCCAAGTGGTCAACACCATGAGCGCCATCCATCAGTCGAGCAGCAAGATTGCCGACATCATCGGGGTGATCGACGGTATCGCCTTCCAGACCAACATTCTCGCGCTCAACGCGGCAGTCGAGGCTGCGCGGGCAGGAGAACAGGGCCGCGGCTTTGCGGTGGTGGCTACCGAGGTGCGCAATTTGGCCCAGCGCAGTGCTGCTGCGGCGAAGGAAATCAAGGGGCTGATCTCTGACTCGGTCGAAAAGGTCGAAACCGGCAACAAATTGGTTGATCAGGCCGGCCGGACGATGGAGGAGGTTGTCTCGAGCATCAAGCGCGTAGCCAAAATCATGGGGGATATTTCCGACGCGAGTGCCGAGCAGAGCGCGGGTATCGAGCAAGTTGGTTTGGCGGTAAGCCAGATGGATGAGGTGACGCAGCAGAATGCAGCACTCGTTGAGCAGGCTGCGGCAGCAGCCGAGAGCCTGGAAGAGCAGGCGCATCAATTGGCGCAGACTGTTGCGGTATTCCGGATCGGCAATGGCAAAGTAACTTCACGTCTTGCTTCGCCGCCACCTCGAATCGAGCGTAAGGCTGAGTCCGCAATGAAAAATGAGCCGCCCAGAGCCCCAAAGGCACAGGTGCAACATGTCAGTCTTGATGACGAGTGGGAAGAGTTCTAGCCATGGTCGATATTCGAAATGCTGCTCCGCCTGTTTCGGCGATCCGGTCATCGCTGTCAGCCAGTCTGCCGGCTCGAGATGGCAACGTACGGGAGTTTACGTTTTCGACCACCGATTTTGAGCGCGTTCGCAAACTGATCTATCAGCACGCTGGCATTTCATTGTCACCGGTCAAACAGGACATGGTGTATTCGCGTCTGGCGAGACGTCTACGCGCCACGGGCATGCGGTCTTTTGCGGAGTATCTTGATGGGCTGGAGCGAAATGGCGGCGATGAGTGGGAGCGCTTCGTCAATTCGCTGACAACAAATCTGACCTCTTTTTTTCGCGAGCCTCATCACTTTCCGATATTTGCCGATCATATTCGCAAGATCGGTGCGAAACGGCCTATCCGGGTCTGGTGCTCGGCGGCTTCAACGGGTGAGGAGCCTTATTCGATCGCGATGACCGTAGCCGAAACCTTTGGGACCAATGTTTCGCACATCTCAATCATCGCCTCGGATCTCGATACCAATGTGTTGGCGACTGCCGCCAAAGGGGTGTATCCAGTCGAACGGGTTGAAAAGCTGTCGCCGGAGCGCCTGCGCAAATTTTTTCTGCGCGGCACTGGCAGTCAGGACGGGTTTGTCTCGGTTCGTCCGGAGCTGAAGCAGATGGTCAGCTTTCAGCGGATCAACCTGCTGGACGCGAGCTATGCAGTCAAGGGGCCGCTCGACGTGATTTTTTGCCGAAATGTCATGATCTATTTCGACAAGCCGACGCAGTACAAGATTCTGTCGCGCTTTGCTCCAATCATGCAGCCTGACGGGCTGATGTTTGCCGGCCACTCGGAGAGTTTTCTGCATGCAGCCGATCTTTTCAAGTCCCAGGGCAAGACAGTCTATGCCCCGGTGCATGTTCGATAGGGACGCGCCGGGTGCAACATTCCTACGACGAGCAGCTTGCGACCAATCGATACTTCGACCGGAAATTCGGTCTCGAAGCTGCCAAGATATTACCGGGCGAATATTTTGTTTCCAGCAAGGAAGCCTTGCTGGTGACGGTGCTCGGCTCCTGTGTCGCGGCCTGTATTCGTGACGCCGACTCCGGAATTGGCGGGATGAATCATTTCATGCTGCCCGACGACGGTGGGCGGAGTCCGCTTGCGATGTCGACCCGCTATGGTACGTACGCCATGGAGGTGTTGATCAATCATCTGTTGAAGCTTGGCGCCCGACGCAACCGTCTTGAAGCCAAGGTTTTTGGCGGCGGGGCCGTTATGGCGAGTCTGGCGAGCAGTAACGTTGGCGCGAAAAATGCGGAATTCGTTCTTGATTTTCTGAAAACGGAAAAGGTCCCCGTTATTGCCAAGGACTTGCTGGATTCATATCCCCGGAAAGTCTATTATTTTCCGCATACGGGGCGTGTGCTGGTCAAGAAGCTGCACCGGGTTCATAACGAAACCTTGTTCAGCCGCGAAAATGATTACAAGGTGCGTTTGACCGGCTCCACCATTGAAGGCGATGTTGAGTTGTTCGTTTGACACGGTCAACCAGAAAAAAACGCCATTTTTGAAATTTTTCCCAATAGATGCCCATGAAAATTCGAGTCCTGATCGTTGATGATTCGGCATTAATGCGCGGTCTGTTGAGCAAGTTGATCAGCATGGCGCCCGATATGGAGGTGGTGGGGGCTGCTCCTGATGCCCAGACTGCGCGTGAAATGATCAAGGCTTTGAATCCTGATGTCATGACCCTCGATGTCCATATGCCCAAAATGGGTGGGCTCGAGTTTCTCGAGCGCTTGATGCGTTTGCGTCCTATGCCGGTCGTCATGGTCTCGTCTTTCACCGAATCTGGTTCTGAGACTACGCTGAAAGCGCTTGAACTGGGTGCAATTGATTTTATTGGCAAGCCACGGGCCGATAGTGGTAGGAGCATGGAAAACTATGCAGAGGAACTGGTCGAAAAAATCCGCGCAGCCAAAGGTGCGCGTTTGCGTGGGTCAATGAGTTCATCCGCCGCTTCGCCGTCGTTAGCGACGCCGACCAGACTCGGCTTGGCCGCGAGTGGAAAAATAATCTTTGTCGGCGCTTCAACCGGAGGAACCGAGGCAATCAAGGAATTTCTCCTGGGAATTCCCGCAGATTGCCCGCCCATTCTCATCGTTCAGCATATGCCGGAATCCTTCACTGCCTCATTCGCACGACGTCTGGACACGCTTTGCGCGCCGCGTGTCATCGAGGCGCAGGGGAATGAAAAGATCGAGTCCGGTACCGTCTATATTGCGCCGGGACATTCTCATTTGCTTATTCGGCGGGGCAATTCCGGTTTTCTCACCGAGTTGGCACCGACCCCACCGGTCAATCGCCATCGCCCATCGGTCGATGTTCTATTCGATTCTGCTGCTGCCTTGGTTGGGCGCAAGGCAGTTGGCGTTATCCTCACGGGAATGGGCAAGGATGGTGCTCAAGGTTTGTTACGCCTGCGTCAGGCTGGTGCGAGAACCTTCGGTCAGGATGAGGCGAGCTGTGTTGTTTACGGAATGCCGCGCGAAGCCTTTCTGATCGGCGCGGTCGAAGAGCAGTGCTCGCTGGAAGATATGGCGAGGAGGGTGATTGCCGCGATTTGCGTGTAACCAGCCAGTGGGGTTGTTGCCGATGGCCAATCGATTAAACTAGGATTCAGTTCGTTTTTTTGGATAGGAAAACAAATGCAGGCAAGTATTCTCAATGAATCCGGCAAGGTCACCATCAAACTTGCTGGTCGTTTTGATTTCAATACCCACCGTGAGTTTCGTGCCGCCTACGAACCCTTGGTTGCAGATTCCGACGTTCGGTCAGTCGCAGTGGATTTCGCTGGAGTCGATTATCTTGATAGCTCGGCGTTGGGTATGTTGTTGATGTTGCGTGATAAATTAGGCGGAGCAAACAAGGAGGTTGCACTGACCGGCGTTCGCGGGAACGTAAAACAGGTGCTAGATATTGCTAATTTTGGTAAATTGTTTCAAATTTCCTAAATGTTCGGTGCTGTAGGCCGTAAATGGAAAACGGGGTGGGCACCCAAATGGTGCTGGTAGCAGGTTCGTCGCTGGTCGACGATAAGGTGAGAGGCGCTCAATTCTTGAGCTTCTAACTACCGTAGGCGGCCGGATACGCAACATGCAAGAGGATGACAATGTCTGAACTATTAAAGAATATCGACGCGCGAACAAAATTGGCGGGCACCAACAAGCTCGAGATTCTTTTGTTCTTTCTCGGCGTGGATCAGCGTACAGGACGTCGCGAAACCTATGGCATCAATGTATTCAAGGTGCGTGAAGTCATGCGTACCCCGGTGATCACTGCTGCTCCCGATATGCCTGCTTCCGTTGAGGGCATGGTCAGTTT
This sequence comes from Azonexus sp. GW821-FHT04F04, assembly GCF_059420025.1. Taxonomy (NCBI): domain Bacteria; kingdom Pseudomonadati; phylum Pseudomonadota; class Betaproteobacteria; order Rhodocyclales; family Azonexaceae; genus Azonexus; species Azonexus sp. GW821-FHT04F04. Next base: position 74,241 of record NZ_JBWKSX010000013.1, on the reverse strand, counting down.
GCGCGGGGCATTGGTGCCGGTGATTGACCTCGCCAAATATTCAGGCATCTCCCCTGAAACACCACGCGAAATAATGATCGTTACCGAATATAACGGTCATACGCAGGGTTTTCTCGTTGAAGGGGTCGATACCATCCTTCGCCTCGACTGGAGCAAAATGCGTGTTCCTCCCGAGATGCTCACTTCGCAAACTGGCGGGTTGGTGACGGCCGTCACTGAACTGGAGGACAACCGCTTGGTGATGATGATGGATGTCGAGAAGGTGCTTTCGGAAACCACGAGTATCGACAATGAAATCATGTACCGCGGGGTTGTTGCTGTCGACAAGCCGGATAGCACGGTTTTCTATTGCGACGACTCCAGCGTTGCCCGCAAGCAAATTGAACGTACGCTTGCGGCCATGGGTGTAAGAGGTATCTCGGCGGTGAATGGTCGCCAGATGTGGGAAGAGATGGAGAAAGTCGCTGCCTATGCGCAGTCGGTTGGTAAGCCGGCTTCGTCAATGATCAGCCTGGTGCTGACTGACATTGAAATGCCTGAGATGGATGGCTATATTCTGACCAAGAAAATAAAGTCAGATCCCAGATTCAACGGGATTCCCGTGATTATGCATTCGTCCTTGTCCGGGATGTCCAATCAAAAGTTGGGGGCATCGGTGGGCGTGGATGAATATGTGCCAAAGTTCGAGCCCTTGCGCCTGTCTGAAACATTAGCGCGGCGACTGGGCGTGGATACTACGCCGGTTCGTGCGGCCTGAGATAGCGGGAGTTGGCGATGGAACTCGTTGAGAATAAAAACCTGCTTGATAGCGTCGACGCTCGGACGCGACTGGCGGGTTCCAATAAAATGGAAATTTTGCTGTTCTCGCTCGGAACGCGCGAGATATTCGGCATCAATGTATTCAAGGTCCGAGAGGTCGGCAGGACGCCGCACATTACCAAAACCCCCAACATGCCACGTGGTGTCGAGGGGCTGATTTCGTTGCGAGGGAATGTCATTCCGGTGCTTTCGCTGGCGCCGTTCATGCATCTGGATGCGCCAGCAGGACTCGGCAAGACCATGATGGTGGCTGAGTATTCAAAGCGTACGCTCGGCTTTCTGGTTCACGACGTCGATCGCATTATTCGTGTTGATTGGGAGCGAGTGAAAGCGCCGGAAAGTGTGCTGGCGACGAATCAGGGGCTAATTACAGCCGTCATCGAACTAGAAAGTGGCGGGTTGGTTTCGATTCTTGATGTCGAGCAGATTCTTGCCAATGCATTCGGTGAGGCCATGATTGTCGATATCACCCCGGCACGGGTTGATCCGGATACGAGCGTATTTTTCGTCGATGACTCGATCGTTGCTCGGCGCAAAATCGCCGAGGTCCTTGACAAGCTTGGTGTGCGTCACAAACATGCCACCAATGGCATGGAGGCGTGGACGCGCCTCCAGGGGATTGCTGCTCACGCCACGCAGATGGGGCAAAGTATCCGTCAAGATGTTCGTCTGATTCTGGTTGACGCTGAAATGCCCGAAATGGATGGTTATGTCCTGACCAAAAACATCAAATCGGATCCTCGTTTTGAAGGCGTACCGGTGGTCATGCACTCTTCACTCTCGTCCGAGGCCAATCGGGCAATGGGGAAGTCGGTTGGTGTTGATGCCTATGTCGCAAAATTCGATGCTGAAGCGCTGGCCGATACCTTGCGTCCGCTGATTGAACGATAAAAACTTAGTATCTGGAGTACTGCATGGCAGCTGATCCCAAAATGAGATTTCTGGTGGTGGACGATTTTTCCACCATGCGTCGCATTGTCCGAAACCTTTTGAAAGAGCTTGGCTTCACGAATGTCGATGAGGCCGAGGATGGCGCTATTGCGTTGCAAAAGCTTCAAGGGGGCGGTTTTGAGTTTGTGGTAACTGACTGGAATATGCCGAATATGGATGGGCTTACCCTGTTGCAGTCCATTCGGGCCACACCGAATCTGAAACATCTGCCTGTCCTAATGATCACGGCTGAGGCTAAGAAGGAAAATATTATCGCTGCCGCGCAGTCAGGTGCCAGTGGCTACATCGTCAAACCTTTTACTGCGGGAACGCTTTCGGAAAAGCTGAATAAGATTTTCGAAAAAATGGGTCAGGCGTAAGGGGAAATCATGTCTGCCAATAACGACTCCGACGATCTTGAGGCTCTCTTTGATTCAATCGCAGCGAGCAGTGTGGTGGCGCCAGAGCCCCTCAAGTCAGTTGCACCAGATCCAGTAGCATCATCTAATGCTGATAACGATGATTTGCAGGCCCTGTTTGATAGTGTTGCCGCAAAGGCCGAAGTTGCGCCGGCCAGCCCGGAGTCTGCAGATCATGAAGGCGGCTCCGGAGAGGGCTGGCCTCAACAGGAGGCTGTCTTCAATAGAATTGGACACATGGCGCGTGCGCTTCATGACACCTTGGGGCTGCTTGGCTACGACAAGTTGCTAGAGAAGACTGTCTCTGCGCTACCCGATGCAAAGGACCGGCTGGCGTACGTTGCCAATCTGACAGAACAGGCCGCGTGCCGGGTTCTTAATGCAACCGATATTGCCAATCCGCTGGTCGATGAAATGGAAAGTGGCGCCAAGGCGCTGGGTGAGCGGTGGGACCAGGTTTTTGCTAACAGGATGGGGCCTGCCGAGTTCAAGCAGTTGGCGACAGAAACGCGCCTTTTTCTGAATGAGCAACTACCCGCCAAAACTCGCGGGACGCACGCCCAATTGACGGAAATCATGATGGCTCAGGATTTCCAGGATCTGACGGGGCAGGTCATCAAGAAAATTGTCGCCCTTGCCCACGAGTTGGAGTCAGGCTTGATGAGTGTTCTTATCGAGGTGTTGCCGGAAACCAAGCGCACCGAGGAAGTGGCTAGTCTGGTGAATGGTCCGGTAATCAACGCCGAAGGGCGTACCGATGTTGTAGTTAACCAGGAGCAGGTTGATGACCTGCTGGACAGCCTCGGTTTCTGAGGAAGATAAATATGAGCGACTTTGGCGGAATGGAAGATCTGCTGCAGGATTTCCTGCAGGAGGCCAATGACCTGTTGTCCGATGTCGACAACAAGCTGGTTGATCTTGAAAAAATGCCCGATGACCGTGCATTGCTCAACGACATTTTTCGAGGCTTTCACACAGTCAAGGGTGGGGCGGGTTTTCTCAATGCCACCGAGCTGGTGACGCTTTGCCATCTCACCGAAAATCTCTTCGATAGATTGCGCAATGGTGAAATTGAGCTGACTGCCGAGTTGATGGATGTCATCATGGACGCCACCAAGGGGGTCCGAGAAATGTTCGGCGAACTGGGGCAGATGGTTCAGCCGCAGCCCGCCGATCCGGCGGTAATCGCGGCATTGAAGGGTGTCTTGAGCGTGGGGAATGTGGCAGAGGCTCCTCCTTTGGCGACAGAGACTCCGCTATCGCCTGTTTCTGAGTCGGACGCACCGGACTGGAATCTGTTGCATGCTGCGGTGACTGGTGAGTCAGGGTCTGCATCCGCTCAGAGTGAAGTAATTACCAAGGCTGAAACAGCAGTGGCTGAATCAGTCATCACGCCAACCGCAGTAGTGGCTCAGTCAACAGCAGCTGCCTCGCCATTTGGGCGGCGAGCGACCGATAAGCCGGGTGGGCAACCTGCTTCTGCTCGGCGGGCTGAAGAGCGTGGTCGTGAAAATACAATTCGCGTCGATACTTCTCGCCTTGATCAGGTCTTGAATCTATCCGGCGAAATAGGATTGACCAAAAACCGTTTGACCAGTTTGCGGGCGGACATTCTGGCAGGAAAGAATGATTCCGAGACCCTGCATGCACTGGACCAAGCAGTAAGCCAACTCGATCTGCTCGTGTCTGATCTGCAGAATTCGGTCATGAAGACACGGATGCAGCCGATTGGCAGGCTCTTCCAGAAGTATCCACGGATTGCCCGCGACCTTGCCAGGCAACTGGGTAAGGATGTCGAACTGGTTCTTGCTGGCGAAGAAACTGAAGTCGATAAAACCATGATCGAGGATCTCGCTGATCCCTTGATTCACCTGATTCGGAATGCAGTGGACCACGGCGTCGAGATGCCAGAGGAACGGCAGGCTGCGGGGAAGCCACCCAAAAGCCTTGTCCGCCTAGAGGCGCGGCAGGAAGGCGATCACATCGTCCTGATCATTGCCGATGATGGCAAGGGTATGAACGCGGAGCGCATCCGTGCAAAGGCGACGGAAAAGGGCCTGATTTCGGAGGAGGAGGCCAACACGCTCGATGAGCGCCAGAGTCTAAATTTGATTTTCATGCCGGGTTTCTCGACCAAAACACAGATATCCGATGTGTCGGGGCGTGGCGTAGGTATGGATGTGGTCAAGACCAACATCCAGAAGCTGAATGGCTCGATCGAAATCCGTTCGGAGCCTGGCAAGGGCTCCGTTTTCATCATCTCGCTACCGCTGACGCTGGCGATTTTGCCGGTACTGCTGGTTTTGCTTGGCGACCAGCCATTTGCATTGCCCCTATCGCTCGTGCGCGAAATATTGCCAATCGAGCAAAGCCGGATTCAGGAGGTTGGTGGAAAGGAAACCCTGGTCGTCAGAGGGGAAGTTCTGCCTGTCATTACACTGGCCCGTCTCCTCGGCTGGCCGCTTGAGCGATACCCCGAGTACGGGGTGTTCATGCAGACTGCGGAGCGCAGCTTCATTTTGGCGGTCGATAGCTTTGCGGGGCGTGACGACGCGGTGATTAAATCACTCGAAGATTTTCGGCCGAAGGGGGTCGCTGGGGTTACGACCCTTTCCAACGGGCAGATTGTGTTGATTTTGGATATGAAGGAGTTGTTGTCCGATCTCGGTCAGCATTCCGATTTCGGTTCTGCGGTGCGGGCGCTTGATTTCGCCTAATTCCTGTTTTTAGTCAACGAGTTGAGAGGGAGCTATGCTCCCTCTTTTCTTTTTGGGGTTTACTCTGTTGTCATGGGGTTGCAAATGGCATCTGAGAAACAGAATAAATAAACAGACGTACCTATATAATTTTTCTCGTTTTTTCCTATAATAGCCATAACATAAACCAAAGATGGCTATGGCCGAAGATAGCGACCTCGAGAAAACTGAAGAGCCTACGAGTAGGCGAATCGAGCAGGCCCGGGAGAAGGGACAGGTCCCGCATTCCCGAGAGTTGGGCACTTTTCTTGTTCTGATTGTTGCTGGCGCCACTTTTTGGATGATGGGTGGCTGGTTGATGCAGCGCTCCATGGTGATTGTCAAAAATGGCTTCACAGTTGAGTCTGAGGTTATGCGTGAGCCGGCATTGATGCTGCCTCGCTTGGCCGAAATTTCAGGTGATGCACTATTTGTTTTTTCCCCGCTTCTTGGCCTGATCTTGCTGGCTGCTGTTCTGCCTCCGTTTTTCCTGAATGCGTGGGTGTTTTCGCCGCAGGCACTAGTGCCCGATTTCAATCGACTGAACCCGCTCACCGGTTTTGGCCGGATGTTTTCCTGGAATAGCCTGATGGAGCTGGGTAAGGCTGTTCTGAAAGCGGGGTTGCTTGGCGGGGTTGCTGTTGCATTGGTATGGAAACAGCGTGACGAAATATTCGGGTTGTTGAGCGAGCCACTGGATGCGGGGCTCGTGCATGCCGGAAATCTGGTTTCCTTCTCTTTTTTGATCATGGCCGCGACGCTGGTGCTGGTTGTGGCTGCTGATGTTCCCTTCCAGCTCTGGCAATACTTCGATAAGTTGAAGATGACCAAGGAAGAGGTCAAGCAGGAAATGAAGGAGATGATGGGTGACCCGCACGTCAAGGGGCGTATCCGTAGCCTACAGATGCAGGCAGCGCGCAAGCGCATGATGGCGGCGGTTCCTACAGCCAATGTTGTGGTTACAAACCCGACTCATTTTGCGGTTGCCCTGGCCTACCAAACCGGTATGGCTGCGCCAAAGGTGGTGGCGAAGGGGGCTGGGGCGATAGCCTTGAGGATACGAGAGCTGGCCCATGAGAACGTGGTGCCGATAATTGAGGCGCCGCCACTGGCGCGGGCGCTCTACAAGCATGCTGAACTTGATTCAGAAATCCCCTCCGCCCTGTACAGTGCAGTCGCGGAGGTTCTTGCTTATATCTATCAGCTTGCCAACTGGCGTCAGGTAGGCGGAATCTATCCAGTGCCGCCGCGTGACCTGCCGGTGCCGCCTGAACTAGTCCCGGAGGCTGCGTAAATGGCAGTCTCGTCATTCGGTATGCAGAACTTCATTGGGCGGATGAATGCCTCCCAACTGGCCGCCCCGGTCTTGATTTTGATGATTCTGGCGATGATGGTGCTGCCTCTTCCGGCTTTTGCGCTGGATGTGTTCTTTACTTTTAACATCGCAATATCGGTGTTGGTTTTGCTTGTTGCGGTCAACACGCAAAAAACGCTGGAATTTTCAGTCTTTCCGACGGTGCTGTTGGTCACGACTCTGCTTCGCCTGTCGTTGAATGTTGCGTCGACCCGAGTGGTTATGCTCGAGGGGCATACGGGGCCCGACGCGGCCGGGAAAGTGATTGAGGCGTTTGGGCATTTCATGGTTGGCGGGAACTTTGCCGTCGGTATCCTGGTGTTCATGATCCTTGTGGTTATTAATTTCGTTGTAATTACCAAGGGTGCTGGCCGGGTAGCTGAAGTGTCGGCGCGCTTCACGCTTGATGCCATGCCGGGCAAGCAGATGGCTATTGATGCGGACCTCAACGCCGGTTTGATTGGTGAAGAGGATGCCCGTAGGCGTCGTTCGGAGATTTCCCGCGAGGCAGAGTTTTTTGGTTCGATGGATGGTGCGTCAAAGTTTGTACGCGGCGACGCCGTGGCGGGCATCATCATCATGCTGCTCAATGTCGTGGGTGGGCTGATTGTTGGCGTATTGCAGCACGACATGGAGCTGGCTCAGGCAGCAAAGAATTACACCCTATTGACCATTGGTGATGGCCTCGTTGCGCAGATTCCCGGATTGATAATCTCTATCGCGGCAGGCATGGTTGTTACACGGGTGTCGGATGATCGTGATATCGGTCAGCAGGTTATGGGGCAGATGTTCCGGAATGCCAAGGCGATTGGTATTACTGCTGCGATCGTTGGGTTCCTTGGGCTCATTCCGGGTATGCCAAACCTGGTCTTCCTCATGTTGGCTTCTGGCATGGGCTGGATGTCTTGGCGGATGATGGAAAAAGAGAAGCGTATTGTCGAGGCGCCGGTAAAAGTGGCACCGGCGCCGGTTCAGGATGCTTTGGAGGCGAGTTGGGGCGATGTCGCTCCTCTGGATGTGCTAGGGCTTGAGGTTGGTTACCGTCTAATTCCCTTGGTTGACAAGTCTCAGGATGGAGAATTACTGCGCCGGATTCGTGGGATTCGCAAAAAATTTGCGCAGGAAGTCGGTTTCCTCGTTTCCCCGGTACATATTCGAGACAATCTCGAATTGAAGCCAAATGCCTATCGGATACTTTTGAAAGGCGTAGAGGTCGGGCAGGGGGAGGCCTATGCTGGCCAGTTGATGGCAATCAATCCTGGCCGTGTGGCGGGGACGCTGAATGGCGCTGTTACCAAGGATCCAGCATTTGGCCTTCCCGCAGTCTGGATCGATCCAGGGCAGCGTGAGCAGGCGCAGGCCTATGGTTATACGGTGGTAGATGCCTCGACCGTGGTTGCCACGCATCTCAATCATCTGATCCTGACGCATGCGGCTGAACTGCTTGGTCGACAGGAGGTCCAGCAACTGCTGGACCATCTCGCCAAGGAAATTCCGAAACTGGTCGAAGATCTCGTCCCAAAGGTTCTTCCTCTTGGCACCTTGCAAAAAGTCTTGCAGGCGATGCTCGAAGAGGGGGTTCATATCCGCGACATGCGAACCATCATCGAAACCGTCGCCGACCACGCGACGCGCACTCAAAATGCGGACGAACTGTCGAGCCAGGTTCGTATCGCCCTTGGCCGTGCAATTGCTCAGCAGCTCTTCCCTGGGAATAGCGAAATGCAGGTCATGTCTCTTGATCCGACCTTGGAGCGCCTCTTGTCTCAGGCGGTGGCCGGCGGTTCCGAAAATACCAGCTTTGAACCGGGCCTCGCCGACACGCTTTTGCGTGAGACAGCCTTGGCTGCCGGGCGCCAAGAGGGGCTGGGGTTGCCGGCTGTGTTGCTTGTGCCGGCTAGCCTGCGTCTGCTCCTGTCCAGATTCCTGCGGCGCAATGTTCCGCAGCTGAAAGTGTTGTCTCACAACGAAGTTCCTGAAACAAGAATTATCAAGGTGACCTCGATCATCGGAGGTAGAACATGAACGTCAGAAAATTCATCGCCGCCAATGCAAGGGATGCCTTGCGGAAGGTCAAGGAGACGCTAGGTAACGATGCGATCATACTTTCCAATCGCGGCGTTCCTGGCGGTGTCGAGATCATGGCAGTAGCCGCGCGCGATATGGCAATGATTATTCCCACCCCAGTAGGAGAAAGCGCAGCATCTGAGCGGCAACTGCCGGATAGTCATCCTGAGGATGATTATCGTGTGGTGCTGAGTTCGGCGCGAGCGAGGATATCCCAGCCGCCACAGCCAACCGTGGTTCCTCCTCCTTCTGCATCATCGCAGCGTCAGGCACATCCTCAGAAAACTCCGTCAGCATCAGTCAATGCCGGAATACCTCGAACCGGGGCATTGCGACAGATGGAAAATAGCCGTCCTGGTCCGTCGACCGCAGCACCCTTGAAAACGACGCCAATCGCCCAGTCGGCGCACTCGGCCACAATTTCTTCAGCCCCTCCCCGCCGTGCAGAAGCTGAAGTGGTTCCAATGGAGGTAATGGACGAAATCCGTTCGCTGCGCAAAATTGTCGAACAGCACCTCGCAGGCTTTGCCTGGGGTGAGGCTGCGCGCTCAGAGCCGGTAAAGACAGATATTTTGCGCCAGATGCTTGATGCCGGATTTTCTCCGCAGTTTTCTCGTGAATTGCTTGTCGATCTACCGCGTGAAATGAATGGTCTGGAGGCAATGGCGTGGGTAAAGGGGGCGGCTGATCGCTCGCTCCTGACCATTGGCAATGAAAATGATATCGTTGATCGGGGCGGCGTTTACGCGCTAGTCGGTCCGACCGGAGTGGGGAAGACGACAACAACTGCGAAGCTGGCGGCGCGTTGTGTTTTACGCCATGGGCCAAGCAAGGTGGCACTGGTCACTACCGATGGTTATCGGATTGGTGCCCATGAACAACTACGTATCTACGGTCGTATCCTTGGTGTATCCGTGCACTTGGTCAAGGATGCAAATGAACTGCGACAGACATTGATGGAGCTGCAGCACAAGCACATGGTGCTGATCGATACGATGGGGATGAGCCAGAGGGATAAACTGGTTCCTGAGTTGACGGACATGCTCGCGGGGTGTGACGTTGAGCGCTTGCTGCTGCTGAACTCGACTTCACGTGGCGATACTCTCGATGACGTTGTGCGCGCCTATGCTGGTGAGACGCTCGCCGGATGCATCCTGACGAAAATTGACGAAGCTGCCAGTCTGGCGACAGTTCTGGATGTCATCATGCGCCATGGACTGAAGCTTCAATATGTTTCCAATGGGCAACGCGTGCCAGAGGATTTGCATCTGCCCAATCGCAGCTATCTCCTGCATCGTGCCTTCAAGGATGTTCCTGAAAGTTCTCCTCACAAATTCGATGGCCTCGAACCCGGGCTCATGATGGCAAGTGCAGGCATGGTTGCCGTTGGAGGCCGTCGTGGCTGACTTTCGTGTTGATCAGGCGGCTGGATTGCGCCGCCTACTAGGCGGGGGGCAGCAATTGCAAGTCATTACATTTGTTGCTGGATGTGATGGTGTTGGACGCAGTGTTGCCGTGGCCAATATTGGTGTGGCGCTGGCACGCCTTGGAAAAGAGGTTCTAATCATCGACGAGCATGTGCCGGGTGACGATATTGCGTCCACTTTCGGCCTAGTCGCTCGGCACGATCTTTTAAATGTAGTCCAGCGCGAAATGCAGCTTTCGCAAGTCTTGCTTCAGCCCATGCTTGGATTACGGGTTCTGCCGGCAGCTCGAGCGGCAAGAAAACTCGGGCGGCTGTCGTTGCCTCAGCAGCAGACCTTGCTTGATGCCATGTCTGGTCTGGAGAGGCCTATCGACGTAATCCTAGTTGACGCCAGCATGGCACATCCAAATGGCTTTTCGCCATTTGGTCTGGTATCTCAGGAGGCTGTAGTGGTTCTGTCGGGTAGTAGCTCTTCGATAACTGAAGCATATTCCCTGATTAAAAAAGTGAGCCATGCCTTTTCGCGAAAGCACTTTCGAATTTTGGTGAACAAGGTTCGCAGTCACGCCGATGCCCGCTCAATATTCGAGAACATCGCCCAGGTAGCCGCACAGCGGGGTGTGGCTCGCCTGGATTTTGCTGGTGCTATTCCGCTCGATGAAGCACTGCGTCAGTCAGCTCAGCTATGTCGTTCGGTCCTGGTTCAGGCCCCGGATTCGCAGTCGGCTGCGGCGTTCCGAGACATCGCCTCGGATATGCTTTACTGGCAGCGCAGCGAATGCGAGGCTGCAGGTGTCGGTCAGTTCATGCAGCAGCTGTTACACTTGAGCCAACGTATAACCCCCAACGTACTACGAGCCTGATGTATACCGCTGCCGGGCAGCCAGATAGGGATCAGCTGGTTCAGCGCTTCGCGCCGCTGGTGAAGCGTATCGCCTATCATCTGATGGCTCGCCTACCACCCAGTGTGCAGTTTGATGATCTCGTCCAGAACGGGATGCTAGGGTTGCTTGACGCAATAGATCGGTATCAGGAAGGTTTTGGCGCGCAGTTCGAAACCTATGCAACACAACGAATCCGCGGCGCCATGCTGGATGGCCTTCGGGAAAATGATTGGTTGCCACGGAATTTGCGTCGGGAGCTGCGCCGCATCGAAACGACCATCAACCAGCTTGAGCACGAACATGGTCGCGCACCCTCAGAAAAGGAGCTGGCTGACGCCTTGGGTCTGTCCTTGACCGATTACCAACGGACGCTTCAGGATGCGCGTGGCCATCAAATTGTCTATTACGAAGATTTTTCCGGTTCAGACGACGAGGGTTTTCTCGAACGGCACTTTACGGATAATGACGCAGACCCGGTAAGCATTCTGGAAGACAGGGGCGTAAAGGAGCAACTCGTGCTGGCCATCGGTCTGTTGCCGGAGCGTGAAAAGTTGATGATGGCTTTGTACTATGAGCAGGATTTGAATTTGAGGGAAATTGGCGAGGTTATGGGGGTCACCGAGTCCCGGGTTTGTCAGTTGCATACCCAGGCTGTCGCACGGCTGCGTAGCCGTATTGTCGGTGAAGTTCCCGCCGCCGCAAAACGTCGCAAGGAGAAGGCTGGTGGATAAGATCAGCCTCGCCGGCCTCGCAATAAGTATTGTTGCGATCATTGGCGGCCAGTATCTTGAGGGAGGAAGTGTTGGCTCCCTGGTCCAGCCAACAGCTTTGCTGATCGTCCTGGGTGGTACCTTGGGGGCGGTGTTGTTGCAGAGTCCGATCCATATCTTCAAGCGTGGAATAAAGATGGCAAAGTGGGTTTGGATCCCCCCTGTCATTGAGCAGAAGCGTCTGATCGAACAGATTCTTAACTGGAGCCAGATGTCGCGGCGCGAGGGGCTGCTGGCTCTGGAAAACTATATTCCAGGAATAAAGGACGAGTTCGCTCGCAAGGGCCTGCAACTCCTTGTCGATGGTGCAGATCCAGAGAGAATCCGGGAATTGCTGGAGGTCGAAATAGGCACCTTTGAAGATGAGTGGCGCCAGTCGGCAAAAATATGGGATGCGGCTGGAGGCTACTCCCCTACGATAGGGATTCTGGGGGCTGTGATGGGGTTGATTCATGTCATGGAGAATCTGTCAGACCCTACCAAGCTCGGCGGAGGAATCGCTGTAGCGTTTGTCGCAACGATTTATGGCGTCGGATTGGCCAACCTTGTCTATCTTCCTATCGCAGCCAAACTTAAGTATTACGTGATGCGTATGGTTTCATCGCGTGAAATGCTTGTTGATGGTCTTGTCGGCATTGCGGTCGGTGACAATCCCCGAATTATTGAAGGGCGCCTGAAAGGCTATCTTCACTGATGGCCCGCAAGCGTAGAGATGAGGAGCCTGAAAACCACGAGCGCTGGTTAGTCTCCTACGCCGATTTCATCACCCTGCTGTTTGCGTTTTTTGTGGTCATGTATGCCGTGTCGTCGGTAAACGAAGGGAAATACAAGGTACTGTCCAATTCGCTGACCAATGCTTTCAACAACAAAACAGGCGAGTCGGGTGGGCAGCCGGTAGCGGTCATTCAGGGTGCCCTCCCCATGCTGCCGCGGCCGGTCATCAAAGTTGACAAGGCGCCGGAGACGGTCAAGAACGAGGCCAAAAAGGCCGAGCAGCGGCAAAAGATGAAGAATGTGGCAGGCAGCATCATGGAGGCGCTGCAGCCGCTTGTCGCAGCAGGCAAAGTTCGCCTGCTGGAGACGAGTCGTGGCGTGACTATCGAGATAAATGACAGCGTTCTGTTTTCCGCAGGGCAGGCGCGTTTGCAGCCAGCATCAATTAGCGCCATGGGTGTTATCGCGCAGGTGCTCGCCGATACGGATTATCCGATCACAATTGAGGGGCACACAGATAATGTGCCGATAGCTACGCCTCAATTCCCATCCAATTGGGAATTGTCAGCGATGCGAGCGACGACGGTGCTCAGGCTGTTTAACGATGGGGGGGTGGGGGCCGAGCGACTTACGGCAATTGGCTATGGTGATACCAGACCAGTTGAAACCAATACGACTCCGGAAGGACGGGCCAGAAATCGCCGTGTCAGCGTCATGATTGACTCAAATCGCCCGGAAGAGCCCACTGAGATCAACGAAGCGCCAAAGGAAATTGGTCGCTGATCTGCTTCAATTTAGAGATCAAGCCGAGTCGATGATTCGACTACCTGTACTCATGGCAGCCTGGCCGCTACTGCTATATAGAGATTGGTCTGCTTGGGAATGCGTCAGGATGGCGAGCGCTTCGCTGGTTTTTTGATGCAGTACACTAATCAGGTTTCCATTTAGCTCGTTTATCCCGCGGGCTTCCCGTGCAATTTTCAACATGCCCTCCCAAAGAGCAGCGGATTCTTTTTCCTGTGGGTGTGCCGAAAACCATGCTTGCATGTCGATAGTAGGCTCGCCGCCGGATGAAAGGGTGCGCGAACGTTCGGTGCCAGCTTGATTTAGGAATTCGACCAGCGATAACTTTTCATTATTTACTTCAGTCAATCCATCAGAGCTGCCGGAGCGCAGAATATCCTGCTCGCGCAAGAGCGTGTCGCGAAAACGGATAACCAGTTCGGTTTCCCGCTTTAACAGGGCGACGACAGCGTTCATCAGGCCTTGCGCTGAGAGTCGAGAAGGTCGCGGGCGGATTGGATCAGTCCATCTGCTATTGCTTCTGGATTAATCTTGAAGCGGCCTTGGGAGATGGCTTCCTTGATTTCCTGAATGCGTGCAGCATTAACCGGCGGTTTCTCGGCGCCTTGCAAGGCACCTGCGAGCTGGCTCAGACTCACCGACTCCGCTGTGGATGCGGTCTCTTGTGATCCGCGTGTGACGGGGCGTGGTGTAACCGGCGTCGTGCCAAGGTTGTATTTACTGTCAATTTTCATGATGTGGCTCGCAATGCTTTTTGATCTTAAACGGTATATCGGCCGCCAATGGTGAAACTTTAGCTCAAAATTCGATTTCTACGGAGCTGTCTGCTCGGGCAGTGCCTGTTATTGTCTGGCCTGAGTTCATGCGAATCTGCGCGGGCTGGCCAATCGCCGCGTTGTTGATTGCTTTGCCTTCAGCGCTGACGGAGAAACCGTTGCCTTTCGAAATTACCCGCACGGTTTGGCCTTGGCGGATGACTATCGGGGCAACTAACTGGTCGAAGCGTATGGTCTGGCCTGCGCCTAGTGAGTTACGGACGGTCTTTCCGACTACGCCAGCGGGATCGCTGGCGACGCCGGCTGGTAAATGGGAGATATCTCCACTGAGTGTGACCAAGTCGGATTCCTTGATCACTTGACCGGCAATTAGTGGTCGGCTGGTCGTGACATAGTTGCCGGCCACGGCAATTTGAGCCGGTACCAGAACCGTCCAGCTGTTCGGCGATAGGCAGCGGACACCAACGTGGATTCGTCCAATAACCTTGCTGCCTTGCGGCGTAAATGCCTCGAGTACTGTGCATGGCGAGAGTCTGCTGGCATCAAACTGCCCCATTGTGATGGTGGTTTTGCCGCCCAGGTTTTTCGTTTGCAGGCGAATATGCTGTTCTGCTGTGTCGAGAATCGTTGCCGAGTCGGCAGCAAGGGCGACCAAGCATTGGGCCAGCAAACAAGGCAGGGCAAGAAGACGCATATTCATTGCTGCATTTTGCCCTATTGAGACCGCTACGGCGCGTCAATTTTGTTGTGGCATGAAGTGTGCTTTTCGTTAGCCAACGATTGTTGGAGTTAACGATGTCGAATATAGCCCAAAGTTTTTCGGTTCTTAGCAAAGCGCTTGATTTGCGTACCCAGCGCCACCAGGTGTTGGCATCGAACATTGCCAATGCTGATACGCCGAATTTCAAGGCTCGCGATATTGATTTCAAGTCAGCCATGCAAAACGCCTTGGCTAGTCGTGCCGATGTTGGGGCGTTGAGCATGGCCGTGACCTCCAGCGCGCATCAGCAGGGAAATGGTATGAGCGGCTCTGGGACACTGCAATATCGCACGGAGACTCAGTCGGCTGTTGATGGCAACACTGTCGATATGGATGTCGAGCGCGCCCAGATTACAGACAACGCCCTCCAGTACCAGATTCTTACCCAGATGATCAGCAGCAAGTTCCAAGGGCTGCGCAGTGCAATGGCGTCCAGTCAAAGTTAAGGAGAGGCTGAATGAGTTTGTTTAATGTTTTTCAGGTGTCCTCTAGTGCGATGACTGCGCAGTCAATGCGCCTCAACGCGGTAGCCTCGAATCTTGCCAATGCTGACAGCATCGTATCGTCGGACGGGCAGCCCTATAGAGCCAAGCAGGTGGTGTTTGAGGCCACGCCAATGGGTGGCGCCGGAGATATTTCGAAGGGGGTGCGCGTACGTCAGGTCGTTGATGATGCGTCACCGCCGCGGGTGGTGTACGACCCCAAAAATCCAGCCGCCGATGAAAAGGGTTATGTCGCTTTCCCGAACGTCAATGTGGTTGAGGAAATGACCAACATGATTTCCGCTTCGCGCTCGTATCAGACGAATGTCGAGGTTATGAATACCGCAAAAACGATGATGCTGCGCACGCTGCAGATCGGTCAATAAGGAGATGAGTCATGAGTAGCGTTACTAGTAGTTCCACGGTCAACTCGGTTATACAGCAACTTTCCGAGAACAAAACGTCAACGACCAGCACGGCTGATCAATTAGGCGACCGTTTCATGACCATGCTGGTTACCCAGATGCAGAATCAGGACCCGCTTAATCCGATGGATAACGCGGAAATTACCAGTCAACTGGCACAGATCAATACAGTCAAGGGTATCGACAGCCTGAACAGTACTCTGCAAAAGCTGCTGACATCCTACAGCGATGCACTTTCCATGCAGTCCTCTTCTCTGGTCGGCAAAAATGTCCTTGCCGCCGGCAATTCTCTGCCGTTGGGTGATAACGGTGCGCTGGGTGGGGTCAAGCTGGATGGTGACGCGGACAAAGTCAGCATCATTATCAGCGACTCTAAAGGCGTGAAGGTCGCTCAGGAGGACCTCGGTGCCCAAAAGGCAGGCGTGATTGACTTTATTTGGGATGGCAAGAATGCGGACGGAACACGTTTGGCGAATGAAACCTACCAGTTCTCGGTGCAGGCTACCCAAGGGGCAAACAAGGTGACGGCGACGGCGCTGGAGGTTGGCACGGTATCTGCTCTTGTAAGGGGGCAGAACGGCTTTCAGCTGGAAATTCCCGGAACAGGCCTGGTCGATTTCAGTTCCGTCGAACAGATTTACTAAGATTGAGTCAAGGAGTACATCATGGCATTCCAACAAGGTTTGAGCGGTCTGGCTTCCTCTTCCAAGGCGCTGGACGTTGCCGGTAACAATATTGCCAACGCATCGACTGTCGGCTTCAAGTCCTCGGCTACGCACTTTGCCGATGTATATGGTGCTTCCTTGCAAGGGGGCGGCGGTTCGCAAATCGGTATTGGTAGCACGTTGAGCGGGGTCCTGCAGCAATATACCCAGGGCAACATTACCGCGACGAACAACCCGCTGGATATTGCCATCAACGGTACGGGCTTTTTTGGACTGACCCAGAACGGCTCGGTAAGTTATTCGCGCAACGGTCAGTTCCATCTGGATAAGGATGGCTTCATCATCAATGACCAGAACCGCAAGTTGCTTGGTGTGCTCGCCGACTCGACCGGCAGCATTCCGCAGCAGCCACCGACCGATCAACTCAAAGTTGATTTCGTCACTGGCACACCGAATCCGACCAGTACTGCCGCAGTGACAGCCAATCTGGATTCTCGCCAGACGGTTCCGGCTCAGACGCCGTTCGATCCGACCGATCCGGATACTTACAATAGTTCAACGGCAATGACGGTGTATGACTCGCTGGGTAATCCGCATACCTTGTCCTATTATTTCCTCAAGACAGCAACACCAAACGAGTGGACGTTGTACACCCGTATGGACGGCGCGGCGCCAACTGCTGCAGAGGCGGCGGGTACGGTAACTTTCAACTCGTCAGGTTCGCTGACTTCGTCCGGGACAATAAGCAAGAGCTACGCTGTGACTACCGGCGCGGTGACGCCCCTGGCATTTGACATCAACGTCTCGAATATGACCCAGTTCGGTAGTCCGTTCGCCGTGAATGACCTGACGCAGAACGGCTTTGCTCCGGGCAATCTGGCCGGGGTCAGCGTGTCCAAGGACGGTATTGTCCAGGCGCGCTACGACAATGGTCAGACGCGCGATATTGGTCAGGTCGCCTTGTTCAACTTCCGCAACCCGAATGGTCTCTCTTCGATCGGTAACAACCAGTGGTCGGAAACGGCTGACTCAGGGCAGCCAACGCCGGGTAATCCGAATACGGGTATTTTCGGTGTGTTGCAGGCATCGGCGATCGAAGAGTCGAACGTCGACCTGACGGCTGAACTGGTCAACCTGATTGTCCAGCAGCGCAACTACCAGGCCAGTGCCCAGTCGATCAAGACGCAGGACCAGATTCTGCAGACACTCGTGAATATCCGCTAATTTCGATTTTTGACCTTTTTTCGAGTTCACCGTGGATCGCCTGATTTATACCGCCATGACCGGTGCCAAGCATGTCTTCATGCAGCAGGCCGGTACAGCCAACAACCTCGCCAATGCCAGCACTGTTGGCTTCAAGGCGCAGGAGCATCGCTTCCGGGCGGTGCCGATTCTGAGCGATGCCATGCCGACGCGGGCATTCGTCGTCGACGCTTCCGTCAGCGACGTTTTCAGCGAAGGTCCGGTGATGTTTACCGGCCGCAACCTTGATGTTTCAGTTCAGGGGCGTGGCTGGCTGGCTGTGCAGCTGCCCGATGGCAGTGAGGCCTATACCCGTGCCGGCAGTCTGGATGTCGATGTGGCCGGGCTGCTGCAGACCAAGAGTGGTTATCCGGTGGTCGGCGATGGTGGTCCGATCAACGTGCCGCCCGACAACAATATTGAAATTGCCCCAGATGGAACGGTTTCCGTTGTGCCTAGTTTTGGTACACCGAACAATGCCAACGCGATCGGACGTTTGAAGCTGGTTAATCCTCCGGAGGCGGACCTGGTGCGTGGAGCCGACGGTCTGTTTCGTCTGCGTAGCGGACAGCCCGCAGAAGCGGACGCAACGGTTCGCGTTGCTTCGGGTTCGCTGGAAGGCAGCAACGTCAATGTGACCGATGCGATGGTCAACTTGATCAGCCTCTCACGCCAGTTTGAAATGCAAATCAAGATGCTGCAAACCGCCGACACCAATGCCCAGCGCGCCGATCAATTGCTCTCCCTGAATTCCTGATAGGACCAAATCATGATCCGTTCCCTGTGGATTGCCCGAACCGGACTCGATGCCCAGCAAACGCAGCTCGATGTCATTGCCAACAATCTGGCCAACGTCGGAACGAATGGCTACAAGCGTTCCCGGGCGGTTTTCGAGGACTTGCTCTATCAGAACCTGCGCCAGCCTGGCGCGCAATCGTCACAGCAATCCCAGATTCCGACCGGACTGCAATTGGGGGCAGGGGCTCGACCGGTGGCAACGGCGCGCCTGTACACCCAAGGCAATCTCCAGAAAACGGACAACACGCTGGACGTGGCGGTTCAAGGCAGCGGCTTCTTCCAGATTCTTCTGCCGGATGGGACGACTGGCTATACAAGAGACGGTTCATTCCAGAAAGACAATCAGGGCCAGATCGTTACCGCCGACGGTTACCCGTTGCAGCCCAACATCACGATTCCTGCCAATGCCCTCTCCGTCTCGATCGGAACTGATGGGACGGTGACGGTCACGCAGTCTGGAACGGCTGCTGCGACTCAGATCGGCTCGATTCAACTGGCGACTTTCGTCAACAATGGCGGATTGCAGGCGATCGGTCAGAACCTGTTTCTGGAGACTGCGGCAAGTGGAACGCCGACGCCCAATACCCCGGGAACCAATGGCGCCGGGGTGACCAACCAGGGTTACGTAGAAACCTCCAACGTCAACGTTGCCGAAGAGCTTGTCACGATGATTCAGACCCAACGCGCCTATGAACTGAACTCGAAGGTGGTCTCGGTCTCCGATGCAATGCTGGGACGTCTTACCCAGCTATGAGGTGAAATCATGAAACGTCTGTCATTGCTGGCTGTTGTATTGACGAGTGCTTGCGCGACAACGCCGCCGACCAATGTGCACCAACCGATGTCGGCTCGTCCGGCACCGCGCATGGAGTCTCCGGTGACGAATGGTGCGATCTACCAGGCAGCCTACAGCCGTCCGCTATTTGAAGATCGTCGGGCACGCTATGTCGGCGATACGATCACGATCAAGATTTCCGAAAGCACAACAGCGTCGGCTGCCAACGCGAACAAGCTGGACAAGTCGAACACGCAAAAGGCTTCGGTCAGTGCGTTTTCCGGTTTGCCTGGCAAGGGCTTGCTGGGCATGGACTTGGGCGCCACGAGTTCCACCTCGTTCAGCGGCAAAGGCTCTGCTGCGAACAACAATGTGTTTAACGGCAACATTACCGTCACCGTTATTGATGTCATGCCAAACGGGAATTTGCTGGTTTCAGGGGAAAAACAACTGGCGATCGGAGAGGAGCAGGAGTTTGTCCGCATTTCCGGTGTGATCAATCCGAGCTTCGTCGATTTCTCCAATACGATCGAATCTTCCAAAGTGGCTGATGCGCGAATTGAGTACAAATCGGCCGGCCAGATCAGCGATGGTCAGATCATGGGCTGGATGGCACGATTCTTCCTTAATGTCCTGCCATTCTAGGAAATATTCAGGCGGAGACAGATCATGAAGACATTTTGCGGCAATTGGTACCGGCAGGCGGCAATTGTGGCCGCTTGTCTTCTGCCGCTTTGTGGCCAACCCGCCTTTGCCGAGCGCATCAAGGATCTTGCGTCGATTCAAGGGGTGCGCAATAACCAGTTGATCGGCTATGGCATCGTCGTCGGGCTCGACAATACCGGCGACCAGACAACACAAACACCGTTTACGACCCAGGCTATCGGCAACATGCTGTCCCAGCTTGGAGTCAATCTGACGACAGAACAGGCGACCAAGCTCCAGTTGAAAAATGTCGCCGCTGTCATGGTTACTGCGGTTATGCCGCCATTCTCCAAGCCTGGACAGGCGATCGATATCACCGTCTCATCGATTGGCAACGCGAAAAGCCTGCGTGGTGGCACCCTGCTGATGACCCAGCTGAAAGGGGGCGATGGACAGGTCTACGCCGTCGCTCAGGGCAACGTTCTGGTTGGCGGTGTCGGAGCCTCTTCAGGCGGGTCGAAGATAGCGGTCAACCACCTGTCGGCGGGAAGAGTGCCGGCTGGCGCGACGATTGAGCGAGATGTCCCGACAGCAGTAGGCCAGGGCGGATTCATCTATTACGAACTGGGCAGCACTGATTTCGGAACCGTACAAAATATGGTCGAAGCAATCAACCGGGCGATTGCGCCGGGGACGGCTCGCGCTGTTGATGGGCGGCGAATTGCTGTGCGCGCTCCGGACGATATCGATCAACGCGTTGCCTTTCTGGGGCGCCTTGAGGATTTGGATGTTAAGCCGGCAGTCGGGAACGCCCTGGTGGTTATCAATCCACGGACCGGCTCAGTGGTCATGAATCAGAAAGTGACGCTTGACTCGTGTGCAGTGGCGCATGGCAGTCTCTCGGTGGTCGTAGATGCGGGCAATCAGGCGACCGGGCAGCCAGCCGATATTCAGGTCAAGCAGGCAAACGGCAGTCTGGTAAACGTCAAGGCGGGGGCCAATCTGGCTGAAGTGGTCAGGGCGCTCAATGCCCTCGGTGCCAATCCTCTTGATCTTCTCGCCATCCTTCAGGCCATGAAGGCTGCTGGAGCTTTGCGCGCCGAACTCGAAGTTATCTGAGCGGCGTACAAGTTCAATGAAAATTCAGGATACGCCTAACCGCGCAGCTTTTGATATTCAGGGCTCGCAGGATTTACGCAGCCAGTTTCAGAAGGATCCGAAGCAAGGTCTGAAGGTCGCAGCGCAGCAGTTCGAGGCGCTCTTCCTGCAGATGGTCATGAAGAGCATGCGCGATGCAACGCCGCAGGATGGGCTGCTCAATAGTGATCAGTCGCGTTTCTATACCGGTATGCTTGATCAGCAAATGGCTCAGAACATGGCTGCGAGTCGCGGTGGTGTCGGGTTTGCACGGCTGATCGAACAGCAGCTGGGGCGGCATCTGGAAACCCCCAAGGGGCAGGAGGAGTTGATGGCACCGGCAACTGCTGCCGCCAAGGATTTGCCGCTTGCCGTTTCCGACGTCAGTCACCTGCAACACAGACCCGTACTGAGTGGTCTGCCAACCTCTGCTTCGTATGGTACCAATGCTTCGGCGACACCAACTGTCAGCCAGGAGGCGCCAGCCTCTTCACGCGAGTTCGTCAATCGTGTCTGGCCGCATGCGGTTGAAGCGTCACGGTCAACCGGAATTCCGCCCGTTTTTTTAATTGGCCATTCCGCGCTCGAGAGCGGTTGGGGGCGGGGCGAAATTCGCAAGGCGGACGGGACGAACAGTTTCAACCTGTTCGGTATCAAGGCCGGAAAAAGCTGGACGGGCGATACCGTTGAGGCAGCGACGACCGAGTATGTCGATGGCCAGCCCACCAAGGTAACCGAACGTTTCCGCGCTTACGCATCCTATGAAGAATGCTTCCGTGACTATGCCAATCTGCTCCGCAATAGCCCGCGCTATACCGATGTGATTGGGTCTCAGGATGGCACAGAGTTTGCACGGCGTTTACAACAAGCAGGGTATGCCACTGATCCGATGTACGCCGACAAGCTTTCGCGCATCATCAATGGCCCGACACTGCGCCAAGCACTTACCGGTTGATCCGCCCTCAATATTCTGGGATCGGGGCCGTTAACAAAGCTGTAGAGTAAAGGAATTGCTATGAGTAGCGGAATGCTATCAATCGGGATTACCGGGATCCATGCGGCGCAACTGGGACTGGAGGCGACTCAGCACAACATCGCCAATGCCAACACCCCCGGCTACAGCCGTCAATATATCCAGCAATCTGCCGGCATTCCTCGGCTGACGGGGTCTGGTTACTTTGGTAGTGGCACAACCGTCGATACCGTTCGTCGCTCCTATGATAAATATCTGACTGCGCAGACGTTCGCTGCCCAGGCCGCGGCGTCTGAATCGGCGACCCAACTGGCCAAGCTGAGCCAAATCGACAATATGCTGGGTGATCCGAGTTCGGGTCTGGCACCTGCCATGCAGGAGTTCTTTACCGGTGTGCAGCAAGTGGCAGCCAACCCATCACTTGTCTCGGCACGCCAGAGCATGTTGTCATCGGCAGAAGCCTTGGCTGGACGATTCAATTCAATGTCCACCCGTCTTACCGAGCTTTACGACAGCGTGAATGGTGAAATCAGCGGTGAAATAGAGTTGATCAATGTTTATGCTCAACAACTTGCCGATGTGAATGATCAGATCACGCGGGCTGAAGCAGCGACCAACCAGCCACCCAACGATCTACTTGATTTGCGCGATCAACTGGTTGCGGACCTGAACAAGCATGTTCGGGTGACAACTGTTGAGGACTCGATTGGTAATTTCAACGTTTTTGTCGGGAACGGCCAGCAACTGGTGGTTGGTTCTGTCGTGAACAAACTGGTCCCGATAACTTCAAGTTCCGATCCCGAACGGATCGTCGTTGGCTTGCGCGGTCAGTCGGGGGCTGTCCAGGAGTTGTCGGAATCCCTGATTGAAGGCGGTGCCCTCGGTGGCTTGATGAAGTTCCGCAACAATGCGCTGGACGATGCGACAAATACGCTCGGACAGATTGCTACGTCAATTGCTCTGACCTTCAATGCTCAGCACGCATTGGGGCAGGACCTGGACGGCTTGAACCAGACCTCCGCGACGACTGGCTTTCAGGCGAACTTCTTTGAACTGTCTCAGCCCAAAGTGCTTGCCAGTGCTAGCGGTGCAAATTCGGTAACGGCCAGTTTTCTGGCCCCGACCGGTGATCCGGCGACCGGAAATTTCAAAACCAGTCTGACTGGTAGTGACTATGTGCTCACCGCTACTTCAGCGACCAGCATGACGCTTACGCGACTGTCCGATGGTGTGGTATTCCCGGCTAGCGGGGCAGCCGCGAGTGTTGCTGCTCTGAACGCCCTGATTGTTGGCGAAGGGTTCTCGATTGGCGGAAGTGCGCCAACGGTTGGCGTGGATTACCGGATCGAGCCAACCCGGGACGCAGCGAGAAATTTTCAGGTTAATTCAGCGATTGCCGCCGATGTAAAGCGGATTGCTGCTGCAGCGCCTAGCGTGACTACGCTGGGTTCCGGGAATACCGGCTCGTTGCAGGTTAGCCAGGGAGCTGTCAGCCCGGGGTACTCGTTGGCAAACCTCCCTGTCGGGTTCACTTACAGTCAGGGGGGGGGGGCATTTACCTTCACCTTCCCCGCATCGGGGACTGTAAGTGCAACCTATGCTGACGGAACCACGTTGGCCATTGCCGCGGGGTCGATCAATCGACTGAACGCCGGATCGGAATTGGCACGCATTACCTATAACGGTATTTCGGTCGATGTTTCGGGAGCTCCGGCTAACGGTGACAGCTTTAGCATCAATACGAATACCAGCGGCGTGTCCGATAGTCGAAATGCAGTCAAACTAGCCGCGTTGCAGACACAAAATACGATGGAAGGTGGTCGAGCGACATTTCAGGGAAGTTACTCAAGCCTGGTCAGTGGTGTCGGTTCGGTGACTCGCCAGATCAAAGTCAGCGGGGAGGCGCAGCAAGCCCTCCTTAAGCAGAACGAGTTGGCACGCTCGGCGGTATCCGGTGTCAACCTTGATGAGGAAGCTGCCAACCTCATCCGCTATCAACAGGCCTATCAGGCCTCGGCCAGATCGCTCGATATTGCTTCGAAGCTGTTTGATACGCTTCTTGGCATCTCCAATTAAGGAATTGCATCATGCGTATAAGCACTTCGATGATGTTCGACACGGGCACGCAGAATATGCTGCAGTTGCAGACTAACTTGTACAAACTGCAAAATCAGATGTCGACCGGGCGACGTATCCTGACCCCGTCCGATGATCCTGTTGCGGCGGCGCAGGCGCTGGAGGTCAGTCAGCGACAGTCAATCAATTCTCAGTTTATGGACAATCAGGGCAGTGCAGCCAGTCAATTGACGAGTCTGGAAAGCACTCTGAGAAGTGCGAGCGATCTAATTTCGAACGTGATGGTCAGGGCCGCTGAAGCCGACAATCAGAATATCAGCGATACTTCCCGTCAGGCAATTGCATCTGATGTCAGTGAGAGCTTCAGCCAGTTGCTGGGTCTGGCAAACAGCACGGATGGGCTAGGGCAGCATCTGTTCTCGGGATTTCGGGGGGAAACGGAGCCATTTGGCGTCTCTGGGTCTCCGGGGAGCCGAATTACTTCTTATCATGGCGATGATGGGAATCGTCAATTGCAGGTTGAAACAGGGCGCTTGATGGATGTTTCCGCGTCTGGCAGCGATGTGTTCGTGCGCATTCCTCAGGGTAACGGGCAGTTCATGGCGAGTGCCGGAGCCACCAATACGGGGACTGGCGTTCTTGGCGCGTCTTCAACGATTTCCGGCTATGACGGCAGCACCTATCAACTGACTTTTACGGCTCCTGGCGTGTATGACGTATACGTCAATGGGTCTGCTACCCCTTCTCTGACTGGCCAAGTTTATACCGCAGGTTCGGATATTGTGGTTGGCCCGGCAGCGCAGCAGATCAAGATCAACATTTCTGGCACGCCGGCTGCAGGTGACACCTTTACGGCTCAGCCTGCCAGCAATCAGGATATTTTCACGACGCTGGACAGCATGATCAAGGCGTTGAATGCCAATGTGTCGAGCAGTGCTGCGACCAAGGCAGCGTTCAAGAATCAGATGACGCAGATTCGCCAGAACTTGGGGCAGGCATTTGACCATCTGCTGACGGCACAAACCTCTGTTGGCGCCCGCCGGCTTGAGCTCGAGAATCTGACGAGTGCAGGCTCTGATCGAGACCTGCAATACCAGACCGATTTGGGCAAGCTGCAGAATTTGGACTACACCAAGGCGGTGTCCGACATGGCCAATCAGAAAATGGTGCTCGAGGCGGCGCAGCTTTCATTCAAGCAGGTTAGCCAGATGTCGCTGTTCAATTACCTATGAAAAAAATTGGCGCCACACTAATTGCCTCCGCCTGTCTGGCTGGTTGCGGGGGAACGCCCCTGATTCCGAATGAGACCATTCAGCTTACGGCCAAGACTGGAATTAGTCTGTCTTCTCTGGCAACGGCAGCCGTGGTCGGGGCGGCGATCTATCTGGTCTATGATCCGCTGGCGCCCAACTGGGAGATCGAAGAATCCAAGCTGTCGCCGGATGTCTATCGCTTCTCCATGAAGATGAAGCGTTACCATACCGGTGGCGCTGGCGAGTCTGTGCAGATACTCAAGCGGCGCGCCAGCCAGTTACAGTACGAGAACGGTTTTTCCAGCTATCAGATTCTCGAATACACTGAGGGTATTGATTCTCAAACCATAGGCGCACGGCGTATGGCGGAGGGAACGATACGCTTGGTGCAGCGCCAGGATGCTGATTCCTACAAAATGAATGAGCGCTACTGAGCGGCGGGAACGGCGAAACCCAAGGTTGCACTAAGGGCGTATTCGTAGAGCGCCTGCAACGGGGTGGCCAGATAGTTCATGCTGACGGCCAGCGAGATGAAACCGCCGATCATGGTGAGCGGGAAGCCCAGCGCAAATATATTCAATTGAGGTGCGGCCCGGGTGAGCACTGCCAGCGCAATGTTGGTAATCATTAGTGCGACAACCACGGGGAGCGCGAGCAAGACCCCGACCGAAAACATTTTTGACCCGAGTTCGACCAAATTCAGCCAGCTTGTCGCTGCTATGGGCGTCGCACTGACCGGTATGGCATAAAAGCTCTGCGCCAGGGTGGCGACATACATCAGATGGCCGTTTAGTGAGAGAAACAGCAGGAAACTGATGAGGCCGATGAACTCGCCGATCACAGGTGTTTGTGACGAGCTCAGAGGGTCGTAAGACGTTGCAAAGCCAAGTCCCATCTGGGCGCCAACGAATTCGCCGGCGACATCGACGGCGGCGAAGACAATGCGGGCCGCGAAGCCCATGCCGATACCAATCAGCATTTGCTGCGCCAAGATCCAGAGGCCTGCAAGCGAGCCTGGGGCGACCGTCGGCATCGCCGGCAGGGCCGGGGCGATGGCGATGGCTATGCCGATGCCTAGAATGAGCCGGGTGCGTCGGGGAATTCCGGCTGAACCCCAGAGCGGCGAGGTGGCGATAAAGGCCAGAATGCGGGTCAGCGGATAGGCAAAGGCAACAATCCAGGCGTCGAGTTGTGCCGTGGTTATGCTGAGCATGGTCAGCCGATCAGCTGTGGAATGCTCTCGAACAGACGCTGGATGTAGTCAATCATGTATTCCAGCATCCAGGGACCGACGAGGATCAGGACCATGAACATGACGACCAGTTTCGGGACGAACTGCAGAGTCGCTTCGTTAAGCTGGGTTGCCGCCTGAAAGATGCTAACGATCAAGCCAACGACCAGAGCGGAGAGCAGCATCGGGGCCGCCAGAACGAGGGTGACTTCGATCGCCTGGCGGCCGATTTCCATGACGACACCCGGAGTCATGGATTGAAGCTTTTGACCAGTGAGCCAATGACCAGATGCCAGCCATCGACCAGGACGAAGAGCATCAACTTGAAGGGCAGGGCCACCATGACCGGCGACATCATCATCATGCCCATCGACATCAGCAGGCTGGCAACTACCATGTCGATGATCAGGAAGGGGATGAATATGATGAAACCGATCTGGAACGCTGTTTTCAACTCGCTGATGACGAAGGCAGGAATCAGGACGCGCAGCGGGATGTCGTCAGGCTTTTCGATTTTATCGACCTTGGCGACACTCGCCAGCATGGCGATGTCGGCCTCTCGGGTCTGGCGCAGCATGAAGCTGCGCATTGGAACTGCCGCCCGTTCGCCGGCCTGGGCGATGTTGATCTTGTTCTCAGATAGCGGCAGGTAGGCGTCGGTATAGACCTGATCGAGGGTTGGCGACATGATGAAAAAGGTCAGAAACAGCGCCAAACCGACCAGGATTTGATTGGGAGGCGATGTTTGCGTGCCCATGGCATGGCGAAGCAGGGACAGCACGATGATGATGCGGGTAAAACTCGTCATCATCAGCACGGCCGCTGGCAGGAAGGTCAGCGCCGTGAGGAAGAGCAGTGTCTGGATGGTCAGGCTGTAGGTGGTGCCCCCACCGCCGGTTGGTGTGCTGGTGACTGAAGGCAGTCCTCCGGCAGCCTGGGCCAGAGCCAAGACCGGGGGGAGTAGCAGGCCAAGCCCGAGGACGACTCGCCTAAGCATTGTTCTGGCGTTCCTTTATCGACTTCAACCACTGGGCAAAAGGTGCTTCTGTTGTGCCGGCGGTCGGCTCAACCTCCGTGCTGCTGCCCTTGGGGAGTTGATGCAGCGTACGAATCTGCCCGGGGACGATGCCTATGACCAGCCAGCTGTCGCCGACCTCAACAAGTACGATACGTTCGCGCGGACCCAGCGCAACGCCACCGATAATCTTCATGCCTCCCTGGCCGAAACCTTTGCCTCCCGACAGTTTGCGGGCCAGCCAGGCAGTGCCGAAAAGCAGTCCGAGGATGAGGAGCAGGGCCAAGGTCGCCTGCAGGTAGGTGCCGGCTGGAATGCCGGGGTTGGCGGCGTCGCTACCCCACGCGGTGATAGGCAGCAGCAGAGGAAAGAGAAGGCGCAGCAAGTCTGGGATCGCGTTCAAAGTAGGTTAGGGCGCTATCTTAAACCCAAACCTGAAAATTGACTTTGCCACGGTCAACCGGAAATTTTGCCCAAAATTGAAAGGTGGTGGTCTGCGGCGCAGACCACCATATCAGCGGTTCAGCTTTCGCATCCGCTCCGAAGGCGTGATGATGTCGGTCAGGCGGATACCGAATTTGTCGTTCACCACGACCACTTCCCCTTGCGCGATGAGCGTGCCGTTGACCAGCACATCCATCGGCTCGCCAGCCATTGCATCGAGTTCGACGACGGAGCCGTGGGCCAGTTGCAGCAGGTTCTTGATGGTGATTTTGGTCCGGCCAAGCTCGACTGTGATCTGGACGGGAATGTCGAGAATCATGTCGAGTTCGTTCATTATCCCGCCCTGGCCCAATGGTGCAGAGAAGGACGGGAAGATGTCAGCCGGTTGGACGGTGGCCGTGGCGCCATCGCTAACGACCTGTTCGGCCATGGCGGCAGCCCAGTCGTCCTCACTGATCTGCCCGGCGTCTTCAGCAGGAGCTTCCATGTTTTCGATATCATCAGCCATTTTTCTCTCCCATCACCGGTTCCCCGGGCGGTGCGTCGGGCGAAGCAGCGATGAATCGCTCGACTTTAAGTGCGTATTGGCCGTTTTGCTGGCCATAGGAACATTCCATCAAAGGCACGTTATCAACCAGTGCCTCTATTTTCGGCGACAGGTTCAGGGGAATAACGTCGCCCTCTTTGAGATTCAGAATTTCGCGCAGCGATATTTTCCCCGTCCCCAGATGCGCGACAATTTCCACTTCGGCCCCCTGCAACTGCTTGCGTAACGTGCCGATCCAGCGCTTGTCGGTCGATAGCTGGTCACTTTGCATCGTGCTGTAGAGCAGGTCGCGGATCGGCTCGAGCATCGAGTACGGGAAGCAGATGTGCATATCTGCCGTCGCGCCCCCGAATTCAAGCGTGAATGTCGTTGAAACGACGATTTCCGACGGCGTTGCGATATTGGCGAACTGCGAGTTCATCTCCGAGCGAATGTACTCGAAGTTGATGTCGTACACCGGCTTCCAAGATTTGCTGTACTCGGTGAAAACAACGTTCAGTAAACCCTGGATGATGCGCTGTTCGGTGGCCGTGAAATCACGTCCTTCAACGCGGGTATGGAAGCGTCCATCGCCACCGAACATGTTGTCGACGACCAGAAATACCAGGTTCGGATCGAAGACAAACAATGCGGTGCCGCGCAGTGGCTTGGCAATGACCAGATTCAGGTTGGTCGGGACGACCAGATTGCGGATGAACTCGCTGTATTTCTGTACGCGGATCGGGCCAACCGAGATTTCCGCGTTGCGATGCATGTAGTTGAACAGGCCGATACGCAGGTAACGCGCGAAGCGCTCATTGACCAGTTCCAGTGTCGGCATCCGACCCCGGACGATCCGCTCCTGGGTGCCGAGATTGTACGAACGTATCCCGCCGCCTTCCCCTTCGCTGTCTTCGGGTTCGTCGGTTTCACCGGTGACGCCCTTGAGTAGGGCATCAACCTCGTCCTGGGATAGAAAATCTCCCGCCATGGATCCTTACTGAATAATAAATGAGGTGAACAGGACGGCCTTGACCGGACCTTCTGGGGCTTCGGCTACACCTTTCTTGTTCTTGACCGGGGGCTCAATGACCGAATTGATCTCGTCCTTGAGGGCTTCCGCCAGTTTTTCCTTGCCTTCCTTGGGTAGTAGTTCGGAGGCTTTTTTCGACGACAGCAAGAGGGTCAGATTATTGCGAATCTTCGGCATCTTGGTCTTGATATCCGGCTCGGCCGTTGCATCTTCAACTTCAAGCGAGAGCGCCACCTGCAGATACTGGTCGCCGGTTTCGGGGACCAGATTGACGGTAAATGCATCGAGATTGATAAAGACCGGATGCGCTTCCTTGTCTTTTTTCTTGTCTTTCTTTTTGGCGGGCTTGGCTGTTTCTTCAGCGTTTTCTTCATCGTCCTCGGCGTGGTCGCCCTTCTTGAGCAACATGAAGGCAGCGCCTCCACCCAGCACCACTAGAAGAACGACGGCAAGGATGATGATCAACAGTTTTTTGCTTTTTTTCGGGGGGGCTTCGGCCCCTTCTTCGGCTGGCTTGGCATCCTTGGCCATTGTCTCTCCCTCTTTACTCGATCATGACGATCCGGTTATGCGAACAGGTCTACCAAACCTCGTCCCCGCTGAATTGGTATTCCGGCCGGGTTGGAGCTTGCGTGACTATCGGGCGAAAGTATAGCGTTTTCCCCGGTTGAGCGGGCTTCATTGCCAAACTGAAAAGGAGTTTCGCGGTTCTGTGAAGGTAATTGGCTGCCAACATTGGCTTGGCCGAGGCTGATGCCGGCATTCGAGAACATTTCACGCAGTTGGGGCAGGGAGTCCTGAATAGCCTGGCGGACTTCCGGATGCGGCGAGGCGAATGCGGCGGTAGTCTGGTCTCCGTTGATCGTGAGGGTGATTTGAATCGGGCCCAGTTGCGGCGGGTTAATGTTGATCTGGGCGACCTGTTGGTCATTTTTGGCTAGCCAGACGACACGGGAGCCAAAATCCTGAGTCCAGTTTGGTGAATTGATTGCGCTGGTGATGGTCGGCTGGGTCGTTGGCGCAGCTGTGCCATTCGCTGCTCCTGTCGCGGCCAGTGCCGTTGCGAAGGCTGGGGTCGAGCCGCTGTTGCCGGGATTCGAGTCGCCGGCAAGAATTGCCGCATTCCCGGTGTCCGAGCGTGACGGAATCCGCAATTCGGTATTTTGGGCCATGGGTGTAGTGGGAGGTGTGGCGGTCTGAGTATTGCTGGAAAGGAGTGCGTTCCTCTGTTCCGACAAGGCCGGGCGCCCGTCCTTGTCGGCGGAATCAACGCCGTCTGCCTTGGCCATATGAGGGGCTGTGTCCGGCTTGTTGCGGTCGACACTCTCAGTGGGGCGATTTTGAACTGGCGGAGTGGTCATTGGTACGACGTACTGGGCCGCCAAGCCCGGATTCATCGGGATGGAGTCGGCGTTGGCCGCAAGTTTTCGCTCCTTCTCGCTATCTTCCACCTTGTGATCTGGCTCAGTGATGGTCGTTGCGGGCAGGCTGGGGTTGGCGGACAGCGCTGCCAGCACATTCTCGGCACTTCCCTCAATGACCGTGGTGCTTGGCGACGGCTTGGTATCGATGGGAAGCGTGGCTTTGTCCTTGGCCATGCTCGTCTGAGCAATGATCTCGCTCAGCAGTTCAGTGTCCGGCTGTTGGCCAGCCGGAGCGCTTTCGGCTGCGAGTAATGCCGGGGTGGTCTGCCCTGACGCAGGAATCTGCTCGGCAAGAAGTGCTGCAAAGTCTAGCGGCAAGCTGTTCTCTGCAAGTATTTCTCCAAGACCGGGCAAGGCCGTTTTTCCGCCGAGGGCTGCGATCAAACTGGTAACTGCAGGAATACTCATGATCAGACCTTGGGGTACATGGAGATGCTGTCAAGGTAAGCAAGGCATGTGCCTGATATCAGTCCGATTCTTCTTCGTTGCGCACGGCGTATTTTCGGGCCGAGTGTTCTTCCTGGATTTTCTGCTGCTGCTTGTTATCAAGGACTTTCTCACGCACGTCGTGTCGATGCGAGAGGGTGTCGATGGCTTTCAGGCGCTTGTTCTGTTCTTTCCAGTTTTCCTGACCGCTCGCTGTATTCTGCTCTGAATGGCGAACGGCCAATGTTTGCTGACCGATTGCCTCATCGATGCGAGCGAGGAAGTCCTGATAGTTCCTTAGTGCCATCGGTGTCAGCCCTTGCATGCAGGCTTCGCGCAATTTGACTGCATAGTCGGCACGATAATCCTCAAGCATCTGAAGGCGGCTGCGGGCGCTTTGCTCGGCGGCAATCAACTGGCCAAGTTGGCGCGTGGCTTCGTCTGAACGGGTTTGCATCAGTTCCAGCAAGGGCTGCAACGAAAACTTGTTTGCCATGGTTTAGGGGAACAGTGCAGAAAGGGCGCTGACGCTGCTTGTGAAATCGGCTTGCTCGGTCAGTTGCTGCTGAAGAAAGGCTTCCATCCGCGGATAGAGGTTTATTGCCTGATCCAGCACCGGGTCAGACCCCGGCGAATAGGCACCAACCGAAATCAGGTCGCGGGAGCGCTGGTAGCGGGCAAAGAGCACCTTGAAACGGCGAATTTGATCGAGTTGTGCCGGTTCGATCAAATTGACCATGGCGCGGCTGATCGACTGCTCGATGTCGATGGCCGGGTAATGCCCGGCGTCGGCCAAGGTTCTGGATAACACGATGTGACCGTCGAGAATGGCGCGCGCCGAATCGGCAATCGGATCCTGCTGGTCATCGCCTTCGGCCAGAACCGTGTAGAAGGCCGTCATCGAGCCGCCGCCTTCCGGGCCGTTACCTGCCCGCTCGACAAGTTGTGGCAAGCGTGCAAATACCGAGGGAGGATAGCCTCGCGTTGCAGGGGGTTCGCCAATGGCCAGGGCAATCTCCCGTTGCGCCATGGCATAACGGGTCAGGGAGTCCATGATGAGCAGAACCTGTTTTCCCTGGTCACGGAAATACTCGGCAATGGTCGTTGCATAAGCTGCGCCCTGCAGTCGCATCAGCGGGCCGGTATCGGCCGGTGCGGCAACGACGACGGCCCGGCGCATGCCTTCTTCACCAAGGATCTGCTCGATGAACTCCTTCACTTCCCGGCCGCGTTCGCCGATAAGTCCGACGACAATCACTTCGGCTTCGGTATAGCGAGCCATCATGCCTAGGAGTACCGACTTGCCAACGCCTGACCCGGCGAAGAGCCCCATGCGCTGACCTCGGCCAACAGTCAGCAGTGCGTTGATGGAACGAATGCCGACGTCGAGAGGGTGTTCGATCGCTGCCCGGGTCATCGGATTGATCGGGCGGCTTTGCAGGGGGCGGGTCAGGTTTGATCTGAGCGGACCCTTGCTGTCGAGTGGGCGGCCAACGCCGTCGAGCACACGGCCTAGCAACTCGTCGCCAACCGGACCCTGCTTGGCACGATCAATGGCCCGGCGCTTGTGCTTGACAGGAAAGTCGACCCGCGGCGCCGGGTTGGGAGTGTCGCAAGCGATGACGCGAGCGCCCGGGGCCAGTCCGAAGACATCATCGGAGGGCATCAGATAGAGTTTTTCTCCGGCGAATCCGACCACTTCTGCCTCGACTGGTGCTCCGCTAGCCGGGAAAATATGACATGAACTGCCAAGCGGCAGTTTCAGGCCCGACGCCTCCATGACGAGGCCGTTGATCCTTGTCAAACGGCCCGCCGGCCAGAGAGGTTGGGCAGAAGCGGCAGACAACTCGCAGCCTTCGAGAAAACGCTGCCAGCGCCCGACGTGGTCGGGTAGGGCGATCAAGGTTGGTTCATCCATTCCGAAGGGGCGATACCGATCGACTCAAGTACACGCTTCCAGCGTGTTTCAATCGTGGCATCGACCTCGCTTGCGCCGGCAACAAGCAGGCATCCGCCCGGCGAAATCTCGGGGTCGTCAATGATCTGGGCGCCGGTTTGGGAGAGTTGTTCGCCGATCTGTTCGCGAATCACCGTGGCGTCGGCCGGACTCAGCCGGAGAACGACATGGGCATGATGCAGGGGCAATGCAGCGAGTGCCTCGCGAATGACAGGCAAGAGCAGTTCTCGGCGCGTGTTGATCGCGCCGCGAAGTACTTGTGCTGCCGTTTCAAGGGCGAGGCTGAGTACCTGTTCGGCGACGTGTTGGTCGAGATGAGCCAGGGATATCTGCAGGTTGCCCAGAAGCTCGGCAAATTGCGCCGTAGTTTCGGCCGCCGTTGTCGCCATTGCCTGTTGCCCGGATTCAAGTCCTTCGCGGTAGCCGAGGCTGTATCCAGTGGCACGAGCTTCGTCGTGGATGCGTTGAACATCTTCAGCGTTCGTCAGGCTCTGCGCGGCATGCACTTCGGGTTGGCCGGAGGCGGTGGAGGGGGCTGCTGCAGGGGCGGGGCTGGTCGTGTCGACTGGCGACTGGCTGGGTGACACGGGTTTGGCATCGAGCGAGCCGATGTTCCAGCGCTGATAGCCCGCGAGCTTGTCCTTGGGTATGACGCCTGCCATCTCGTGTTAGACCATTTGTTCGCCGCCGGCACCACCAAGGACGATTTGTCCCTCGTCTGCCAGCCGACGTACCACCTTGAGGATTTCCTTTTGCTCGCCTTCGACTTCGGAAAGACGGACGGGCCCTTTCGACTCGAGGTCTTCGCGCAGCATTTCTGCAGCCCGTTGCGACATGTTCTTGAAAATCTTTTCGCGGAGATCGGGAGAGGCACCCTTGAGCGCAAGGATCAGCGAGTCAGACTGAACTTCGCGCAAAATGAGCTGGATGGAGCGATCGTCGATTTCCATCAGGTTTTCGAAAACAAACATTTCATCGAGAATCTTCTGGGCCAGGTCAGGGTCGTATTCACGGATCGCATCGACAACCGAAGTTTCGTTGGCGGTACCGATGAAATTGAGTATTTCGGCAACGGTGCGAATGCCGCCCATTGCCGTCCGCTTCACGCTGGTCGAGCCGGACAGGATGCGCATCATCGCTTCGTTCAGCTCGCGCAACGCGGATGGTTGAATTCCTTCGAGCGTGGCGATGCGCAAAACAACGTCGTTGCGCAGGCGCTCGGTAAAGTGATTGAGAATCTCGCTGGAGTGGTCGTGTTCCAGATGGACCAGAATCGTCGCGATGATCTGCGGGTGCTCGTTCTTGATCAAATCAGCGACGGTTGTCGCGTCCATCCATTTCAAGCCCTCGATCCCCGATGTTTCGCCGCCTTGGAGGATGCGTGAAATAAGGTTCGATGCCTTGTCGTCACCCAGCGCCTTGGTCAGCACGGAGCGAATGTAGTTGTCGGTGTCGACGTGTACGGCCGCGTGTTCTTCGGCATTCTTGTGGAACTCGTCCAGTACGCTTTCGACTGTTGTTCGCGGCACACTCTTGAGTGCAGCCATGGCATGCCCGAGTTTTTGGACCTCGCGAGGTCCAAGGTGCTTGAGCACTTCGGCGGCATGGTCTTCGCCGAGCGCGATCAACAGTGTTGCACTCCTTTCCAGGCCGTCTTCTGCGTTAGGAGGCATTGGCGCCCATCCAGTCCTTGATGATGTTGGCGACTGCCTTTGGATCGGCACCGGCTATGTCGCGCGCCTTTTGTACCTTGGCGGCGTAGTGATCGATCCGCACGTGGTCCTCGCCCGGTTCGCCATCGATTCCAGCAATCTTGACATGCGCTGCGGCGCCGGCGACGCCCTCGGCGGTTGATGCAGCCCGGCGCTCGGCGGCTGACGGGAACATCGTTTTCAGCGAGGGCTGAATAATTTTCAGGAAGAGGAAGGCAACGATCAGGGCGATCAACAGGTACTTGAAAATATCCTTGGCGTAGGAAATGGTTTCCGGATCCTTCCACAGCGGTATCGAGCTATCAATCTTTTCGCCGGCGGTGAAGGGCGCGTTGGCAACCGAGATCGAGTCGCCGCGTTCCTTGTTGAAGCCCATCGCTTCGCGGACCAATTCGTTGATCTGCTTCATTTCCGCCTCGGGAATCGGCTTGTTGACCGGCTGGCCGTTCTTGTCGATGTCCTTGCGATGATTGATGACAACGGCAGCAGACAGGCGCCGGATGTCGCCCATGCCCTGTTTCGTGTGGCGGATAGTCTTGTCGACTTCAAAATTGACCGTTGCGGCCTTGCTTGTGTTGATCGGCTGGCCGACGCCGTTGAGCGGCGCCGTAACGCCAGCGGCGTCAAGCTTGCCTTGAGTTTCGGCCGTTTTTCCCGGTTGACCGGGGGAGGTGCCGGTTGCTGGTTGGGTCAGCGGTGCGGTGGCCGGAACCGGAGGCTGGTTGGTCAGTGCGCCAGGAACGCCCCCGGCTGATTGGTTCACGCTGGCCGATTCATTGGTCTGCCGACTACGGATGGCGGTGGTTTCCGGCGTATTGTTCGGGCGGTAGCTTTCAGCTGTTTGCTCGCTTTGGGAAAAGTCGATGTCGGCAGCGACCTGAACCTTGAAGTTTTCGCCGCCCAGCATCGGCTTTAGGATGTCCTCAATGCGCCTGATGATACTGCCCTCGATATCCCGAACATATTTGACCTGTGTGGCATCGAGGCCGGCTTCAG
Organism: Azonexus sp. GW821-FHT04F04; assembly: GCF_059420025.1. Lineage (NCBI taxonomy): Bacteria > Pseudomonadati > Pseudomonadota > Betaproteobacteria > Rhodocyclales > Azonexaceae > Azonexus > Azonexus sp. GW821-FHT04F04. The sequence continues at coordinate 38,548 of NZ_JBWKSX010000013.1, read as the reverse complement.
TGAGCCTGTTTTTTAGTTGTGAAAGCAGGGCACCAGTCTGGTCGATTACCGTGACGTTGGTGGCCGGCAATTGCGGTACGCTCGACGAAACCAGGTGCGTAATGCCGGCGATCTGTGCGCCATCCAGCGAGCGTCCGGGATAGACGTTGAGCATGATCGATGCTGTCGGCTTTTGTTCTTCGCGGACGAAGACCGAGGGTTTGGGGATGGCCAGATGGACCCGTGCCGACTGCACCGCGCCAATTGACTGGATGGTGCGGGCCAGTTCGCCTTCCAGGCCGCGTTGGTAATTGACCTGTTCGGCAAACTGACTAATGCCGAATTTCTGGTTTTCCATCAATTCGAAACCCACCATGCCGCCGCGTGGCAGTCCCTGTGAGGCCAGTTTGAGGCGAATGTCATGGACGCGGTCGGCCGGGACCTGCAATGCGCCGTTGTCGCTGTAGCGGTGAGGAATATTTTGCTGCTCGAGAACGGTGACGATAGTCCCGCCATCCTTCTCGTTGAGATTGGAGAACAGGGTTTTCCAGTCTGGCTGCCGGCTCCACAGAATCGCGCCGACGATAATCGCGATCATTGCGGCCGTCGCTACCATGAAGACAAGCTTCTGCTGGCTGCCGAGCCGGTCGAAGGCGTCGCGCAGACGTTCCACCGGATTTCCTGCCGGTGCGTTTCCTGCTGTCGTCTCAGTTGTTGCTGCCATCAATAGCCGGTCAAATTGCGGTGAAACAGAAGAAGAATCAATCGAGAAGCCAAATTATCCTAGAAATATTCTACTATTACCCGAGCTGAATTCACCCTTTCTTTTTCGATGTTGCCGCACAGATCAATCTCTTGATACCAGACACAGACACCAAGACCGCCGAATTGCAACGGGCATTTGCCATGTTCAATCAGGTTTCGGCCGAGTTGACCCAGGCCTATGAAGCGCTGCAGGTTCGCGCCGCCTCACTGACCGAGGAACTGGCGATCGCCAACGGTGAATTGCGTCGGCAATATCAGGAAAAAGAAGCACTTTCCGAACGTCTCTCGTCTTTGCTCGACGCCTTGCCGGCCGGTGTGGTGCTGCTTGATTCCGCCGCCCTCGTTGTTGCGGTCAACCCGGCTGCCATGGCAATTTTCGGGGCGGACATGGTCGGGCAGCACTGGGGGGATGTGGCGCGCGCCAGTCTGGAGCCGACATTGGCGATTGGTGAGTGGTTGCACGGCGATAGCCGCTTATCGATCGGAGAGAGTTCGTTGCCTTCTGCCGGTGGAAAAATTCTTCTCATCCATGACGTAACAGCCGCTCACCGCATGAAGACCGAGCTGGAGCGCAACCAGCGCCTGGCGGCCATGGGCGAAATGGCTGCTTCGCTGGCTCATCAACTGCGTACGCCCCTGGCTGCCGCGCTGCTCTATACCTCCAACCTTGGCCAGGCCGGTGTTTCGGATGAGGCGCGAGCCCGATTTTCGGAGAAGGCCAGCGGACAGTTGCGTCGTTTGGAGCGCCTGATTCAGGATGTTCTTCTCTTTGCGCGGGGTGAGAGTATTGGGCGGGATGTCATCCTGGTATCAGATTTGTTGGCCGAGGCGGCGCAAACGGTCGAGCCGCTGATGGGCGAGCGCGGTCTCGAATTTTTGTTGGATGACGGTTGTGCAGGAGCGGTGATCGTCGGCAGTCGCAAAGCTTTGTTTGGGGCTCTCGTCAATTTGCTGGAAAATGCCATGCAGGCGACAACGGCGGGCGGCAAAATTTGCCTGTCCGGCAATCGTCGCGGCGATCTTGTGGCGGTTGGCGTGCGCGATAGCGGACCGGGGATCTCGCGTGAAATGCAGGCACGCATCTTTGAGCCTTTTTTCACTACCAAGGGGCAGGGGACTGGTTTGGGATTGGCCATTGCGCTTGGCGTGGCGCGGGCGCATGGGGGGGCGATCGAACTGTTTTCGGAGCCTGGCGACGGCGCCGAGTTTGTCATCACCTTGCCGGTTGCTCCGGTAGAGAGCGAATCTGAACACCATGGCTGAAAATAGTTTGCCTATTCTTGTCGTTGAAGATGATCCCAGTCTGCGCGAGGCGATTGGTGACACTCTGGAGCTTGCCGGGCGCCCTTATGTGGCAGTCGATGGCGGCGAAGCCGCTTTGAAGGTGCTGACTGAGCAGGCTTTTTCGATTGTCGTCAGCGATGTTCGCATGATGCCGATGGATGGCATTTCGCTTTTAAAGGAAATTCGGGCGCGCCTGCCGCATCTGCCGGTAGTTTTGATGACGGCGTATGCCGAGGTGGACAAGGCGGTTGATGCCATGCGCTCGGGCGCCTGTGACTTCCTTCTCAAGCCTTTCGAGCCGAAGGCCTTGCTCGCCCACATCAATAAATATGAGTTGCCGGGAACCGATGACGGTGCCGGGGTTGTTGCCATTGATCCGGCCAGCCGTGAATTGTTTGCCATCGCCCAGCGCGTGGCGCAGACCGATGCGACCGTTCTCCTTACCGGAGAATCGGGGGTTGGCAAGGAAGTGGTCGCTCGCTTCATTCATCGGCAGTCGGCGCGTCGGAACGGACCATTCGTGGCGATCAACTGCGCGGCGATTCCGGATAGTTTGCTCGAAGCGACTCTGTTTGGCTACGAGAAAGGGGCCTTTACCGGCGCCCAGCAGGCGCAGGCCGGAAAGTTCGAGCAGGCGCAGGATGGTACGCTGCTGCTTGATGAGGTCACCGAAATGCCGATGGGGCTCCAAGCCAAATTGCTCCGCGTCTTGCAGGAGCGCGAGGTCGAGCGGGTGGGTGGCAAAAAGCCGGTTGCGCTGAATATCCGCATCGTTGCGACGTCCAACCGCGATATGGCTGAGGCGGTGGCCAAAGGGGTTTTTCGCGAGGATCTCTATTACCGCCTCAATGTATTTCCGGTAGCGATACCGCCGCTACGTGAGCGGCCGCTCGATATCGTGCCGATCGCCCGCTATTTTCTGGTCGAGCATGGCGGTTGCTTTGGTCGGAACGGTGTCAGTTTTGGGGCTTTGGCTGAGCAGGCTCTGGTCCAACATCCATGGCCTGGCAACGTCCGGGAGCTGGAAAATGTGATTCAGCGCGCCCTCATTTTGTCGACCGGGTCGGAGATTTCTGTCGAGCATCTCCGGTTGGCACCTGCGCCGGCTGGAGTTGCAGCGAAGGTTGTGACGGAAAGACCCGTGCTTGAAGCAGACAAAAGAGTTGATAATATGAAAGATCTGGAGCGCGAACATATCCTCCGGACCTTGGCAGAAGTCGATGGCTCAAGAAAGCTGGCTATCGAGCGCTTGGGAATTTCAGAACGGACATTGCGCTACAAGTTGCAGCAGTACCGGGACGAAGGGTTTTTCGAAGACTGATATTGGCCTGACTATTGCTTGTATTGAGGCAGGATTAAGGAGCTGGTTATGGACACCCAAGGTATTGAGCAAATGTTGAGTGTGCTGCGGTCTACCGCAGCGCAGGCATCCGGCAAGCCGGCCGAGAGCGCGGCTGGTGGGGTGGCTGGTGGGGTGGATTTCGCGCAGGTACTGAAGTCATCTATCGACAAGGTCAATCAGACGCAGCAGCAGGCTGACGTGATGGCGGAAAAACTTGCCGCTGGGGACACCTCCCAGAATCTTCATGAGGTGATGATCGCACTGCAGACGGCTAGTGTTTCCTTCCAGGAAATGGTTCAGGTGCGCAACAAACTGGTCACAGCCTATCAGGACGTGATGAACATCCAGGTTTAAGCAGGAAGCTTAGTCTTAGTATTCCAGCTCTGATCGGAGCGCCTTGCGTTCGCGTTCCAGCCGCGTGATGTAGCGCTCGATGAAGGCCAGCCGGGTTCCAGGCAGACTGACAAATTCGCAGCCCAGCCGTAATTGTTGTTGGCCGTCGATCATCTCGATTTTCAGGACTTCACAGACCCGAAGATTGACCGAAAGCACGCTTTCGCCGGGGATTTCGAGGCGGCAATCGTGAAACAACGCCCCTAGAGAAAATAGTTCAGCATCGTCGACCGGTCCCAGCAAGCTAAGTCCGCCACCACTCAGGTCAAATAGTGGGTAATCGACGACCGAGTGGCCGCCTGTGGAATTCCGGACGGCAAGTTTGCAACGCAGGGGCGTGGTGTGATGAGGCGTTTCGACACGAAAAAACTCACGTCGCTGCAAACGCAGGATCGATGCCGGGAGCGGGGCGATCAATGCTTTTTTGCCATCAACGGTCGCCATCGAAAGGCCGGGCAGGCGAATCTGGATTTTGACCCGTTCCAGCGGGGCTGATAGCGTGATCCGAGTGGCCTTCAGCGCCGCATCGTTACTTGCTGGGTGGTTTGATCCGTCGAGGACCAGCTGGTTGGTGCTTTCGTCGATCGACAGCAGTGTCGACAGAAAGAATTCCTTGCCCTCGTCCAGATAGACCGTGATCAGGGTGTGATGTTTGAGCAGGGCGCGCAGATGAACAAAGATTTCAGCGCGGTTGTGGAGGAGGTACTTGCCGTAGGTGGCGGGCTGGTCGATTTCAAATATTGGAACCGAAACTTCGTTCTGGGCGAGGGTCATGAAGCCTGAATTATGGTGGAGGTTGAGCGGACAGGCCGATCTGCGTGGCAGGACTGCCGTGTTCAAGACGGTAAAGCCACGCCAGAAGTTCAGCTACCGCCATGTATAACTGGGGTGGGATGCGCTCGTCAATATCCACCTGGGTTAGCAAGGCGACGAGCTCCGGCGATTCGTGAACATATATGCCGTGCTCCTTGGCGCGGGCGATGATCTGCTCGGCAATCAGCCCCTTGCCTTTGGCAACGACGCGCGGTGCGGCATCGGTCTGACTATAAGCCAGAGCGACAGCCTCGCGGGTGGCGTCACTCCCTGGCCTGGCCATGATCTACGTGTAGTTGGGTTAGCGTTAGCCCGGCTGCCTCCAGTTGCTCACGAAGCGACTGAGCGCTGTTGCGCAGCGTTGCCTCACTGGCCGGATTTTTCGTACTGGCTGAAATGGCCAATGTGCCGCCAGCGCCGAGCCGAAGGGTAATATCGATGCTGCCGAGGGCGGGCAAATCGAGTTTCAGGCGGGTCTGCCACTGGCTGGCTTGTTCGGCATCCGGTGATGACTTCGATTCCGGATCGCCGGATATTTCCCACCACATCGGTTGCCCGGGCCAGACTTGGCCTTGCCAGACAAAATTCTGCGTTGCCAGTCCGTTCAATTGCTGTTGAACCAGTGGGACCAATTCGCGTGGCACCGGATTTTCGTTCGGGATGGCTGGCGTACTTGTCGAGACCGCGGCTTGTGGCGTGGGCGCCGTTGTGGCGGGGGGCTGATTCAGAGGTAAGCCTTCAGTTTTTTCGCCAAAATTCCGGTTGACCGTGGAATTCGTATGGAGCGCTGGCGCTTTGTCAGTTGGTTCTCTGGGCAGCTGCTGTGTCAAAACATCGGCATCGGGCAAAGGCGTTGCTGATCCCCCCATTGCGGAGACTGAAGGCCTAAGCAGTGGTGTCTGCGAGATTTCATCTGCAAAGCTGGTTCCCGCTGGAAAATTTGCGCTGCGATTGATGAATTCGGGCGCATTCAATGGGGCCGGGGAGAGTTTTCCTTGCGGCTCCTGTAGTAATGCAGCGGTGGGCAGTTGTCCGTTAACCCAGCGCGCCTGATGTGCTTCATAGAACATGCCGCTCTGACTGAGCGCCTGCTTCAATAAAGGAGCCAAATCAGCAGCGGATTTGGGCATCGCTTCGACCAGTGGCTGGCTGCGGTTCAGTGCGGCCGGCGCAGCCTGCTTCCCTTCGCCTTCCAGTGGCGTCAGCAAGTTACCGATGACCTTGCCGGCGGTGCTCAGGGATGTACTGACTGACTCAGCCGGCGCTGTGGCGTTGTTGCCCGAAGAGCGATTTGCCACGAATGCCAGCGTGAGCTTGCCGTCGCTTTCAGCAACCTCGAGTTCAAGTGTATCGCCGGGCTTTGCTGAAAATGGCAGGGCCAGTGTGATATCGCGCTGGCCAACCATGGCCCGGTAGGTGCCGTTTGGCATCAGCGCCTGGATTTCGGCCATGACACGTTGGCCGGGAACAAGATTGCTCAGTACATCGGCAATCCGTTGGGCACTGGCGACCGGTTGCGCCTGGGTGTTTGTTACCGAACGTTGATCGGGGATGACCGCGCGCAGGCTGTTGGCGACATCCGGCGGGATCATGGCTTGGCAGGGGCGTCTATTGCCTTGGCGAACGCATTAACCAAGGGGGCAATTTGATTCTTGCGTGCAGAGCATAGCTGGATAGCTGAATGTAGCAACTGCAAAATTCGTTCAAGTTGATCTGGGCTAGCTGTTTTTGTCAGGAATTGCGAATCCAAAGAGCGCACTGCCTCCATCATCAGCAGCAACTCTTGATTTTGGCTATCGAGTTTTTCCCATTCACCCTTTTTAGCCATATCCTGCAGGGCTTCCAAGCCTAGGAAGAGCCGCAAAAGGATATCTTTTGGGCTAAGGGTACTGGTCAGGATTTTGCCTCCCTGCTACTCCAATTTCTCGCCATGCCGAGGCAATTTCGCCAAGTAATCCTTGAACCTCTCGAATAGCATTGGCGTCTTTATGTATGTTTGCGTGAATCAGGCGTGATGCCATGTAGTCGTACAGGGCCTTGAGATTCTTTGCCAAGTCGCCGCCTTGTTCCGTGTCAAGACTTGCAGAGAGACCGCTTTGAATAATCTCGATAGCTTTAACGATTGAATCCGATTTACCTTTGGCATCATTGACGGCCAGCCGTTCAATGGATTGTTGCAATGCTCTCTCGGCGCCATCGAACAACAACACAATCAATCGATGTGGATCTGCACCGCGCACGTCCGACTCGATGCTAATCTGCTGGTATGAAGCAATAGGGCTCGAAAACATGGGTTAACGATCACAATGAATAGATGTGTATCTTAGCAAGGACGACAGCTTAAGGTAGCAAGTGTTGGTCATTGGCTTCATTTCTGCAGCATCGCAATCTGTTGGGTTAGGTAACTGCTAGTGGTCTGCATGGAGCTCACGAGTTTATCAAGGGCAGTGAATTGGGCGCGGTAGCGTTTCTCGACCAGACTTACTCGAATCTCCAGCGCCGCCTGATTGTCCTTGAAGCGATTGACCAATGAATTGAGACTGCTTACGCGAGTTGAAACAGTGCCTCCCCCGGCTAATAAGGAGGTTACTTCTGTACTGAATGATTTCCCGTATGCACCTAAGGTTTTTACGACATCGGTTGCCGATGTACTGATCGCAGAATTTAGTGCGGTAGCGTCCAGTTTCAACTGGCCGCTTGTTTGGATGCTGACACCTAGCGAAGAGAGTGTTTGCAAGGTGGCGGCGCTGAGTTCCGTCGGTATAGTCGTTCTGGCACTTCCTAGGGTGTTGAGCAGCGAGCGAACAGTGCTATCGCCACTGAAAGCTTGGGCTGTCTTGGTCGTCGTGTCGTAGTTGCTGTTGGCCTTTATTAGCGATACAACAGCATTGTAGCTATCGACGAATGACTGCACCGCTGATGTGATTTTGGTGCTGTCGTTTTGCACGGTTACGTTCGATGTGCCGAGCTTGACAGCGGTCAACGTTAGCCCGGCGACATTGGAAAAAGTATTGGTGCTTGAGTTGACTTCGATACCGTCGATTTTCAGAGTTGCATCTTGGGCTACGGTACGGTTCAAACCAACGGTTGTCGTGTCAAAGCTCGCCAGAGACGCTTGGCTACCCGATGCAGTCAACGTCGAAGTTAGAGAAAAATCATTTCCAGCACCCGATTTATCACCGGTAAGCACCATGCGCTGCTTGCCTGTTGAATCGGTGATAACGGTCGTTGTCACGCCTACTTTTGCATTATTGATGGCGTCGCTAACTTCCTGTAACGAAGAGCTCGAACTGGTGAGACTTATAGTGGTTGCGGCAACTCCTCCAACTGTGAAATTAAGGTCGCCGGGGCCAAAGGTCGTGCCTGATACATAAGCGGCAGTGAAGTCTTTTTGCGCACTTGCCAGTTGGGTTACTTCCAGTCCATAACTGCCTACTGACGCGGTGTACGCAGCGCTGGCATTGAGTACAGTGGTGTCACTCGAAGTGGCGCTTAGAGCAGAAAGCCGGGAAGGGTACTGCAAGGTGTCTGCCGCAGTTTGCAGTGCATCCAGCTTGGATTTAAGAGTGCCGTAGAGGGAAATCGTGTTGTTGGTCGCCGAAATCTTGGTATTCAGCGCGGTTATTGGCGCTCGCTCGGCAGTAATGATACTGGTCAGCATGGTATTCAAATCAATACCTGTACCGATTCCCAGCGAACTGGAGGTGGCCATCGCGACTTTCCTCTCTCAGGTAGTTAGTGGTTAAGCCTTATCTTTGATCAAAAGGCCCTGAAGTTTGTCCAGCGCATGGGCGATTGCCACGGCCTCTTCCGATGGAAACTGCCGGATCACCTGCTTGGTTTGGGTATCCATGATCTTAACAATTTGCGAACCTGAGGCGTCGTCAATTGAGAAATTGAGCTCAGATTGCCTTGATGAGATGAAATCAGAAATCTTTTCAACGGCTCGCTTGACCTCAAGTTTGTCTGGCGCTTTTTTGTCCGTATTTTCTATTGCCTGGGAGGTTCTTGCTGCTTCAGGTGCTTTTGCCTGAACGCCTTGCTGGCGTACTTCAGTCGCGGCAAACTCCGGCAACGCGACTCGTGGAGTCGAACTCGCATTAGTTGTGTCTATGTTCATTTTCTGCTCCTAACGACAAAGGTGCAGAGGCCTTTGCAAGCCACCGCACCTTTCTACGAGATTGAGGCAGCAGCCGTTTAACGCAACAGAGTCAGCACATTTTGCGGGATCGCATTGGCCTGAGCGACCATGGCGGTACCAGCCTGCTGGAGAATCTGGAAGCGTGACAGATTAGAAGTTTCTTGAGCAAAGTCAGCATCCATGATGCGGCTTTGAGCAGCCTTTTGATTTTCGTAGGCAGCTTGTTTTGCCTGGATCGAAAACTGAGCATTATTAATGGTAGCACCCTGAGTGATCCGTGCATTTGCAACCGTTGCGAGAGAGCTGCTTGCGGCTTCAGAACCTGTGACGGCGACTGAGGTGAAAGTTGTCCCGCCGAAAACGGCAATCGCGGCATTGGCTTCTGTTTGAATGGCCGTTGCTTGAGCCGACAGCAAATTACGTTCGGCTGAAGTTGAGGCAGAAGTGGCTGAGTTCGCATTCAATTCAATAACGCGCGCCATGATATCGCCTACAACGGCGAGCGCACCGTCTGCGATTTGAGCCGCAGAAATGGTGTCGCCCAATGTGCGGATTTGAACCACTGTCTGACGTGCTGCTGCATCAATTTGAATGCCGGAGGCGAGGCCTGATGCATCGTCCTTGGCAGAGTTAACTCGCAGGCCGGACGAGAGACGCTCAAGGGCGGAAGAAAGTCCTAGGGAGTTCTTGGCCAGATTCTTTTGTGCGTTGAGCGAGTAGTTGTTGGTGTTGATTTGTGACATTTTGATCTCCTGATGGCAATGTACTTTAGGTCGGTTACTGGCGGTCAGGCTTTCCGCCGACCCTTTCTGTACGGCGATTTATTTCGCTGACAAGTCCATTACGGCAAGGCTAGGCATAACTTTAGAAAAATTTTGGAAATTTTGGCTCGTGTCTATTGGCTTGGTAGATGAGCCTTTAGCCACTCTTCCAGATGATCTTCAAGCATGTAGTGGCGCAGCACCCATTCGCGCATTGCCTTCCCTTCATGTTCACGTGCTTCCGGGTCGTGGATTCTCTCGCGTAGCGCTGCTATCCACGCGTTTGGGGTATTAGCCACACGACAGGCCGGGCTGTTGTGATAAGGGTCGATATCTGTGCAAACGACGGGAATGCCAAGCGCGCCATATTCCAACAGGCGTAGATTGCTCTTGCCTTGATTGAATGGGGTTTGGGCTAGTGGTGCAACGGCGATATCGAGATTGAGTGAGGCCAGATAGGCGGGGTAGTCGTCAAAGGGGATCAGATCGTGATATTCGGCCAAGAGTGGGCGGATCTCGTCGGGGCACATGCCAAAAAATATCCAATCCGCCTCGCTTCGAGTCTGTTCAATGATTTCTTTCAATAAAATAAGATCACCTTGGTGGGTTGAGCCACCGGCCCATCCTATGCGAGGTTTGTCTCCCGTTCGTTTCTGGTTAGTGAGCGGAAGCCATACCTCCTTTTGCAGTCGGTTAGGAACAACCTTGATATCGGCAATGAAATGTCGGTAGGTGTCGGCAAGGTATTCGGTTGACAACACCAGTCGATCGCATCGTTCAAGGGCGTACTTGAAGCGAGATCGAGCATTTGGCGGAATGTGTTTACGGAATGGGTTGGTGAGATCCAAGTCATTGACTAGGTCATCCAACGTGTAAACAATAAATGGCCGCGTGCTAGATGCACGCCAATCATCCAGTGCTGCCAAGGAAATATCATGGATATAGTTCTGGATAATTACTGTGGTTGGGTCAAGTTGGGCAATTTCGGCGGCAGTGAAGTAGCGCGCAACGCCACTGATTTTTTGTCGCCAAACACACTCCATTGCCAATCCTGCCTTACGGACAGCAGTCAATGGCGATGTAACCCGGAAATCCCCTTGTCCGTTCCCTAGAGGGTTGGCCAAAATTCGTGGTTTATTACTTGGCATATACTGCCATTGGGCACGAAACTCCGTCTCAGGAAGCGGGGTGGGCGAAAGTAGTGAGAGGTTGGGGTTCCAATAGGGGTCTTTGATTGAGCGCGTTCCCCAGCGCTTCCGAAGGGTTCGACTGGCCTCTCGCTTGAATGAAAATGCAAGCAGGCGCTTGCCAAGGTCGTAGTGGCTTGTTTCGCCCCCAAATACCACGCTAGCTCTCGGATGAACCAAGCATCGCAATCCTTCATTGCGAAATCTGAGACCGAGGTCAATTTCGCCGCAATAGTCTCCATAGGCTTCATCGTCCATGCCTCCAACTTTCTGATAGCTCCCTTTGCGAACCAACATGCACGACGATGGAGGGGCCGCGACATCTCGAGTGACCTTCAGGTAATTCAGGTAACCATCGTCACCGAGTGCGGCCGAACTGGCGAAGGGTGATCCAAACTCGCCCATCATGCCAAATACGCAACCGGTAGCGGCGATCTGCGCATTCCCTGCATGATGGATTAGCGGTGAAACGGCAGCAACGCTCTCAGACATTGATGCTCGTGAAAGTTCGTCCAGCCAACGGTCCTGCACAATGACGACTTCTTCGCGTAGCAATACCACCAATTCATGTGCAGCCGCAGCAATTGCCTGGTTGCAAAGGGCAGCATAATTTGAGCCACCAAGCGTAAATGCCACCCTGATACGGGGGGCATCTGCGCGTTCCTGAACGGCTTTTAGCCAGCTGTAGTAATCGGGGTCTCCTGCGAGGGGTTGGGTGACGATTACTATTTCAAAATCAGGATACTGAGTGTTTTTAATAAGGCTGTTAACACAACGAATAATGAATTCTAGTTGTCCTTGTGATAATACAGCGACTGTAATTGCCGGGTATGTTGCCGGGTTGTAGTGAATCTCCCAGCTGTCATTGGTCAGGTACTGAACATCGGCAGCAATCCCCTTGGCCTTGAGTGATTCAGCTAGGGCGCTAGTACATGATTCGGGGTTGCTGGGGAAGCTCTTGTAATACGTGAGCAATATGTCTGGAACATGTGCGATTGACTGCCAACCAAATCTGTCTGCAATACGGATTAATTGGCCATACCAAGGACTCGTGGATTCATTGCTTGCACCCCCTGAGGCCACCCAGCATTTTTTGCTTACGCACAAAGGCCCTGCCAAATCGACAGACTGCAGGTAGGCAGGATTGACCCGGGGTTTGTAGCGAGGGGAAAAACGAGTCTCTGTTTCATCGCAACAGTCGTCATCGACATAAAACGCCAATGCATCCGGTGAACGTTCTGTTTCTTTGGCTAATCGTGCCAAATACAAAATATCGGGACGGACCCCGGCGGGAAGTTCAATTACCCATTTACACGGTGAGGCCGCAACCAGATCATCTAGAAGCGGTTTTGCCAAGCTGAGAGATTCCACTGTGTACCAGCGAATATTCGGAACCTCTTCAATACCGTCTGGACTTGGTAACTCGGAAACAATGTCAAGTATCCAACGCTCATCAATTTGCTGTGACAGTGCATCTAGCGTGTCAGCAAGTAAGGCATTATCAGATGTGCCAAGGCGAATTAAAAGCTTAAATTCGCTATGCAAGAAAGCGTTCGTGTTGTGCTGGACCTCCAGAAAAAGGGTGTCGGTTTCAATAAATCCACGCTTGTCAAGCCAAAGTTGGTGCACCCGGTCAAGTTGACTTTTGGAAACGGATGATCGGCGTACGTGGCCTTGTTCTAGACCCGAGTTCAGTGGTTCTAAGTCGTTGATGTCTTTGAAATAAAGACCGCTATCTAAATAAAACTCCCTAAGCTGATCTAAAGCGGATACGCGTTCATCCTTGCTCAAATTCCATAGTTTTTGGCCATTATTTACGAGCGGCTTTCCATTCTCTTCCAGATCGCGTTGGGCCGCGTACACATTTTGGATGAGCTGAATTGCCATTTCCCAAGAGTTGGCCCGATTTCGAGAATGCCGTTCAGTAATCTGAGGGAGGGTTATTAATGCCTTTTCGTACGCATTTTCTTCGCCATAAATTGCGAGACCCGGTATCCGATGATGGGTGTCGTCCGATGGGAGGGGGAAATAATGGGATTGAATCAATAGGACTGGACAGCCGCAAGCCTGTGCTTCGCTGATTATGCCCGACGGCTCATAACAATAGAGCACCTTGGCTTTGCGCAAAATCCCTGCAATTTCTTCTGGCGTACGTTTAATCTCTTGGCCTAAGCTGATCAAGTTCCTGTGTTCAGGCAGAATCGGTTTGCGGCCAAGATGGTATTTGTTGGCGTAATAACACTCAAATTCACGATTGGAGTCTTCAGGATTGTCTGCGTTATTAAAAACAGCATCGACCACCGGATGAATAAAAAGCGGTAAGCCTTCTTTACCCTTGGGGAGGCACCAAGCCTCATAAAAGAAGATCAGGTCCTTTTCTTCGAATTCGATGGGCTTACCCAAGTGACCTGGAACATTCAGTAACCAGCGAACAACTACCGGAGTACTGGCCGGGTTCGCATGGATGATTTCAGGATAGACGGTTACTGGGTTTCTACCGGCAGCATAATGCTCTTCAAGCTTGGCAAAGGTCAGCTGGGGAGTGCGAAGAGTTTTTGAGACTTCTTTTGCATTGAGTATATATGCCTCTTCTCCCAATTCGTTCAATATGTGGCAGAGATAGTGTAAAACTCGAATTCCACCCGATGTCTCTCGGTAGTCTGGGGCAAATATATAAAACGGCATGCCGGCACTTTGGCTTATGGACCGTGGACGATTTGCCGAAAAGCAGAAATTACCAGTGTTTTGTATAGGCTTCATTTATTTTTAGCGCGGAATATGCCAAAGATTGTTTTGGTTATTACTGTTTTGCTTCGTTCTTGTATTGATGTATAAGTCTTTTGTGCTGGTTTGAATGCAAAAAGAAAAAATTGGTTTCCTTGGTGGAGTCGGTCATTTTTTCAAATTCAAAGAGATCGGTGCCATCCGTCGTAAAGGCAAGATAACCAGCGCAGTAGAGCTGCTCAAATATCTCATTTGGATTGTAATTGAATTTGGATGACCATTTTCTGAGAATTTCGGCCATAATTATTGGACGGTGTGTGTTTATTGTTTTTAACCCGCCTTTAATTACCATTAGCTCAGCGCCCTCAACATCGCATTTAATGAAATCAGGGGGGGGTAATAAATTGTCGTGAACAAATGTGTCAAGCGTTGTCTGTTGGCAAACAATTTCGTCGACATCTGCGCGATCGGAGACGTTGGTCGCAGATGCATTTCCAGAGCAGGCTGTGTAGTAGTAAAACTTCTGTTCGCCGACTTTGTCGGAAAGTGCAATATTAAACGCCGATATTTTATCCGCGCAATTGAGACGGATGTTGTCAGTGAGTTGCCCGTAAGTTTTTGGAATGGGTTCGAAACAATAAAAATTGGCCTTTCGTGATTTGGCAGAAAGATTGAGCGAATGCCATCCAATATTCGCTCCAATATCGTAAAAAGTCTTGTGGCCATCAAACATTTTTTCCATCATCCGCGATTCGGCGGGTTCAAAGTCGGAAAAATTGAACGTTTCAATCGGTGGGGATCGATGGTCGCCGAGCTGGCAACGAATCTTGATTCCGGTACTTCTTATGGTAAATATGACACCGGTTCCGTCAATGCAGATTTCCTTGATGTCGATATTGTTAATGTTGGATGCGTATTCAAACAGAATTTTATGGAATTTTTCATACGCGGTTTCGATAAATTCTGGCTTTCCAATATGTCCATTGGAAAAAGATTGTTTGAGTTCGTCAATGGTCATGATTGTTGTTCCACATAATGCAATATTGTTTTTCTAAAACCCGCAAGAACGGGGATTTTCTGCTGCCAGCCCAATCCGCTCAGTTGGTCGACTGATGCGTTTGTGCTTTTAAAGTTGACCCGCATCATCGGATTTTCTTCTGGTAGCGCATGCGCTACCGGACCCAGAGATTCATCAAGTCCTGAGTCGTTGAGCAGGGTTGCGAGTTCGAGGATGCTTACTGGGTGAGGCGACGCAACATTGAATACCGACCCCGATGGGGCTTTGTTTAGAACAAGCAATAGTCCGGAAATAAAATCGGTAATGTATAAGAAGTTTCTAATTGCACTGCCATCGCTCGTGAGTTTGATTGGCTTTTTCAACAACAGGGAACGGACAAAGTCTGCATATGAGCGTCCGTCGTCCAGATCGAACCCCGGGCCATAAGTAATCGAGGGGCGTATTACGAGAGTGGGTATGCCATATTGGCGGAAATAGGCCAAGCAAAGCATTTCGCCAAAACGTTTCGATTCCAAATAGCAGTTTCCCAAGTCCGTACAACTGAGGGGGCCGTAATCCGATTCAGATGTCGGGCGTTGTTCATCGGGGATGAAGCCGGTCACACCGGTGGTGCTGAGGTATACGAATCGACATGTCGGGTTGTGCAGGCGCAATTGCTCGAGGAGCCTTTGAGTGACAATTCCATTGGCCTCCATGACGTCGACAGGCGTTGCTGCGAAATGTTTGGGGCTGGCTTTGCTAGCGCAATGAATGAGCACGTCGCAAGGGTATTTTGCCAAATGCTGAGCCGCATCGTCCGCGACCACGAATTGACAGGGTAGGGACCCGTGATCGGGGTATTTCTCGCTAAGCCGCTCTTGGTTGCGAACGTGAGCGCTTAGCTGACATTGCAAATCTCCGGAGTCGATGAGAAAAGATATGAAGCGGATGAGGTACCAGCCGATCTGACCCGTGGCCCCCGTGATGTAAAGCTGTTTACCCTGCAAAAATGCGTAATTTTCATTTTCTGCGGCCAGAAGGGAAAAGTCTTCGTACATCGTGCTTGAAATCATGGGCTATTAATCGATTTTGCGTATTGCAACAATTGGTCCTGCTTCAATGAATCGCAATCGATTTCCTGTCTGTTGTTTGTGTAATGGTTGGCCAGTCGCCGGATGGATACTTCGATTGGTGAGAATTGGAAGTTGTCGAGTATTGCGCGGAGTTTTTTGTTGCAACCAGTATAGGTTTTTCCAAGACCAGGATTTACGATTTGGTAACCTTTGTTGATTCTCAAGCAATGATCTACTGTTTCAATGACTTGCGATAGTTTGATCGAATCATCTGGTGTCACATTAAAATCGCCTGTGCGCACGTTTCGGTCAAATAACTGCTCGATAATGTTGCAAAAATCGGTTACGTCCAGATAGTCATAAATGGCATCTCTGAACAGTGTCACATCGATATTGGCAAGACGTTTGGCAATCGTGTTGGAGATGAACTTGTACCGATAATCCTCGTATTTGCCGAAAATGCCAAATAATCGCAAGGTGACCACGTCCTCGAGATGTTTTGCGTAGCTTGCGATGACGAATTTTGAGAATCCTTGGCTGTCCGCTGGAATGTGAACGCCTAGGTAATCCTCGGTCATCTTCTCGGCCCAGTTCTCGCGGTTGTAACTCGATCCACTACATAGCGTATAAATAAGGCAGCCTTGCGGTCGGTGGCGCAATAGATTGAAGAACATGCGCAGATTCTGTTCGCACACGTTGCTGTCGTAACCCTTGCCAACTGTATTCGAGGTTGCTGAATGGATAATCAGGTCAGGTTGGAAGGCATCTACGCACCGGGCGACATCGGTACTGTCCGTCAGATCGACGTCACATTGCCTCGGGGAGCAAAGTACAAAATCGTTGCGCTGGCTCAGTACTTCCAGCAGATTGCGACCGACGAAGCCTTCGGAGCCGGTCAGAAAGATTTTTTTCATGCTAATGAGCCCATTTTTGCTCAATGGTTACGATGATGTCATCAATTGATGGCGGTACGCTCAAGTCCATGATCTTCAGGTATTTTTCCCAGCCACCTGTACCGTGGTAATGATGGCACTTGGCCAGACAGTCGGCGGCATTGTCGTCGTCCCCCCGTTTTGCATGTACGTAAGCCAAGCAGAGATTGGCCATCAGGTGATCCGGTCGCAGGTTAAGGACGTTGCGAAACCCGGTTTCCGCGAGTGATAGATTGCCCAGGCGCAGATCGCTGTTGTACAGAAAGTTCAGTTCGAGATTGAAAACATATTGCATGTCCTGAATGTAGTCGGCACTGAAGTCGGGGGTGTTAATAACGGCAATCCGATAGTCAGCCCCCAAGACATCGCCGGAAATATAGCCCATTTCCGAGGCGATCTTATGTATTTCGCTGCCGACAACAGGGCTGGCACAGACGACGTGGTACCAGTTTGCCGGAATGCTCCGCAAATTGAGTCGCGCTTCCTCAATATCCTGGCAAGTTTCACCGGGGAGACCGATGAGAACGTTGGCATTGGAGTAAATGCCCAGTTTTCGGCAATCCTTGGCGACTTGTCTTGAGATGCTCATCTTGAGCGGCTTTTTCATCTGGTGCTTAAGGACTTTTTCGCTGCCGCTTTCGATCGGGAGCACGAGCTGGTTGACCCCCGCACGCTTGAAGGCAGATAGGGTTTCGTAATCGAGCGAGTAAAGCGTCAGACCATTCTGGAAGATAGCATTCAGCTTTTCCTGTTCGATGAACTCGAGAATTTTCAAGACTCTTGCCTTGTCCGCCATGAAGTGGTCGTCCTGAAAAATCAGGGTTCTTGCCGCGTATTCGTCGACCAGGCGATGGATATCCGCAAATACGCGCTCGGTCGAGTGGTACCGCATTTTCCGCCCATGAACCTGGTGCGAAGCGCAGAAGGTGCAATGGAAGGGGCAGCCACGCGAGGTCATGATGTGGTAGCCCATGCTGTCCGAGTGGGCGGCATAGGATGTCATGACTGGGTTCAGGCTATGTCGTCCATGATCGCAGAGGGCGTAATCGTAGAAGGGGATTTCATCCAGATCGACGATAAAGTCATGCTTGGGAACGAATAAATTGTCCAGCTTCCGGGCCGTAATCCAGGATTCGGACTGGTTGGCGTAGCCTTCCGGGGATTCTGCACCAATGAGCCCCAGCATCGGTTTTTCTCCCTCGCCGAAACACAGCGCGTCATAGAAGCGGAAGCCACCTGTCCGGTGAATGTGTTGGTAGGAGTTCGTCGGGATATTGCCTCCGCCGACGAGAAAGGCTTCTGGCCAGATGGTTTTTATGGTCTGCCCTAGTTCGATGAAGTTCTGATAGGAAGGGCTGAACAGGCTGGAAATGCCGATGATGTCTGGTGTGAAGTCGGCATCGAAATTTTCCGTCAGGTAGTGCATGGCAAACGATGCAAAGTTGGGAAAGTCGAAGTCATTCAAGGCGCTGACTTCAACGTTGAAATCGACCAGTCTGACGTCGAGCTCGTAATGTTTTTTCAGGTAGGCGGACATTGAGAGCAGTCCGAGCGGCAGGTCAGTGGCCAGGCTGTTCAGAATCCGCCCGTTCTTGAGGACTGTCCGCGCATTTTTAGGGGGCGAGACGTAGGACTCGTAGGAAATATGGACGGGAACGAGAAATAATATTTTTTTGGGCGCACTGACCATCGGGGGCTCCTGTTGTTTTTGTCCTGCTACTGCTTGTTTCCAAATGGTCGTTTGCCATGTGCCCGGCAATTACGCTTCGGGGGGAAACTGCTCTGCATGGTAATGAACTGGTAAGGCGTTAATCGTGGCGATCACTTCCTTCGGGTAAATCCCGGGGACCATGACTAGAACGACGTCGATGTTGCAGCCCGGGGTCAGCAGGGTTTCCGGCGGCAGTATCCTGAGATGAGATATTGGCGCAAATTTGTGATGCTTGAATTTCGCCGAGTCGATGATGCATTCGATCCGGTGGTATTCCGATAGCGAAAGCAGGGCGAGCGTGCGGTGCCCTGCTCCCCATACGGCAACTTTCTGGCCACGGTCGGTGAAGTTTCGCAATGTTTCGTTGAAGCGGGCAACCAGCGCGTCGAGCGCCAATTTGCTGCTTGCGATGGCACCCACGCTGCGCTTTTGAGCAATGATCTGGATGTCGTATTGGTTGTTGATGATCTGTATATCTATCAACGAAAAGCCGGTCAGCCGCAAGGCGGTTTCGAGACTGTCTGCAGTGAAGTACACCAGATGGTCGGCAACGAATTCGTGGGCCGACTGGCTGGCCAGCAGAAAATCCAGGTTGGGCACTGTCAATAGCAGCTTGCCGTCATCCGCCAGCAAGGCGCGGCATTTTTGTAAAAATGTCCTGGCATCCGGTTGATGTTCCAGATAGTTGAACGAGATCAACAAGTCGTATTGGCCATGTTCTTCGGAGCCAACGTCAAGGAGGTAGCGATTCGCGACACCTTCCGGCATCGAGAAGGCTTCTATTTGCGGTGGCGAAAACTCGATACCGCTGGCGACGTAGCCGGCTTCTCGGAGCAGGGGCAGATTTTCTCCGCTGGCGCAACCTATCTCCATGGCGCGGGGTTGTTCGGTGAACTCTTTGCGAAGTTGCTTGAACAGCGCCAAACGCTGGTCGCGGACGACGGGGGATAACGACGCTGCTGTGATGACCTGTTTGAAATAGTCGACCGGTTCGTTCATCAATTGCGTCAAGCCGCAGCCTGGGCATTCCGTAATTTGCAGCACGACGCCTTGGTCAGCAGCGAATTCGTCCGGCTCGGGATAGTATTGCGCCGCCTTGGGAAAGGGGCCGATGGGAATGGCGTCAGCAATCGCCAGGGGCTGACGACACAAACGGCAGTGGTGTGCTGCGGCAGTGGCCGTGGGGATCATGATTCGAGCGGGGCGTCGAAGCTGGGCTTGGTTGCCGCGATGGCTTCCCAGCGGCTGCGGTTCAGGCCGAGATTGTAGGCTGGGAGACCATGGCGCTGGCAGGTTTCACAAATCGAAGCTTGTTGTTTGGCGGTGCTGATTTCTGCCTTGCTGGCCGCCAGGAAGTTTTCAGCGATGATATTCGGACCACGGTTGAAGGTCGTGCAACAAACCGGCACGCTCAGATCCCAGTTAATGATGGTCTGGTTCTCCAGAAAGGGGCATCCCGCTTCTGAATTTTGCCCATTTTTGCCGTTGACCGTGGCAGCCGCGATGCCCTCCTTGACGCTAACAAGCAGCTTGTCTTCCAGAGTCAGCGTTGTCGGACTGGGACGCCCTTCCAGCTTTTCGATGACGCGTTCGAGGGGCATTACCAAGGCGTAGGTGGTCGACAGGAAGAAACCAAGTTCATCGCAAAACTCCCGCATCTTGTCCAGATTTCGGCGGTTGTTGTTGTTGTACAGGTGATAATTTACATCGATCACAGTATCGAGGCGGTATTTGTCGATGTAATACCTGAGCCGCAGCATATTGGAGCGGACCAGATGGATGTCGCCACCGCTATGCGTGTCGTTGTAGGCCTCGGGGTAAAACCCGGACAGGGAGACTTTCAGGTATTCGGGGTTCTCGCGCATGACCTTGTGCAACAAGGTCTCGTTTTTTATCGAGAGATTGCTCGATAGCGCGGCGGCAATGCCGCGTTGGTGCAGGTAGGCCACCATCTCTGGCAGCGACGGGTTAAGAAAGGGTTCGCCCCAGCTGTACAGACTGATGTGCGTTACCAGATCATTTTCTGCAACGATCTTGTCGATAACCTGGTGATAGGCATCGAGCGTCATCAGGCCGCGCGGATATTGTTCGCCACCGGCACCATGGGCGCAGGAAAGGCACTTGAGATTGCAGGTGCCCATGACATCGACGGTGTAAAACAGATCGCAGTAACGCGAGTAGTTGATGAAGTTGTTTGCTGAAACGCCGTACTGCAACAACAGCTGGTTGATTTCCTGTTCCTTTGTAGATGCGGCGACAACGATCTTCAGTGAGGGGTGCTGTGAGTGGATTTCGGGCAGGGCCGTTGGCGGATGGCAGGGTAGTCCGGCGATCCGCTTGCCGGAAAATGCCGGATCAGAATCGATGAAGCCCTGGATTTCAATGCCATGAGTCCTGCACAGGCGTACCAGCCCCAGTCCGGTCATCCGGGCGCCCCAGATCAGAACCGGAGCGCCGGTTAGTTGCGTCAGCAGCTCTGCCTGCCGGGGATTCATGCAATCCTGCCTGCAGCGAATTCCGTTTCGTACCACGCGAACAGACGCTTGACGGAGTCCTCGATCGGGGTAAAACGGAAATCGCCGATGGCATCTAGCAGGCGACGGTTGTCGCCAGTGTAGGTCGAGTAGATGTCGCTATTAACGATAGTCAGGGTGTTGTCGCGACCACTTTCGTGGTCAATGACGCCAGCCAGATCGGTCAGGCTGTGCTGGGTTGCAGTGCAGACGTTGTAGGACTTGAATGCTGTTGGCAAGGTCAGAAATTTTTCGATGATTCTGACGAAGTCCTGAACATCGAGGTAATCAAAGATCGAATTGCGATTGACGGTGATTGTCCCGTTGCGGATCGAGGCGCAGATATTGTTCGAGATAAAGCGCCGGCTATGGTCCTCGTGCTCGCCGAAGATGGCGAAAACTCGCAGATTGACGAAATCGTGGGGTGAGCGCTCGATATCCTTGGCGATGCAGAACTTGGAAATGCCATAGGTGTCTGCTGGAATATTGCAGCCAAAATAGGATTCGGCCATCAGTGGCGTGTAGAAGCGGGCAGCATATTCGGCGCCCGAGCCGATGTTTATCAGCCGCCCAAAGTGCGCTGCGCAACGTTCGAGGTTGTAGTAGATGTTCAGGTTGGCTTCAGCCGAGTGGATGTTGATTGCACTGTTGATCACCACGTCGGGATGTTGTTGGCGCAGATAGGCTTCGGTCGCCTCCTGGTCAAGCAGGTCAAGCTCGGCGCGTTTTGGCGCGAGAATCTCATAGTTGCGGGTGGCCAAGTAGTGCACCAGGTTCCTGCCAATGAAACCGTTGGAACCAAGAATCAGTATTTTCATCAACGCGATACCTCAGCCAGCAGGGGGCGGATTTTCTCCAGCAAGCTGGTCTTGTGCGGGTCGAGATCTTCCTCAACGCAAACGACGGGAGCGGTGCAGTTCTTGCAAAAGTTGATGTCGCAGCGTTTACCTTCGAGCATTGCGACCTGTAGCGCCCGCAATTGCTGGCCATTCCAGATGTCTTTGACGGACTGCTGTTCGACATTACCGATAACGACCTTGCGTGGCCAGTCCAGTGTGCAGGGGCTGGTTGTGCCGTCACAGTTGAAATGCAGGTACATGAAGATAAAGGGACAGACATCCTTGTCTACATTGACCTTCTGGGCATACATGCCTGTTTCTGAGACCTGATTTTGCTTGTCAAGCTGTACCTCGGCCCACTGCGGGACAACCTTCTCGATGAAGATCTCGTCGCAAATATTGCCGAAGGTGTCGTAAAAGTATTCGCGCTCGGCATCGCTCAGGACGAACTTGTGCGTGATATTGCTAGATAGCGCGCTGGTCTGATCCGCAATCTTGACATAGATCTTGCAGTCGCCACGAATGGAATAAAGATTTCTGACCCCTTCAACAATCGCTGGGAAGCTTTGCTTGATGCCGGCAACCTGTTGATAACGTTCGTCTGACAAGCCTTCGAGCGAAATGTTGATGCGTTGCAGGCCACTGTCGATCAGCGCCCTGTTGAGTGCGGGCTCAAGTTGGGAGGCGTTGGTGAACAGTTCGATGATTTCGGCGGTGCCACTGTCGCGGGCATAGCGAATCATCGCCGGTAGATCCGGATGCAGGGTGGGTTCGCCGTGGTTGCCAATCTTGATCTTCTTGATTTTTTGATCGAAAGCCTTGAGGTCGTCGACGATCTTCTTGAACAGGCTGAGCGACATCATGCCGCGCTTAAGGCCGACGGCTTTCATTGCGTGGCTATCAGCCTGAAAGCAGAAGCTGCATTTGTAGTTGCAGACACTACATACGTCTATATGGACAGAGAACGGTGTGCTCAACGGCACCTGATCTTCCAGGGGGACTTTGGCTGCGGAGTGGATGCGCGGCTGGATGACGGCGGCAATGCTTTTTTCGCTCACGACGGATGCCTTTGTTGGGGGATGTCAGTAATTTGGTATGGTTTCGGATAGTACTTGCCAGCGCTTTTCAAGCATCTCGATTCGAGCATTGTCTTCCCGATGGATGAAGCCATGATAATCACGCTTGTTCTGCAGCCACAACAGTTCGAAATGCACCGCCACGCGCAGGCCTTCACGGATTTCAGAGATGTCTAGAGCGTTGGCGCCGAAAATAACCTTACGCGTCTCGAAGCGAGTCAAATGCGTTTTACGGACCTCCGTCAGAAATGGGATTGCGTCAGCCGATACGCCACCACCAATGACAAGGTCAAGATGCTTGTCACGGCAGTGCTGGGCCGCTACCTGACAAAACTCTGCCATGCTGGGGGAATTGACTGCCTCGCGGCCCCAGCCTAGCGAACCCACAAAGTCGACACGGCCCAAGACAATGCCAGCCAAGCCCCCTGCTACAGCCATATCGGACATTGCGGCAATCGACGTAAAGGTCGTGTGGGTCTCCATGTTGAAAAGGAATTCGGTGTCAATCTGCTCATCTTGGGTGTAAACATGATCCTTGGCCTGAATGAATTTGCTTAATGCGTATGGGGTTTCGACCATCGGGGCAATGATGTACTCCACGCCAAATTGCTTGCTCTCGATGAGATCGCGCATCGCTTCGCAACCACCGACTTTCAGTCCAATTTTCAAATCGGCTTTGCGGGCGATCTCCATGAGGCGAAGCAGTTCGTCCACGCGAGTGCCCTCTGCTTCAAACTCTGCTTTGACCGCAACACAGCCATAATCGTTCTTGAGTGCTTTGAGCAGACTCAGCATCTTGCGTTCGCAAACATTCATGATGGAACCTTTATTGGAATTGGATCAGATTGAATATCTCAGCATGGTGCTGAATTGTTAGGGTGCGGTTTTCCTGACTAACGCCGTCATCGTAGCCACCGCTGAAGAATACAAATCCGGTGCCACATGCCTTTGCTATGGCTTGATCAACGCAACTGTCGCCGACTACGAGAGTTTCGTCCGGGGAGCAGCCCAATCCATTCAAGCACGCATGCAGGTTATCCGGATGGGGTTTGCTGGTGGGCAAGTCTAGACCCGCACAAACGGCATTAAAATATATATTGAGCCCCGTTTCGGCGAGGATTTTTTCGGTGAGTTGCCTTGGCTTGTTGGTGCAAAGGCCAAGCCGGATACCTCTGGATTTCAGTGTTGATAATGTTTTGTGTACGTCAGGGTAGAGTGTTGCCGGATTGGTTGGCAACGCGAGGTAACGAGCACGAAATATATCAAGATAGGCTTGTGCCTCGTCCTTGGCAATGTTAAGTGCTGCGGCAACCATGGTCTTGCCTCCAACACTTAGCCATGGCGTTAAATCTTCCCTTGCCAGTGGCAGCAAAGTGCGTTCGGCTCGCAGGTCATTCAGCAGCCCTGCTACCGTCGCCGCGCTATCGATCAGCGTTCCATCGAGGTCGTAAACAATTGTTGAGTACATGAGTTCTCAGTCTGAGAAACGGCTTGCTGCAAGCTCATCTCTATCCAGAAACGGAGACATGTCATCCAGCGCTGGTGTACTCATCGACCCATCGGGGAGTTTTCTTGAGGCTAGTTTTGGAGAAAATCCTTGTGCGGGGTCGACAACGACCTCTATGAGCGCCGGTCCCGGGGCTGAAAGCAAGTCTTCGGTTGCTTGCGATAGCCAGTCTTCCGCGCTTGCGACGCGGTGCGCAGGCAGTCCCAGAGAGTGCGCCACGGCGACAAAATCGGGCAGGCTGACGCCGTTGTCCGGGCCGATGCCGAACATGTTGTCTTGGAAGTAGGCAGACTGGGTTTGGCGAATGGAGAGGTAACCGGCGTTGTTCAGGACGATGACCTTGACTGGTAGCTGATAGCCAACGAGCGTTTGCAACTCCTGAAGGTTCATCATCAGGCTGCCGTCGCCGGCGAGGCAGATCACCCGTTGCCGGTTGCGTGCGATACAGGCGCCGATTGCCGCCGGCAGGTCGTACCCCATCGAGGCATCGCCGGAGTTGGTAAATAGACGCTGCCCGGCCCGCAGGCGAGCCGCCTGGAAGCCCATGACGCAGGCGGAGCCGTTGCCGGTGACAACCACCGCATCCTCATCCAGCTTGGCGAACAGCAGTTCGATAAAATAGTAGGGGTTGAGTGGCCGGTTTGTTGTTCTTTGTGCAGTGCTAACGACGGGGTAGCGGCTAACCCGGTCGCGGCACCAGCGAAGGTAGTCTTGGTGTTCCCTGGCTGGCGTGTAGCCATCGAGGCGCTTGAGCAGTGCCGGAATGAAGTCGGCTAGATCGGCGTGGATCTTGTAGTCGATCGACAGCGTTGGCTTGTCCATTTCGACGGCATCAATGTCGACCATAAACTTACGGGCGCCGGCGGCGAAGCTTTGCCAGTTGTAACTGATCTGGCGGATATTCAGGCGGCAACCGAGTACGATCAGCAGGTCCGCATTCTGGACCGTGAAGTTGCCGGCGCGGTCGCCGACGGTACCGGGGCGGCCGGCATAGCAGGGATGGTCGTCGGTCAGAGAGTCGTGGGCGTTCCAGCCGGTAACTACAGGCATCCCGAGTCGGGTGCACAGGGTGATGAACGCCTCCTGCATACCAGACAGGCGAATGCCGGTACCAGCCATCAGCACCGGCCGCTTGGCCTCCTTTAGGGCTGCCAGCAAGGCGTCCAGGGCCGTATCGAAGGTCGTCGTCGGCTGCTGCGCTAGCCAGGCGCGTGTATTTGGACAAAGTTCGGGGTCGTCGAGCAGGCTCTCGTGATCGGCACTATCCCAGCCTGGCAGGTCGCTCGGATCGATTTGCGTGCTTTGGACGTCGACCGGAACGTCTATCCAGACTGGCCCGGGGCGGCCGTGCGTAGACAGGAATATCGCCTTGTCCATGACGCGCCGAATCTCGCACGGGTTCTGGACCGTCGTGGCGTACTTGGTGATCGGGCGCGCCATGCTGACGATGTCGACTTCCTGGTCGCCCAGTTGCCGCAAGGGTTGCGGGTAGTTACGGAGGTAGGTTTCGCGCTTGACCTGTCCTGAAACAACGAGCATGGCGATGGAGTCGACATAGGCGCCATAGACTCCGTTCAATGCGTTGATTCCACCAGGGCCGGTGGTCACATTGAGTACGGCAAGGCGGCGCGAGGTACGATAATGACCTTCAGCTGCCATGGCTGCTGCCTGCTCGTGGTGGAAACAGATCGGCGAAAGCTGTGGATGGCGACCAAATGCATCGTTCAGGTGCATTGCACCACCACCCGTGACCAGAAACACATGGCGTGCACCGGCTTCGGCGCAGCGCTGCGCAATGTAATCGGCAACGCGCAGGTGACCGGTCATGCGAAATCTACCCCGATAAAGGTTCTGATCCGGTCAGCGACGTAGGAGATCATGTGCGGGTCCAAGGCCGGGTGAATCCCAAGCCAGAAGGTGTTTTTCATGATGCGGTCGGCGTTGTCCAACGGGCCGGCCACACGGTAGTGTCGGCCGGCCATGTACGGCTGGCGCGTCAAGTTGCCGGCAAACAACAGGCGCGTACCGATCTTGTGCTGATCAAGGTAGCGCAGCAGCGTGACGCGGTCGAAAGGCACCTCGTCGCGCAGCGTCAGCGGGAAGCCGAACCAGGATGGATCGCTGCCAGAAGTGGCTTCCGGGAGAACCAGGAACTCATGCAAGCCGGATAGGTGACTCAATAAATCGGCAAAATTGCGTTTGCGTGTGGCGATGAAGTGGTCGACGCGTTCCAGTTGGGCAAGCCCGATCGCCGCCTGCATATCGGTGATCTTCAGGTTGTAGCCCAGGTGCGAATAGACGTACTTGTGATCGTAGCCGGCCGGCAGTTCGCCGTGTTGCCAGTCGAAGCGCTTGCCGCAGGTGTTGTCACAGCCCGGGGCGCACCAGCAATCGCGGCCCCAGTCACGGAAGGATTCCAGAATTTGCCGTAATTTCGGGTCGACCGTGAAAACTGCCCCGCCTTCGCCCATGGTGATGTGGTGCGCCGGATAAAAGGAGAGTGTGCCGACGTGCCCGAAAGTGCCAACCATACGCCCGTTGAGCGTCGATCCAAGGGCGTCGCAGCAATCCTCAACCAGCCATAATCCGTGGCGGTCGGCCAGTTCACGCAAGGCATGAGCGTCGAACGGATTGCCCAGTGTATGCGCGAGCATGATTGCCCGAGTTTTAGGTGTTATGGCGGCCTCGATGCTGGCTGGCGACGGGTTGTAGGTCGGAATTTCAGAGTCGACAAAGACCGGGATCAGACCGTTTTGCAGTATCGGATTGACAGTGGTTGGAAAGCCCGCAGCGGCGGTGATTACCTCGTCGCCGGGACGCAGCGCGCGTTTGCCCAGTTGCGGCGAAGTCAGGGCGGTAAGGGCCAGCAGGTTGGCACTCGACCCAGAATTGCAGGTTAGCACGTGCGGGACGCCAAGAAACTCGCCCAGCTTTTGCTCGAACGCGGCATTAAAGCGTCCGGTGGTCAGCCAGCCGTCCAGCGCTGCGTCAACCAGATTCACAAACTCATCCGGCCCCAGCAACTTGCCGGAGGGTGGAATGACGCTCTGTCCTGGGGCGAAATCCGGCGCAGCAGTCGTGCGCGCGGCGTATGCGCGCACTCTCTGAAGGATATCTTGTCGTTCTTCGTTTAACGTCATGGTGTCAATCTGCGTATTCGGTGATCTGCCGGCGGCAGATCGCTTGCATGTCATGCCCGGCAAGCCACGCCTTATGCCACGCGGTGGTTTGCTCAACGGCCACTGTTAACGGCCATTTCGGACGCCACTTGAGAATATTCTTTGCATCACTGGCATCGAGACTCAGCAAGGTTGCTTCGTGCGGGAAATCTGCTGCCTCGTCGGGCGCCCAGCTGGCTTGCGGACCCCAGGCGGTTGACAGTCGCGTGGCAAGCTCGCCGGTGGTGACGCAGTCTGCGGTCTCTGGCCCGAAGTTCCAGGCCCGTTCAGCCACCGATCCTGCACATAACCGCTCTGCGAGCATGATGTATCCGGAGAGTGGGTCCAGAACGTGTTGCCAGGGGCGAATGGCTTGCGGATGGCGCAACCGAGCAGTCTCGCCCCGAGAGAAGGCGCGCAGGAGATCGGGTAGTAAGCGGTTGGCAGCCCAGTCGCCACCGCCAATGACGTTGCCTGCCCGAGCGGTGGCCAGACGGATACCATTCTGATTCAGGAAGGATTGGCGATAGGCATGGCTGACCAGTTCGGTGCACGCCTTGCTACTGCTGTAGGGGTCGTGACCGCCCAGTGGATCGGATTCCTTAAAGGCTCGGCCGGTCTCGTGATTGGTGTAGCACTTGTCGGTAGTGATGACGACAATGGCGCGCAGGCTGGGTAAGCATCGTGCCGCTTCCAGAACATTGACGGTCCCCATGACGTTAGTCGCGTAGGTGTCGACCGGGTTGCGATATCCTTCACCGACCAGCGGTTGGGCGGCAAGATGGAACAGGATTTCCGGCGCAGCCGCGCGCATCGTGTTGGCCAGTTGCGCAGCATCACGGATGTCGCCTATGGTGGAGGACAGGCATTCACCTACCCGTGCGATGTCATAGAGCGCCGGGGTGGTTGGTGGCGCAAGGGCGTAACCACTGAGTTCAGCGCCCAGTTCGTGCAGCCAGATAGACAGCCAGCTACCCTTGAAGCCGGTGTGCCCTGTCAGAAAAACCCGTCGGCCCTGCCAGAACTGTTGGTTCACCATGTTTTCCAGGGGGCTTTTCCTTGTTGCCAGAGCTCTTCCAGATGCATCTTGTCGCGCAGGGTATCCATCGGTTGCCAGAAGCCTTCGTGCATCCACGCCGCCAATTCACCGCGACTGGCCAGGTTGCGCATCGGTTCTGCTTCCCAAGGCTGGGCGTCATCTTCGATCAGGTCAACGACTTCCGGCTGCAGAACGAAAAAGCCACCGTTGATCAGGCCGCCCTGGCCGATTGGCTTTTCTTGGAAACGACTGACCTGAAAACCGTCGATGTCGAGCGCGCCAAATCGCCCGGGGGGGGTGACTGCGCAGACCGTTGCAGCCAGTCCGTGGCGCTTGTGAAAGGCGATTTGTGCTGTGACGTTGATGTCTGCAACTCCGTCACCATAGGTGAAGCAGAAAGGCTCGTTGGGAACGAGAAAATCCTTAATTCGCCGAAGTCGGCCGCCGGTTTGGGTATGTTCGCCGGTATCGACCAGTGTCACTTTCCAAGGCTCAGCATGCCGCTGGTGCACCTGCATTTGGTTGTTCGTCAGGTCGAATGTGACGTTGGAGTTGTGTAGGAAGTAGTTCGCGAAGTATTCCTTGACGACGTAGCCCTTGTAGCCGAGGCAGATGACGAAGTCATTTATTCCGTGTGCGGAGTAAATTTTCAAAATATGCCAAATGATCGGCTTTCCACCAATTTCAATCATGGGTTTGGGCTTGAGGTGCGATTCTTCGCTGATGCGGGTGCCAAGTCCCCCGGCCAGGATGACGGCCTTCATATGCTGACCACCCGGTTTTTGCCTGTCTGTTTTGCTTGGTACATCGCTTCGTCAGCCCGTTTAATCACGGTAGCCTGGTTGTCCTCAGAATTCATTTGCGTAACCCCCGCACTAAATGTGATCAGCACCTTCTCATTGGCATGCAGGAAGAATTTTTTGGTCAGTTCGCGTTGGAGGCGGGTGAGCGCGCTCACCGCATCATTGAGCGGAGTATCCGGGAGCAGGACAATGAACTCTTCACCGCCGTAACGGGCGACAGTGTCTTGCGGCCGGAGCGTTTCGCGGCAGATTGTCGCCAGATGGATGAGCGCTTCATCGCCGGTCTCGTGCCCCATCGAGTCGTTCAGTTTCTTGAAGTTGTCGATGTCGATCAACGCAACGCACAGTGAGGTTTCATGGCGCGTTGCCCGGGCGGCTTCCTTGGTGAAGATCTCTTCCAGGCCACGGCGGTTGAGGACACCGGTCAGTTGGTCGTGGCGGACGAGTTCGCTGGTGGTTTCGAGTTCGCGTTCGAGCTCGGTGATGCGCGCTTCCGATTCCTGCACCTTTTGCTGGGTTATTCGCAGTTCGTCGCGGGAGCGCTGGGCGTTGATCTGGATCGTCCGGGTTTCGCGCATGACTTCACCCAGCACGCTTTCCAGTTCGGAGATGTCGGTGGCCGAACTGATTTTTCCGGCGCAGCTTTCAATCTTGTCGTGATAATCGGAGGTCGCATCGGCGAAGTCGGCGAGGTGGTCGACGAAACCGGCCAGCATGCTCTTGATGGCATCCCTGGCTTCTGACAGGCTGGCCTTGAGCTGGCTTTGCTTGTAGAGGACTTCCTTCAGCCGCCGTTCGGCGTCATCTAGGGCGCGCTGTGACAGCGGCTTGTCGATGATTTCCCGGACCACCTCTATCTGTCCGTGCAGCCAGTGATCATCGAGGACCAGGTCGGTGATGTTGCCGACCAGCAGACGAAGCAGACCAAGGAGACTTTGGCGGAGTTCTGCCTGATCTTCGGCCAGTAGTTCGAGCTTGAAGGCGAAGCGCTTCAGGCGAACGAGAAATTCCTGCAACTGGGCCGGGCTCGTCGCGCTGCGGATGTCCTTGGCCAGCGCCTTGGCATCGGTGGAAAGCTGCGGGCTTTCGATCAGTTGAGTGGCCATCGCCGTTTCGAGCGTAAAAGCAAACAATTCGCGCAGCTCGGGCAGCAGGTCGGCCGTTGTTACGGTCAACCCGGAATTTGGGCTAATTTCGATATTGCCGGCTTCGGCGGGATTGACGGCCTCCGCCTCCTTGCCTTGTCCCCACGAGCGTAACAGGCTCTGCAAGCGGGTGTACAGCGTGTCGGGATTGGCGGCGTTGCTCGTCAACACGTGTTCGAGCGACTCGCGTTTGCGGGCGGAGGTCAGCCCCGGATGTTTGGCATCCCACAAACGCAGCAGATCGGTTATCAACTCTGACCAGGCCAGTTTTTGCGATTCGGCAAGGCCAGCAACGAAATCACTCAGATACTTCTTGTAGTCGTCCCAGTTGGCCGCTTTGACCGACTCTTCGAGTTGCCGGGCCAAGCGTAGCTGATCGGGGGATGCTTTAGGCAGGGCGGCGGCGAGTGAGCGCAGTTGCGCTTCCGGAAACGACGCGCCGGCCGGTTTGGTCCCGGCGATCTCGTGATAAAGCGTCTGGTAATTCTCCGGCGATGGCGGAATACGGCGCACGGCCAGAAGTCGCAGGGTTTCCCGGGCGATCTCGAAAGGATTGGTGAGAGTGCTCATGTCGAAATTTGAATGTTCAAGCTATAATCGCGCCCCATCACTTGGGCCCCCGTAGCATGAAGGTCGTGCAGTTGATTTGTAATCATCAGGTAGCGGTTCGATTCCGTTCGGGGGCACCAGTAAAATCAAACAGTTAAGCCATTCTTCGGAGTGGCTTTTTTGTTTTTCGGGTGCCGTGCAGGAACCCAAAGGGGTTTGGCCATTAATGTGTCTCAAGGTAGCCGGTCGTAAGCTCTCCGAATCATACCTGCACAGCGACACCCTGTTGAGTGACTTGATGCAATCCTGACGCTGTTTCACACCAGCCATGGTCAATCTGCTTACCCATACTTAAAATAGGGGTAATATTCCATTGGTCTAAACCTAGGGAGCGTCCGGATGTTTTTCAATAAACTCAATGGGCTTGTTCATGGCCCACGTGCCATGTCTCCGACCCATCGGTTTGTCGAGAAGGTGGTCGCAGCCCTAGGCGAATCGATTTCCGAGGCGAACAACTTCGAACCCATCCTGGCGCAGGCCTTGCACTCTGCAGAGGAGTACTACCATCAGCAGATCAAGGGTATCCCCGGCCCGTTCGAAATTTCGGCCAGCGCTTCTTGCCACAATTCGTTTTTCCAGACTGTTTTTCCCGAACCTGCTGATGTCCAGGTTGCGCTGGGGAGAAGCATCGAGATCCGGGATTTCTTGCCGCCGTTGGCCAGGGAGGGCAAGCTCGAGTTCTTCGGGCTCCTCGGTTTTCGCGAGAGGGCGGGGTTGGGCAATGAGCTTGGCCTGCAATTCGCTGACCACACCATCCGCAGTATTGGATATAGCGAAGAGTATTGCCGGGAAAGTCTGCGCAACTCTTGTCTGCATCGTCTCCTCGGGCAGTTCCGTGAGCATGTCGAGATTCTGCGGAACAAGGGGCGGCTCCTTAAGTCGGAGTGGGACATTGAAAACGGAGCGCCCGCTCCAACACCGAAAGATGGCCAGGCTCCCGAGTATGTTCTGGCCGAACGGGAGTTGCAGCCTGACAATCTGTTGAAAGGATTGGTCGCCTGGCTGGAGACCCCCCAAAATCATTTGCGGCTGGAATCGAGCAATATTGCCGTTGCCGACCCACGGCTCGGCCGGGCCGAGTTGCCGGTAATGCGTTGTGCCGACCGGCGCCATTGGCTGGTCAGTCTGGTTCAGATCTCCGTTCAGGAAGCCATGGATGCGCTGGCCAGCGAGTCTCGCTGCCATCGTTATATCCTGATCTAGGTGGAGTGACTTTCTTCTGGAACTGTTTTGATTTCATTTCATCGAACCAGCATGCGGATATCGCATGGACAGTCGGGAAAGGAATTCACATGGATGCCAGCCTGCACACGATGGACAATCTGTTTGCCCAGCTTGGATTGCCGGACGATCCAGTGGCGATTGATAGTTTCATCGCCAGCCATCGTCCCTTGGCGCACGGCGTAGCGCTATATCGCGCCCCGTTCTGGACGGCCGCCCAGCGTGCGTTCCTCAAGGAGGAAATAATCGAGGATGCAGACTGGGCCGGGGTTATCGACGAACTCAACGTTCGTCTGTCGTAAGCCGTCAGTCGATTTACGGAGGGAGTGCTCGGCAGATTAATTGTCGACCTTGGGGCCTGTGCGACTCTGAAAAGGGGGCGGTATTCGGCCGTAAAGGCTCCTGTCAATGTCTTTGACGAGTACATGGAAACCAAGTATCTGGCCTTGGGGGGGCTGTGCGCAACCTACTTCGCATTCCCACGGTCAACCCGAAAATTTGCCCGAAAATGAAATCCTTCAGTGGGGGGGGCTCTGAATCATGTATTCCTCGCCCAAACCAGGAAGCGAGTGCCGTTTTGTTTTGTGGATCGCCGCTTCTCCTCCCTTCCATGTCTCTGCTGTAGGAGCGGGACCATCCATGCCGCCATGCTGAATTTTGTTATGGTTTGGCGCCAGTTTCCGGAAACGCTAACGGTCGGCACCGCCTTTGCTGCGATGCTCGTCAATTTTTCAGCCAACCTTTTTAACTTCATCGTACTCTCTGGGCAAAAGTAAGGTCGCTGCTGTCAGTTACACTCACGACGGTAGCGGCCGGCCGATGGTCTGGGTCATCCTGGCGACGAGCGCTGCCTCGCTGGCCGGCTATCTGCTCTTCCGGCGCGCTTCGCGCTGACCAACAATAACGTTCAAACCTCATGCCCAACATCCACCCCGTTGCCCTCTACTGCACCGCCGCCCTCGGCATGCTGCTCTTTCTACTCGGACTGGCTGTCTCCATCTTCCGCTTCCGTACGGGTACCGGTTCCGGTCCTTCGGCTGAGCGCAACTCCATGCTCAACAGGTTGATCCGGGCGCATGCCAATACCGCCGAATTTGCCCCATTCCTCGCCGTGATCTTTCTCTATTTCGGCTGGCGCGGGCCGTCCGACCTCGTCGTCAATTTGATTATCGCCGCCACCTTTTGCCGCTTTCTGCTCGTCATCGGGCTGATCGCCTGGCCCAGCCTGGGGCGGCCCAACCCGGCCCGATTCGTCGGCGCGCTTGGCACTTATTTAGTCGGCACTGCGCTCTGCGCGGCCATGTTCGCAGGAGCTTGAACATGGCTTTGCCAGCCGGCATGCGAGCGCTGGCGCATCGCAACTTCCGCCTATATTTCACCGGCCAGGCCATTTCCATCCTCGGCTCGTGGATCCAGCAGGTGGCGCTCGCCTGGCTGGTCTACCGGCTCACCGGTTCTGCCGCGCTGCTTGGCATCACGGCCTTCTGCGGCCTCATACCGCAACTCGTCGTCGGCCCGCTGGCCGGCGCCTGGATCGATAAGCACGACAAGAAAAAGTGGCTGGTCGGCGTCCAGTCGCTGATGGCCGTCCAGGCTTTCGTCCTCGCCGGCCTGTGCTGGCTGGACTGGATAACCCCCGGCTTCATCGTGCTCATGGCGCTGGTCCTCGGCGTCCTGAGCAGCTTCGACGCGCCGCTGCGCCAGTCGCTGATCGGCAGCTTCGTCGGCAGCCGCGACGACCTGCCCAACGCGCTGGCCCTCAATGCCATGCTCTTCAATGCCGGCCGCTTCATCGGCCCGCCGATTGCCGGCCTGCTCCTCGGCCTGACCTCGGAAGCCTTCTGCTTCGCCATCAACGGCTTTTCCTTCCTGGCGCTCATCGCCGCCATCCTGGTCGTCCGTAGCCAGCCGCCGCTGCGCGCCACCGGCTCGGTCGGCCAGGTTTTCAAGGAAGGTCTGCTCTTCGCCTGGCACACCTGGGTCATCCGCATGCTGATCGTCACGCTCATCGCGCTCAACCTCACCGCCTCGGCCTACGCCGTCCTGCTCCCGGTCTTCGCCCGCGACGTCTTCGCCGGCGATGCAACAACGTTGGGCTGGCTGTGGGGCGCCGCCGGCTGCGGGGCTTTCACCTCGACGGTCTTTCTCGCCACCCGAAAAACCGTCTCCGGCCTGATCGCCGCCGTCGTCTCAGGCGTCGCCATCAGCGCCGTCGCCTTGCTTGTTTTCGGCGCGACCACCCGGCTGCCGCTCGCACTGGCCGCCATGGTCGGCCTCGGCTTCGGCATCTCGGTGTGCAACGTCGGCATCAACATGATCCTGCAAAGCTCTGCCCCCGAGCAGCTGCGCGGCCGCATCGTCTCCTTCTTCACCTCGGCCCGCTTCGGCTTTGACGCGCTCGGCGGCCTGCTCGCCGGCTTCGTCGCCGTCGCGCTCGGCGCCGGCCAGACCATGTTGGTCGAAGGCGCCGCCCTCACCGTTTTCGCAATATTCCTGCTCACCCTGCGCCAACGCCTGACGGCGCAAGTCTCGGCAGCGCATGGAGAAAGTCATGGACATTGAAATGATCGCCTCGCTCGGCCTGTGCAGCGCCGAACAATTGGCCGACCGGGCACTCGCCGCCGCCAGCGGAGCCGGCGTCAAAATCTGCGTCGCCGTCGTCGACCGCGCCGGCTACCCGCTCGTCTTCAAACGCCACCCCGGCGCGCCCTACCACTCCATCGACATCGCCCTCGACAAAGCCTACACGGTGGTCAGCTTCGGCCCCGCCACCGCCAAATGGGATGCCCGCCTGGCCAAAGGCTCCGAAATGCTCCGCCACGGCCTGATGCAACGTGACCGCTTCGTCGGCTTCGGCGGCGGCCTGCCGGTCAAGCACGAGGGCGTGCTGGTCGGGGCGATTGGTGTGTCAGGCGGGAGCGAGGCCCAGGATGTGGCGTTTGCCGAGGCAGCGTTGGCGGGGTTGGTTGGGGGCGGGTGAGGCATCCGGTCGATGGCCGGTGGCGTTCAGACTCGCGTGGCTTCACGCATCCAGGCGATGACCGGCTTTTAGGACGACGCCCTCGAGATTGAAAGGTTAGTTTAGTTGGCACCTTTAAGCACGATTGAATCGCCCGTAACGTTCTGAATGACATGGGGATTGTTTGGTGAGGGTCGCAATATCAATCAACAGTCACGCCGACAGAGCCAATGTTTGCAATGCACCTGTTTCTTGCGAGAACGCGCCTGACCGAATTTTGCGAGCGCGCAACCGCCTCGCGTAATTCGGTAATATCGCGGACTTATTATTCCAGCTCCCTTCCACGGAAAACCGACCATGCAATACCACGCCGCCAATACCGATTCCCTGATGAGCATCACCAACCGTCCCGATCTCGTTTTCGAGCGCGGCGAGGGGTCGTGGCTTTACGACCATCAGGGCAAGGCTTATCTCGACTTCATCCAGGGCTGGGCGGTGAATACGCTGGGCCATTGCCCGCCGGAAGTCGCCGCGGCACTGACTGCGCAAGCGGGCAAGCTGATCAACCCGAGCCCGGCTTTCTACAACGGGCCGATGATCGAACTGGCCAGCCTGCTCACCGCCAATTCGGTGTTCGACCGCGTCTTCTTCGCCAATACCGGTGCCGAAGCCAACGAGGGGGCGATCAAGCTGGCGCGCAAGTGGGGCCGGCTGCACAAGGATGGCGCCTACGAGATCATCACTTTCGGCCATTCCTTCCACGGGCGCACGCTGGCGACCATGTCGGCTTCCGGCAAGGCTGGTTGGGACACGATCTACGCGCCGCAGGTGCCGGGCTTCCCGAAAGCGACCTACAACGACATTGCCACGGTCAACGAGAAAATCGGGCCAAAAACGGTAGCGGTCATGCTCGAACCGGTGCAGGGCGAGGGCGGGGTGATCCCGGCCGATATCGAATTCCTCAAGGCGCTGCGCGAGCTGACCACGGCGCGCGGCATCCTGCTCATCGTCGATGAAGTGCAGACCGGCATGGGCCGCACCGGCAAGCTGTTCGCCTACGAACACGCCGGCATCACGCCGGACATCATGACGCTGGCCAAGGGCATCGGCGGCGGCGTGCCGCTGGCGGCGCTGCTGGCGTGCGAGGAAATCTGCTGCTTCGAGCCGGGTGACCAAGGCGGCACTTACAACGGCAATCCGTTGATGACCGCCGTCGGCCTCGCCGTGCTGACGCGCCTGCTGTCCCCGGGTTTCCTGTCGGGCGTCGAGGCGCGCGGGCAATATCTGTCGAAACTCCTGCTCGAACTGTCGGCAAAACACGGCTTGCAGGGCGAACGCGGTTCTGGCCTGTTGCGGGCCTTGGTGCTGGCCGACGAGCGCGGCCCGGATATCGTTCGCCGGGCGCTCGAAGGCGGCCCGACGGGCTTGCTGCTCAATTCGCCACGCCCCAATCTACTGCGCTTCATGCCGGCGCTGAATGTGACCGAGGTCGAGATCGATCAGATGATTGCCATGCTCGACGCCCTGCTGCAAGATTGAAAATAGACTAACCGTGACCAGTTCTCGCTTGCTGAGTGCAGCGCACGCCCATTCGAGCGTCGGAGGGAAATAAGTGGGCGCAAGGTCGAAAAAAGGCTGCGGTGGGCTCAGCACCAGTGACGAGGCGCAATTCTTACCCGGATTTTCTCCCGGCTAGTTGCGTCTACCCGCGCAACTAGCTTTCTATTCTGGGGGCACTGTATTCTTTGCCGCCAACTTGAGTCATTCAGCCAAGCTGCCATGGCCAAGACGGTGCGACAGCGCTTTTGAGGCTTCAAGCATTGCCTTGGCTACGGGGCTATCCCATTCCACGTTAAATTCACCGATTGAACCCAACGAGGTAATCGCGGCAACCATAGTACCCGTGTGATCGTATACGGGGGCGCTAAAGCCGTTGATGCCCGGGGTCAGGCTACCTGATGCACGGCTGATCCCGTGTGAACGAATTTCTGTCAGGTTCTTCTCGAGCTGTCTGCGAACCGTCGTGATGGCTGTTTTGCTCGCGTCGGAGATTTCCTTTAACTCGTCGTCGAGCTTTTTCTTTAGGAATGGCGAACGGTAGAAGGCGGCGAAAGCGCGTCCTGTTGCCGAGTTGCACAGCGGCAAGACGGTCCCGGCGCGCAGCGTGATCGTGATCGGGCCGCCGGCGTCGACGATTCGAACAATGGTCGCCCCGTGGTTGCCCCATACGGCCAGAGCAACGGTCTCCTGAATCTCTTCGCAGAGCGTCTCAAGAATAGGACCGGCCAGGCGGACCGGATCAAGTCGCCCGAGTCCGGAAAGCCCCAATTCCAGAGCGTAGGCTCCCAGATCGTAGCGACCGCTACTGTTGTCCTGCTCCACGATCCCTATACGGAGGAAGCTGACCATATATCTATGTGCTTTCGCCGCGGGCATCCCGGCGCCTTTGGCGATGTCGCGCAACATCATCGGGCGATTGGTTGCTGCCAGTACGTTCAACAGTCGAAATCCCACCTCGATGGATTGAATGCCCTGACGGTCGCTAGCTGCTTTTGTGGCCATGATGGTTCTGATGGAAGGAAAGCATCCATTTTATGCATCTATGAGCCCTTTGAGGTGGCGAATATAATGACCCCGCAAATATATAAGGGGAGGTCATATGCGGGCAGTTCTGGTTGCAAATCCGAAGGGCGGGGCTGGCAAGACAACGCTGGCGACGAATCTGTCCGGCTACTTTGCAAATAAAGGCAAGAAAACGACCTTGTGCGATCTTGATCGCCAACAGTCATCGCTGCGCTGGATGGCGTTTCGCGACCCGGCATTGCCGGCAATTACCGGTTACTTTGCCGGGAACCAGATTTCCCTCAGTTTGCCGAAGGAGGCAGACTGGGTTGTGGTTGATGCGCCTGCCGGGTTGCAGGGATACAAGTTGACCGACTATCTGCGAACGGTGGATAAGGTGATTGTGCCGTTGGTGCCATCAGTTTTTGATATGGCCGCCACAGAGGATTTCTTGAATTCAATCCGCAACGAAATTCGTGGCCAGCGGGTAAAGGTTGGAATCGTGGCGATGCGGGTTGATCCGCGTACCCGGGCAGCAGCAATGCTTGAAGAGTTTCTGAAGCACTTCGATATTCCTATCGTTGCCTACTTGAGAAATACACAGAATTACGTAAACGTGGCTGCGGCTGGTGCAACGGTATTTGACCCTCCGCGAGCAAAGCATCGACGAGATGTTGACCAGTGGTCGTCCATGGTCGAGTGGATCGAAAAGAAATAGTCTCTTTTTTTACGATTGTACTTGACGCACTGCAACAAGCTCTGGATAATGCGCCCTCTTCTGACGGACGCGGGATGGAGCAGTTGGCAGCTCGTCGGGCTCATAACCCGAAGGTCGCAGGTTCAAGTCCTGCTCCCGCAACCAGAAAATAGTTTGATTAGTGGTTTTAATTGATCGTAAGGTTTCTGGAGTTTGAAAGAAATATTTCAGGAATTCTCTGAAAAGCTTGACGGGAGGTGAGAAGTTCTTCATAATCTTGCCTCTCTGCTGCAGACGAAGCGAAAGCGACGGCGCGGT